>CAZFER010000045.1:0-52308 GCA_964517495.1 uncultured bacterium | reverse complement strand
AAATAATATAAGTATGATAGGTTTTTCACAAGGTTATACTTTTAGTTGGCCTCCTTCATATTCAACCTCTGTTGAATTTGAATTTGTTGATTCCGATCCCCTTCAGGAATTAACTGAATATTTTTTAGCACCTGTCGTAACTCATGCTGGGTATTATGATACATGGGCAATATATTGGACATTGAGAGGACCAACCTCCACTTTAAAAGTGCGTGGACGCGAATATTATGGACATGACTCATACGGATCCTGGGCTCGCACAGGAGTTAATACTAACTTTACTCCTGACTTGACTCAGTAGCATGTATTTTCAAAATTGGCAGATTGGAAAAGCCCTGGGTTTATCACCGATGGCTCGTCGAATGACATGACTTATGCTATTATTTCAAAGTCAAAATGGTGGGTTACGCTGAGTGTTATTTAGGGTAGTTATCAAGGGTAAAGGACGGCGTCTATCGGGTAAAAGGAGCTGTCTTGTTTGGTGACAGCTCCAATCCCCACAGAACGTCGCGTGCGGTTTTTCAGAACTACGCACATCAGAAATAGTTTTACAGCACAGCCAATTCCTTCATTCTCGTATAGGGAATGAAAAGTCTTGGTTTCTGTAACGGATTTTCGGTTACCAATTTGAGATAGTCCGCCCACTTGATGTATCCTTTTTGGCTTCGGCTACACAGCATCTTGTGCCAGTACTTCAGAACGAATCGATGCACTTTATTCAAACTTGCATAGTTTTCACCCATTCCATAGTACGCATAGTGCCCTCTCAAGATGCGATTGATTGCCCTTATTTGCTCTTCGATCGGCCAATGCCGGATTTCTCGCATCCGTTCTTTCAATTTGGAAAGACTTCGTTTAAATCGAGACTTTTCAGTCTTTCGATCAACTTTGAACTTTCAAGACGCACTACCCTTGGCACCCGGCAAGATGTCCGCACTTCGTTGTCATGATCTGTTTGTGTAAAAAAAAGCGGGGCTGGATTTGGCCCCGCTTTGGGTATAATTCGGATGAATCTAATTACTTTGGTAGAAAGTAATTAGTTTCTTATTCTTAGACTTCTATGCTTTTGCGGCCTTGTTGATGGCTTTGCGGTTGATGCCGTCTTTGCCGAAGTTGGCTTTCAGATAATCCTCGCCGCTTAATACGAAATTGCGCATTACAATCCGGTCGCTTACGCCGACGTTATCCCAATCGAACGGTTTATTTTCCTTTCGGCTGCGTTGACGTTCCGCGTATTCTTCCCGGAGATTGTAGCGATCCCACAGTCCTATACCCACATTGGGTTCGAGGTGGATAAATTTCCAATCGATGATCTTGCCTTCAAAACGGCCTTCTTCATCCTGGAGGATGGGTTTGGAGCCGATGCGGTGGCCTTCGTCATCGTATTCAGGGAGAATATCGACTAACCGTCCGTTTCGTTTATAGACGGGGAGAATTACATAATCGCACATCAAGTAATTTGCCCAACCATACGACACACCTCGCAAGTCTTCCCCGATTTTGGTCTTGGTTTGTTCTTCCCATTTAGGACCGTAATGATTGATGAATTCATTCATGGCGTGCATGACTTTAGGGCCTTCGTTGCGCAGGCCGTCCATTATCTGATTTCGATAACGTTCATGGATGTATTCTTCACGCAGGGGTTCCAGTGTACCGCCACGTCCCACGTTGGTGGCGACTTGAAGACTCATTAGTGAAATGGGGAAAGCGGTGTCATATTTTTTGTCGGGATGGGATGACGAAACCACGATCCGCATGGTTCCGTAGATCTGCGAGCGTGGGTAGGAATCGCGGTTGACAGGAGTGTTCCAATCCATGATCTGCCGATCGACAAAGCCTGCCATCAATTCGGGTGAGGCCCACAATTCGGGTGAGGTAAAGACGGCCGCCTGGATGACAACGTTTTGTGCCCGGGAAACATCGGCCACGAATTGGGCGGCGTTTTTCAATTCGTTTTCTTTGATTCGGGTGTGTTCATCCTGCACTTCGAATACCTTCAAGTTTCGTGCACCGGATTCGGCTGCACCTTTTATCAGGATAATAGGATGTTCCTTGGCAAAGGCGCGCAAACCGATGAAATCATTTTTGGAGTAGCCTTCGGTAATGTGTTTCAGCATATCTTTGGGTGATATATCCGTGTTCCACTCGTTTAGCCAGTCAATTTCGGGTGGGAGTTCAACACCGGTTTCCGGTGTATAGATTTGTGGGTAAAGAGATTTATCGTAGGTTACATCCGTATAAATACGGGATTGAATGGTTGCCGGAATGCCTTGCTCTTCCGTTTGTCCGCTGGTGTAAACCGGTTGACCGTGGAAGGGTATTAAAGCACCGGTTACCACAGGAGCGGGTTTTCCTTTTTGGGCAAAGCGGGCGGCGATGCGAATTCCTTTGGCGGTTAGTAATCCTGATTCTTTTGCGGATTCGATTTGTTTATTGATTTCCGGTTTTTTCAGCCCTTTTGTTTGTTGTAGTGCTTCAGCATATTCCTCTTTGGAAATATAGAAATGAGCGTCGCTAATCAACACGACCTTCTTTTGGCTGCCTTTGACATTGGCCATGTTACCATGGCGGCTGATAAGGAAGTTTGTTCCCGGATGTTTTTTGGATTGAATTTGTGCATTCAGGGTTGGACCTTCACGCAGTGCCCTGGAGACGTGAGTTCGTCCTATTGGGAATAAGAAGACGACATTAACGCGTTGATCGGCTTGGATAATATCCGGATCAAATTCATGGAAGACGGGCGGGAATTCAAAGCCATCGCTTTTAACAAAGGCCAACTCACGCAAATGGTTATAGGCTCGCCATTCCTGTTCAAGTTTGGTGGGGGCATCTGCTCCAATGCCGACGATTGAATTGTTGCCGGTAAAGTCGCCGAGTAACGCATCGCGATCCTTTTGATCCCACAGGCGGAGTTCGGTGCGGAAAACAAAAAGGTTGCGAAGGTATTTGTATAACCACTTATGGTGTTGGGAAGTCAACTCGAATTTTTCATTGCGATTAAAGGAACTGAAACCAACACCACGTGCGTAGGCCCAAGGCCAGTATTCGTACCAATGGTCGTTGATGGTTTCGGCGAAGAAGTCCGTGATATTTTTCCAATATAATCCAATATCCACTTCATCTGGCAGCGAGAGGGCGAATTCCAGCGTTTGGGCCAGGGCGAAGGAGATATAAAACAATTCGATGGCTTTGGCGATTTGTTCGAGTTTGTCCCGGTCGCCTTGGGCGGCTTCGGCCAAACGGGCGATGCCCCCGATATCTTCGTAACCACCCGCCAAGCGTTTTAAATCTTCAAAGATGATTTCGCGGCCTGTGTACAGGGTGGCCAGATCATCCAGAATTTGCCGTTTGCGAGAACGCTGGTCAGGATCATTATCGGGCATGATATCATTCACGAGATGGGTAATGATCTGCCGAGTATATCCGATCACCTGTCCGAATGTACGGTTGACGTTCGATTGGAGAGAGCGGCGTTTTTCGCTGTCTTTGTTCATTTCATAGATGGCTTCGAGGTTTTCATCAATAGTTTTAAGGCATTGCTGGGATTGGTTCCAGCAATCATCGAAGGAGGGTAAGCGGTCAGTGTTGAAGATATCCCGGAAACCGTCTTCGCGATCGTTGAAGGCGCGTGCGCGTTCAGCGCGGACTTTCAGGGCGGCACGCCGTTCGAGTGCTTCGCGGGCAGCGATTTCGACCGCTTTGCTGGATGATTCAACCAGCATTTGCTGAGCAAAGCGTTGTGACTCAGGTACATACTCAGGCCGGACAATATGGCGATAGAGGTCAGCCTGTTCTTGAGGTGAAAAGGTGGTCCCTTCTTGAGTGCTTGCCTCTGAAGCGTGTTTGGCTAATTGTTGAACGCCTTGATTCCATGTTTCACGCATGGATTGGATGCTTAGTTCGGGTGAGCCGATGACTTCAAACATCCCGCCCATACCAGCCAGCCAGGTTTCGAAGTCCATGTTGTGGAGAGAAAGGCCAGCGCTGATTTTGGCGAGGGATTGGCTGATGTAGTAATCACGTTTTTTCCATTTTTTGTAGCGCTTCATTTTTTCTTCTTCACGCAGTGCTTTGCCAGCTTCATCAGCCGTGGTGATTTCATCACGCAAGGTTCGATACATGGTGATCGCGTCCAGGCAGTCTTTTTCTTTTAGGGATTGTGCCGCTTTTGCAACGGCTTCGTATAAGCGTCGAGCGCGGCCTCGTTTGCGATGCATATCCTCACGCAAGCGGTCGATGTTGTGTTGACCCAAGCCTACAGCGCGATAAACGCCTTGGCGTCTTATTTTTTCACAGGCGGCAAAGAAGAGTTGGACATCCAAATAAGTCAGCACCCGGCGGGCACGTCCGGCAGCGCCGTCTGTGATCGCGAGTGAACTGTTGGGATTGCCGTTTCTCATCAAGGCGATGACTTTGGGCATATTGTCGAGCATGTCCACCAGCTCGGGGAAGGGAATACCGGTGTTGAGTACATCGATGCCCTGAATGTCTTTTTCGTAATCACGTCCGGGTCCGCGCATGTTCAAGACCAGGGCATGAATTTTTCCACGAACCGCGTTGATCAATTCATCCTGTTCATGGGCGGGCAGTTCTTTTACGCCGCTCCATTCGCGAATTTGTCCGCCGTATACAATTGCGTTGGCTCTGATTTGATCTTCGGTCAGGCCATAATCGCTCAGGATGACTTGAATCTGGTTGGAGATTTCTTCCAGTTTGGTGTCGCTGGTGTAGTGGAGCATATCCTGGGTGGACGACATGGTGACTGAGGTCATGATGATGTCACCCAGGGGCGAATGGGGAGGAAATGCTTCACGCAAGCGGTTTATAGTATCTTTGTCGGAATCATCGATGTAAAACGTGGAATAGATATGTTTTACCGTGCGTTTTCCAACGGAGCTTTCGGTATTTGGATCAAAACCGTTAAACATCAAGTGAGCCAGGTTTTGGCCTTCTTCATCGAGGGAATGGGTGAGATGTTCGCCGGTGTGGGCAAGGATTTCAAACAAGCGCATACCGGTTGAATAACGGATATCCTGGACCGGTTTATATTCAGCGGAAAGAGCCACCACGGCTTTATCTTCTGATGGGCACGCTTCGTGTTGTTGTTGGGCTTCACGAATGGCATCGTAGATCATCCAAGCCTTATAAAATACCATAAAGCGGTTGACCTGTTCGGCGCGGATAATCATCTTGTCAACGCCCCATTGGGCAGCCAGATTGGCGACCAGTTTTGAGCCTTCCGTGGTTTCGTGCCAGGGCTGGCCGAGGTTTTCCACCGCACGGGCTATTTTAGTGATGTGGAAGACCAGCATGTTTTCTTTGAAGTCGAAGAATTTTTTGAGATGGGAATATTTCAGCAGTTTGGTGGCTGCCCAGCGCTGCCATTCAAAATGGGATTCAAAGTCGTGCTGGTGCAATAAGGCTTCCTTGGCGAGATTCATTATGCCGTCGTGGTATCGCTCAGGGATACCAATCTGGCGAAGTTTGACTTCGTTTTGCAGGGAAAGCACAAATGCCAGGAAGAGGCCGTCTTTGGGAACGCAATAGCCACCGTATCCTTCGCCTGCAGGGGGGATCATGCGGTCATGCCGCAAGTTCATTTGGTCGGCCATATCTTCGGCATCGCCCTCAAGCACCGCCATACATAGCAAGGCCAGCGCATTGGAGCCAGCGAAATGGGTGACACAGAGGGCGTTTTCGGACGTTTTTTGGATCTCGGCGTAGGCAAGGGCCGGACGTTCCTCCACCCCGCCTTCGTTGATCAGGCTGTAGAATTCAAAGCCAGCCAGAGCCGCCCAGCGGTCGGCTCCACCCACCCATTGGCGCCATTTAACCACCGAATCACGTTCACGCTCGCCCAGGTTAACACGGCTTGGGGTATAGAGCAGGTTATAGCGTTTGTTACCACCGGTGGCCTGATAATAATTGAGGGGATGCATGGTTAAATGATTGAGTTTGTGTTCGGCGAGTACCTCTTTTCGGGCGGTGGATTTCGCCAATTGAGTATGGGTTCGAATGAAGGTCCTGACTTGATCATTGAGTTCAAGTTCGGGGTGATCGCGGTCCAGTTTTTCAAGGACCTGTCTACGTGCTTCTGAACGAATCAGGGAGTCCAATTCCTCTTTGTAATCCTGGACGGATTCGATGACATTGAGTTGGAGTTTATAGAGGCTTGCTTTTTTGTTTTTGGATTGTTCCTCTTCCAGCCGTTTCTGGAAAGCTTTGCCGTTATTTTCAGCCACTTTGGGGACGGCGATTTCGGTCAATTCATCGGAGTGTTTTTTTATGTATTGATCCACTTCTTTTGGATCATCCGCTTTGTCATAATTGACTTTTCGACCGTTGATTTTTTCATCGAATTCAATCAAAACGGCGAGTTTGGCTGCCTCATCCAAAACGGGGCGGAAGGACATCATGACGGTTAAGACGGCGGCTGGTTCAGGCAGCCGTTGTTGGGCCATGACTTCTTCGATCACGACATTCATGCCAAATTCTTCGATGACTTTTTTTCCGATCGTCAAAACACGGGTGCGGGATTGGTCCATGCGTTTTTTGACTTCGTCTTCCAAACCTTCGTTACGAATGACGTTAAACAAAGATATTTCTTCTTCGATCCAGGTTTGAACATAGCCTTCGGTCATGCCTGCTGATTCGGTGGTGAGGATATGAAGGCTGGGGACCGGGCGAGTGGGGCGAGTTACCCAATATTGCATCGCCTCTTTTTGTTCGGCGAGTCCGTTCCCGCTGGATTTGATCTGTTTAAGGCTTGATTCACAGATTTCTGAAGCGGATTTTTTCTTTAGAAGCTTATTGATTGTTTTGGCGGAGTCATTTTCTTTGTCGTTTAAGATAACATGTTCAACGGCTTCGATGCGTGGTACATCGTGTTGTTCGACATATATATTAATAGGTTCGACACAATCCCGATAGGCGCTGTTGATAAGAGCCCCGAATGCGGCGATACCATCATGTAACTCTGATTGGGTGTGGAGCAATTGGTACGCTGCATCATCTTCGCTTTTATCGGGATTGGCTTGCCGGAAGGCCAGGGCCTGGTTGGCCAGGGATTCGTCATATCGTACCAATAACCGCCGTGCGAGTCCGACGTGTTCTGAATTCATTACCTCGTCAATGTTGCGGGTCCAAAATTCCGCGTGCATGCGGAAGAAGGCTTCCATGGCTTCCTGGTCGACTTCGGTTTCGATTACTTCAAGGTTGACTTCCTCATTCCCCACCTTGACGGTTCGGTGAACGACACGTTCATGGATAAAGAGGGGGATGGCTTCAATCCAATCATCCACGTGGATGATCCAATGGGTGTCTTCAGTCTCGCTGGAATTGATGAGTTGTTTTCGGCCCATGCCTTGGCTGGAATAGGTGTAGTGGCCTCCCTGACGGGTTAAGTCACGCAAGTCATCTTCTTTTCCGGGGTGGACATCATAAAAGAAATTGGCATTGGCCAGGTTGATGGTTTCGGCGGGGTGTAACCGTTGGAGGAAAATAATGTAGGCGGCTGGGTCTTTTTGTGTTCGTTCCAATTCATCGCGTAAATCAGCGGCGATGCGGTATAAAGTTCTTATTCGGTCCTGGATAGAGTCGAGAACGGTGCCACATGCTTCCGCATCGGGGCGGCCGATGATACGGCGGGAGGCGTCGTCTTTATCCTGCAGCATTTTTTTGAATTCTTTGGATTGATAAGCGAAGAGCGCTTCTTCAAAGTGGTTCAGCGCCCCAATGGTTTGAGCGAATGGGGTTGGCTTTCGTTGCTGAACCAGGTGAAGCAGGCGGGTTGCCTGAGTTTGAAGGTCAGGCAGGGCCATACTGGCCTCATATAGTTTTTTGACATAAGGAAGTAAGCCCTGTTTGTCTGCCAAAACTTTAGCGACCGATAATAAATGTGCCTGGTTGCCAAACGCACGGCTGAGCCTTCCCGCCACTAATCGCATGTTATTGTCTCTAGCCCATTCTGAAAGGCGGACGATATTTTTGCCTTCCAAGTTAAAATCGTAGGTGGAACTAATTGCTTCGTTGATCAGCGCGCGTTTTTCGTCGATATCCTCCATAGGTTCGTTCATCAAGCGAACGACGCGAGTTTGATCATAGGGAATATCGAAGCGGCTTTGGCCCATGATCCAGGAGACCCACTTATCACGCCATTTCAAGGTTTTTTCGATTAGTTTTATAACCGCGTCCGGTGTTTCAGGATTGCTTAAATCATATAGTGAGGATAAACGTTCGAGTAATGTTTCAATTTCATTGGGTTTGACCAGGCAGTCTGCACGATTATCCAGTTGCTTAAGACATTGGCTTATATCAAATGTTGCATCAGTGCTTTGTCTTTTCAATTGAAACAGGTCATGTTCCAGTTGATTCCCAGCAGCAAACAAAAGGCTGGTACGAATGCCGGAAAGGGCGGTCAAGTCAAATTGTTCCAATTCCCATGCCAAATTTGAATCGTTAACCAGCTCGACAAATAAATGGAAGGCGTTATTGGAATCCAGCACATGTCCTTTTAATACTCCATGCAGGGTGTCAACATCGTCCGCTGGCAGGTGGTGGATAAAATCCAACAAATTATGCAGGGCATCCCGCTGGTCATTTTTAGCGAGGATGGCAATGAGATAGAGATGGATCAATGCGGCTAGAACCGTTTTCCCCTGTTGAGTTGGGTCCAACTCGGATTCCTCGAGAGCGGGGATCCAACCGGTGTCTAATCGAAGGCATGGTGAATCATCTTCGTCGAGAACATCAGCGAGGACATCGTGATTCTCCATCCAGGCCAAAGTGATGGATTCGGAATTATTGAATGTATCCAATAGTAATTGAACACAATCAACATCGGCGTATTGTTGTAAATACTCGATTCCTTTTTTAAGGCCTTCAACGGTGGATTGTATGGATTGAGATGATGTCGAGCCACTCTCAATGGCAATAGTGACCTTCCCTGGGTCTAAGGTATAAGAACCTTGTTCAATCAGATTTCCCGGTGCTCGCCGGGAACGCTGGACATGGGTGCGGTCGCTAAAATGCTCAAGAAGCGTTACGGGGAAGATTTTTCGGCTTTTCATACTTTCATGGTCTCCTAATAATTCTATGTTTGAATTTGGATTGTCTGCAAATTTGTGACCATTATATGTGTGGTGACATGTGTATAACCGATTGGTTCGGTAGTTGAAACCAAGGCAGGTTTACCCTTAAAAATGGCGCCACATTGTTTTTTTTGTTCGTGAGCCACTCCATATTTTCAACCTATAATATTATTCGATTCATGGGCTTTATTCCAGGTTTATGGTCAATGCTCCTTTTTGCTGTGACCCTGGACGATGATCGGAAATGCAACTAGATTTTTCACTTACACTAAATCTCATGAGGAATGGTGATGGTTAATTATGGAGCTTATTTCCAAAAAAGGAAGGAAATTCCTTCCATCAACAGATATTGAAGTTGTAAATGAAGAAATTACACGAGGCAACATCCATCATGCCCTATTTGACTTTGACGGAACACTCTCTTTGATTCGAGAGGGATGGCAAAATGTCATGATTCCTATGGGCGTGCGGTATTTAAAAGAAACGGGGACAAATGAGTCAGATGAAGAACTTTATAATGTTGTAGAGGAATTTGTCACCCGTTTAACAGGTAAACAAACGATTTATCAAATGATTGAATTGAAAAATGAGGTTGAAAAACGAGGCGGCCAGGCCAAAGAGCCGCTCGAATATAAGCATATCTATCTGAATTTACTGTGGGAACGAATAGAGCATCGCGTTAAAGGACTAAAATCAGGTGAACTAAAACACGAGGATTTTGTGGTTCCCGGTTCTTATGACATTCTTGAAGGATTAAAGAAACGGCAGGTCAATATGTACCTGGCCAGTGGGACGGATTTGCCCTATGTGAAGGATGAATCCGCCGTTATAAAAGTTGCCTCCTATTTTGAGCCACATATTTACGGGGCGTTGGATGATTACAAGAATTTCTCCAAAAAAATGATTATCCAAAAAATTCTAACCGAAAATAAACTCTCAGGTTCAAGTCTCTTAACCTTTGGTGATGGGTATGTTGAAATTGAAAATACCAAAGAAGTTGGCGGAATTGCCGTCGGGGTGGCAACGGATGAAGTGGGAAAAACCGAGGTTGATGACTGGAAGCGCACGCGTTTAATTCAAGCCGGTGCGGATTTGATTATCCCTCATTTTGGTGAGACGGAAAAGGTTCTTGCGTTTCTTTTTGATGAGTGAATGTCGCAATGATTAAGTTGTTTGTATAGAAATTGTGGTATAAATTATTTTTTCCAAGTTGATTGATGTCTTCTTTATTTTATGTCAGGGAGGGCGACGCTCCTGCGGAGCCGTCATTGCAAAAGGCAACATTGCTTGGTGAGATATAACACTTAGTTATGGATGATTATTCATTGCCTCAACGACGAAAGCCTGCACCAGGTAATTATAAAACTGGAACGGATCTAATCATTGTTTTTTTACAATATGTACAAAAAACAATGAATATTGGCTTATAGATCCTGAAATTCATTTGTTGCTTAGAACAATTTGGAAAGAATCTACTGGTTGGCTTGTTGGAAGATATGTGATTATGCCAAATCATATTCATTTGTTTGCAGCACCTGGAGATTTGGATATTTCATCTAAAAAATGGATTCAATACCGGAAATCTCAATTCACAAAGCGTCACAATGATCCTAAGCATAAATGGCAATCTCATCATTGGGATACACGCTTGCGAAATATTCAGCATTATGATCGAAAATGGGAATATGTTAGAAACAATCCTGTAAGACATGGTTATGTTACACATGCTTATCAGTGGAAATATCAAGGTGTGATTTATCAATTAGAGATATAGAGGATACTTTAGGTCGGTAGCGGCTCCGCGGGAGCGTCGCCCTCCCTAAATAGAGACATAGTGATGTGAAATTAATGGTGAGCAGAATTAAGACACATTAATAAACATCAGTTCTATCTTTTTATTGTGTACAATTAAATGGGGGAGCTATGAATAAAAATGAATTACAACATGTCTTGGATCAATTTAAGGATCATAAAATTGCGGTGATTGGTGATTTCTTTTTGGATCGTTATCTTTTTATTGATCCGGCATTAAACGAATTATCGATTGAAACAGGGAAAACGGCGTATCAAGTGGTTAATAAACGCCCTCAACCAGGAGCGGCAGGAACCGTTTGCAATAATTTGCATGCATTGGGGGTGGGCAACCTGTTTGCGGTGAGTGTGATTGGGGATGATGGCGAGGGGTATGAACTGCGCAAGACGCTTGTTCAACGTCATATTGATATCGAAAATGTGGTGGTTTCTGAAAAACGTTTTACGCCCACTTACACGAAACCGATGTTGAAAACCCCGGATGGCGATGAAGAGATGAACCGTCAGGATATAAAAAACCGCAACCCTCTCTCATCCAATCTTGAAAACGAGGTGATGCAAAAGTTCGAGAGGCTTCTACCCCAACTTGATGCTGTGATCATTGCGGATCAGGTGCAAGAGCGCAATTGCGGGATTATAACCGATTTAATCCGAAATTTTCTTGCGGAGATGGCGCATCGTTTTCCCAATGTGATCTTTTTTGCCGATTCACGGGAACGGATAGGCGAATTCCGAAATATCATCATTAAACCCAATCGCGTGGAAGCCAGCAAGGCCATTAATCCGAATGTTGATGGTGCACCAGATACGGATCGGGCAGTGCAAACCGCGAAACAATTATCAGATATCACCAAAAAGCCGGTTTTCTTAACCCTGGACAAAGAGGGTATTTGTCCTGTTTATGAAGAGAAAGCGACACTGGTTCCATGTCCTCCCGTTTCTGTTCCTATCGATATTGTTGGAGCGGGTGATAGCGTAACCGCAGGGATAGTGTCTGCTCTTGCGTCGAAAGCAAGTTTAACTCAAGCTGCCATTATCGGAAATCTAGTTGCTTCAGTCACTATCCGTCAATTGGGCACCACGGGGATAGCTTCACCAGAACAAGTTGTTAGCGCATTTGAAGCTAATCAGGATCTATATAGTTCGATAAATTGATCATTGTTCAAAAAGGGAGGATGATTGCCGCATGGAATGCTCCCATTGGCTGTAAATTCGCTTCAACCAATGGAGAATATCACTGTTACGCTCGATTAGATTGGTCTTTTCTTTTGGATCGTTTTGCAGATTATAGAGGTAATCGTTTCCCTCTTTAGCCAACCATTTCCACTTGCCCCAGCGGATCGCTTTGGTTTGATGTTGATTTTCCCGCCAGACCAGGGTTTGTTCCACTTCATCTTTTGCGCCGTTCAGGATTTTCATGAGGTTAAAGCCATCAACATGCCGTGCCGGTTTATAATGGGCGGCGGCCAAGATAGTGGCGCTTAAATCCATCGCGATGGAAGTTTGTGAACATCGCCTTCCCCCTTCGATAAATTGAGGCCAACGGATAATACAGGGAACGCGAATTATATCCTCGCCAAGATGATTCTCATGTCTTAGAGTATTCATATGATTTGATGTATGACTTCCCGTATTGCTGCATAGAATGATTAACGTATTTTTGACTGTTTCATGCTTGTTTAACACTGATTCAATTTTAGCCATTTCTCTATCCAGCTGTTCAACTTGATTATAGGAAGAGCGATCATTTTTGGCATTTTGGTTTAGTAAGGATAAAGGGCAGGCTAAATGGAGAAAGAATGGGGTGGTTTGATTTTTCTGAATAAAATCAATGGCCTGTGTGATAATTGAAGCATTGGATTTATCATTATCGTTTATGCTGATAAAAACATCGAATCCCAGATGGTTTGATGTATTTGATTGAGAGGCATCAAATGGCCATTTTCCCATAAAAGCAGTTGTGTAACCGGCTTGTTTTAGCATGGTTGCAATTGTGGGTTCTTGAGTGGGGAACACGTACTTTACGTTGGAATTATTCTCATTCAAATCAAGTAATCGATGATGGTATAAACCTGTGAGTAGCGCATAGTGGTTTAATGGAGTGGTGGGTGAAGAGGCATAATAATCAGTCATTATGATCCCTTGTTGGGCCAGGTGGCCTATATTCGGGGTGCAAGCCTTTTCTCCTCCATAACAGGTTAGATCTTTTATACCAATATTTTCGATGGTGATCAAAATTATATCTGGAGGTTGATATAGGTTGGTTTTTTTGGAAGCGTGGCAAAATTGTGGGAAATATAGAGTGATTAAAAGAAGGAAAAGGTGTTTAAACCATTTGAAATAGGGCATGTATGAATCCCCAAAAAAAGAAATAGCCGGGGTGGGATTCGAACCCACAAGCCGTTGCCGGCAAGGGATTTTAAGTCCCTCGTGTATACCGTTCCACCACCCGGCCATAGATTGTTATCTGAAAGGTAAAGGTTAACTCTTAATGCCGTATAGGGCAAGATTTAGGAAACGGTTCGAGGCCTTGTTCTGTTATTTTCCCATTTATTAACGATCTTTCAAACTGGATAGGATCGGGGCGATTTCATCACTTGCTTGATAATCATGGACTTTAAGTAACAGATTGGATTTCGCAAGATTATATGAAACTTTGGCACCGACAAGCTGAGAACGGTTACTGGCAAGATCAATCTGAAAGTCCTGCATTTCGCGGAATGTACTTTGTCCAAAGTTGGTGTACATGTATAGAGCGTTTTCGAAAGTACGATAGGCTTGTTCGACGTTTATTTTTAAGATTTCGATACGTTGAGCTTGTAATTGCAAATTCCGCAGGTCGGCATAAGCCTCTTGCACCAAGTTTCGTTCCAAATCCCATAGATTAATTTTTTGTTGTTCCAAATTCTGTTCAAGGGCACGAACCCGGGCTTTGGTGGCCCCGCCATCGCCGAAGTTCCAGTTAAAGACAAGCCCCACTCCCAGATTTTGATCTCCCTCATCACTCCGGTTAAGGAAATTGGTGAGTACCAAGTCGGGTTGTTGTCCAAGGCGGGCAACCCGAAGATTATTTTTTGTTCGGCGAATGGACAATCTCAGGTTTTTTAAATCAAGGTTTGTGGAGGTTACTTTTTGGATGTATTCTTTTGAACTCATTGGCAATGGTCCAACAATCAATTCATCAGGAAGTTTTAGACGAGTATCGACAGGAAGGCCCAACAAAATATTAAACCGTTCGATGGAGCTCCTTAAATTTCCGATGAGATTAATTAACGAGGCTTCCTGGTTTAGAACGTCGACTTTGGTTTGGTTGTAATTTAACTCAGAAATTTGTTCGTTTTCATACTTAACTTTATTGATAAATTCGATACGCCGGGCTTGGATGAGACGTTCATTTTGGATATCGACATTTAATTCCAAACTTTTGATGTTCCAATACGTATTGATAACCTGATCAATAATCTGTTTTTTGCGGGTGTAATATGAATAATCGGATTGAATGGCTCCGATTTTGGAATTTTCGATGCTGGTTCTAATTTCTTCACGAGGGCGTGAATTGAGGGGATAGTTATAACTCAGATTGATGGAATAGCGGTCTTCGGAATTACTGCCGGTAGGATTGGTCACACCCCGATCGAACGCTGCATCGGAATCATGTTCGAATTCGATAAGAGGATTTACTTCAAGTGAACTTCCATTGCGAAAGGTTCGAGTGTAGCGCGGCCCGACACTGAATAGGGTATTATTTTCATTCTGGGTTTGATCTTCGCTGATAAGGCCTTTATCCGGATCGACGCGGAAGGTTCCGCCGGTCATGCGGCGAAAACGTTCACGTGCTTCGGCATTTATATCAAAGAGATTTTTATAGGCGCTTTCAGTTAGATCGAGATTAGCCAGGCTTTCTTCCACGCTGTGTTCCGCGATGCGGACTTGGGGGTTGGATTCCAGAGCGATGTCGATTGCTTCTTGCATGGTTAATTCCATCTCTTCACCTTGAGGCCGAAACTCCTCTTGCGGCATGACAAATTCACCGGTGATGTCTTCAACATGTTGAGGCGCCGCTTGCGAATCAGGTATGCGAAGAGTACCTACGGTATCCGGAAGATCCTGTGTACTGCATGGATTAATTGTCAAAATAATCAGACACATATTCAAAGTTGCGATATAAAACCATTGAGAACATGGAATAAGGCGCTGAGATTGTATTATTCGATTTGGGATGGCGCGCCATCGTGTCTTCCATGTTGTTTTGTTTTGGTGAATCACTTCATCACTCTCCCTTAATTATTCTGAAATATTTCAGTTTGGAAATTTTTAAACCATATGAAAAGACTTACACCCAATCTTTCCGGACATGAATGTTATAGAGATACGCATCCTCAATATTCGGATCGACCAGTTGGGCGTTCGGTCCTGGTTGTTCTTCGGAAATCAGACGCAGCAGGATGCCATCGGCGGTGTGCATTTGCCCTGCGAGGGTAAATTGTTTGCGCAGATTTTGCCATTTTTCCCGGTCTTCAGGCACCAGCATTTCCCATACTTTGTTTTGAGCGGTTTCAACCAGATCATCGGGTGAGCCGTTGCATAATAATTTTCCATCTTTCATCAGAGCAACCTGTTTACAACTATGGGCGACATCTTCGACAATGTGGGTGGATAAAATCACCACGCGATCCTTGGCAATCGTAGAAAGCAGGTTACGAAAGCGTACGCGCTCCATGGGGTCCAAACCCGCGGTAGGTTCATCAACGATCAAGGCTTTTGGAGGTTTGATAAAGATTTGGGCCAAGCCGATCCGGCGCATCATACCACCTGAGAATTGACCGACAGGAACATGGATTTGCTCGCTCAGATTAACCATTTCCAATGCATTGATGATTGCCGCATATCGTTCATTCTTTCTCTTAATCCCTTTCATCAGGGCGAAATATTCAAGGTATTGATAGGCGGTCATTTTGGAGTAGACCCCGAAATTCTGGGGGAGATAACCAATCAGTTTCTGGGCTTTTTTCGCTTCCGTTTTCATATCATATCCACAGATGGATAGATAACCGCGAGTGGGCTGATCGATCCCTGCCAGAAGGCGGAGCAAGGTTGTTTTCCCTGCCCCGTTGGGACCGAGTAAACCAAACAAGCCAGATTCAATGTGTAGCGAAAACATATCGAGGGCTTTTTTGCGTGATTGGGTTGAAACCATTGGGGGTTGGTCAAACCCCTGGGGGACAAAGCCGGTTGTCGATGAGACCGTGCCCGGCAAACTCAACAGGCGTCTCAGTCTTTGGCCGACTTTTTCCAATGTAGCAGGTTCATAAATACGGGTTAAATGGTCAATTTCAATGCATAAGGGTTCCTCTCGAGGAGGTTTGAAACGGTATGCGGTTAATTCGCGGCGTTTTGCCAGGCGGTGTTGGTTGTTCCAAAACACGAAGATCCAGCGAAAACTGGTGATGTATCGCACCACCCGGTTAAACAGGTTGGTGATATCCTCAATGATAAAGTAAAATCCTGGAACAATAATCAAGGTTAAAATGGTAGAACTGGCCAATCCACCGATAACGGTGATGGCAAAGGGCACCCAATCTTCATCTCCCCGCCAAGAAAATGCCATTGGCATCAGTCCAAGGATGGTGGTTAACACCGTCATGAAAATCGGGCGTAAACGAGTGTAGCCGGAAAGCATTACTGCCCGTTCTCGTGGGTAATGTTTTTCTTTTCTTAAATAACCCGCATAGTGCACGAGCAGAATTGCGCTGTTGGGCAGCATTCCTACAAGGAAGATACACCCTAATCCTGCTAATTCTGTAAAGGCGGTGTTGGTTAAGATAAGTGCCCAAACGATCCCCACAATGGCCAAGGGAATGGCCAGCATGATGATCAAGGGTTGGCTGAATGATTCGAAAAGGGAGGCAATACACATATAAATCAGTAAGATGGCTAATAACACAATGGTTCGAACAGCTGCGATGCCTTCATCCCATGTTCGCGATTTCCCACCGAGCTCGATGCGATATCCCGCGGGAGGTGTATAACTTTTGAGGACATTTTTAATAGAATTTTCAACATCTCTATAATTTGCGGTTGGGGATGTTTCAAAACGAATTCGGCCAATTCGTTCGCGGTTTTCCCGTTGGATATCACCCATTCCGCGTTGGATATTGATGGCTCCCAATTCCTGCAAAGTTACGGTAGTATTCAAAGCGGGGGAAAATACCGGGACTTGTTTGAGTTCTTCAAAGGCAAGTCCTTCCATCTCCGTTTCATCCAATTTGTCCAGTTGTTCAGGATTTTCCACGAGGGTAAAGATGATATCAATGATCTCATCGCCCTTTTTCATTTGAATTTCAGAGTAATCACCCCGGCGTTGGGCAACCAGAATTGATTGGGCGACTAATTGTGGGGATATTTGTAATAACGCAGCGGCCTCTTTATCCAATTTAAATTGAACTTCAAGTGCACCTGCTTCATTTTCACTGACGACATCACGAACACCAGGAACCTGTTCCATCACTTCGGCCAGATTTTGGGCAATGGTATTGATCTGTTCATATTCAGGGCCACGAATTTCAATCACTCCACCCCGTCCGGTATCCACAGGTGGGGCTTCGTCCTCACCGCGCGCACGTGACCAATTAAAGGTCACTTCGGCTTCAGTGTATTGTTCCATATAAGGCCTTAATTCCTCTTGAATGGTTTCCGAACGGCGTTCCCGCTCGTTGCGCTCCTTAAGCCGGATGCTAATCCTGGCAGAATCATCGCGTACCCAGGAGTGGATATTTTTCGCTTCGGGAACTTGTTCGAGAAGCATGTCTTCCACATCGGAAACCACATTGATGGTGTAATCCTGCTTGGTGCCATTGGGCAGGTAAACATGTACAGAAAACCAACTCTCGTCTTCAGGGGGTTCCATCACATCTTTGCCGATACCGGAGGTGGTGTAGTAGTAGGTATACAAAATTACAAGCACAATAGCGAGCAGGAATCGTACCCGATGCCGCAGACAGCTTTTTAAAATCTTGCCATAGTTTCTCTTGGTGTTTGACATATTGAGTTTAGGGAGACGCTGGAAACCTTGACGTATAGAAGAAGGAATCAGCAATCCCAATCCTCGTGATCGTTTTGGAGTAAAGGAAGAAGGTTCCGTTTGAACTGCGTCAATCAATTGGCGGCGCTTGTCAGAAAGCAATAAAATTCTCGAAGTTGCCATGGGGACGAGGGTTAATGCTACCACCATGGAAATAATCATGGGGTAAATAATGGCTAGAGCTCCTTCGGTAAAAATAAGCCGAATTTCTCCATCAATAAACACAATGGGTAGAAAAACGAGAACATTGGTTAGGGTTAAGGCAAACACTGCCTTTCCCACTTCACGGCTACCCACGCGGGCAGAGGGAACGGCCTTTTTACCTTTTTCATGATGGCGGAATATATTTTCCAACACCACAATCGAACTATCGATCAAACACCCTACCCCAACCGCCAACCCTAACAACGAAATGATATTGATAGACATTTCGCTGAAATACATGGCATTGAAGGTGGCGATAATGCATATAGGGATAACGATACAAATAATTAGAGCCATCCGTACATTTCGAATAAACAGATAAAGCACAAACATGGACAAAATAATGCCCATTAGGGCCAATTTGGATAATGTTCGCAGAAAGTATTTAATTTCGTCCGCTGAATCCCACACGATATCCAATTCATATCCCTGAGGTAATTCTTCATTAATTTGATCGATAACGCCGCGAACGGTTTGAGATAGTTCCAGTGGATTAATTAGTGCCTCTTTTTCGACATCCATACCCAAAGCCGGTTTCCCATCCACTCGTCGAAGATAGCGGCGGGAGCGATAGGTATCTTCGGCTTGGCCGAGATGGCGAAGTGCAATGTTGGTTCCATCACGGACAAAGACATCTTCAATTTCAGAAGTATTAGAAAATTGTCCATCCAAGCGAACGAAAAATTTGGTGTTTTTCTCTTCGATTTCCCCAAGATAGACAGGTTCGTTGGCGAAATTTTGAACCCGGTTCCTGACCTGCCACATGGGAACGCCAAATTCGCGCAGCTGGTCCTGATAAATAGTCACATCGATGGAATGTTCTTTGCCCCCCCAAATATCTGAATTGGCCACCCCGTCTATTTCTTGAAGCCGCTGCCGAATTTTTTCTGCGTCAACTGCTTCCAAATAGGGATCGGATCGTGGTCCTTTCAAAACCAAATCCATTAACTCTTTATTATGCCAACTGGTATCGAAGGGGTGAGCAAAAACACGCATGGAACGGCGTGAAAAGTTTTCAACCTGAAAGCGATTCAGACTATCCTGCAAATCAACAATCCGGTATTTTACATTGGTGCCAAATTCAAACTCGATAAAGAAAAAAGCCCCCCGGCCTCCCCAGCTGTGAGCTCTGAAATTTTTGACATTGGGAAGTTGGGCAATCAATCCCTCAATTGGCCTTATAACTTGACGCTCCAATTCCTCCACACTCATGGATTGGCGCATAAAACAACGCACTGCTCCATACGGTGGAGTAATATTGGGGAGCAGTTGCATGGGAAGTTGGACGGCAGAAACGACCCCCAGCAGCACAAAAGCTGCAAAAAACATGACGGTTGTTATGGGTCTTTGTACGGCAATATCCGATAACTTCATAAGCGTTTCTCGATCTGGTTAAATATGTTTTGCAGGCCTTACCACCAAAATCGGCGGCGGCGGTGCCGGCCGCGATCACGATCGCTGCGTTGCAGGGCTGAATTATCGCCGCCCTGAATAAAGATACGGCGTTCTGAATGCGCACGAATGCGTTTTTCTTTGTTATAATAAGGTTCTTGGATGATCCAGTTTTCCGGGTCAACCACGGCGAAGATAGGCCGGTGGGGAACAGTTAATTTGAGACTTTTTTCTTCCCCTTCATCCAGCATTAAATTCCGAAAGATATAATCCATCTCGGTTTCGATAAAAATGGGAACAGGGGCTTTTCCGGTACCGTGGTTTTTAACCCGAATCACCACATGATAATCAACACGGTTACTGTCTTTATTTTCCTCCGCCTTGGCTTCCGCCAGGGTGATTTCATAATTGGGTAACGCAGTTCCATAAATCCAATCGTCAAGAAACCAGGAAATATCTTCACCATAATATGATTCAACCATGTGAAGAAAATCCTCTACAGGGAATTCTTTAAACCGGTAATCGCGGAAAATTTGCTTCATTAATTCCCACCATTTTTCATCACCCAAGAGATGATGAATCATGCGGAATAAGCCTTCTCCCCGTACTTCCAATAATTTTGGATAATTTCCTTCCTGGTAAAGAGTCAATAGATTGTCACGCCGGGCGACGGATAGGGGGAGATTGGAATTGGTGCCGATATCGAATTGCATGGCCCGCTTTCGCCACCAGGAACTTTGGATAAGCAGTTTCCGGGCGTAACTATCCAGGTATTTTTCAAGCCAAAACGCCAGTTTTCCGGTTGGGTGGAGTGAATGGTCAAAATAGGTAGTAATCAGGCTGTCATAAAATTGGGCGTGTAATTCCTGCAAAACCGTCGGCAACATCAAAAAGAAGGGGATGGTGCGTGGATCCCGGTCGCGCCGTTCGAGCAGCCACATTCGCTCGTGCATATAGCTTAACAAATTCTCAGAAACAGTAAGCATACCCGGCATCATGGCATCAATATTCACAGGTGGGGATACCGGGCCACGTTGATCATAGCGCCGCCGGTTATTAAATGAGATACCCTGGCTTTCGTGAACTTGTTGATAGGGTGTTTCAATCAATGTTAATTGAGGAAAAGGAAGACTGCCCAATTTTTTGTTGATATATTCTTCCTGCTCTTTAATCTCTTCCAGGTAAACATAACTTTGATAGTCATGAGTAGGTAAGTGGTAGAAACGAATTTGATAGTCTTCTTTTTCAACATCAATGGGTTGATAGTTCCCCCAGAAAATTTGAAGGGAATTCACCGGGTAAAAAGTGGTCCATTCCTCCACTCGATTTTTTCCCTCTTTTTCCAATGTTGTGCGCTCTCCAGCAAAAGCACCTGATTGGCCTTTATTCAGGTGAAGGGTGATATTGGCCTCGAATAGTTCATCCTCCACTTTAACCCATCGATTACCTAATTTGGTTTGAATTTTTTTCCATGGATAGGGATACCAGATGGATTGCAGAGCGGAATAGGTGGGATGGAAAGCGGGAGGAACCCCATGATAGTTGAAAACCAATTGTTGTTGTTCCGCCGGGGTTAATGCGTCACCAAACATGACTCTTAATTTTTCATCGCTTTGGGTAAACAGGCAGGATTCATTGTTCCAAAGCACATCATCCACCACAAAAGTGGGATTGAGTTCAAAACCGAGTTGGCGTGTGGATTCGTTGGGGATAAATTCAAATGTGGCTGAGAGATCAAGGCGATCATAGCGTGGGGTGGGAATCACTTCAATGTCATAGTTCAAGACATCCACATCGATAAGCGGAAGGGTTTCGTTGACCTTATAATCCGTCATTTGGCGAACCAACAAGGGATTGGATAGGTTTTCCTGATAACTATAAGCCGCCCATAAAACACTGGCGGTGCAAATCAGAAGGCATCCGGCCAGGCCCATTCTGTATCGCCACCCCAAATGACGGTCGATTTTAAGATTATTCAACCACTGCCAAAAAGTGGGTATTCCAAAAATCCGTATCCGTTGTGTTTTAGTCACGCGTTTTCGCTGAGGTTCCTGGCGTCTTAAATAAAGTGGCGATAAATACAGAATCGTAAAACTCAATATAAAATGAACCAGTAAGGGAAGCAAATGCTGACCATAGGTTATACGAGCGCCCAGAGTGGGAGAAGCATTGGCTAGCAGTTCGGTGATTTTAGCGGGTTCGATGAAGAGGTGTGTTTGTTCATTCACCCATCCACTTGACATAATAATGACAGTTCCTGCCAAAAGGGTGGTTAAATCATGTTTGAAATAAGTGCGCAGCATAATGGCCAGGGAGGTGATAGGGAGGATAATCGGCAGGACCAACAACCCATATGCGATAATAAATGGCTGCCATATCACGGCACCATGTCCATACGCGTATTGCCATAATCCCAAGGAAAAAAGTCCCAGGGCACTTACTGGAATAATAGTAAGTAATACACCCAGCCACCGTCCCCACATCAATTCCATAGCTTCAAATGGAAGAGGGAAAAGAATTTGATCCATCCGGTTTCGCCGCAGGCGTCCGCAGGTATCCAGCGACAAGGCAACCGCCCCTAAACCGATAATAGTGATCATTAGCCAAAAACTGGGATGTTGAAAGCTATATGCCGAATGAAGAAAATTCCCTTCTTCGATATTTGACAAATAGTCACTGCGAGCGAAGAAGGATATTCCAGCCACCAGGCCGATTAACAACCAAAAACGCCAGCCACGGCTGCTCATTCGGGCTTCATAATATGCGGTATTCAATGCCTTCTTCATGATTCCAATTACGCTTCCTGCCGTTGGGTTTTAAATGTCAATGATCCAACCCATTGGGCGATGCGAACCAGGGACTGAACAAAATTTTCAATGATAGAATAAACCACAGGAATAATCACCAAGGTCAATACGGTGGAGGATAACAATCCACCAATAACAGCAATGGCCATCGGTGCTCGGATTTCCGCGCCCTCGCCAAATCCCAATGCCAGGGGCAGCAAGGCCAAAACCGTGGTGAGGGTTGTCATGATAATGGGGCGCAACCTACGGCAGCCAGAACGAACAATGGCTTCATTCATTGCGATCCCCTCTTCACGCCGCAAGTAATTAATATAGTCCACCAACACGATGGCATTATTAACCACAATTCCCGCCAACATGATGATGCCGATATACCCCATCAGGTTGAGAGTTTGCCCCGTGAGTAAAAAGACCCAAACCACGCCCACGACGGCGAGAGGCATGGAAAACATAATGACAAAGGGGTGAATCAGTGATTCGAATAGGGATGCCATCACCATATAAACAAGGATCAAAGCGAGGATCAAAGCAAAGCGAAGCCGTCCAAATGATTCTTGACGTCGTTCTTCTTCGCCGCCAAAGCTGATGTAATAGTTAGGTGGGGTTTGGATGGATCCCACACTTGCGTCTACAGCGGTTACGGCTTCACTTAATTTATATCCTTCGCTGACATCGGCAAGCACACGAGCGATTCGTTCCTGCTCGCGATGGAGGATTTCTCTCGGACCTGGTTCCACTTTGAGCGTTATGAGCTTATCCAATGTAATGGCTTGATTATTGCCTAATGGAATAATGGTTCCCATCAATTCAGGGAGATTCATCTCTCCATCGCCCAGTTGAACACGAATGTCTTTGGTTTGATCCACATCCTGCAAGCTGGTGGCGACCTGGCCGCGCAGCTGACTGCGAATTAATGAAACCAGGCGTTGTTGATCCAATCCCACTTCTGCCATTACGGTCCGGTCGGGGATTAAATGGACTTCCGGATTACCTTCCAAAATGGTGGTGCGTACATTGGCAACCTGATCCAGGCGATCCATTCGATTCTTGATTTCCTGGGCGAGGCTGGCCAGTGTTTCCAAATCCCGTCCCTTTAACTCAACAATAATGGCGGCTTTGGAGCTGCCAATCAGGGTGGAAAGTGAAGTTTGAGACATTAAATAGGTGACATCCAAGCCGTGTATTTTTTGATATCGTGGTTCCAAATAGTCAATGATTTGAGGAACCTTGAGTGTGGATGTCTCCTTCAAGCTGACTAACATTTCAGCGGTATGCGGGCCTTCCGGTTCTTCATCGATGGCCCCGGTATCTTCCGGTTTGGGACCGACGCGAGTAAAAACGTGTTGAATGTTATTTCCCAAGTCGTTGATTAACCAGCCTTCCATACTTTTGGCCGCTAATTCGGTTGTTTCTAACCGTGTACCGGAAGGCATTCTCATTTTTATAATGAATTGAGATTCTGCCGCTTGGGGAATGAATTCCTGTTCAATTTGTTGGATCGCCGGAACACTGGAAATACAAACCAAGACCACGATTAGACATGTAATAAAACGGTGTCGTAAAGCCAAGCGAAGAAAACCGGCATAGATTCCAGTTGATTCTTCCGAGCGCGCTTTGGGGACTTTTTTCAAATAACGCGCGCAAAGGGCAGGGATCATCATTAAGGCAACCACCAGCGAAGTGAGCAGCGAAAAAACCACCGTTAACGCTTGTTCCTTGAACAACTGGGCGGTCACACCACCCATATAAGCAATGGGAACAAACACAACGACTGTGGTAAGAGTTGCCGCTGCGATGGCGGAGGCCACTTCACCCGCACCTCGCATGGAGGCTTGGTTTGATGAATCGCCCATTTGCCGGCGGCGGAAAATATTTTCGATCACCACAATGGCGTTGTCGACCAGCATTCCGGCTCCCAAAGCCAGGCCGCCCAAGGTCATGATGTTAAGGGATAATCCCATGAAATACATAAGATTAAATGTGGCGATGATGGATACGGGGATAGCCAGGGCCACAATGATGGTGGTGCGTAAATTTCTTAAAAAGAGCAATAAAACAACCGCCGCAAGACAGATACCTTGAATGGCCGTGGATTTTACTTCAGAAATTGAGCGATTGATAAATAAGGATTGATCATAAGCGATTTCGATTTGGGTATCTTTGGGAAGCATAGAGGATGAGCCTTGAGCTCCTCCTCCCCCTCGGCCTTTTTGTCCAGGGGAACCTTGACCTGCCTGCGGGGTATCTGTTTGGCCTAAGAACTCGCGGACGGATTTGACCACCTCGACGGTATTACTGCCTGCCTCTTTGTATAGCGCCATGCCCACTGCGGATTTGCCGTCCATCCGGACTATGTTAACCGGTTCTTCATATGACCAAACGGCTTCCCCAAGGTCCGTGAGATAGATGGGAACACCGGAGGAATAGCCCACGACGGTTTGGGATACTTCTTCCAACTTTTTGATTTCTCCAATCGCGCGAATCATATAGCGCTGGTTACCTTCATCAACCCAACCCCCGGAGGCACTCACATTGGCTTCCGCCAATGCTTGGGAGATGGATTGAATGGTAAGGTTATAGAAATGGAGAAGTTCGGGGTTTAATTTACACTGGATTTCGGGAATTTTGCCGCCAGTCACTTCGGCTCGTGCGACACCTTTGATGCGCTCTAAAGCAGGTCCGATGGTACGTTCAGCCAGGTAATGTAATTCTTCCTCGGAGCGTTTTCCGAAAAGCCCGAGAGTAACAATGGGAAGGGCATTGGGATCGTATCGAAGGGTGGAAACACTTTCAATTTCTTCAATACTGGTGCCCTGGACATTTTTCTTGACTTCCAGCATGGCAAAATCCATGTCGGTGCCCCAGTTGAAGTCAATAATAATAGCGCCGGAATCCGCACGCGAAACGCTGGAAACTTTATCCACCCCCTGGATGGTGGAAAGACGGCCTTCCATGGGTTCGACCACGATACGTTCAATTTCTTGTGGTGCCAGGCCGGGAGCATCGACCATGACGGTGATTCGCGGGGCACGCAGATCGGGGAACAGATTGGTGGGTAATTTTCCCAACGATATCCATCCCAACATGATCACGCCAACAAAGAACATGGTGATGGTGACAGGATAGCGAACCGCAAAGGCAGCGGCTCCCATTCCACGACGGCTAATGCCACTATCATCATGTTCTTCCTGAGTGGATGGATCGTTTTTTGTATCTAAATTGTTTGATAGGTTATCATTTGGGTATTGATGCTGATCCGTCATAGTAATGTCCGTATTTGTTATATTTTAAGTGAACCATTCCGCGGTTTGTTTTAATCGTCTGAAAAGATAATCCAATACGAAACCGACGAGGAAAACCAACACAACCCGGTTAAAAATAAGGTTAAACATGGCGTCCCGTTCAGGCTCCATGCCGGGAAACGGGATAGGATTATAATAAAGCGCAATTGGTCCTAGTGATTCCAACCAATAATAGTGGATTCCCAATACAAGCATGGATACCAATCCCGTCGCGATGGCATGCCGGCAAAAGGTGGATATTAATACCGTGATGGATGCCACCGCAAAAGAAGTGGTCAAAACACACAAAAGCAGCATTCCCCGTCCTTCTAAGTAGGCCGAGAATCGGCCGACCACCATGAGCACAATTCCACTGAGGATAAGAATCCATGCGGTTAACGAGATTAACTGGATGATAATAAGCCGATTGCGGCTCATTGGTTGGCTCCACAGGATTTCCAGCGTTTCATTTTCTTTTTCACGTGGAAATAAATTCATGGCCAGTAAAATGGTGACAATGGAAAAGTAGAGATAGGAATAATCCAACAATGCCCGCTGATGGTTGATCTGCTGATTGACGAGCAAAAAACCGAAAAAAGCGATGGCGCCTATTAAGGCGAGGAAACATTCAATCCGAAGTTGACGGGAAGTGTAGATAAAGAATCGCAGATAATAAGCGGATTCACGGTAAGCCCAAACTATCGCCCTGATGATCGTTTGAAATACGAACCGAATGAAAGAAGGAATCCCCTTGATGGTCCGCCATAAAAAAGGGAAAAAGCCGCGAATGAAGTTAAAAACAAGACTCAGCCAGCCTTTATCCTCTCTTTCGGAAAGTTTGATTGGTGATAATGTGTCGTTAACGATTTCATCCCGCATCAGGCCGCTTCCTTCTCTTTACCTAAAAATCGAACATAAGCATCTTCCAGATTGGGCACCACATTCATGGCATTATGTTGAGGTGGGTTGGAAGATACGATTCGGAAACAAATCCCTTTCGATCCTTCACGCACAGATACCAGATTGGGATTACTTGAATACTGATCCAGATCGGTTTGGTTGCCGTAAAATTCCCATGTTTCTCCTTGGGCCGCCTGGACAAATGAAGCGGGTGAGCCATGAAAACGAATACGTCCACCATAAAGCAATGCAACTTGAGTGCAGGTCTCTTCGATGTCTTTTACAATATGGGTGGAAAGAATAATGACGCGATCCTGGCCAAGTTCAAATAGCAGATTTCTGAAGTTAACCCGTTCCTCCGGATCCAATCCGGCAGTTGGTTCGTCGACAATGATTAGTTTTGGATTGCTTAAAATGGCTTGTGCAATTCCCACTCGCCTGAGCATTCCTCCGGAGAATGTTTTCAAGCGCTTATTGCGTACATTGTGCAAGCGGACAAGCGACAAAACCCGATCCACATCCTTTTTCAAGGTGGAACCGTCCATACCGCGCATAATACCTAGATAATGGAGAAACTCTTTGGCGGTTAATTCAGGATAATACCCAAAAAACTGGGGAAGATATCCCAACATTTCGCGTATTTTAATGTGAGATTTTTTGCTGTTATAACCGCCGATGATCAGTTTCCCGCTGGTTGGTTCAAGCAGCAAAGTCATGATTTCCATCAGCGTGGTTTTACCCGCTCCATTAGGACCTAATAGGCCGAATAAACCCTCATGGATATTAAGGGTTACATCTTTTAAAGCCTGTGTACCGTCAGGATATGTTTTGGAAAGCCCTGAACATATAACGTCCATGGTTTTGCACCCACGTATTTTTAAATGATAATGTGTTAATTATCGGAAGAATTGTCGAAGACGTCGAAGCTCTCGTCTCGAACAGTGACATTGATATCAACTTGATCGGTCAAGGTTTCGTAACCGAGTACGATTAAAAGTTCACCTTCCTTTAAACCATCGGTTATTTCAACAAATTCCCGATTTTCGATACCGGTTTTGACCACACGTTCTTCTGCGATCATCTCCAACTCTGGTTCAGCTTCTTCCTCGGTTTCCAGATCGATAAATTCTTCGGCATCAGTCGTTTCGGGAACTTCGTCGGAAGCCACAGCCAGTTTTTCGAAACCGCCGGACATGGTCAGTTGTTTCCGTTCCTGGGTAGGTTTCGGTTGAGCTTCTGCGTTGTCATTTGGGGATGCTTGTTCTTCTTGAGGTTTTTCTTTGGCAACAAACACCACATCTCTGTTGTTTCGCAGGAGCACCAATTCGCGAGGGATTTTGATGGCATCCAAACGTTCCTCGGTGATGATTCTTGCTTTGGCGAACATACCAGGGCGAAGTTCATGTTCAGGATTATCGACCAGTACATTGACGGTGTAGGTACGAGTATTTGCGTTAAGCGATGTTGATATATCTTTAACAGTCCCTTTATAATCGTGCCCCACGCGTGAATAGATTTCCAACTCCACATCCTGGCCAACGTGAATATCCAGCAAATCCTTTGCTGGGACATCCAGGGCAACAAACACCTGGTCAATATCGGCCAACCGGCACAGGACTGTCCCATTTGCCACTTGCAATCCTTGCAACAAAGTAAGATCCGTTTCGTTTCCTTCACGCTGAGCACTCGCCAGACTTTGTTGGGCTGGTAGCAAGACACCATCAAAGGGGAAAGCAATATCGATTTTCTCTTGTTCTTTTAGCAGTTTTTCCAACGCCATCTCCCGAGAGGTGACATCTTTTTTGGCTTGTTCGTAGGCATTCTCACGTTGCATGCGCTGAAGCACGGTTTGTTCATATTCCGACTTGGAAATAGCTCCCCGTTCCAGCATGGCTTTGCGGAATTCAACGTCTTTGGATGCTTGTTCCAACTGGGCTTTGGCCGGTAAAACGGCAGCCTTGGCGGATTCGAGGGTAAGCCTGGCTTCCCGGATGTCGATATTGAGATCCCGCGCATCCATCGAGGCAAATTTTTCGCCCTTTTTGACTTCATCGCCTTCCATCCAACGTTTGGTATAGTAAATTCGTGCGGTCATTTCCGGTTTGATTTCAATTTCTTTAATGGGAACCACGGTACCGACTGCTTCAAGATATTCATACATTCTTTCCCGCTTGATTGGTTTGGCCGTAACCGGGATTTTAAATTTGGGTTTCTCCGGTTTTCCCCAATTTCCCCCCGGCTTGCCTTTAGCCTGAGTCATTTGGGGATTTGTTCCCTGTGAACAACCAGCGATTAGGGAAAGAGTAACAGTGATTGCGATTAATAAACGATGTATTTTCATGATCTGTACCACACTTCTTGAGATATAACTATGTTGGGATTTATTGGGAAACACCTTCTATTTAACACTCGTTCGTTACATGAATGAGTCATGAATGCACTCTTTTTTTATTTTAACCTATAATTTTTTAATAATAACCAAAACACAATTACCTTATTTAGCGGTTTAATCAGTTTGATTGACTCGTTTTTCTTGATAAAAGAACCGAATTTATATAAATTGCCTATTAATTGTCAGTAATTTGTCGAGAAAAACCTTTTCATTGTTCCATAACTATCGGAAATTGCCTTTGAACGATTTGTGGTTTCTAAGATAAATATTTTCATATAGTTATGTCATTTTTTCCCAAAAAAAATGTTGCAAATCTGAATCGTGTATTCAGTTCAATGGTGATTCATTTCGAGTTTAAATCATAACCTCTGCAGAGGAAATAATTTAGTCATTTTATTAAAACGAAATTCTGGTTTATTTTGTGGAAAAACATGTTGCTTCTTTTCTGTTACGATAATTGCACCATAAAGTTTCAATGGATTTGAGGATTTCTATCAAATGGGATAAGCGGCGAGAGTGGAAAAGAAATTGAAATAGATGGTTTGAGCCATTTTTTCAGCGGCAGCCGCTATTGTGGGTTGAGGATTATCCATCAGAGATTGAACAATATGTATCTCTTCTGAGTTGGTCATCAGAGGCAGATATTCACGTCCCCATTGAACAATGTCGTCTACCGTCAATTCAGGATGAAATTGTAATCCATATGCGGAATTTCCAAGCCGAAAGGCCTGATTTCGGCATAAACTCGAGGTAGCGAGCAAAGGAGATCCTTCAGGAATTTCAAACGTATCACCATGCCACTGAAAAACAGTCATGGGTGAAGGTAAATTCTTGAAAAGTGGATCATTCTTTCCTTCTTCAGTTAAATTGACATCCATCCATCCGATTTCCAAATGCTCATTTTTCCGAACCGATGCACCAGCACATACAGCTAATAATTGGCTGCCCAGGCAAAGCCCTAAAAAGGGGATATGTTGATCCAAACATTTCTTTATAAGCTGCTTCTCATATTGAAGATAAGGATAGCGGTCCTCTTCATAAACATTCATCGGGCCGCCCAGTACAATGACTGCACCATATGAACTTATATCATTTTCTACCATAATGCTTTTGGACAAATCCACGATTTCATAAGGGATATAATACTGGTCAAGGAACGAAATGATTGTTCCTGGTCCTTCGATGGTGATATTTTTTAAAAACAAAACAGGTTTCATGTTTGATTAACCATTCAATGGCAAATGGGAGGCGGCCGGTTGATCAAGCCAAAGCACAGCATTGGGATGTTCTCGTAAAATCGATGCAGGACAGGTTGTGCTTAAAGGGCCATAAAGTGCTTTTTTTACTGCATCCGCTTTGCGGTCATCGGGGACAAAACAGCTAATCGCGTTGCTTCGCATGATGGCCGGAACGGTTTGAGTAATCGCCTGCTTGGGCACGTCATCATAGGATGGGAACCAGCCTTCGCTAAATTGCTGCTGGCGGCAGGCTTCATCCAAATCCACGATTTTCACCCAGGCGGGATCTTCAAAATCGGCGACAGGAGGATCATTAAACGCAATATGGCCGTTTTCACCGATACCGATGCAGGCCAGGTCGATTTCATCCTTTAACATAAGCTTGGTATAACGTTCACACTCTTCGGTCAGGATGGGAGTATTGCCGTTCAAGTAGTGAACCTGCCCTGGTTTAACGATATCGAACAAACGCTCACGAAGGTAAAGGCGAAAACTGGCGGGGTGGGTCTCAGGCAATCCAATATACTCATCCAGATGGAACGCTTCAACCTTGGGCCAGGGAAGGTCATGCTTGATCAGAGCATTCAAAAAGTCGAATTGGGAGGCCCCCGTGGCGAAGGTAACTCGGGCATGCCCTTTTGTTTCAACGGTGTTTTTTATGATATTCGCGACATAATCTGCGGCTTGAATACCTAATTCACTTTTTGGGTCATATACTCTGACGCGAAGATTATGGCATTGAAAAGGGGTTGTGATTTCAGGCATGATAAGTTCCCTCCGCTTATTTTGGATTTCTTGTGAAAAGCATTGTTGCTTAAGGAAGATTTTCTTTAAAGTGGAAACGGTTTAACCGTTTTTTGGCACGTTCTTTCATTTTTTCGGGTACATGTTCCATAACAGTGGAAAAGAATGATGTGAATGCCTTTTCATTCAACTCCATAAACGATTCCCAGTCTTTTTCGATGGCAAAAAACGCATCATAAAAATAGGGAGCGGCTTCACTGCCGAAATGAAAGCGCGCATAGGTATTAATTATTTCCTCCAGGGGTGGCTGAGGATACCATGTAATACGTGACCACACAAAACGATGAATATCCTCGAGTAAGGTGCTTGTAATGCCCACCACCCCATAGGTTAAAGGAGCGTTTTCCGCAAACTGTTTGGCAAGGAAAGCAGTCGAAATGGGCACAGGTGGTTGTTCGGTGTGATGCTGTGACATCGTAAACGCATGAATCAATTGAAGTGTTAAGGGCATTTCCCGCCGAATAATCTCTTGGGAGTTTGAATGAGAACTGCACACGAGAGCTTTACACAAAGGCACTGGTGATTTTTCCAAACGCTGAAAAAACTGATCCATTTCATCTTCACTTAAATAATCAATCCCTAACCAAATTTCGAATTCTGATTCTTCCTTATTAAACAACTCATTAAGTGTTCGTGCTTTTTTCAATATATCGTTAGGATGGTTTGTTGATGCAGACGAAGATGAGGAACACCAAATCATATTTGTGTATGGGATGTTTCGTAAAAAGGTGTGAAATGGATAGCCATTATTGAATTGATTATCGTTCCATATAAGATTGTTAAGACCGAGTTCGTGAACATAAGCCGAAAATCGGTAAAGTTTTTCTTGGAAGCGGCGTTTTTCAGATTCAGATTCATATCGCGTATCATATTCCTTGTGAAACAGGGCTGGTGAATATCCTATAGTGTTGTTTCCCAATAATGCCAGTTCACGTAAATGGTCAGACCATTGGTCAATCCCCGGGGAGGCATTTGAATCCAAGCCGTTGGGGCCAAACAGGATGCTTCGAATAGGAGTTAGTGGTTGAAGGTCAAGATAAGTCAGAGGAAATTCTATTTTCCCCTCGTATGGATTGAAATGGCGTAATAATTCACCCGCTCCAAATATCAATGATGACTCACTGCCAGTGATGATAAGAATATCGAGTTTATTGAATTGTTGGGTGAATCGAATATTGATATGTTCATCATAATCGGGATATGGCCGAATGGTGATGGGTGGCTCAATATCGGCTAAATAGTCTGGCAAGGTGTTGGGGGTGGCAAACCAAATGTCTGTCGTGGAATGGTTTGCTTCCTGGGCGGACGTTTGAGGCACTTTTTCAATATCGAGATCAATCCGATGGCGCAACGCTTCCCCAAACAGATCAACTGCCACCAATAAATGTGAACTGATGGAAGGCGGCAACACGAACCGGATGGTATCCCCCGATTGAATCGTGTAACGATGACCCTGTGAATTAGACATAATATTTACACTTTTCTAAATATGGGCTGTAAATGTTGTTATACGGTTATTATTGGAAATTGTGAAGTGATTCATTACCCCACAATTTGTATATAATGCAGAAACAAGTTAATATATGGAAATCTTTTTTGTGAAAGCAGTCTTAATTATCATGACAAAAAGTGCGTTTTCTTTCGTTATATTGCTACTTATAGGTTTAGTTACAGCCGGATGCGGTACTGAATCCAACACCACTTCCATCACCTTCAGCCACATTTTGAGTGACCGCTCTGAGTGGCATGTGGGTGCTGCTGAGTGGAAAAAACGGGTGGAGGAAAAACTGGGGGATCAAGTTTCCATTCGACTGGTGACTAATTCGTCCCTATCGGGTAATAATCAACGTACCGAGTTGGAGATGGTACAAACGGGAACCCTTGGTGGCTCATGGGAGTCATCCATATTATTAACCAATGTGGATAAGCGATGGACGGTATGGTCCATGCCCTGGCTTTTTGATTCGTATGAAGAAGCGGAACGGATATGTGAAAGTGAATTGGGTGAGGATATGTTGGCTATGCTGGAAGAGAAAAACATTATTGGCCTGGCCTATGGTTTCAACGGTTTTCGCCGCTTGACCAACTCAAAGCGCCCTGTTTCTCAACTGGCCGATATGAAAAATTTGAAAATCCGCATACCTTCTCAGCAAATGTATGTGGCACTTTTTCAGGCATGGGGGGCGGATCCCAGCCAAATGAATTTTGGTGATTTGATAATCGCCTTGCGCGAAGGCGCTATGGACGGGCAGGAAAATCCCCTGCATGTGATTGAGTCGACCGGCCTGTATGAAATTCAAAAATATTTAACTCTATGGGAATATTCATTTGATCCCATCATCTTTTGCCTGAACAAAACCATATGGGATCGCCTCACACCAGAACAACAAGAAGTTATCCGTCAGGCCGCCAAAGAAGCCGCTGCGATTCAGCGCCAAACCGTGATCAATAATGAAAAACAACACTTGGAAACACTAAAACAAAATGGCATGAAAGTAACAGTGCCATCACCCGCTGCAGTGGAGGGATTTAGAAAAGCTTCGCAAACCGTGTATGATGAATACCGCCCGGTTATCGGGGAAGAACTGCTGGATCGCTTTCTACAAGCAGCTGAAGCGTCATGAATCCACGTTACTTGATCGAAGAATACCCTCTCGTGTTAATTTTAGTGATCCAAACCGTGTTGGTCGCACTTGGAGTGCTCTCCCGTTATGTGTTTGGTTGGCCTCTATCATTTACTGAAGAGTTAACCCGCTATCTGTTGGCATGGCTGGCCTGCCTCGGTTTTTCCGCGTGCTGGAAGCACCAGGAAATGCTAGCGTTTCAATGGCCTGGTAAGAAAGAAAACTCACGCTTAGCCATACTATTTCGCATTGTATCCGCATTGGCGACAACGGTTTTTTTCATCATTGTTCTCGTGGCTTCCGTTAAAATGATCAACATGCAATGGAAATTTGAACAAACCACCAGTGTGATGGGATGGCCCATCATATGGGTAAGTCTAGCTTTTCCGATCGGCTGTGTATTGCTCTTCTACCGTATTATTCCCCGTTTCAGGCACACCTCCTAACCTTAAATTCAAGCCAAAACACGATTTTCTCTTTACGTTCACTGCCTTATCGAGTTATGATTATCTTCACCAATTTGATCAAGGTATAAACAATGCAAAAAGCACTCTATGACCAATTTAACCGCCGAATTACTTACCTCCGCATGTCGGTAACTGATCGTTGTAACTTTCGTTGTACTTACTGCATGCCGGAAGAAGGGATTAAAGCGCTCGGGCGTTATGATCTCTTAACCTTGGAGGAATTGGCACGAATGGGGCGGGTGTTTGTCGAAGAGGGTATTCAAAAAGTTCGAATCACTGGCGGTGAGCCTTTGCTTCGCCAGGATTTACACCGGCTGGTGTCAGAACTTTCGACGTTGGAAGACCTTAAAGATTTATGCTTAACCACAAATGGCCACGCCTTGGCTGAACGTATAGAGAAATTGGTTGAAGCGGGATTGAAACGGATCAATGTCAGCATCGATAGCCTTCAAGCTGATCGATTTGAGAAGATAACCCGCGGAGGAAAACTTCAACGGGTATTAAATGGCTTGGAAAAGGCTGCTCAATGTTTACCAAGAGGTGTGAAAATCAATGTGGTGGCCTGTAAAGGATTTAACGATGATGAAGTTCTCAATTTTGCCCGTTTGAGCGTTGATCATGGTTATACCGTTCGTTTTATCGAACAGATGCCCATGAGTGAAATGGCTGCCTGGGCACGTGGTGAATTGATCTCAGTCATTACGATTCGCCAGCAGATTGAAGAAGCCTTTGGCTTGGAGCCGATAAATCACACCAATGGTATGGAAGGTCCTGCTTCACGCTATCGAATTCCAGGTGGCAAGGGTGAATTGGGCTTCATCGGTGCGGTAACCGATGAATTTTGCGCGGGATGTAACCGCATTCGCCTCACCCCTGACGGCAAACTACGGGGTTGTTTAATGGCGGATGGTGAAGTGGATTTTCTGCAACCCATGCGCGATGGCGCCAGTGATGAAGAACTTCGCAGTATGCTGCACCATGTTATGCAAAACAAGCCTGAACGGCACTATATTAATGACCTCTATTTTATCCGCCCAATGCGAACCATGTCCCAAGTAGGGGGATAAAGCATATTCCCACCCGATCATCTCTTTCTGTGCATAATTGATAGTTTGTGATATTGTAAAGCAAACAACAGAAGTACCCCTGTAAATTATTCGAATTTGTTATAGCACCTTCAAAGGGAAGGTTTAGAAAAGGAAACGATGAAACGAAATATATTTTTTGCATGCATTGCGATGTTAATTCTGTTGACTCAAGTTGATCCCGTGTCGGCCCAGAATAAAGATGAAGCAAACCCTGAACCTGCAGGCTCGTTAACATTTTCAGCCTCAGAAATTGTGCAAATTCGTGATCAGGCCAAACGTGTCCGATGGACGGAAATGTTTGTTGATACTCAACTAAACACATCCAATCAACGTCCAGGCCGTCAAGTTTGGATTGAAACCATTAAAGCTGCCTTATTTGGTGAAAACGAACGGATTCTGAAAACAGCTGATCGTTTACAGCACTTTTTAAGCGAACTATCCGGAAAACCTCTTCGTGTGGATGAATCCAGTAATACATTCACTACCGGGGATATGTTTCATCTTGTTCAATCCTATGACTGCATGCTGGCCCTACCCGAGTGGAATGAGATCGAGAAGGAAAAGCGGCAGGCACTTCATCATGATCTTGTTCAAGCGTGCAGCCGTACCTTAATCTCTTCACCTTCTTTGTTGCAGCCTTCATCGTTCGTTCATTTTCAAGCCACCCGCCTTTATGCTGGTTTGGCCATGGGTGCCACGGAAATCGTAAACTTGAGCTTAAAGGGCGATGATAAAATCGACGGTTTGCCAACCCTCCTGCGCCGATATTTAACCGCTGAGGGTTTGATATACCGATCCTCGTTATCGGATCATACCTCCGTTGCCAGTCATTTATTACAAGCTGGGCTGGCGATTTCATCCGCATCGACAACTCGCTTTGAATATTTACGGCCGTGGTTAAAGAAGACCGCTGATGTGATGGCCGAATTGGCTTTCCCAACTGGAAACGTTCCTGAGTTCATTTCCACCTTTGATACGAACAACCTGGCTTTATTGTTTGAACGAGGCTACCGCCTGTTTGCTGAGCCAAAATATGGATTAATCTTGAATGCCATCTACCAACAAAATCCACGCTCGCCAGAAGCATTATTAATTGGTTCGTCATCCACGGATGTATCGATGGATGCTACATTCAATTCAGTTGCTTTCCCTCAATCCGGTGCGGCATTGCTGCGTAATGTCCATGCAAAACAACCGCTAAGTGTGTATTTGGATACGGGTCTTTTTTCCAGCATGGGCGATGTAAGTGCCCTGTTGGCTATTGATATGAGAATCCAAAATGGACCACTGACTTCGTTTTCGGAAGGGATAGGTACAGCGGGTTACAATACAGTCATCGTAGATAAGCAATCTCAACAAACAAATCCTGTTGATCCGGAAAAGCCAAATAATGGTTTTATTTATTCATTCAAGCCGCTAAATGATCAATCCACTTATATGCTTGCCCAAGCAGCAGGTGAATATTCAGAACGGCCTGCCTACAATGCCGATATTGGAAGCACACCCTTTCCGGTTACCTATTATCACCGAATGCTTTATTTTGCCGATCCCTTTTTGATCGATTTCTTCCGTGTTCGGGGTGGGCGCACTCATGATTATGTGTATCACAGCGCTGGTGATATCGCGCAGGTTCCGGATGGCGAAACACGTCCCCTTAAACTTGATGAATCTGAACTCCCCTTGCTAAAACAGGCTGACTCGATGAATGAAACCATTTCAGCTGAGGGTGTTTATCATGTCCATTTCAAATCGCCTGTCGAGCAAATCCCTTCTGAAAAACTCTGGTTTGTGGATCCCTTGGAATCACAGCTGATCACGGGCAAGATTGATGGCCATTCGTTTCTCGTCAATCGTCGAGCGGTTAATAACAACGAAGCAAACCTGTTTGCTTCAGTACATGAAATTATCCGGGCGACTGATGCTCCTGATACCAACATTGTACGTTTAACGCTTGAACCGCAACCCAACCGGCGTGATTTTCAAGCCGTGGCAATCGCCATAGAGCATGGGGACCAAAGCGATATCTTCCTGTCAACCACCAGTCCTAATGTGGAATATGCGGCAGAATATAAGGATGGGAGGATTGTCTTTCAAGGCTGGTTTGGTCATATACGCCTAAAAAAGGATGTGTTTGAATCTTTGCGTCTGGTGGCCGGAAAACGATTGCGTTATGACACCCATGGTGTGGAGTTAAAAGATATTCTCGATGTCGGTGTGGTTCAGCAGGTATTTCCGGATGAAGGGGCATTAACCATAAACTTTCCCAAGGCCTTGAGCGAAGGCGATATTTTACAAGGGCATTCCATCATGGCTTTGAGTATGGAAGGTGCGCCAGTTAATTACCACACTCTCACGATTGATAAAATTATGGGAGAAGAAAAACCACAAAAGGTTATATTTCAATTCATCCCTTCCCTAAAAAATCCCATTCCAACACTGGCTGCACCAGCCCGCGTGGGCGAGCAGGTTTTGTTTGAGAATGTAGCCGAACTGATCAAAGTAGGGCGTGAGCAATACCGCTTGCATTATACCTGTCCCACTGATGTCATCGTGGACGGTTCCAACAATCGAAATCGAGTGTTGATTCAATCAAGCCTTATTTCCAAGCGCATCCGCGGTGAATCCCTCGCTGGTGTCATCCAATTTCACGCCTACCCTATGGAACGCATTGATGGGAAGATTGAATTTCATACAATCCCGTAAGGGCGTGGTTCATGCCTGATTTCATTTGGTCCTGTAGAATTTTATTATTATGAAGTATGTAAAGGTATATTGCGGAGGAGTTGCTTGACGTAAGTTAATCCAATAGAGAGTCAAGCGATAAGATTACGAAAATCCGGATCCGTTGTAACGAAGAGTTTATTTTTATCCTCTCGACTCGTGTAAATCACGTATAATTTCCTTATAAAAGCGTCTACGAATATTAAGTGTTAAAGTGTATTAATTTCAATAATACAACTTCCCCTCCATCACCGTAATAGCCTGCCCTGAGATAATGACCCGCTCTGGCTTAACCTGCAATTTTATGTCTCCGCCTCGTTTGGAAATTTGACGGGCGGTCAGGTGCTTTTTATTCAGACGCTGGCTCCAGAAGGGAGCCAGGCAGCAATGGGCGGAACCGGTAACCGGATCTTCATCAATGCCAAAACGGGGAAAGAAAGCACGAGACACAAAATCATAGTCAGAAGAATCACTGGGCGCCGTTACAATGGTCCCCCGGCATTCCAATTGAGCAAGCGCTTTGAAATCGGGGGTCAGGGTTCGCACGGCTTCTTCTGAATCGAGCAAGACCAGGTAGTCAAGCCGGTTCTTCCCGAAATACAGCAACTTGGCGTCGATGTGGGCTCCAAGAGTGTTTTGCAAATCATCCGGGATCGGCGCATCAGTGGGTGATTCCGAAGGGAAATCCATATCAATCCAGCCATTGGTTCGGGTGGCTGTCAATATTCCGCTTAGAGTGTGGAATCTGGCATCCATGTTCCTGCCCAGCTGTTTAGTTTCCCATAAAATGTGTGAAGCTGCAAGAGTGGCATGCCCGCATAAATCCACCTCAGCCACTGGGGTAAACCACCGAAGATGGTATCCATCATTCTGTTGAAGCAAAAACGCGGTTTCAGAAAGATTTATTTCTCGAGCGACGGTTTGCATCCAATCCGAATTTTTAGTTTCAGGCAAAAGGCAAATTCCTGCGGGATTGCCAGTGAAGGGTTTGGTCGTAAATGCATCGACATGATAAAAAGAGATAACGCTCATAATCCATCTCCTTTTCTTCGTCCTGGTTAAATTGTGGCACAAATTAAAGAGAATGGAAATAAAAAATCAATTATTGATAAAAATTATTTGCTTCATGTTTTGCATGAAAATGTGGTATACTCGCGAAACAGTATAAAGCAGGAGAGATGGAATGTTTGATAAAAAATCCCTTTCACGCCGAATGTTTTTAATTAATAGTGGATTTGCTTTAAGTACTTTAACCCCATTTATACCTCATGCCACTGCCCTAAATCTAAATATGCCTTTAAAGATGAATAAATTGGGTAAAACCGGCCTGAATGTAACTCATATCGGATTAGGAACCGGCATGGTGCATCGTGCACCCTCCCCCCAGCAAGCAGTAGAACTCGTACGATACTGCCTGAGTCAAGGAATAAATTATTACGATACCGCACCTGTTTATGGGTGTGGAGATAGTGAAACACTATTAGGGAAAGCATTGAGGGATGTCCGTGAAAGTGTTGTTGTTTCCACCAAAACCAAACAACGAACCCAAAAAGGTGCTTTGTATGAATTAAAAGCCAGTTTAAAACGCTTGAACACCGATTATGTCGATCTTTGGGTATTACATGACGCTTGTATAGAAGATAAAGAACAATGCTTTGCTGCAAATGGAGTGATTCACGCAATGGATGAAGCCAGGCAGCGTGGATGGTGCAAGTATATAGGAATTGCAGGGCATCGCGATCCATATGTATTAAAGGAATATATAGAGGCTTACCCCTTTGAGGTGGTCTTTATGCCTTTAAACTGTGTTGATCCCCATCGCCAGAGTTTTGAACATCTATTGCTTGAGGAACTGATAAGGAAAGATATCGGTGTGGTTGGTTTCAAAGCCTTTTTAATGGGCCGATTGGCCAACCATTCGGCTGTTTCATTCACAGAAGCCCTTGCTTATAATCTCAGCCTGCCTGTTTCAAGCACATTAATTGGATGCAACACCCGTTCACACGCCGAAAAAGTAATCCAGTCAGCAAAATTGCTCCAACCGCTCTCTGTTGGAGAAAAACAATCCATATTAACCAAAACCAAATCCCTGGCAGGAAAACCGCTGGAATGGTTCAAACATTTATAAGACGCCCCGGCAAAAAGCCGGGCGTAATGATGAAATTAAACCTATGATCAAAGCAACATGGAAAAACTTTAACATCAATGAATTTCTTATTGAGTCGTCTTGATTGGTAGTTAAGGCTCTTCGGGGTTTTATCGGTGTCGCTTCTCAAAAACAGCCCCGATGAAGTTACTTATTCTGCGGGTACGATCACCGCCGCCCACTGGCGCTCGTCGTGTGCTGTGATTGCAACACGATCACCGCCTTGCATGGACTCTTCTGCTTTCCAGTCACTATTCGAAATGTCCAGCCACTTGATCACCCATTTGCCTTCAGTGTCACTCATATCCAAAAAGATAGATCCACCGTGGGGGAAATAAAGCGCATACTCCCTGCCTGGAATAGCCGCGCAATACGCTTCGTTCGCTTCGCGTTCAGAAAGCAAATCGTTGCGCGGTTGAACGCGAAAGACATCGAATTCTGATGTGAACAGCCTTGCGCTGCGCAGATGCGCCTGCGCCATTTCGTTAAGCCCCGCGCCATAATATCCCGGCTGAGAACCAGCGCGATGAAATCGCGAAGCGGCGCAACCGGCCAGGATGTTTCTCCATAATTTATGCGTTCCCTCTTCCATTCCTCCACCATGCTTCTCACCACCGTAAATTTTCACGTTGTTCATGGGCCGGGGCGGATTGGCGATGAGTTGCCGGGCTTGAAGCATATTGTCCCAGTGGGTTTGTTCTACTTGGTGGTTGTTTTGCGATGTATCGGCAAACGAATAGAGATCGGGATGTCCGAATGTTCGCAGATGCATTGAGTTGGTTAAGTCCCAATGGTTCCACATCTCAGTCACTTCAACGCCAACCCCGGCTTGTTTGGCTTGTGCGCGGACGAAACGCGCCCAGTGAGCGCTCCATTCTTCCGGTGAGGTCGTCTCGTTGCTGATACAATACAGCACATGAACGTGTTGCAACGATATTGACAGTAACTTTTTGACGAACGCTTCCTGATAAGCTAACACCTCGGGGACATCGTCCAGTTCAGGGATCGTACGAAAGATAGAATACCCTTCCCACTGTTCTTCATCCAAGCCGGTTTGTTCAGTGGTGTAGTTGATATTGTTTTTGGGGTTAAACGGCTGTTTAGACCACCCAAAACCCATGTAATTCGGCATGCGGTCCGCACCGTAATCCCAACGATCCCAGATTTCAATCTGCACAATAATATCACGCTCGGCGGTCATCTTTAGAAAGTCACTGAAACGAGTCCAATACGCGTCATTGAATAGATCGAGGTTGTAAAGACCACTTTCAGCGTCATAGTGAAATGGATAGATATTGTCATTATTAAAGAAAATGCTTTTGTCATCAATGCGGTCTCGGCTAGACATCGTGTTACGGACATAATTGCCGCCAACCGAAACTAACAGATCCAGCTGAGCCTCCAATCCGTCTGATCCCAAATTGGGATGATTGAAAAGATTGTCTTGATCACTGCCGCCCAACAGTAACACCGGCTCGCCTTTGTATTGCCAATAGGTTGGGTTTTCGGAATAGGGTTGGATGCGGCCGGTGTTGTCGGCGTATGCTGCCAGACATATGCATATCATCGTCATTGAGACTACAGCGATCAACCTATCGCGAAATTCTCCACTGCTTCTGTTATTCATGTTGCGTCTCCTTATATTACGCAATTATGAGCAAACGTTAAGCGATTAACCACTTTACTTGTATGGCCATTAATTCGTCAGCGATATCAACGCCGCCCAGTGGCCTTTGCCGGGTGCTGTGATTTTTACCGGGCCGCCTCCTTGTACGTTCTCTTCGCTCCCCCACTCGCTTTCGAAAATGTTTAGCCAACGCAATGTCCATTCACCCTCGGAATCACTTAGATCCAGGTTTATTGCGCCGCCGTCGGGGAAGTAGAGCGCGTAGGATTTGCCAACATTTGCAAAACAATAAGCCTCATTCGGTTCGCGGTCGGATAGTAGATCGTTGTGCGGCTCACTAGCGAAGACGTCGATCTCGCTGGTAAGCATACGCGCGCTGCGTAGGTTGGATTGCGCCAATTCATTCAATCCAATACCCGCCGCTGGAAACCGTCGATGAAATCGCGCTGAGGCGCATCCAGCGAATATGTTACGCCAAAATCGCTGTACGCCCTCATCGACGCCGCGCCAACCGTCTTCTCCGCCATAAATTTTCACGTTGTTGATAGGCCGGGGCGCATCGGCGATATACTCACGCACCTTTATGAGCGGATCCCAATGACTTTGGCCGCCGCGGCTCCACCCGTTATTTTGCGACACTTCGATGAAGGTGTATAAATCCGGCTTGTCTTGGATAAGGCGATGATCCGGCGAGGAAAGAACTTCGCTGCGCCGCATGTCGGTAATCTCGATCGATTTGCCGGTCTCCTTCGCCTTGGCGGTGATGTATTTCACCCAATACTCGCCCCACGCCGGCGGTTCGCCTGTCTCATTGTTCATGCAATACAATACGTGATCGTAGTTCAAACTGAACTCTAGCATCTTATCGACAAAGGCTTGCTGATACGACAGCACGATTTTGTTGTTTTCCAATTTCGGCACGGTGTGGAAAAAGTTGTGCGCGGTAGGGTTTTCGGATGGATTAAAATTGATTTCGTTCGGTAATTTCGCTTCCTCCACCGTATAGTTGATATTGTTCTTCGGGTTGAATGGATGGCGCGACCAACCACCTTGCGGCTCGTGGTTCGCGTAATAGTCCCAGGTCTCCCACACTTCAATCTGTACGATGATATCGCGTTGCTCTGTCATCCGCAGAAAATCATCAAAGCGTTGCCAGTATTCTTCGTTCCATTGCGTCAAGTCGAAGCGTTCATCATCCACTCTTGCGAAGGGGAACGCATTGGGCGGATCGCGGTGGCTCATGGTATTGCGCAGATAATTACCTCCTACCGAAACCAGTAAATCCAAATGCGATTCCACCCCATCCGGTTCTAGCGATTCGGGATGGTTAAAGGGATTGTCTTGATCGGTCCCTCCCAATAACAACACCGGTTCGCCTTCGTATTGCCAATAGTATGGGTTTTCTGAATAGGGTTGGATGCGATTGGCCTCATTCGAGTAGGCTGTAGTAATTCCCAGAGAAAAAAGCATAACCAGCACGATGCTCTGGATTTTAAGATGCGATTGTTTTTTATTAAAAGTCATTTCATGTTCCTTTCTGTTTTTGCTATTATTGCTGTGCTTGTATGAATGCCGCCCAGTGGCCTTCACCAGGCGCTTTCAGTGTCAAAGATTCATTACTCGAAACCCTCCCTTCATCGCTCCATTCACTCTTCAGGATGTTCAACCATTTGATTGTTAACTTGCTTTTTGCATCTGAAACATCCAATTCCACTTCGCCGCCGTTGGGGAAATATATGGCGTACTGTTTGTCGGGATTGGCGAGGCAATAGGCTTCGTTTTCTTCGCGGCCGGAGAGCAGATCGTTGGACGGTTCGCTGGTGAAGACATGTATGGAGTCGGTAAGCATGCGCGCACTCCGGATCGTCGATTGCGCCCGCGGGCTCAGCCCCAACCCCCATCGGCTCGACTTTTCGTGGTCGCGGCTGCCCTCGAGGGGATGAGGTCTGTGGAAGCGGGCACTTGCTCCACCGGCAAAGATGAAGCGGAACATGCGGGCCACTGATTCCTCCTCGCCAGCTGTGTTATACAACTTCACGGAGTTAATCGGGCGGGGGTTCTCAGCGATGTACTCACGGACGAATAGGGTGCGTGCGTAATTCCCGACGCTCTGGGAGATGTCAAGAAAATTGAAGCGTTGGGGATTGTCCATGATGTGGCGCTGGTCAGGTTCGCGGACATCGCCGGTGCGGCGCATGTCGCTGATGTAGACCGTCAGCCCCGCTTCGCGGGCGCGTTCGTGGATGTAGTCAGCCCAGTAATCGCCAAAGGCGAGTTCTTCGCCGCTCTCGTTCTGGATGGAGTAGAGGACGTGGGGATACTCAAGCGAGGTCGAAAGAAGTTTGTCGACATAGGCGCGCTGATAACGAAGGACCAGTTCGTTGTTTTCCAGCGCTGGTACGGCAAGCCAGAATGGGTGCGTGCTCGGAGTGGCGACGGGCCTGTAGTTCGCGGAAGTCGGCAGGCCCGACTCTTCAGAGGTGTAGTTGACATTATTCGCCGGGTTGAATGGATGTTTTGACCAGCCTCCCAGTGATTGATGGTCTCGGAAATAGTCGTGAGGATCGAATATTTCGATCTGCACGATGATGTCCCGCTCGTGCGTCATGCGGAAAAAATCGTCCAACCGCAGCCAGTAATCCTCGTTGAACGAGTCGAGGTCAAACTTGCCGTCCTTCTCCAGGGGGATGCCCGGCCCGGCGAGCTGGGTGTAGGCGAAGAGATTCCCCTGGTTGCGATGGCTCATCGTATTGCGAACATAGTTGCCGCCCACAGAAACAAGTAGGTCAAGATGTTCTTCCAAACCGATGGGGTGATTAAACAAATTATCCTGCCACGAACCGCCCAGCAGCAAAACCGGCTCGCCTTTGTACTGCCAGTAGTATGGGTTTTCAGAATAGGGCTGGATGCGGCTTTCGTCATCAGCGAATGCCGTGGCCAAGCCAAATAGGACAAGAGCACAAACCAGCAAACTTTTGTTAATAATCATGATGTATATCTCCTTTACGATACAATTGTCATACAGAATGCCTCACACTGCCCATCCTCGACAAGGTTAAGATTTCTTTGCCAAATCGAGAATAACGTGTTGTAAATTTTCATTGATTTCCAGCATCAAACCATCGTCATCGGCTTGGGCTTCAACGTGCCGCAGTTCTTCGCCGGTTTCAGGGTTGATGAAGCGGACTTCCCATGTCCCTGTCGGGACTTCTATACAAATCTCTTTACTTATCGCGCTTTCTTCGCCCCAAATAAGTTGTACAACAACGCGTCTATTTGGCTCAAGTAGTGCATTCGCTCCGGCCCCTTCAGGCAATTTTTGCACCAAATCGGGGTCAGGGTGCATACGCCAAAAAGGGATTTTGGCGGCAAGCGCGCCAAGTCGCCCAACCGCTTCATGTTGGAAATCAACCACTGATTCGGGATGGTTGCCGGCCGGCCGATGAAAACGCGATGCCGCGCAGCCGCCCACAAACCGGCCCCACAGCACCATGTCGCCCCCACCGGGGGAACGGGTGTAATCTTTTGAAGTGACCAGCGGTTTTATCGTTCCGGACTCGGTCATGGCCTGCCGGTATTTGAAAATGCGCCTTCCACCCTCGATGGCTTGCTGTTGGGGTGAACCCAGCCCATGCCCCGAAACCGCTTGGGCAATATCCACATAATCGTATCGCTCATCGGTTGCCAAGGTCATCGGGCTTAACACCGAGTCGCATTGTCCATTATCATTATCCCGGCGGGTTGAAGGCATTTCGCCAATCATCATATCCACAGATCGTTCTTCGCGAATATACTCCGCCCAAAAGCGGCTCCAATCGACATGGGCGCGGCTTTCGTTGGAAACGTTAATCATAACGTTGGGATAATCGGCGGCGATGGTCAGCAAATGTTCGACATAATGCTTTTGCAATTCAAGAACGGGTTTGATGTTTTCTTTTGCGGGGATGGTGCTATAAAACGGGGCATTGCATGCGCTGGTGGTTGCTGGCAACACGGATTCATCATAATTCACGTTATTTTTAGGATTGAAAGGATGGGCGTTCCAGCCTGCGTTTTCGCCGGGGTCATAAGCCCCGTCAATGCCTCGCGTGATCGACCAGTCGTCCCACACTTCAAGCGAAACAACCAATTCGTGTTCTAAAGCGGTTTGCAGGTAATCGCGCAGGCGTTCTTCCCATTCCGGCGAAAACCGGGTTAAGTCGTAACGGCCATCTTCGTTTTTATCCCATGGCTGCAGAACTCTTGCGACATCACCATCGTGAAGATGGTTCATCGGGTCATAGGGCAGGCAGCGTACAAATCCTTTAACATGGGGGCTGTCAACCTCATCAATTACTTGCGCCAACCGGTTTAATTGCGCATGAAAATCAATTGTCTCCGGACGGCTAATAGGAGTCCAACTATGATAGCCCGTGGCTCCTAAAGCGATGATGGGCGTGCCATTCCAGGCGAGATAGTGAGGGTTATCTGTATAAGGCTGAATAAGGTTGCCTTCTTCAGCGAAGGCAAATACACCAACTCCCAACACTGTTAAGAGGGTAACCATCTTTCCAACAGTTTGAAAAACGCATGACCAATTTTGAAACATAATTAGACTTTCCTTTCGAAAATTCATATTACATCATACCCTTGCGGAGGTGATCCGTATACTTTAATAGATTGAGACGTTCTCGCCGTGTCTCACTTCGTATAAAAGCTGTTGATGCTGCGCGGATCTAACGTTACAATCATTTCCTCTCCCTGCTGCGCCGGTTGCGTCTGATAAAAGCTCTCCGACGATGAACGAATCCAGTTCATCGGCATGTTCGGTATGCCTTCAATCCGCACCATCACCTTCACGTCCGAAATATTCTGAAGAATGATGGCCAGGCGGTTCTTGGCTGGCCCCTTTGCCGCGATAGCCAGAACGTTCGGCGAGTCCGATTCGGCCTGTACGAGTGTGCTCCCTGGTGTGAGTAGATCATGGAAATGTCGGGCAGCATATCGATAAGGTCTACGTTCGTTCGGCGCATCATCGTACCACACCAGCGTACCCGCCGTGCGCGCGAGCGAATAAACCTTGTGAAGCAACTTCCCGGATTCGATAGCATGAGACCAATCAGCCCTGCTCTCACGCTTCCAGAACTGGTTATCGTAATCGCACTCGCCACAAAAGGACGGCAGGTCCGTCGAAGCGGCCCATTTACCCCAGGCGTCCAGTTCTGCGTCGTTTCCTGATTGAAACCAGTATCCATGAAAATCGAATCCACCAATATGTTGCCGGACGCCCGGCGCATTGAGTACATGTTTCGCATGGTCCAGTTCGGAGGGATACGTCTTGTGTACGGCGATGAGCCACTTCGTCCCGAATCCATTCGCATCCAAACGCTCTCCGGTCTTTCGAATTAATGTGGCGTGCTCATCGGGTGTGAGTGCGATCTGATATCCGCCCCAGCCGTTTTCAGTAGCAATTGAGGGTTCGTTTATCGAGATGTACGCCGGCTCTACGTCATAGTGATCTCGAGCACGAAGTAGATATGCAGTGATGGCCTCGGCAAATTCGTCCAGATCGTTAATTCGCCGCTGGGCGTCTTTCTCCGGATTCATTACAAGCCAGTCGGCCACGTCCCAGACGGCGAGCCACACCCGCGAACCACGTTCCTGGAAGGTTTGCAGGCGGACAAACGAGTTCGTCACGGCCCCTGTATCACGAAAGCCGCTCCATTCGAAATGATTGGCCTGCCCATCGTCGTTCTCCGGTTCCCACTCGGAGAGAGGCATTCCTACACGCACGAGGTCATCAGCCAGATCGTCCAACATAACCTTGAATTTCGACGGCAGTACATTGTCGCCACCTCGGCGGTGAAAGCCTTCCAGATTTATGCCGTTAGAGACAATCGTCTGGTGCTCCGCGTTCAAATCGATCTTGACGGTCTGTGTGTCCGCAGCAGATACCACAGAAATCATTAGGAGGAGTGCGAGGACGTAACAATAGCACTGCCATTTCATGACGCCTTCGGCTAGGCGTGAACCTGGCTGTATAACGCAATGATGGATTGCAAACTTTAAATCCTCGCATCCCCAAAAATATCTCCATTTGATTTTCATATTATTCCTTTCTGTATGTGTATTTTCAGCTCGTAACGTTTGCGATGAAAGGGCCGCAGCAATTGTCATCTGCCCCTCAAAAGGATTGGCAAAAACAAAAGCCATAACCCTCAATAGTTCAGAGAGTTATGGCTTCTCCTATTATACTTGATTGTCTGTTCTATAATAAAGTCATGCTAGCATTAACTACCAATCAAGACTATCTAATTAGGAGATTCATTGATGTTAAAGTCGTTCCCTGTTGCAATGATTATAAGTTTGTTTTCATCGTTATGCGCGCCTATTCAGGCGTTCGCGGATATTCCAGGAACGTACCACACCACCTGGGTAGGCAACACATTTGAAGGCGCCGGACCCAACGGCGAAGGGCTATGGGTGCAAAATATGATCGCCGCAATCGACGTCACGCCGGATGGAACCGTGATGACCGCTTCCGTCTGGGACGAAGCGGGGCGTTGCATCGGTCTTTATCGTGAAGGGCGGCCCAATAAATTCTTGCTTCAACAATATAATGGAAGCGGCGGACATAGCGCCTGGGGATGGGGAACCGCCAACGAAGTCGTTGCCGCTGAGGGCGAATATATCTTTCTGGTGAACACCAAAGGCGAGTTGCTGCGTTTCCGTTGGTCTCCCCCCGATATAAATTCCGGCATGTATGTAGACCAGGCAGAGGCCGAAGAGACGCGAGCAATGGACGCACGCGGCGATCTTTTGGTCTTGGCGCGTAAGGATGGCGTTGTCGAGTTACGATCCACTGCCGATTTGAGCGTGCAGGGTTCATTTGACGCTGAAGAAGTTTTGGGGGTTGCCATCGAACCTTCTGGGAAGTCACTATGGCTCATTGAAGGTGAACGAATTGTGCAGCGTTCTTTGGATGGAGAATTGATGCCCGGTCGAATTACTGAGGCAGAAAAGCCTTCCGCGCTGGCTTTAGCACCAGATGGCCGTTTGCTGGTTTGCGACGACGGCGCCCCTCAGCAAGTGTTGTTTTTCAAGATGGACGAAGGACCGCAGTTGGTCAAACGGTTTGGCCAACATGGCGGGTTGCGGGCTGATACGCCAGGAATTGTGGAACCCGATAAGCTGTATGGATTGCGCGGCGCCGGGTTAGACAGTGAAGGCAATCTCTACGTGGCGCTTTGCATTAATATCCAAGGCGCAGGCACAACCATCCGCTCCTTCGATCCAGAAGGCAATTTGCGCTGGCAAGTCGAATCGCATGCCTTTTGCGACGTCTATGGGTTCGATCCCAAGAGCGATGGAACCGTTCTGTATGGCATGGATGAGATCATCGAGTTCGACCCAGACGCTACGCCGGGCGAAGGTTGGCGTACCAAAGCCATCACTGTAGACGCAATCGCCTACCCTGATGATCCCAGGCTCGAAGGGCGAACCGGTTCCGCTTTTCTTCGATATCTCGATGGGAAGCGATTGTTGTACACCATTCCGCAGCAAGCCAACCGTATCGAATTGTTCGCCTTTGAAAATGCTCCCAGCCAAATTTCTTATTACCTCGGTCGCCCAATCGATAGCGGGTGGGCGCTGCAGGTGGATGCGCAAGGCGACTTATGGAGAGGTGACGCTCCAGAAAACAGTATTCAACGCTATCGTTTTACTGGATGGCACGATGAAGGCGCCCCAACCTTTAACCTTGATGAGCCGGAAACTTTCGAACGTCCCGGCCATTTCACGGAAGTATCCCGTGTGCATTACATTCCAGAGACAGATACACTGTATATTTCAGGGTATACCGAAGAGAAACCCGCTCCCTCATGGGGATTGATGGGTTCAATCCTGGAGCGTTACGACGGTTGGACCACGAATGAGCCGGTTTTCCGCTGGCGAATCGATGAGTTTCCAAGAGATCAAGACGGCCTCTACCCGAAGTCATTTCATGTTGCGGGTGACTATGTTTTCACGGTGCAGGTCAAACCGACAGATGGGATACCCGCCATGGTTAGCGTTTACCGCATAGAAGATGGGGAGTATATGGGTTTTATGCGTCCCGGCCCTGAAGTGGGCGGCGGTAGCGGTTGGGTCGATATGACACATGGACTCCAAGCCATCCAGCGTGAGGATGGAACCTATTTGGTCATAGTCGAAGAAAACGCACGAGCCAAAAACCTGATCTACCACTGGACGCCACCAGCAGAAGACGCCTCCCAAACCTCGAACTCAAGATGAGTTTTTTGACTTCTCGATAAGAAGTGCACTAAAAATATACAAAAAAGAGACATCTAATGAATTTAGTGCTTATGTTTCTAATTTTAGTATTGAGTTGAAATGCCACCGTTTATGATGACGAGGCAGATCGCATTCAGCCCTGACTCAAAGATATTTCACAAAATTCATGTCGCTATGGTGGAGATAATAAATGTTCTATCTGCGGTCAATTATCAAAAAGTATATTTTTGTTATCCTGCTTGTCCCGCTTTTTTTAACCCCTCTCCTCCTGGCACAAGATGGAGATGGAGAAAACACCCAGAAAAGTTTTCTGTCACTTTCAAGGATTGTAATACAGGCTCTACCCCCTTTTACTATCGTTGGCCGGTTGAACTTAGTTTGCTGGACCCAAATACCAGAAGAATTATATGGAGTGATACGTTCAAGGATGTCGATATCCGGAGGTGGTTGCCCGGAGTCCGCTGGAATGAAGCGAAGCAGACATATGATCAGAAACCACGGACATACACAGAAAGGGGTAGTTTCCGAATTCCTGATACTGTCAAAGAAGGGGAATATATTCTGGCAATAGCGATTCTTGATCCAGCCGGGATGCTTCCGTCTGCACGTTTCGCTATTCGGAACTACTTCAAGGGAGGAAGGCATCCTATCGGCCGCGTAGGCATTGGAAATATTGCAGCCAATCCAGAACTCAATCCGAAAATATTTGATGATCCGGCAGAAGACAACTCATTGTACTATATAATACAGGAATAAGGTAGATTGAGAGGGATGAATGATGTGGCCGGTTCGGTTATGCAAACACTCAGTGGTCCCAGCTTTCGTTATACGCACTCATACCACGGCCTGCAAACCATCCAACAACCGGCATCGCCGCCTGAAACAAGCCGAAATGGAATGCGAAACGATTGACGCGCCCAAGCAAGATGCTGGTGGCGACGGCTGTGGCATCCATGGCCAGGCCAACCGCTATTCCAATTACAGCAATGAGTGACATCCGCCTTTCCTGTAGTGCGCATCGGGCGGCTGAAATACGACCAAGCTTCCCAACGAATCGCCGGCGAGCTGCCCGAGGAGACAGATTTGAGCTCGTTCCAATATCCCTGCTTATCGGAAATGTCTAATCATCAGGCCCCCGGTGAGCTGGAAGCGGCGTTGGCCCACTTTTCTGGCGGACTCGCCAGTGTGACCAGTCTGCCCTGTATGATGCAGGAAGAAAACCCATGATTTCGCCTTATCCATTCCAGGGTTGCCGGCTGATACAGAAACACATGGGTGGGATCTTTTATGTAGTACCAGTCACCAAATTCCATTCCAGGACTGTATAGGCAGGTCATGCAGTATAGCCGGCCCTCTGGCTTCAAGAGGCGCTTCAGCAGTTGGAATTCCTTGTTCGGCGAGTGAAAATGTTCAATCACCTCACAACAAACGATATAATCGTAGCTATCTTCGAGCAAAGCCGCATGGTTGTGGAAAAAGGGGTCGTATTGCACAATGTGGAAACCCTTTTCACGCAAAAGTTTCGAGATTACCGGCCCGGTACCGGCCCCGAAATCCAGCCCCGAATGATTCGGTGTAAAATCTCTCAAAACGGCTGAAACGATGGGCGAAACGAACGCCTGGTACCCGGGATCATTCACATCGTTGTTATGGGTTTCATACCGGGCCTTTTCCTGTTCAAGGCCCGGCAAATGCCGGACGTGACGAAAGAACCCCTTACACTCACTGCACAGGAGGAATTCAGTTCCCGAGACCCAATTACCCGCATTGCGGCATAAAGGGCATGCCATATCCTTCATGTGCATATTGCAATCAGTGTGTGCTCTCAATGTACTCGTTCGATTCCATATTCTCAGGTCTTTTTCTCTATGGTCTTTTCATGAATTTTCAGACCTTTCTCGCAATATAAACACCATAGCTGTAGTAGTCGCGGTATTTTTCATAAAGGGTTATCTCGTGTTTTTCCGCTTCAACGATGGCCTTTGCCTTATCGCTCCGGCATGCGACAGATATCTACCGGATGTGTTCGAAAACCGTCGAGGCGGGTTCACCTGAGGCCATCGACCTGTTAACCAGCGGGAATCTGGACATGGAGAAACGGAGAATTAGGAGGGGATAATCGCGGACATCGAACGCAAAAGGTCCGGTTCGTTTCTCACCCCGGAAGGAACGTCTCGGAATGGAGAATCAGGGCAGATGTACCGAACAGCGTAACCCCGCGTCACTCAAACAGAAACGACGGAACCCCGACCGGTTGTCCCGTCGGGGTTTCGCGTTAAACAAAAACCGCCAGAGTTGGCGGTTATAATTTAAGCTCCCCCGGCTGGACTCGAACCAGCGACCCGCTGATTAACAGTCAGCTGC
>CAZFER010000044.1:11046-52844 GCA_964517495.1 uncultured bacterium | reverse complement strand
CAGGAAGACCAGCACCACAAGCCATCGCCAGCCGATCATTCGATTCAGCAGCCTACCATAACCGTTCGTGAACCATGCAAACAGCCGCTCAAACCAGCTTGATTTACGAACTTGGCGGCTCCCGCCGAATAAAGTTGCTGTAATCATCGGAGTGATCGACACAGCAACGCCCAGGCTGATAACAACAATGCCCGCAATGACCAGGATCAGTTCACGAAAGAGCAGACTCGTTAAACCTGGAACAATGAGAAATGGCACAAACAGGGCGAGAAACGAAAGGGTGGCGGCCACTAAGGCTGGTCCGAGTTCACTGGTAGCGTCAAGGGCATGTCTGGCAGAGTCCTGGTTGGGATTCTCTCTTCGCAGCCGTGAGATGTTTTCCACCACGACAATGGAATTATCCAGCACGACTCCGATAGCGATGACCAATCCCCCCAGGGAAAAGATGTTGAGTGAAAATCCGGCCAGTTTCATCAGACCAAAATTGAAAACCAGGGTAAGGGGCAAGGCGATGACCATGACCACAACTTGCCGGAAGCTCCCTAAAAACAGATAAACGACAACGATTAGCAACGCGGCTGCCGCCATGGCGGCGTTACGCACACCGGCAAGCGCCTGGTTGACATAGACCGCCTGATTTTCCACGTAATCCACTTGCAGGCCTGCGGGCAGTTCCGCCTTCAGCTCCTCCAAAAGCCGGGCCACCGCCTCGGCGGTTTTTACGGTGTTGGCTTCCGCTTCTTTCAGAACAGAAAGTTTAACGCTTTCACGCCCGTTGAACCGGGTAATCAACCGTGCTTCCTCGTGGCCGTCAATTACCTCGGCTATATCCCGCAAGTAAACTTTCTGATGCCCCTCTCCGGCAATGACAACCGTTCGAATATCGTCAAGATTTGAATACTCTTCCATCGTACGGGCGATGATTTCCTTGGGTCCAATCGTGACCCGGCCACCAGTCTGTTCTATATTTTCTGCAGCGACTCTTTTGATAACTTCATCCAGGGAAAGTTGATGCTTTTCAATGGAGGCGGGATCAAGCAAAATGCGGATCTCACGTTCAAGTCCTCCGACGATTTCCGTTCCAGCTACGCCTCGCACTGTCAAGATACGATCCTGTAGCCAGTTGTCAGCCCAGTCTCTCAGTTTCACGAGGTTCCAACGGTCAGAACTTACAGTCAATTGCATGACTGGAAGCTGGGAAGGGTCAGCCTTGAAGACATACGGGGCTTCGATATCTTCCGGTAAATCTTGCTGAGCGCGTGTCAAGGCGGCCAGGACGTCCTGAAAGGCGACATCGATATCCGCACTATATTCAAAGTAGACATTCAGGTTATAAAGCCCTTCGATGGAAGAGGATTCGAGGGAATCCAGGCGGTCTACCGTAGACATGAGGCGTTCGACAGGATCAGCGATCTCCGTATCGATTTCTTCAGGTGTTGATCCGGGCCATTTGATTTGAATTTTGACCAGCGGATAGGTGATATTGGGTAGATAATCCACTGGCAAACGCCACAGGCCGTAAAGCCCGAGGACGACAAGAGCCAACACTATGGCGCTAGTGGCCAGCCTCCGCCGGACGGCATAATCGGTCATTTTCATTGGCCGTCTCCGGTTTTTCCAGGCTGTCCGATGGGTGGTTCAGCCATGCCCTTGTTTTTCCCCTTACCCGGTTTTTCAACTCCTGCAAGGCGGACGTCAGCGCCATTTATGAGTTTCTCGTTTCCGGCGACGATAACCTTGTCGCCAGCCTGGATTCCGGAAATTATTTCGATACGGTTGTCAGCCTCCATGCCTGTTTTAACCATTCGCGCCGTGGCATGGCCGTCTTCAAACACATAAACAACCTGACCTTTCGGTGTACTGACCAGTGCTTCGATAGGTATGGTGAGGGCTTCTTCCTCACTTTCAAGCAACACCTCCAAACGGGCGAACATACCGGGAAGCAGTGTGACATACTTGTCCAGCTTGATTTCTATGGTACGTGTGCGAAGACGGGAATCGAGATAGGGATAGACTCGGTCAATACGACCAGGAATAACGTTATTAGGATAAGCGTCCAGCTGTACATCAACGCGCATTCCGGCGGTGACTTCTGCCGCATGTTTTTCGGGAACCGCTGCACGAATCACCATACTGGCTGGATCGTACATTTCCAATAAAACCGAACGTGGCGCGATAAATTCACCCTCTTTTACAATTAAGCGGGATATGATGCCTTCCCACGGTGCGGTGATGGTGTAATCTTGAGCCTTTTCTTTCGCACTAACAAGTTGCGCTTTGATTTTTTCAAAGGAGGCTCTAGCCTGGTCATATTCTTCATATGGGATCGCTTCACCTTCTACTAATTGCCGGACTCTTTGTAGATTGTCTTCTTCTTTTTTCAGTTCTTCCTGCAGAGAGGTAATCAGAGCGTCCGCCCCCTTTTTGCGCCCAATGGTAAGAAGCCTTTCATCAGGTTTTACCCTGTCTCCCTCACGCACTCGGATGTTGATAACAGGCCCTTCAGCGGGTGAGGCTAATTTCGCGATACGATAAGGCTCTACTGAACCGGTTAGTTCTAAATGGCGTGAGATACTTGACAATGATGTAGTGACTACCTCCACGGTGGGTAATATCTTTTTTTTGCTCGTTGGATTGTTTTCCTGCAGATAGGAAGGATTGTTACGGATAATAAATATTCCGTATATGACAATTACGCATAGTATAAAGATTAGTAATCTGGAAATGGTTTTCATTCTTCACCCGTTGCCAATTTTAGTTGAGCCATTGCTGTGTGAAATTCAGCTAACACTTGGTAATATGTGGTTTCCGTTTCCAAAAGAGCAGCCTGGGCATCGAGTACATCCACAATAGTTCCCTTCCCTAATTCATATTTCATCTGTTCAATACGAAGGCTTTCCCTAGCCTGGGTAATCGATTTTCGGATTGCCCTTACTCGCTCACCTGTCGATTTTATATTTGAGATAGCCGTTTCGATCTCAAGTTGAATTTGAAGTTCAAGTGTACGAAGCCGTTCTTGTGCGGCAGCAAGATCGGCACGTTGTTCTCGAACATTGGCCTTTATTCGTCCACCTTCAAAAAGAGGAATTTCTATCAAAAGACCAACTTGGCCTTCGTCACCGACATCATCCCCCGTGCCGCTAGTCGGTGCAGCGGCCCAACGACTTCCGTAACTCCCTTGAAGGTAAAGGGTTGGCCAATATTCTGATTTGGCGATATCCACGTTTCGGGCTTTGGCCTCAAGGGAAGAACGCTCCGCCAAATAGTCCTCACGCGATTCCCGCGCTTTGGAAAGGACATTCTCCAAATTGGGAACCGTAAGAGTTTCCTGCGTTACTAGCTTCCCTTGCAGGGATATTCCTGTTTGATAATTCTTCAAGCCAAGGAGGTTGAATAGCGTGCGATGTTGGATTGACAGCAGATTCTTTGACTGAACCAATTGCTGTTCAATATCCGCAAGGCGAACTTCTGTGCGCAAGCGGTCCACCTTTGCTGTCTTTTGCGCTTTGACTAAAGCATTAATTTGTTTTAAGTGTTTCGTCAGGGTCTCCTTGGAAAACTCTAAAGATTCAATGACATGCCTCTGTGCGAGGATGGCGTTGAAAACGCTCGTGACATTAAAAACAAGTTCCTCCCGGCTACGTGCCAAACGTTGTGAAGCCGCTTGTTGAAGTAAATCCGCTGCCTTTACTTGGTTGACCAGCTGTCCACCGGTAAAGAGTGGTAGAGACAACACTAAATCTTCAGAAACAATATCCCGGCTTAAAATCGCCGGTTCACCAGGCTGGCGGACGGGAAGAATTCTTTGCTCATCAAGATGATGGGTATATTTTCCAACCATGCTGAGCCGGGGCAAACGTTCGCTAAAAGCCTGATTTTTTCTAGCCTCTGCTGCTGTGGTTTCCCATCCCAGCGCAGCAATTTCTGGATTGTTGGCAAGCGCAATATCGATAGCCAACGGTAGTGCTAATTGATTTTCTAAAAATTCGGTTGGTGAAACATCTGATATTGCTCTTGAAGCGCTATTAATGACTGGTGCGGCGATCGGCAAATAGGGATTGGTAGGCTGCATAGTGACGCATCCGCCAAGAAGAAATAACATGAAGAGCATCACATTGTATTTCATTCGTATGTAGGCTCCTCATTATCGCTTAGCATACGCCCAATACCACGAGAACTGCCTTCTTTGTTTTCAAGACAGTTGCAGTGCTGGTGAATGACTTTGAGTAGAGCCTTTTGCTGCTCCGGCGTCAGAATTTCCTTTTCCTTAAGGAGAAGTTCAATCACTAGATTTTGCATTCCTTGCTGTTCGGCCAGAATTTCTCTTTGCTTTGCTCGTAAGGCCTTTTCATCGACATTGGCTTCGGCCAAGAGTTCCATAAGTTGTCCTCGAAGCATGCTTATTTTTCGTCGTTGATCTTCTGCGTTCTCACGAAAGTGTTGGATATGGGGTTCCATCTGATTCCACTGCTCGGACGTAACACCAAGTTCACGATAGAGGGAAGATGAAATAGGGGCAGGATCAGAAACGTTATGTGAGACCCTAAACTCTGTAAATAAATCTGGCACGGTATGTGCCAGCCAAACGGCGACAAAGGCCACGTTTAGGGTTACGGACAATGTAAATAATGGTATTTTTAACTTATTCCACATAAGTTTTCTCAACTTCCGTTTTTATGCAGCGTTAAGACGGCTGCTTCGATGGAGCCTTCGGGTGCGCTACTAAGAACATCAAGAGCGTAAAAGGGATTTTCAACGCCTTTATTTTCCGCCTTTATCGTGGAGGGCTGAGCAGTGCGTTCATCCCAGTACGTTGTCCAACCCATGAACGTCCCCATGGTCAAGCCGATAATCAACGCCGCCATTGTTGCTCCTCTAAGTTCCCCCAACTGTTGTGGCAATAACTCCCACCACGACCGACTCTGATTTTCTTCAATGTTTCTCTTCTTTTGGGCGCGGGCCTCGGTCAGTATCTGTAAGGTCAGATCAGCCGGGACGGCAGGAACATCAAGAGAAAATAAAGCTGTCTCAACATGCCGAAGACTGTCCAAAGTCGTACGGCATGAACTGCAATTCGCCAGATGTTTTTCTAATGATGTCCGCTTTCGTTTGGAAAGCTCTCCATCCAAATAGGCTCCCAAGCGCTTTTGATATTTGAGACACATGAACATGTATTTCACCTCTTATCCGATTAAACGAGCGACTTCCGCAAAACCCCCGCTTAGGAACAAAAAAAATCATCCTGATCTTCTAGAATATCTCGCAAACGCTCACGGCCTCGGCTCAAAAGGCGCTCCACGGCCTTGGTTGTGGTCTTAAGAGCCAACGCGATTTCCTTGTAATTAAATTCTTCATAATACCGAAGCACAATGGCCAACCGTTGGTTGGGCGGGAGTGCATTGAGTGCGGTTCGCATCGCTATAGATGTTTCTTGTCGAATCATTGCATCGGCTGCACCGGGGCGGGGATCGGGAGAATCGGGAATGGTTTCAAGATACAGCGGTTGTTTCTTTTTGCCTCTATCCAAACAAAGGCGGGAGATGATCTGATAAAAATAGGTCCGGAATTTCGCTGTGGGCTGATAGTGTCCGGATGCGTCCAGAAGGCGTAAAAAGGCCTCCTGGACAATGTCTGAAGCGTCATCGCTGTTTCCAGTAAAGCGATAGGCGATCCGCCAGGCCCAGGTTTGGTTGCGTTCCACAATACGGGCAAAAGATGTCAGGTCACCCTTGCCCGTAGCCTGCATTAACAATTCATCACTACTTTCTACAGAATCAGGCAATCCAGCGCCTCCTGATATTCCAGAGGCTCACAGCAAATAAACCAGCACAGAATGCGCTCAGGATGGCCAGGTCAATGGAAAAGGGCATTACGTGTTCGCCATGCACCGCGCCATGCAGCACATCAGTTCCATAGGTTAAGGGCAATGCATATGAAAAAGGTTTAAGAAACCTCGGAAGATTCTCTATGGGAAAGAATAATCCGCATAGAAACACCATGGGAAAGCGGAAAAAGTTGGAAAAAGTTTGGGCTTCGAAAACTTCGCTTACCGAAACAGCAATGAATAGGCCAAGAAAAGTCGAACTGACTGCGATCAGGAATACGGCAGGTAAAAGCGCCCCCCAGTTCATACCAGATAGATCGACGAGAAAAGCCGCCATCACAACAGGAACAAAAGCATTAACCACGCCGAATAGGATCGCGCCTGAGGTCTTGGCCAGCATAAGGAGTTCGAATGGTATGGGAGCCAGCAGGAGCCGTTCGAAAGAGCGATTTTTCTTCTCGAATGTCACCGTCACCGCAAGCATGGATGTTGTTCCGAATAGAATGGAGACTGCCACTACCCCTGGAAGAACAATTGGAATACTTCCCAGGCCACTTCCAGATTTGATAAAGAACATACCTGTCCAGGCTAGCGGAAAAATAAGCCCCCAACTTATGTTGGGCGGCTTCAGATAGTAGGTGCGCATATCCTTGAGGACAATATGCCAATAGGCGATAAAGGTTTTTTTGTAATTCATTCTATCTCCGGCAGGTAAAGCACCGCATCCGATCCGAGCTTCAACGAATCCACATGTCCGGATTCTGTACCATCCTGACTGACGACATGGATATGAGTCCATTGATCATGATGAGTAAAAACTCCAGCATGAGATTTTGAAAAGAATCCAAGCAATGTAACAGGTTTTGTTTTCAATTTAAAAAATTTCATCAACTCATGATGGGGTTTGGATATTTTATATCCAGGTTCTTGATTGGATATAATATGGTAATTAATTTCCGATTGATTCGTTGTGATTTTAAAAGGAAAAACTTGAGACGCGTCAATTATTCCAATATCTTCTGCTATCGTATGCAACAACTCTTCTAAAGCCGATATCGATTGTACAGGTTTATCGATAGGTATGGCTTTCCAACGCGAAACCATTGCATAAACCAAAAATGGGGCTTCAACATCAATCTCGTTATTGATCTGAGTTGAATTATCTTTGATTTTCGCGATATATGGAGTACTTTTCAGGACGGTTATTTCGCCTCGGAGACCCGCTAACGGTCCAAGAGCATAGAAATCATTTGAATTTGCTAAATCTTTCAGATTGGCGCGAGGACTGGAATCTCCATCACGGTGGACAGTTGACAATTTGCCTACCCAATTAATTTCAAAGCGTACCGATGTGTCTTTTTTCTGATCCTTCGGTTCTGTACACGAGTGTAAAGATAAGAAAATAACAAATGCAAAATTGATAATACGAATTGGAATCATTTTTTTTCCTTTTTCATAAGATCCGTTTCAAGCCCAGTGATTTTCACAAAAACATCTTCAAGAGAAGGCCTCATTCTTCGAGCTTCAATCACGTCAATTTCTTGATCTTCCAAGAAACGGATTAATGGACCAACATGGATTTGTTCATCGGATTCGATTTTGATTACCCCATGTTTTGGAAAGGTAAACAACAAGTTTGGAAAACCGTCTACAAGTTGGTTTTGGATGCCATCCAATCCGCTTGTGCAGTGGATATCCAAAACGTGTATATTTTGAATCGGTTGCATAAGATTATCCACCGTGTCAATCCTGACGGTACGTCCGGATACAATAAAGGCAATTCGCCGGCAGAGTCTTTCGGCTTCTTCTATGTAATGAGTGGTAAGCAGAATGGTCGTACCATTGGTATTCAGATCAGCGATCAATTGCCGAATTTGACGCGCGCTGGCTACATCGATGCCTGTGGTCGGTTCATCCAAAAATAGGATTTTTGGATTGTGAATGATTCCAGCGGCAATGGTAAGTTTACGTTTCATCCCTTTGGAATAGCCGCCAAACAAACGATTCGCCGCACCAGACAACCCAAAGATGTGAAGAAGTTCCTTAGCCCTACTCCGTCGTTGTGCTTTTCCTAGCCCATAGAGAGCCGCGCAAAAACACAAGTTGTCATATCCAGTGAGTTCCGGGTAAAGATTGCTTTCATCAGGAACAACACCAATATGCCGCTGAGCCGCCCTTTGTCTGTGAGTACAATCAATTCCGTCAATAAGAATGGTCCCCGTATCTGGGCGGGCTAACCCTGTGAGCATATTGATTGTCGTGGTTTTGCCTGCCCCGTTTGGTCCCAAAAATCCGAATATCTCACCGGATTCAACACAAAAATTCACATCCGTTACGGCTTGCACTTCACCGAAACGTTTCGAAAGCGAATGCACCTCGATAGCATGCTTGTCTGAACTGATCACGATTTACACCTACCTGACTAACGCGCCTTTCCTGGCGAATCCTAATGCCCCCGCAACATGCGGGAAAGTCCCTGGGAGGCGCTATCAATGCTCGAATAGACCACCGGCACTACGATCATGGTCATAAAGGTGCCCACCAGAAGGCCGCTGCCTGCCACGATACCCAGGGGGCTCAAGCGTTCCAGGCCCACGGCGGTCTCGAATATCAGGGGCGACAGCCCGATAATCGTAGAAAAGGTGGTCATCAGAATGGGACGGATACGCAGCTTGACCGCCCCAATAATGGCCTCGTTTTTATCCGCCCCATTTTTGCGGGCCTGGATGATGAAATCGAGCAGCAGCACACTGTTGTTGATGATAATGCCGCCCAAGAAGATCATTCCCATAGTGCCAGGCATGCACATGGGTTTGTCAAATAGCAGAAGTCCCCACATGGAGCCAGCCACAGCCAAGGGAATGGCCGCCATGATAGTAATGGGATGGGCAAAGGAGTGGAACATTGCCAAAAGCAGAAAATAGAGCAGCACAATGCCAATAAACAAAGCTTGGCGCAGCCTTGTTTGGGTACTTTTCATATCTGATACGGAGCCGGCAAATTCGATCGTGTAGCCGCCCGGCAGGTCTAGGCCGGCCAGGGCCTCTCGGGCCATGCCCGTGACCTGGGCGATGGTCATGTCGTGGTTAACCCCTGTGATGTCGATGGTGGCCTGCAGATCCTCCCGAGTAATTAAGGGGCGCTGCCGGCGGGTTTCAATCTCTGCCAGGATGCGTAGTGGAACCGGTCCGAACCCGGATTGCACATAGGTTTGGGCCAAGGCGGCCTGGCTGTTTCGATCCGCGTGCCTGTAGCGGACCCGGATGGGGATATCCAGAAAATTTTCCAGGCGCATTGACGTTGCCGGCGCCCCCTGCAATGCCGCGCTGAGCTGCCGGGACACCTGTTCTGACGAAGTCCCGTATAGGCGGGCCAGCGCCGGATCCACGATCACGTCCACCTGTTTCTCATCAAAATGCCAGCTTCGGCGCACATCGGTCAGTCCGCGCACGCCTTCCAGCCGCTGCATAGTTTTTTGGGCCAGGGAATCTAGAATTTGCGGATCTGGGCCGCTGATGATTATATCCATGGGTGCCTTGGTGCTGGCCATGGGCGTGGCCCCGTACTCGCTGACCCGGAAGCTCTTTATGCCTGGGACTTGCCTCAGTTTTTCCCGCCAGATTTCCTGTATTTCCCAGATGGAATTCTCCCGCTTGGTCCGGTCCACCAGGTGCACAGTGATGGAGACAGTCTGAGTGGTGGCTCCGCCGCTGCCAAAGGATATGGCCTCAGGCTCTGAACCGATGACCGAGGAGACCGTTTCAATGCCAAGCTGTGAATAAATGATCTCCTCTACCCGATTAAGAACCTTTTTCACCCGCCCGATGCCGTCTGTGGCTGGCATGTCGAACTCGACTATGGCGATACCGGTGTCCATGGGCGGCATGAGGGCTCCACCGATAATAGGCGGAATGGTCCGTACACTGAACACGAAAAAAGCCGCGGCTAGAACCAGGGTGAGGACCCGCCAGCGCAGGGCCTTTTCCAAGAGAAATACATAGAACTGCCTCACAAGGGAAACGCCCGCATCCACCCGAGCGGCCGCGCGCTCGGCTATGTTCCTTTTTTCCTTTTTCCGGCCCAACACCTTGGAGGTCAACAGAGGCACCAGGGTCAGGGCCAATACCAGGGAGGCTACCATGGTGATCGAAATGGTCAGGCTCAGCCGCCCGATGGTCCGTTGGGAGTATCCGCCGATAAAGATGATGGGCACAAGAACCGCCACTGTAGTGATCATCCCGGCGGTGATGGCCAGCGCGATTTCCTGGGTTCCTGCATCCGCGGCATCCACTGCATTCGATGTCCCCTTTTCCCGGTAATGCCGGTAGATGTTTTCCAGAGCCACCACTGATGCGTCCACCACCATGCCGGTGGCCACGATTAAGCCCGACAGGGTTACCATGTTCAGGGTATAGGGCGTAAACCAGAGCACAGCCAGGGTGAACAGAAAAGAAAGCGGGATGCTAATGCCGGCCACCAGGGCGGCCCGGGCCTCTGCCAGAAAGAAAAAGATGACCGCCACGGTAAAGATCACGGCCTGGATGATCGACATCAGCATTCCGCGCATGTTGATGTCGATCAGCGGTTGCTGGTCTTGGGTGATTTCAAAGGCAATATCCGGGTAAAGCGCCTGCAACTTGGGCAGAAAGGACTTGACCCGCTGGATGGCGGCCACGGTCCGGCCACCTTCTGGCTTGATAATCCCCAGGGCGATGGCGGCTTTTCCGTTGCCGTGATAGGCAGAGCGAGGCTCCTGTTCGGCAAGCGCCACCTCGGCCACGTCGGATATGCGTAGCAGGCCGCGGCCTGGCCGGAGTATGGGCAGCTGCCTGATATCCTGCAGATTTTTAAATTCCCCGGCAATGCGCACCAGGTATTCACTGTCGCCGGCATAGATGTTGCCGGCCGGCGCGGAAATATTCTGCCGGGAAAGTACCGCAATGATTTCTTCAATGGAGACGTTGTGAGCTGCTAGAGCATCCCGGTCCACCTGTACCCGGACCTCAGGACGGTGGCCGCCGAATACGTCCACATCGGCCACGCCTTCTATGGAAAGAAGCCGGTCTTGGATCTGGTTTTCCGCCAGCAGCCGGATTTCGGCCAAGTCGCGCCGGCTATTTTCCCTGGGGCGCAGGGCCAGGGTGAGAAGCGGCCTGGCAGTAGAATCACTTAAGCGGTAAATTTTGGGCTCCTGGGCCCTTTCGGGTAAATCGGCCCGGATGCGCGCAATAGCGTTTTGTACATCCAGGACAGCCTGGCCCGGGTCCTTGGTATAAGAAAATTCGGCCATGACCGACGATACCTGGTCCCGGCTGGTGCTTCGAAGGTTTTCCAGTCCGCTTAAGGTATTGATCTCCTTTTCAATTACCTCCGTGATCTTGTCGCTAATATCATTTGCACTAGCCCCGGGCTGTACGGTGACCACCACTACCTGGGGCGGGAAGGTATCCGGGAAAAGTTCGGAAGGCGTGCGCAGATACCCGATGATGCCCATGGCCGCAGTCAGCAGGATCGCCGCGGCAACTGCGTATGGATGACTCAAGGATGCTCTGGCCAGATTCATTTGACGGCCTCCACTTTTTCGCCGGATGATAGCACCGCCCAGCCTAGATACGTGTTTTCAACCACCCGGGTACCGGTGCCAATTCCCTTGATCGCCGCCTTGTCCCCGGAGTGCCCCAAAACAGATATCGGCTTTGCCGTCAGTTTTTGCCCGGCCAGGACAAAGACATGAGGTTTACCCTGCGGCGTCTGGATCAGAGCGGAAGCTGGCACCAGGATCACGTTTTCCAGTTTTTTTATGTCCACGCTGACCGGAAGGTAGGAGCCTGGGGTCAATCCGGCTGCGGCGGCCTGGTCCGGCCAAGCTTCGGCCCGCATCATTTTGGCCTTGTCCAAGGCGGGATGCATCAGCGAAATCTGTGTGCTTCGGGTCTGCCCGCCGGCTAAAAAAGTAACTTTCTTTCCTTTGTTCACTTCAGGCAGGTCTTTTTGGGGCACGTCAAAGGAGATTTTCAGCTGGTTCTGGTTCTGGATGACAAACAGCGTCTTGCCGGGTGCGGCCAGGTCCCCGGCATCAGCGTCGCGCCGGCTGACCCGGCCGGAAAACGGACTGGTCAGGATGTAGTAACTGCGGCGGGAAATTAGTTCCGCCTTCTGCTGCTTCAGGGCCTGGATCTGTTTTTGGATGGCCTTGGATTTCTGGCGGGCGGCAGCCAGTTTTCCCTTGATGTCTGCGGCCTTTTCCGCGGTTTTTTCCGCTTGGACCGGGGGGATCGCGCCTTTGTCCGCCAGCGTGCGGTCCCGTTCTTTTTCCGCCTGCCAGTAATCATTGGAGGTTTCCAGGGCCAGGACCGTGGCGTTGCTGGCGCTTAGATCTGCTTTGGCCTGTTCAATACTGGCCTCAGCCGATACAATGCGGTGTTTGATTTCTTCTGCATCGAGTTCAGCCAGAACGCTGCCGGCTTCCACTCGGTTGCCCTCATCGACATGCACACGTTTGACCGCTGCGGTCACCCTGGCGGAAACCCGAGCTTCCTCAAAGGGTTCCACCACCGCCAGGTACTTGTGTTCAATACGCAAATCACCTTTTTCCGCTTCAACCACGGTGACCGGGCGAAGCCGGTCACCGTATGCGCCCGCAGTTTGCAGATCTTTTTTCTTCTGCTTGATCAGGAACACGCCCCCACCGATAAGCATACCAATCACCACCAGCGCAAGTCCGATCCGAAATCCGCGTCTCATATTGGTTTACTCCTTGTTTAGGATTGGCCCCGGACCAACTCCAGCCTAGCCAGGTCGGTATTGTATGCGGCCAAGACCCGGGCGTGATTTGTCTGGGTCTACAGCAGGGCGTTCTGGGTATCGAGTACATCCACAATAGCTCCCTTACCTAATCCGTATTTCATCTATTCAATACGAAGGCTTTCTTTAGCCTGTGTAATTGATTTTCGTATTGTTCTTACTCAATCGCATGCTTACTATCACGGCTCATTGTTGTTTCCGCATTGCTTCGTCCGAAGAAAGGCAGGGATGCTTTTTGTCGTCGCCATGACATTCCTTGATTTGCTTAGGGGTGCAATCCTTCGGTTGGCCTTTAATTTTCTCGGGTTGTTGACAGCAATTGTTCTGATCACACATAATCGTTCTCCTTTATTTAGTTCCTACGCATTTACTTTAATAACAATTAAAAAAAAATGAATTTTATCACTCTTCTATTTCTAAAAGATGTTTCGTTGATTCATTCCATTCAGCCAATGTTTTTTCATTTACATGGTAATGAACGAAATACCCTTTTTTGTCCGCGTTAACAATCTCCGCGTCACGCAAGATACGAAGGTGCTGTGAAACAGCTGCCGGAGTAATACCAAGATTCTTCGCCAATGCGTTGACGCAAAGTGATCGTTTCTTTAAGAGTTCAATCATTCTCACCCTTGTGCTTACAGAGAGTACCTTAAAAATCCGGGCTATTTTTTCCGAATTAGTCACGAGTTCCTCTTTGTTTAAGTATCTATGCATAGACTTTAATACTTTTAAAAATTCCTGTAAACCACAACGTCGAGGGGTGTTCTTCTGTATTTGCATTTCGTTATGTATCCCAATATGGCACTTTCAACAAAACCCAAACTGTGCGAAAATCATATAAATTATATATAATAGTCACACTCTCATTGAGTTTCAGTTTGACACCCAGGAGATAAGCATCATGACCGTATTTGAAGCGATTAAGGCGCGATATAGCGTCAGAGCCTACCAGGCAAAACCTGTTGAAGATGAAAAATTGGAACGAATTCTCGAGGCGGCACGGTTGGCTCCCTCAGCAAAGAACCTGCAGGAGTGGCGATTTATCATCGTTAAGAATCCTGAGACGAGAAAAGCCCTTATGCATGCCGCCAAAGACCAACCTTTTGTCGGTGAAGCACCAATAATTCTGGCCTGCTGTGCGGTAACAGACAACCATGTGATGTCATGTGGTCAGCTCTGTTATCCCATCGATGTGGCCATCGCGATGGAGCATATTGCTTTGCAAGCGGTTGAAGAAGGACTCGGAACCTGTTGGATTGGAGCATTTTATGAGGATCAGGTTAAGGAAATTCTTCAAATTCCTGAGACCAACAACATACGCGTCGTGGAGTTAATGACCCTTGGATATCCAGCGATTGAGCCTTTACCCAAAGAACGTTTGCCACTGAATGAAATTGTGATGGAAGAACGTTGGAAAGGTTAATCCATCGATTCAACGCGATATAAATGAGTTTTGGTGCGTAATATCTGCGAATCACCTGAGACGGCGGGGGATGCCATAAAACCATCTTCCAATTCATTGACGGCGATGACTTTAAATTCCCTGCCCTCTTTGATGATGGTTGTTTTGCCTGCGTCGCTGAAGAAATAGATCTTTCCATCAGCGTAAATGGGTGAGGCAAAATAATTACCGCCAATGCGTTCTTTCCATATCTCTTCACCGGTTTTTACATTCACGCAGGATACGATTCCACCATCGCTTACCATATATAATAGGTTATCAACCAATACAGGTGATGACATTTTGGGGACGCTCCGGGATACGCGCCAGACGATATGATCGTCTCCAATTTCGCCGCGTCCATCAACATGGATGGCCCATGCTTCTGTTCGGCCTGATCCTGTGCTGATATAGGCCAATCCGTCAGCATAAACTGCTCTGGCAGCATTGGAAAAGCCAGTATGAGGGAGTTTCCAAAGTTCATCCCCTGTGTCAGGGTTATAGCCATAAATTGCCTTTGAACAGGTAATTATCAACTGCGTTCCACTATCCGTATCCACAATGATTGGAGTGCTGTAATCTTTACGGTAATCGCCACCTGCCTTTGGTTTTCCATCAGGCCCAAGGTCATTAAAATCTGTAGTCCGGTCGGTTTTCCAAACCGTATCTCCGCTTTGTTTATCCAAGGCAATTTGGTACTGAAGATCAACACCATCCATAGTTAAAATGAGTAGATCCTTATAAATTACTGGTGATGATCCTGGTCCGCGATAGTGATCACATGGCAAATCGCGGCGCTGCCATACGACCTCTTTTGTCTCAGTATTCAGACAGGCCGTACCATAACTGCCGAAGTGGATATAAACTCGACCATCTTCAATCGTTGGAGAAGGTGAAGCATATCCATTTACGCGATTTCCAAGGGGACGAGGTGATTCATTATAAAATAAGCGCTTGTTATAGGTGATCTTTCCCGAAGAGAGATCAGCACAGATGGCGAACATTTCCTTGCCATCTTCTGTAGCAGTGGTTAACCAAATTTGGTCATCCCAAATCACAGGAGTTGACCACCCACGATAAGGGATAGGTGTTTTCCATTTAATGTTCTTGGATTCGCTCCACTCGGTGGGAAGGTTTCGAGTACTTCCCTGCTCTGCTGGTGGAACAATCCCATTCTGATTTGGTCCACGGAATTCTGGCCAGTTTGCCGATGCATACACACTCGATAAGAGAAAAACACACAGATAAAACTGGAACAAGCCAGCAATTACTGACTTACCACCGTGAATTCCAATAGATTTGAATCGAAACATAGAAGTTATAAAGGTTCTTAATAGCATAATATCTCTAAGTTATCCATTTGAAGCACCACTCCCTTCCCAAGTTTGGGAGGGGCTGGGGGAGGGTTGATAGGACCGCGTAGAGCAAAATCTTTTAACCCCCTCCTAACCTCCCCCATTTCATTGGGGGAGGAATAGTGGGACCGATTATGAGTTTTCATTATCTTTCTTATTCATATGTTTGACATGTTACCCTTAAAAACTATGGATAGATACCTCTAATTTAAGGATTTTTGATATCCAAACATTTCATAACGCTTTGATTTCTAACGATTACTTTGCCATTGCTTAAAGCCATAGGTGCCCAAATTTCTCTTCCGCTTGGTTCGAATATTTTAGCTGAATCCAACTCATTAAATTGTTTTGGATTAGCCTCGATGAGGTAAAGTATTCCATCATCACCACCCATCGCGAAAATTAAATCATCAACGATGAGTAAAGAGCCGCGATTGATATCAGGATTCCCTTTGGTTTGCCAGATGATGTTCCCTTTCAGGTCCATACATGCCAAACCATCTGGATTACGGCGAAGGTTTTCATTGGTGTTTAAATTGGCATAGAGGTGGCCCTCATAAAAAATGGCCTCATGAACTTGGGCTCCGTGTCCATCATGCCTGCTTAATTCATCAATTTTCCAATCGCTGCCACTTTTCGAAACTTGAATAACAGTGGAACCACCATTGTAGCCACCGGTGATGAATAATTTTCCATCACCGAGTGGTGTAGCATTAGGAATAGGGATTTTGGTGAAATAACCATCGTATTGCCAAAGCTGCTTACCCGTTTGTAAATCCACACCACTGAGCAAACCTTTGGTCATTAATATGACTTGCTGTACACCATCAATAGTGGTAATGCGAGGAGTGGAATAGGCATCACCACCCAATGAGGGGCACTTCCAGATTAAATCACCGGTTTTCTTGTTTAGAGCAACCAAACCTGCATCATTGCTCATGGGAGCCACGATGACCATATCGCCATGGAGCATGGGTGATTGGCTAAATCCCCAATTGGGTGGGAAACCACCGAAATCTTTATGTAAATGTTTGGTCCACAAGGGTTCATGAGTCTCAAGATCAAGACACAGAACATGTCCAAAAGGACCGACAGTATAGACTCTTTCATCATCCACGGTGGGAACAGAACGCGAACCATCATAGGAAAGACGTCCGGGAGCGTCATAAGCATAACGCCAAAGTTCATTTCCATTTTGAAAACTTAGGCAGCGAAGAACATCCTGTTCAGTACCTATGCGATCGAGGATATAGACTTTTTCATCTTTTATGGCTGCTGCACCGAAGCCATCACCCACATCGATTGACCATAATACTTTTGGGCCATCATCCGGCCAACTGCGGACAATTCCGGTCTCTGGACTAATAGCATTTCGTTCCGGCCCCATAAATTGAGGCCATTCAGCAGCGAAAAGAGAGACGGGCAATAAAAACAACAAAGAAGCGCAAAAAATAAGAAGGCATTTTTTCATCCAATAAACTCCTGTATCCAATTATGGGTAAAAATAAAGCGTATTTTAATTTGATTTTCCAGTTTAAACTACCTCAACTAGATAAAGATTGTAGATCATACAAAAAGATGAATTTATAGGCAAATTATTAGCCTGAAATTTTCTATTATTGTTTTGCATTGAGAATTGTCCGGATAAATTATTGATCTAATTTCATTCAGGATAGTGATTTTAAAACGGCGAGGGATAAATTGGGGATTGGATAAATAAACATCAGGCAAATTGTCTCATAACTCATCCAGATGTTTGCTAATGGGTTAAAGCAGTTTTGAAACAATCCCATCTATAAGGCACCCCTCTCCTTTAAATGATGAAAGGAGAGGGGGTCCTATCAAATCTTGGATGTGTCGAGTTTCATCCAGAATTCAATTATTAATATAGTGCCCATTCCGTAACGCCAACTGGTTCACCTCGGGTAACGGGCAATGGCCCAGCTGGCGCAGTGGAAGGTAGCCGATATCCAACTTGCCCGCCATCGGTAGCCAGGGTCAGTTCAACTGCACCGTCAACAAAGGTTGTCAATTTCCGGCCATCAATACGGAATAGTTCGGATGCGTCGTTTATATCCAAACCGCCGGGGGTATCCAAATCAATGTTTGCTTCATCCAATAGGAACTGATCATTAGGATCGATATTCCAATATGGAGAGGAAATACCAGTCAATTGGGTGTAACCAGCGGCATAGTTCCAACACTTGGTGTTGTACAAATTGCCGAAAAAGTCGTTGTCATCAGTATCGATGCGTATTTGTGCGTGAGGGTCGATATCGACACTGAGGATCATGCAGTCTTCAATCAACACATAGGCACCTTCACCACCACCGGTATTATGCCGCCATAGGCGGTTGGAATCACGGATTTGATGTCTTACCAAGGTACAATTTTTCATATATACATATTGAGGATCGGCGCCTTCGGTTTCGACAAGATTGATGTTCCAGGCGTTGGCGGTGTTGTTTCCGAGTATGACACCTTCCAATTGAGGATAATCATCCACGCTTAATCCCACCCCATCAGCATAGGGTGTACCACCCAGACCATCCGGTTGGACCAATGAATTCCAATCATCGGTGAAGTAACCAGCCGCCTGGGCATCTTCCATGGTGTTCCAAGGTAAATAAGTTTGGTGGAAGATACAATTAACGAAATAGCCTTCACTCGCATTATCGAAGAAAATGCCATCATAGACATTGTAAATCCAGACATCATTCATGTAGGTTCGGCCACCGTTAAAGGTGTGAATCACACCGATGTTATTGTTGGCATGATCGCCGATGGATACATTTTCAAAGGCCACAATAATGCCATCGATGTTGAAGTTGCGGCGGCCAGTATAAAACTTAAAACCAAACTCTGTCGCTGCGGCTTCATAATCGAATTCCCCATCTGGTCCTGTAGGTACTTCTGTATATTCATTGATTAGTCCAAAACTGATGGCTGTTTCACCGGGGTAACTGCCGGTACCGCGGATTAGGACACCTTCTGCGCCGGAATCAGCGATAATGGATGACATATTAAATGGACTGATATCCGCGTTGAGTGCTGCTTGATCGGTTTTGGCGGCAGGATCATTGGTGAATTGATAAAGGCCTGGTGCGAGATCATAAACTTCAAGGTTAAAGGTTTCTTCGGTGGGTTGGCGGAAGGTATCTTCGATAATGTCGTCAGTGCCAACCGTGACTAAAGTGACGGGTTCAGGATCGGCAGTTAAATCATCAGCGGTATAAATCCCTGGAACAAGTGATTCAGCTGCCATTGGTTCGTTGATTGTGATGGAAAAACACAGGGTGATAAGGATGAGGTACAAAGGAAGAATAGCAGGTTTCATTTTATCCTCCTTTAAGGGATTGGATTTCACACATCAACTATACAATAGATCGTATTTTGAATGCAAGTAATTTTTTTAATATTCACTTTTAATTTCAATTGTTAAGTAACCGGCTCCCAAGGAACCACATTTGCAAGTTGTTGATTTTGCTAATGTTGGTTTCATTTTTTTTACGCATCGCTACTCTTAAGTGCCGCTTAAGCAAGTAGGATGGGTTGCGTTGTTTAACCCATCGAGAGTACATCGATGGGTCGAAAAACGTGACCCATCCGAATTTAGCTCGAGGCGTCGATTACTCGGTGGGAGCTTCGCCCTCCCTATTCAACGATCCAATTTGATCTTAACTTAGTGACATTGGGTTCGCCCCTTAAACATGTAGAGATTGACCTATATGTCAACCCTGTTTTAAGACCATCTCAGGAGCGCCTCTCCCTTCCTGGATTATAATTCCACTAAGGCTTAGTCTTTTTATAATCATTGATATATCGCTCTATATTTAATAAGATTAGAGGCAATGTAAGGATCGCGTTATTATATTATAAGGGGAGAAACCCATGAATTATAACCGTTCAACAAGACGATCATTTATTCAATTAATGAGTTCGATTGGCTTAACTTCTGTATTATCAAATGTTTCTTTATCCCAAACCAACAAAAAAAGACCTAACATATTATTCATGATGTCCGATGACCATGCCGCCCATGCCATTGGTGCTTATAAGGGGCGTTTCTCTTCATTGAATCCAACACCACATATTGACCGCCTGGCGAATGAAGGAATGCGCCTTGATAATGTTTTTTGCACCAATTCCATTTGTGTCCCTAGCCGCGCCACGTTGATGACAGGTCGACATAGCCATACGAATGGTGTACGAACCTTGAACGATCGGTTGGATCGCAGCGACCATTCTCTTTCTATTTTGATGCAAAACTCGGGTTATCAGACCGCAATGATTGGAAAGTGGCATTTAAAAGTTGAACCCAATGGTTTCGATTATTATTGTGTTTTACCTGGTCAAGGGAGTTATTTTAATCCGATATTACGTGAAAAAGGCCGGGGTGAGTGGCCAAATAACGAGCGCCGATTTTCGGGTTATGATTCAAAACACTCCTCGGATGTCATCACGGATTTATCACTAAATTGGTTAAAAGATCGGGATTCGGACAAGCCATTTTTCCTTATGCACCATTTTAAAGCCCCTCATGATAATTTTGAAAATGCCGAGCGTTATGACTGGCTTTATGAGGATGTTGACATCCCGGAACCTGAAAGCCTTTGGAAAAAACCAAACCATGCTTCACAAGCCACAAAGGGAACAGGAACCTCTATTTCCAAACGAAATCAGCGGCGCAATATGGGGCATCATATGTTTGTTGATCCTGACCTGCCGGATGAGGAATACACACGCACGGCTTATCAGCGATACTTGAAGAAGTATCTTCGTTGTATCAAAGGGGTGGATGATAACATCGGACGCTTGTTGCATTATTTGGAGCAAACCGGTGAACTGGACAACACCATTATTATATACACATCCGATCAAGGATTTATGTTGGGTGAGCATGATTACATCGATAAACGCTGGATGTATGAAGAATCGCATCGAGTTCCATTCGTTGTTCGATATCCTGAGATGATTCAAGCCGGTTCAACCAATGATTCAATTATAAACAACACGGATTTTGCTCCCACTCTTTTGGATTTAGCCGGAGTGGAAATACCGGATTCGATGCAGGGGCGTAGTATTGTTTCCATTCTTGAAGGCCAGGAACCTGACGATTGGCGAGAGGCCACCTATTACCGTTATTGGATGCACATGGCGCATCATGATAATCCCGCTCATTATGGGATTCGAACCAAGGACTATAAATTGATTTTCTTTTATGGATTGCCCCTCGATGCCAAAGGGGCACAGCCACAACCCACGCAGCCGGGATGGGAACTATATGATCTTCGGAAATATCCTCATGAAATGAACAACGTTTATCAAGATCCCACGTATGCGAGTGTGGTTAAGAGGCTAAAACAAAAACTGCTTGAAAAGAAAGCGGAGATCGGGGATATGGATGAGAAATATCCTGAACTGATGGAAGTACGCAAGAAGTATTGGAATAAATAAGAAGTTTTATAAAGATTTGTGGAGGAAATGATGAAAATAATCCGCCTATCCAGTTTAATTTTAATATTTTTAATAAATTCAAACATTGTTTTTGGTGCGAGCCAACACGACAAACATACAAATCAGCCAGTAATTAAGCATCTCTCTCAACGTGTAGAAACAAAGGGCATCGTTGGCGGCTTGATCGTTCATGCCGGATGTGGTGATAGCAAGATGACGGCTGATTTGCGTATCAATGACAATTTTATTGTGCAGGGATTAGATACGAAAACAGACAATATAAAAAGAGCGCGAGATCATATCCAATCGCTCGGGCTATATGGTGAAGTGACGGTGGATACCTTTGATGGCAAATCCCTTCCCTACATTGATAATGTTGTGAATGTGTTGGTGGTAAATCAACCATATCAACTATCGAAAAGTGAAATGATTCGTGTACTTGCTCCAGGGGGGATAGCCTTTATTCAAAATGATGGCACGTGGCAGGAAATTCAGAAACCTTGGCCGGACAATATCGATGAGTGGACACACTATTTACACGGTCCTGACAACAACGCTGTTGCAAATGATACACAGGTTGGCCCTCCCCGGCATATGCAATGGTTGGCGGGGCCACGCTGGACACGCAGCCATCATAAACTAAACAGCATCAGCGCGATGGTTACATCACAGGGAAGGCTTTATTATATCGTCGATGAATCTCCAGCATCCAATATTAATATCCCCAGTGAATGGTCAATCATCGCACGTGATGCCTTTAATGGTATTCAACTCTGGAAAAAGCCACTTCCTTCATGGTCATGGCATAAAATACGCTTTCGCTCAGGTCCTCCCCAGGTAACTCGACTTTTTGTAGCCTCTGAGGGGCGGCTATATGTTCCACTAGGTTTAAATGCCCCTGTATCTGAATTGGATGCTGCTTCTGGAAAAACTTTGCAGACCTTTGAAGAAACGAAAGGTGCTGAGGAAATAATTCTAAACAATGGTGTGTTGATTGTTCTTAAAGGTGCGCCGGTTGCCGAACAAGCCAAACAACACCCAGACTTTAAAGATCAATTTCGATTCCCCAATCAAAAAACCGTTTTTGCAATTAATTTAGATACCGGCCAACCCATGTGGACTTGGAATAATCCGAAAGCCAATCCCTTGCCTGAAACCTTGGCCAGTGATGGTGAGAATGTTTATTTTCAAGTTAATGAAACGGTGGTATGCGTTGATTTACAATCAGGGGATGAACGTTGGATATTCGGTGAGCAAGATAAACGAATTAGCCGTAATAAACTCAATTTCGGTGAGTATACCTTAGTTGTAAAGGATGGGGTGATCCTCTGCAAACTGGCGGGTAAGTTGAAAGCGATATCGGCAAAAGATGGATCCTTTTTGTGGGAATGTGATGCAGGCGGTGGTTTTCATGCGCCTGTTGATGTTTTTGTGATTGATGGATTGGTGTGGCAGGGCATGCATGTGGGAGATTCTATCTCCCCACCGCCTGTTCATGATTTCAATGTGGGCCGTGACCTGCACACGGGAGAAGTTAAAACAGAAAACAAAGTGATGGTGGATTTACAAACCCCTGGCCATCACCATCGATGTTATCGTGAAAAAGCCACCAGCCGCTTTATTTTGGCGGGGAAACGTGGAATCGAATTTATGGACTTGATAGGAGAGAACCATTCCCGTAATAACTGGGTGAGAGGAACTTGCCAATATGGTGTCCTTCCCGCGAACGGACTGATTTATGCCCCACCCCATGCTTGTGGTTGCTACATGGAATCAAAACTGTGGGGATTTTGGTCACTGGCTGCCAATCAATCACATTGGGAACGCATTCCGGATGAGCAACGATTACTCGAAGGTCCTGCCTATGGTAAAACTATAAAAACGTCTGACGATGGTGAAGATGCCTGGCCACAATATCGAAGTGATGCGATACGAAGTGGAGTAGCGAAGGCAACATTACAGGGGAAATTAAAATCAGAATGGAAAACAAACATTGGAGGTTCATTAACCCCTCCCGTTGCCGCTGAGGGGAAAGTGATTGTCAGCAGTCAGGATTCTCACACGGTCTATGCCCTCGATGAAACAAGTGGGTCAATTGTGTGGAACTTTCCTGTAGGAGGAAATGTCAATTCACCGCCAACGATTTTCGAAGGAAAAGTTTTATTTGGATCTGCTGACGGTTCGGTATATTGCATGAGGTTAAATGACGGCGAACTTATTTGGCGATTTCTTGCCGCGCCTGTTGATCGGCGAACCGTGGTTATGAATAAAGTGGAATCTGTATGGCCGGTGCACGGCAGTATTTTGGTTCAAAATGGAATTGCCTATTGTTCCGCTGGGCGTTCGTCTTATTTGGATGGGGGGATTGAGATGTATGGCCTGGATCCGCAAACCGGAGAAATATTATTTCAGACTCATGTTGCAAGCCAACATCCAAAATGGAGGGAAGTTCAAAACGAGAAGAAAGAAGATTCTGAGTATGTGGTAAGAATTGATCAGAATTTAACCGATTACAAGACATTTTTAGCCACTGATCGCAGTGATGCGTTCTCTATGGCTGGTGGAGTAACTTCGGATGTGCTGGTTAGCAATGGAAAGGATGTCTTTTTGCATCATCTGGGATTCAATTCAGAGTTAGAACCAAATGACTTTTTGAAGCGGCATCTATTTTCAACGTCCAGTCTGTTGGATGAGTCGGAAAGTCATCGGTCTCATTGGGTGTTGGGGACCGGGGATTTCAGTCGAATCCCCGTTGCGTATTCATGGATCGTCAACCGGCCCAAGATTCGTCCCAAAACGATTGCAGTACCAACCGGCGTGATGATGGTTTATGATGATCAAGCTGTGTGGGGTGTACGAAGGAAAGGGGATTCCAACGGGCAATATCAGCTGTTTAAAAAGAGAAATAACCCTTTTTCTGAGACTGAAGAAACATTATCCGATTTTCGAGAACTTCCTCAAGACAAAGTGGATCCATGTTTGTGGAAAAAAGATTTTCCCCTACGTGTAAGGGGAATGTTAAAGTCAGGTGATCATTTATTTTTAAGTGTTATGCCTGCTGATGTTCCACTTAAAGATGAACTGGTTTCTAATGATGAAATTCAAGGGTGTGGACTTTGGATAATTTCAACAGAGGATGGGAGTAAACAAGATGAATATGCCCTTCCCTCCCCCGTCGTTTGGGATGGCATGGCCGCCGCAGGGAAGAGGCTGTTCTTATCAACTCATGAAGGAGCAATTATTTGTTTTGAAGAATCATGAGGTGAATGTCTGTTCAATAGCATTTCTGAGCAAATTAATAACTTATTTTGCTTGACTACTCTTTATCAAATATGAAACAATCAATCGAATGTCCAATTGATATGAATCACATCAGTAAAAAATGCGATAAGGGGAGATGTGAAAATGCGGGCCTTTACTTTAATTGAATTATTAATCGTCGTTGCCATCATTGGGATTTTAGCCGCCATTGCGGTACCAAATTTTCTGAATGCGCAAACACGCGCTAATCTTGCCAGAGTGAAAAGTGATTTACGAGCAACCGAATTGGCGTTGGAAGCATATCATATTGATAATAACGCCTATCCATACCCCTTCACGACTCCCAAAAACAGGCTTATCAATGTATGGGAACTCACCACACCTGTTCCTTATCTTCCCTCTATTAATAGCATGGAAGATCCGTTCAAACCCCGCAAATTTTTCAACCCTGATTTAAATAATGCTGATACGGTTTCGTACCTTTACCACAATTTTAGAGGCTACTGGGGCCGGAATTTTAAAGGTTTACCTTCAGGTAACTGTTTGAAATCGGATGGACCCGATCATCGTTATTCACAGGGGTGTAATGTATGGCGTGTCTATTTCACCAATGGACATCAATTAACTCAAAACATGCGGGATACGATCTATAATGTGACCAATGGATTACATAGCCAGGGTGATATCCCCTGGTTGACCGGTGAAGCTGCACGCGCCCGGCCTTATACTGACTAATCAGAGGATCGTTTTATTCCAATCCCCGGTTGCTTGCCATCTCGGGCTCCCCTGTATTAGAAATACTTCTCACTTTCTCCCTTTAATACGCTTTCCGATTGATCGCATCGGTTCCAAACATCCAAGGGGGTAAAAACATCCGCTGAAGAGCCAAATGATTTGAAATTTATGGGATGGGAACCGCGGCCAATGGAAGAAAATGGCACATTTGGATACCAGGATCAGGATTTTTACGATGCGCCATAGCAGGCAGTAATATTAATGGAAACACTATCTTAACGGATGGTGAATGGCATTTCACCACCGTTGTTGTGCCCGAAGGTGGTTCCGTTATGCAAGATGTGCTCTTTATGTGGATGGGATTGAAAAAAATATATCGAACATCACCACGCTTGATGTTCCCATCAACACCATCACCGATGAAGAACAGGGAGCCTTGAATGTTAGATTAGGTTCGCGTGTACAGGGTAGTGATCGATTTTTTGTGGGTACGTTGGATGAAATCCGTATTTATAACCGCGGGTTATCTGCAGCGGAAATACAAGCGGTTATGGTAACAGATGGTGGTTATCCAACCAATATTGAAGAATTTATGCTTTATTGAATCAAGTAATGTCTACCACCGCCAACAGATATTTAATGGGATGTTGGCGGTGGTTCTTTAATTCATTCCAATCCGTAGAGATGAGGTGAATGATGTTTTCATTACAAAAAAGTAAACAAACCAATCATAAAGCGTTTACATTAATAGAATTGCTTATAGTTGTTGCAATTATTGGCATTTTGGCAGCGATTGCAGTGCCGAATTTCCTGAACGCTCGTACTCGTGCGATGATTGCGCGAGTGAAAGGGGATTTGAAAGCTCATGAAACCGCCATTGGTATGTATTCCACTGAATTCGGACGCCATCCCATTGGGCCGGGTGAAATGAATCAGTTTGTGGGAAGTTACCAGGGGGACCGCATTTGGCAACAACTGACGACACCTGTTTCTTATCTTAATGAAAGTGCTTCGCATGACCCTTTTCTTGATATTACCTCACGAGATTTGGATTCCGCTCCAGGGCGCTTCCACCCCCTGGATTTATATCAATACCGAAACACACAATGGGATTATAAAAACAATGCGCAGGGTGGAGATGCTGATCCAACTGCTTTGTGGTTAACACGCAGTGCGGGTCCTGACCGGTGGTCGATCCGGTATCCATCTCGATTATACAAATCCATGGCATATGATCCAAGCAATGGTCTGGTCAGTGTGGGTGATGTCATACATGCAAATTCAGGATTTGTTCAGGATATTGGACGTGACAAATACTTTGATAGTCCTTTGTAATGTAAAATATATTGCCTCATAAGTCTTAATCCATTAAGCGAACATTATATTGGCGGGGAGATGCCTCATATCCATTGAATTTCTTTTCGTTGAAGGGAGAAGGTGTGTAAATCCAAATATATTTATCCCAAGGATTGTAAATCACCACCTCTTCTCGTTCATCACCGCATATGTTGGCTGGAATGCAGTGGTACCAACCCATTTTGGGATCACCGATTGGACGAGGTAAATTTGGGAGTTTGGCAAATACTTTGCCATTCCCCTCCCATAACATTCCACCGTTATAAAGCAACGCTTTTTGGTCTTTTCCGAACCAGTAAATGGCTTCCATTCCGGTATGATTCGGTGAATCATTCAAGCGAAAGCGATATATTATCTCTCCATGGTTGGAAACCACAATGACGTTCGGGGAATGCCCTTGATTTCGAATAATCATTTCCTGACCAGGTGAGTTTGGAAGAAAATCGGCGACTCGAACCTCTTGCCCATGTGGTACATTTTCTTTGCCCAATTTCAAAAGAATATTCCCTTTCCCATCCATAACATGCCCAAATCCACTGCAAATAGCGGCCATCTGATCATTTTTCCACGGGACGATTGCAACGGAATCCATATGCCGTCCAAGTGGTTTTTCCCATTTTGGAGTGCCATCCTCATCCAGCAGGTAGTAGCCACCATTGATTTCATCTTTGCCATCTCGATCAATATCTCCAACCGAGGGGATGTAGGCAGAACAGCGACTGTATTCATTCCATTTAATCGAATAAGTCCAAAGTACGTTCAAATCATCATCGAAGGCTAATAAACGGCTTCCCAGTTTAACGACAAAATCTTTGGCTTGTTCTGTTCCCCGTAGATTGGCAATTAATAAGCGCTGATGTACCCAGTTTGGCCCTTCACCTTGACTTAAAGTTAAAGCTTCCGGTGCATTTTCTTTTAACACTTCACCAGTCATTCCATCTCGAATTTGCACGACGACATTCGCCATGCTGTTCGAGGGTGCGTCAATCTTCGAATTCAAGAAAAATGTGAGAATTTCATCTTTTCCATCACCATTAAAATCATATACAGTCAGTGAACCAGGACGTATGGGCTGTTTTCCCCCTTGCCCTTTTGTCCACATGATCTCACCATTGTGAGAAACTGCACCGATAAAACATGGCTTAATACCATTAGCCTTTGAGCGAAATATAACAAATTCAACCATATCATCACCATTTAAATCTCCGATGCGTAAATCTCCCATATAACTTTCCTTGGAGAGCATTGTCTTTGGAATAGACACTTTGCTATAAAGCATGGGCTGATTGTCATTTTGTTCACTTATAGAAAATTGGGGGTGCAGAAAGATTATAGAACTGAGGATAACATATGAGATGAATGCCAGGATTTGTTTCATAGCGTTTCGATTACCCTTTTCGTATAGTTCGTTCATTGGAAAAACCAATACATATCTTAAACATTTGATATCAAAACCAACATTGATTGTATAAATCTATCACAGAATGCTTCCAATTATTAAAAATAACTTTATTATTTATATTAGACTAATGTTTCACAATGGTTATCGTTTATATAATCTACTATTTATAAACAATAATGAATGATGTATTGACGGAGGCGTAAATATCGAAAGTTATTTATGGATAAAATTCAAGTATGTGGACACTCCTATTTTTATTAAGCATCATTTTATTTTCGATTTCCACGCTGAGGTGGATTAATCAATTTATTTTTGCTTATCCAAGCCGATTTATTTTTTGGATTATTTGGGTGTTTCTATTCCTTCTATCATTTCCTGCTTTCTCCTTCAGTTTTTGCACTATACTTAAACCAAATAATACCAATATCCTGCTATCTTATGACTTAATACCACTCTTAATTGAAAATCCATCTATCAATATTTTCTCGATGAGTGGTGGTTCCAATTCAATTCATAAACCACTCTCACTCAAAGAATTCCTGGCATCCGAATGGGGAAGTCTATTAGTCATTCTTATTTTGACGATTCTTATCATCTATTTGACCATTAATATACTTAGGCGTAAACAGGCCGAAAAAGCCTTGCGTAACAGCCAAACACTCTATTATTCACTCGTTGAAAACCTGCCACAATTTATTTTCCGCAAAGACCTATCAGGATGTTTCACCTTTGTTAATCAGCGTTTTGCCCAATTCATTAACAAAAAGCCTGAAGAGATCATTGGCAGACGTGATGACGACCTCTTTCCCAAAGAGTTGGCAGAGAAATATCAAAAGGACGACTGGAAGGTCATACAGACCGGCAATATATTAGAGGCGATTGAAGAGAATCGGGACTCTGAAGGGAACATGATTTATGTCCAAGTCGTTAAGACACCCGTATTGGATGCTCAAGGGAAAACGCTCGGCATTCAGGGGATATTTTGGGATATCACAGACCGAATTCTGGCTCAGGAGGAATTGGATAAGAACCGAGAGATGCTGGAAACAGCGCAAAAAGTTGCCCATATTGGCAGTTGGGTGTCGGACTATAGCACAAATCAACTAACCTGGTCCAATGAAGTGTATCGAATTTTTGGAGTTGATCCAGAAACATTTGACGAGTCAATCGAATCCTTTTATCAGATGGTTCACCCCGATGATGTGGATGCTGTTCGCCATACGGCCCAAACCGCTATTCGTAATCAGGAATCTTATAGTATTGATCATCGAATTGTAAAAACAGATAGTAATATCCGTTGGGTGCATGAACAGGCCGAATTGATTTTGGATGATGAGGGCCAACCCATTCAGATGGTTGGAACCGTGCAGGACATTACACCGCGAAAGGAAGTAGAAGAGGCCCTGCGTGAATCACGCCAAATGCTCAAGATTATTCTTGATTCAATACCCGTACGTGTATTTTGGAAAGATAAAAATAGTGTTTATTTAGGGTGCAATCATATATTTGCGCAGGATGCGGGTTTGGATTCACCCGATGAAATCATTGGGAAAAAAGATAATGAACTTGCCTGGCAAAAGATGGCATCGCAATATGTTTCTGATGATGCGCTTGTCATTTCCTCTGGACAACCTAAAACCAATTATGAAGAGCCTCAAGTTCGTTCTGATGGAAGTCAATTCTGGCTGCGTACAAGCAAAATTCCATTACGTGATACAAAAGGAAATATCATCGGGGTATTAGGTACCTACGAGGACATAACATCGCATAAAAGTTTGGAGGAACAGTTACGCCAGTCCCAAAAGATGGAAGCGGTTGGACAACTTGCGGGGGGGATTGCCCATGATTTCAATAATCTTTTAGTCGCCATAATTGGTTATAGCGATTTGCTTATAGATACATTGGGTGAGAATGATCCAAATCGAAAGAATATGATAGAAATCAAAAGAGCGGGTGAGCGTGCGGAAGCGTTGACACGTCAATTATTAGCCTTTAGCCGGAAGCAGGTTCTTAGACCCAAGATAATAAACCTCAATGACATGATGATTGAAATGGATAAAATGCTTCGGCGGCTTATAGGGGAAGATATTGAATTGGTTACCATTCCTGATCCATTTCTCAAACAAGTCAAAGCGGATCCCGGCCAAATTGAACAAGTCATTATTAATCTGGCGATTAATGCACGCGATGCCATGCCAAATGGCGGAAAACTCACCCTTGAGACAAAAAATGTCTATTTGGAAGACGTTTATGCTGAAAAACATGTGGATGTTACTGCAGGTTACTATGTCATGCTTGCTGTGAGTGATACTGGGGTTGGTATTGATGAGAGTATTCGAAACCAGATTTTTGAACCCTTTTTCACTACAAAATCAAAGGATAAAGGTACTGGTTTGGGTTTATCTACCGTTTATGGAATTATCAAACAGAGCGGTGGCAATATTTGGGTTTACAGTGAGATTGGACAGGGAACAACATTTAAAATATATTTCCCTCAGATCGAACAGCCCAAAGAATGGCCTGAACCAGCTCATCTCCATTCAGAATCACTCAGTGGAGATGAATCAATTTTGGTGGTGGAGGATGATACACTTGTTCGCAATCTTATAGAACAAAGTCTGCTTAAATATGGTTATAAGGTTATAACCGCCGAATATGGCCAACAAGCAATGGAAATCAGCGAAACAATTGATTCTCCCGTCCAATTGTTAATCACTGACGTGATAATGCCTGGCATGAGTGGCCGTGATTTGGCGACGAAACTTTCAGAACGTTTTCCAGACTTAAAGATTCTTTTTATATCTGGTTATACAGATGATGCCATCGTTCATCATGGTGTTCTTGATCCGGGTCTGTCCTTTTTGCAAAAACCTTTTACTCCCCATGCCATAGCCAAAAAAGTAAGAGAGTTATTGGATCATTCCCAAGGCTAGAAGAAGCGAAATAGAACTTAAGGGATCAGAGGTTTGGAGTGGAAAGCACCGGCAATCCCCGTCAAAATCATTTCAACCGCGATAGCCCCTACGAAAAGAGCATTGGTCCGCATTAATAAGCCGAAATATTTTCCAATCAATGTTTCTTGATAGCCTTCCAAATCAGACACAATATGATCAACTAGAACCACAAATACAAAATTAAGCAATACCGCACCGGCAACACATCCAATTGAAATGGGAATTGTCATGCTTTTCCCGATCAACACACATACCCAAATGGTTCCGGGACCCACCTGGAAGGGCATGGATATTTGGGGAGCCAAATCTTCTGCTTTTCCCCGAAAAAGCAAGGCGCTACCTGCTCCATCAGAAAAATAGCGAAAAGACACCAGAAGAATGACCAATCCACCAAAAATACGAAAAGAATCCAAACGAACTTGAAAAACATACACAAAAATAAAATCGCCGGTCAAGACAAAAAATACGAAAACACCAAAACTTAAGAGACTTGCTTTCCAATAGATGGACGCAAATTCCCGAGCGCTCATTTGTTTCATGAGTTCCCATACATATAAAACTTGTGAAAAGGGATTAATTAATACTAAAAGGTAGACAAAAAGTTTTACACTCACTCTGACACCAGCTGCCGGTCTAGTAGGAATTGGCGTGCCACCTTTTGGGGAGCACGCTTCAGTGTATCTACCTGATTATTTAGACTCAGCATGGTATCATTGTCGAGCTCTCCCGACAGCTTATTTAATATTTTTTTCAAAAAAGGATACTTATCCAGCACTTCTTGCCTTACAATGGGGGCAGCAAAATACGGTGGGAAAAAGTTTTTGTCATCTTCCAATGGTTTAAGGTCAAACTCCAGGATGCGAGCATCAGTGGCAAAGGCTGAAATGACGTCAACCTCATTTTGATTTATGGCTTGATACATCAATCCGGGATCGAAGTCTTTCACCGATTGAAATTCCAAGCCATATACCTCACTCAAGCCTAAATAGCCATCCTCTCGTTCGGCAAATTCAGCCGTGAAACCTGCGCGCAAGTTCTCCGCTCTTGGGCGGAGATCAGTGATCGTTTCCCATCCGTTACGTTTTGCATCTGATTTCCGCACGGTAATCGCATAAGGATTGTTAAATCCAAAGGGTTGTAACCACTGGATAGAAAAATGTTCGCGATATGCCTTACTCACAATTTCAAGCGCTTCTGTTGCAGAGGCGACAACATCATGCTGCAAGACTGACATTAAACCTGTTCCCGTATATTCCGCGTATAGATCCAATTCACCATTGATCATGGCACCATGACATATCATGGTTCCCCCCAGGTTAAAATGGCGTTCAACTCTCAAATCGGTATGTTCTTCAATAAGCTGGGATAATAACTCACCCAAGATAAACTGTTCAGTATAATTCTTGCTTCCCACATGAATAACGTTACCTTGTTGCTGGGTGTCAAATTGAAGCATTACACCCCATGCCACTCCACAAATTAGCAGCAGAACAACCAATAATATCAGAACCATACGCAAGGTAGACATTTTGGGTGCCATACCAATTCGGGCACTGAACATCTGTTCGATCTGGCCAATCACTGTATCCAGAAGCAAGGCCAAAATAGCTGCGGGGATGGCCCCCAGAAGAATCAAACGATTGTCTGTTTGCGCCAGTCCACGGTTGATAAATACGCCTAATCCACCAGCCCCAATAAAAGCTGACAACGTGGCAATACCCACGCAAATCACAGTCGCGGTTCGAATACCAGCAACAATGACGGGTGTCGCTAAGGGAAGTTCAACCATCCATAAACGCTGGCGATCAGTAAAACCAACACCTTTGGATGCTTCGATAATATTAGGGGATACGCCTGTAAGGCCAGTGTAGGTGTTTCTGATCATGGGCAGCAGCGCATATAACGTCAAGGCTACAATAGCTGGTTTAGCTCCCGTCCCTAAAAAGGGGAGTAAAAACGCCAGCATCGCCAAACTGGGTATAGTTTGAACAATCCCTGCAAAACTCAATACCCATCCACGAACCAGGGCATTTCGAGTAATCCAAATGCCAAAAGGGATTCCAAACACCACCGCAATAAAAATAGAGGCACCTGTTAAAAGCAGGTGCTCAATGGTTAGAATGCCCAATTCAGGAAGGCGTTCATATACAAATTCAAAAAGACTGGTTTCATCCATTTTAAAATGCAAATCCGTTTAATCTAAATATGCTCACGAAAAGCGGATAACTGTTGGAACGGTTTTTCAAACAGTTCACGCACAAAATCAGTAGCGGGATGATTCAATATTTCCTGTTGAGTTCCCAACTGATCCAATACTCCGTCATGCATGACAGCAATTCTATCAGCAAGGGTTAATGCTTCAAATAGATCATGAGTAACAAAAACGATGGTCTTCTTTAAGCGATCTTTGAGTTGCAGCAATTCTTGTTGTAATGTATCACGGGTTAAGGCATCCAACGCACCGAATGGTTCATCCATCAGTAAATAATCTGGATCTGCAGCCAATGCGCGCGCGACACCTATTCGTTGTTGTTGCCCGCCGGACAATTCACCGGGAAAACGCTGCCCATATTCATCTCCATCCAAATTCACCAAATTTAATAATTCATGGGCCTTATCCAACCGTTCTTTGTTGGGTATACCCAACAAACGCAAGACCACCGAGACATTTTCCTCGATGGTCATATGGGGAAACAAGCCGATTCCTTGAAAGACATACCCGATAGAGCGTCTTAGTTGAACCGGCTCTTGTTCCATAATGTTCTGGTTATCCACTTCAATCGTTCCCGAGGATAGATCAATCAGACGATTGATCATCTTCAGGGTCGTGGTTTTTCCACATCCAGAGGTACCCAACAATACCAACGTCTCCCCTTCCCTAACTTCAAAGGAGAGATTATGAACGGCATAGGTTTGCCCCTCATCGAATGATTTTGATACATTGCTTAAACGAATCATTAGAGAAAACAATCAAAGATTTATGAGTTCATTATTCAAGTTCAGCATACCAGGATTGAGGAATATCCTGCTTTTTGGTTGCCACAATGGCGGCATAATTTAACGGAGTTCCATCAATCCCCAATCGGTGACAATACACATGTGTGGACCGAATGTCAATCAGGCCATTATCATCCATTCGACGAATCAAGCGACTAAAACCGGTATTATCTTGATGATTGATGAAATCCTCTTTGATATTAAAGGCCAACCATCCATTGGTGCTGACGAAATTATAGGCCTCCGCAAAAGCCAACGGTGGAATATCACCAAATCCAAGGGCTGCCACAGTGGTTAAACAGTTGATCCCGGCTTTACTTAATTTTGAACGTGCGATATCGCTTAATTGGGTAAGATCTTCAACGAAATAATCCAAGTAAACATCAGGGCGATCCCGCCTGGCCGCCTCGGCGGCTTCTTTAATAATATCAATGCCATAAAGATTGTTTGCACCGATTTTTTTTAACTGTTCTCCAACCATTCCATTGCCTGCCCCGACATCCAACACGTTCAGTTGGGAGGAATCAAATCCTTCTTTTTTCAGTTCATCCATCAGGTAAGAAACCACGGTTATGGGGGAGTTGCATTTCAGTTTGTCATAGAAAATATGTTCATAAAAGCCTGGAATAGAATACACTTCATGGTAATCGTGGAAGCGTACTTTTCGCTTTTCTCCATTGAAATGAAGCCAACACCATTCTTCATCCTGATCCAAACGTTCATCAACATCAGGAAAATGAACAATAAACGGTGTTTCTTTCTCGCTTGTCATTGAATCAAGTGTAGCTGTTTTAACCATAATATATCTCTCCTTTTTCCTATTTATCGTTTTAAAAGTATCTAATAACTCAACTCAAGTTGCATCACGTAAAACATTAATTATGAACATGTTAAAAACTCTCTTCATTGGTAGAACACGTTGAATCAAGAAAATTCAGTGAGTTGTATATACGTTCCAACTCAAAATGAATCGAATAAATCTAAATATAATTTTATGTATTAGTGATATTTAGATTTGGATAATCACATCCAGATGAAATGACATAGTCGCCGTGACACATTCCATTGAAGATTAAGTAAAAAATTAGACATTATTGATAAGTATACTATAATTTAGTGTCCTAAACAACACCCAATTTTCAATTTCTCAAATGGTAAGTTGTCAGCCATGTGAAGTTCCATTCTCCTCCCAAGATTGGGAGGGGCTAGGAGAGGGTTGATAAGAAAACGTTTAACATAAACCTTTAACCCCCTCCTAAACCTCCCCCATTTCATTGGGGGAGGAATAGTGGGACCAATTATAATTAATCACTCTCTTTCCACTTCATATGGCTGACACATTACCTTAAATGCATGGGTAAAAGCAGGGATTTGTTGAAGGTTCTGACACTGATCCATCTACAATTTATTTTTTAGATGGTTAATATGGTATGATTATCGATTTTATTCAGATATAGGTGTATTTTATTAAAGATGAACCACTCAATTTCCAGACGTAAAATGATCCAAACCTCGTTAGGATCACTTTTAGCCCTTAATTGTGGAAACTTATCCCATGAACCTCCTAATATTGTTCTACTGATGCTGGATGCCTTGCGGGCTAAATCGCTGCCAATGTATGGTTGCCACCGGAATACGGCGCCCTTTTTAAAGCAGCTATCGGAACAATCCACTTTGTTTGAGCGTTGTTATGCTTCATCGACCTGGACCGCTCCGGCAGTGGTCAGCATTTTGACGGGATTGCTTCCCAGTGAGCACAATGTGGCCAAAATACGGAAATCTTTACCTTCTGACGTTCCCTCATTGCCGAAAAAACTTAAAAAGGTTGGTTATCATACTGGATATTTCACTAATAACAGTGTGATTGCAGATGGATTTGGGATGGAGGCTCATTTTGATCATGCTGATTATGAGACGTATGATTCCACCGGTTCACGGAGTATTGTTAAAAAATCCATCCAATGGATTGGAGGATTGGAAAATGGGATAGAACCATTTTTTAGTTATATTCACCTTTTACCTCCACATATGCCCTATAATCCCCCACAGCCATTCCTTCAAGCGATGCGTGAGGAAAATAACAAGCATAATCCTTCCAATCTATATCTTGAGCCTTATATGGTCCGCATTGATTCATCTCTGGGAAGTGGGCGTTGTGAAGGGCGCTTTCCATCGTCGGTCACTTTGCCCTGGAATCATAAGAATCCCTTGTTTTACCAGATGCGGTATGAGGCAAACATTCTATTTGGTGACTCATTAATATCCGCTTTCATGGGTCAGTTGGAAAAACTTGGTTTATCCCGACGCACATTGTTTGTCATCACATCGGATCATGGAGAATGTTTTGGTGAAAAAGGACATGCCACTCATGGAGAAAGCCTGAACAATGCAATTTTGCATGTCCCACTTATTATACATGACACGTCCGATCCAACTCCACGAATCGATTCCACTCCAGTTTCACATTATGATTTTGGAACAACAATACTTGCGCAAGCAGGTTCGGATGAAATCGTGGGTGATTATGGATGGGACATCTTGTCTAAGGAGGTTAAGGTTCCGGAAGATAGGATATTAATTGCCCAGGAAATTCCAAGCGATTTACCCACTGAAAAAGGATGGGCGATTACCCAGGGTAAATGGCGTTTCGTATACAATGATTTCCCATGGTATGGGAATACGCGATTATTAAGGGTTCTAACAGGAGAACCTTTGCCATACCATAACAACACCATCCCATTGGCTATTCCTGATACGGCTATCAAAACACCTCAGGCTGTTGCGAATAATGTCGTGTTGGAATCATTTGGCATTCATTCACCTGCCATAGAATACGAAGAGGAGTATCAATTTTCAGGGACACTTCGGTTGTATGGGGCGAAAGGAATCTTGCAGTTAAACGCGATTATGAATGGCAAGTTTTTCAAAGAATTAGGACAATATATTTGTGAAAGTTCCAAAGTGGATTTTTTCGGAAAATTTCCAGCCATTGAATATGATGATAACATTCCACAGAAAATCATTCAAATCGAGGCCGTTTGGAAACCTTACAAAACAAAACGGGAAACATCTTCTAAAGCTGACTCAGAAAATAGTGAAGTCCGATGGAGACTTGTCTCTTTTCCTATTTATCATCCAATTAAAATTGCGACTGACTTGCTTTTTCTCGGAATGGATATCAAGCCTTCAATCGGTTTAGCTGGAGAAAATCTATTAATCACTTACACGTATCAGTATTTAAAACATCAGGAGCAGGACCGTATAATAAAATTGGAGTTGGTGAATGGTGATGATGAAGAGATTTTGACACATGAACGAATCGTTTTCGGTAAACACCGCAAAAATCGCGGCCAAAAGCGTGATCAGCCTATTTTGAAAGATCATCGGACTTACGATTGGTTTTGGCTGCCTCTTCCGCAAGACTTGCCAAAAGGAACATACCGCCTTCGATTAAGGCTTTGTTCGATTAAAGTAACAGCTGATCATCAACGCACCATCGATTATGAACGTGTTGAATGTAATGATAATGCTTTTTATGAAACCGATCTTCAAATTGAAGCATTCCCGGTCAATCAATTAAGGGGGCTTTTACAAAACAATGATCCTATTACATACGGTTGTTTGGGTTCTGAGAGATTCATAAATGAAATGAATGATACTCAAAACCTTCCCCTATTGAAACGGTTTTATTATCTTTATCCTAATGAGGGACATGCGCAGTATTTAATGTCCAAACACGCTGAGAAAAATGAAGATAAAGAAAAACACTTAAAGCGATGCTTGACCTTAACACCCTACCATCGAGAGGCCCTCAAAGCAGTATATGAAGAGGAGTGGGGCAAGCAATTCCAACAAACACTTGAGCAATTAACTCCGCAGCATGATCTACCCTATACTTTTCAGAATGTCATCAAATTCCTGGGTTATGATTTAGAAAAAGCGCCGAATAATGAACCCGCGTTGTATTTGACCCTTTATTGGGAAGCTTTGGCCAAAATGGATAAACCGTTTTCCGGCAAATTGATGATTGTAAACAAGAAAACCAATGAACATCGGCGGGAATACAGCCTCTGGTTTTTAGGTGGCCATATTCGTCCCACTTATTCATGGAAAGTTGGTGAATCCATTAACGATACTCTTTATGTTCCATTGGATGATGACATGGAGGACGTGGAGCTCATAATTGAGGTGGGTTCATATTGGGATTATATTTTCTCTGGGTGGGTTGATCTGTACAACCTGCTTGCCCACAATGAATTAAACAACGAGCAAATCGGTTATGTTACGCTGGGCCGATTTAATATTCCGGAAATACCTGTCTCCGAAAAAGATATGAAAGTTTACAAACGAACTGATTCGTCATTTTATCAGCTTTACAATTTGGAAGAGGATGCAGATGAGAGGAACAACCTTATCCATCAGCGACCTGACATCCGAAAAGATCTGATTTACAAAATGACCTCGATTCTGGAAAAAGGCCGCGTTTCACTTTCTCCATCAGAGCGGGTGTTATCTTCTCAAATGGAGGAACGGATGCGGGCGTTGGGGTATTTATAAAGAGCATTAATTACTGGTATGCTACCCGATTAAAGGATTTTCTGAGAACGTTATTGAAAGCAAAGTCTGATGTCTCATTAGCAGTTGGTTCTATCTGGAAGTGCGTTGGCCCAATGGGGATGTAGATACTTATGAAAATGTGAAAGCCAACCGGTTTTTATTAATTGAGAAAGACAATCCTGCGATAGAAAATTTTTGAGTGCTTGATCGCCCTAGCCACCCTTAATAAGAATTTTTATTCATTCTTAGAAATATGCTTCCCTGCCAAACGTCCGCTGGTAAAAGCCCACGCAATATGCAGGCCGTGCCCCCAAATTATCATCCCGCTGTTGCCGGTTGATCCGGTTGCATAGAGTCCTGGGATAGGCGAGCCACCCGGCTTCAGGGCCTGCATATCTTGATTGATCCGCACCCCGCCTTCGGTGGTGACGATCCAACTTTTTACCGGACCAAGCGCGTAATAGGGTGGATTATTTAACGGTTCCAATGATGTTTCATTGTTGTGTGTTTGTATGGCACCCGAGAGTTTATTTGCAGAAACATTGAGTTTTTGCGCCAATCCATCCCATGTTTCCGCTTCGGTGTAGATATCGGGACGCAGACGTTTGTAGTCTTTGACGTAGGCATACGCGATTTCTGGGGCGGTGGAGATGAAGTGCGGCCATTCGGAGAACAGTTCAGCGATGCGGTTGTCGAAAACGATATAGGCATATTTACCCGGCTGGCGGGGGATAGCCAATTCGGGATTACCGGTTTCATCAACAAAGCGTTCGCCTTTTTGATTGATTAACACCGCGCCGTGCTGAAACAGCGTGTTTTCCGGGTGTTGCCAAGTCACCAGCAGTTTTTTGACAATGTGGATGTAGAACGAATGGGGAAGCAGTTTCATTCCCAATGCATATATTTTCGCCAGAAAAGGATTGGTAGGCAGCAGTTGCGAGAATGGCGGATGCGGCGGCGGGACGAAACGCAGTTCCGGGCCGTAGACTACATCCATGTTCACGAGTTCCGCACCGGCCTGCTGCGCGAGCTGATGGCCGTCTCCGGTGGAGTTGGGATTGATGCCTTCCACCTGCGCCACATCATCCGAGAGATAGTTAAGCTTAACGCTTTCGCTGTTGGAATAGTCTCCCGAAGCAAGGATAACTCCTTTTTTTGCTTGGATGATTAGCGGTTTTCCATCATGTTCCACTTCGATGCCGATAACTCTTTCGTCGTTATCTTGCACCAATCTCTTTGCCGTGCATGAGAACAGAATCTTGACTTTGTTTTGGATTAAACGCTGGTGCATGGCGGCGATGTAAGCTTTGGCGTTGGGAACCACATTGTGCATACGCGGCATTCGGTTGGGCGGTTCGGGATTGGGCCCTTGAAACTGCAAGCCCATTTCTCTCAGCCATTCAAATGTCTCAGCGGCGTGTTGGGTGAAAAAACCGCGCAGTTCAAAATCGTTGCGGTCTTCCAGCGCGGGATTGAATTTGCCGATGTCTTCATTGTGCCAGTCCGGCCGGTCTTCGATTCCTGCCGCCTTTTGCATCGAGGTGCAGGCCGCTGTAATCGAACCGACGGCGATGCTGGTGGTTCCTCCGAGTTGCGGGCATTTTTCAATCAGCACCACATCGGCACCATGATTTGAAGCTTCCAGCGCCGCGGCCAGTCCGGCCCCGCCCCCTCCGATGACAATAACGTCATGCTGCATATCCCAGTTGGTATTCATGAATGGAGTCTATCTTTATCAGAAAAAGACTTGAAGGTCTACAAACGAACTGATTTTTCATTTTATCAGCTTTACGATTTGGAAGAGGATGCAGCTGAGAAGAACAATCTCATCCATCAGCGACCTGAGATCCGAAAAGATCTGATTTACAAAATGACCTCGATCCTGGAAAAAGGCCGCGTTTCACTTTCTCCTTCAGAGCGGGTGTTATCCTCTCAAATGGCGGAACGGATGATGAATCATTGCGCATTTACCAAATTATAAATCTATCATTTAGGCCTAGAAAATCTCTCTCTTCGATAAGTGCGTAAAATCAAGCCACATAAAAGTAAAAAAATACCCAACATCAGGATATGGAAGTTCAACGACCAACCATCCCCATAATCATAATAAATAGTTGGTGTTGAATGATTGGAAGAGGGATTGTATCCAACCAAATGTTGTGAACCATTCATATGAGGATTATCTATTTGCCCAATAATACCCCTAACTTGATTTTTATCTTCGTCCGAAAAATATCTATTTGTGGAAATAAGTTCCGCTTTTTCATGTTTTACCAATGGTTTGATGCTTGCGGGTAAATCAGTATACCGACGATATAAATCAGGTTGAGTTAAAGAATTCTTGGATCGATGATTCCAAAAATTTACATCTTTACCTTCAGGAATAATTACGGCAAATTCCTCGTCGGGAATTTCGGGATTAACTGTCGAAAGGGATTCGTCCAAATTAAAAATCAATTTTTCTCGAAACTCATCATCAATATAATCATTTCGTTCATAATGAGAAGGCACATAAATTGAAAAGCCGTTGTTATCAACCTGATAAAATGAAAGATTGGATAATTGAATTTTCCGTTCATGCAATCCTTCGTTGTCACTGAAAGGGATAATGATTTCTTGCATAACCAACAAACCGTTTTTATTGATTGAGTATTTGGCAATGTGAAATTCTTTATGGGGATATTCCAAAACAAGCGCAACAATGTCATCACCATTTTCTGTAGAACGATACATATCTTTTAGGGTGGCAGTGGCTTCAGCAATATCATCCATTTTTTGTTCAAATGAATGTATCTCGTAAGACTGAGGAGAAAAATCAATACTGCTTGCCAACCATTCATGTTCACCAGAATCTGAAATGACACCTTCTATTCTGTCTATTGATAATGGAGCATCGGCAGATAGAGATTTTCGATCTTCGACACTCACAATGAGCGAACCTTCTTTTACATATTCTTTTCGTATGCTGATAGGAGCATATAACGTGTTTTTCTCATCGTTGGGCTCAATATCATTATCCACTGACATAAAGCGTTGAACACGATATGGATGATAGAGTAAACCATATTGAGACCGTTCAGTTTTCTTGACAATAAATTTTGATATTTCTGGATTGGGTAAGGCCTCTGGAGGTACGATTCCCCGATAATACTTATCAGACCATTTCGATAATTGCAGGGGTGATGCAAAGCGCATTTTTGTGAATGAGACGTGAAAGGAACGTATGCTTTCTCTATTTGCTCGTCTAAGTTCAAGAATGTCGACTATAGTATTGATATTCTTATCATCCACTCCCACATGATGCAACTTGCTTTTGAGGGAAGCATAGGGCTCATAAGCCTGTGAATGAAGAACAAAAACAACCATTACACCAAAAAGTGATAGTAAAGTGTTCAATCTTAATTTGTTTTCTTTAGCACTCATTTTACCACATCCTCCTAATTAAATAAAATACGCTCAGAAAAAGATTTGTTGGAATGATTATGTTTAATGAAAATCGCCCCATCAGCATGCTTCAGTAGCCCATGCACCACATCCACCGACATCGGTATCACACTCTTCGCAGGATCCTCCTACATAATCCCCTTCATGATAATTTCCACATTCTACCTCATGATTAATGTTATATATTGGTGCCGCATCCCCGGGAAGCTGG
>CAZFER010000044.1:0-10946 GCA_964517495.1 uncultured bacterium | reverse complement strand
ATACTTTTGTTTAAACATACCGAACCTCCTCAAAATCTCTGGTTACAAATATTTCCTCTAAATAATGACTTTTATCACAATTTTTATATTTTGTCAACCCTGGATTAAAAAAAAGTATATTTTTTTTATGAATGCTTAAATAGAGTCATAAATAACAACATATTGCATTCACTTCTGCAAAACTATATAAAAATCAAGCACTTAGATAAATAATTCATTGGATTTATCTGTTTAGTGATCGATTTTTATGCAATCTATTATTAAATGGAGTTTTATTTAAACACACGAAATCTTCTTATTTCGCGTTTATTTTCCTTCCAATTTTGTTAAGATGGTATATTAAATCGTTAAGAAAGATGGCGACGATTTTTCACTAAATTTGCGAAACACGGGAGGATTCAATAAATGAACGATAAGAAGGTTAATGCTGCCATCATTGGATTGGGATTCGGGGCGGAGTTTATTCCCATTTATCAGGCCCATCCCAACGCTGAGCCTTATGCGATTTGCCGCCGGAATGAAGCCGAACTGAATAAAATTGGTGATGCTTTCGGTGTGGAAAAACGTTTTACCAACTATGAGGAATTGCTGGCCGATCCGGCCATTGATTTTGTCCATATTAATTCACCGATTCCCGACCATGCCTGGATGTCCATCGCCGCGCTCAAGGCAGGCAAGCATGTGATGTGTACGGTTCCAATGGCCACCACCATTGAGGAGTGCGAAGAGATTGTTTCGTTGGTAAACGAAACCGGACTGAAATATATGATGGCGGAGACGGTTGTATACAGCCGGGAGTTCCTTTTTATCAAAGAGATGTATTACAACGGCGAGTTAGGCAAGATTCAATACATGCAGGCGTCACATCCCCAGGACATGGAGGGCTGGCCTGAGTATTGGGAGCGAATGATCCCCATGCATTATGCCACTCATGTGGTTTCACCAGTACTTGGCTTGGTAAACGGGCGTGCAGAGTCTATTTCCTGCTTTGGTTCTGGAACCATTAATGAACGGATTGCGGAAAAATCCGGTAATGCCTTCGCAGTGGAATCCTGCCATATCAAGATCAAGGATTCTGATATCGCTGCCCATATTTGGCGATTTTTATTTGATACCGCCCGACAATATCGTGAATCGTTCGATGTATATGGGTCAAAGAAAAGCTTTGAGTGGTCACTGATTGAAGGTGAAGAACATGTTATTCACACCGCCAAAAAGCCTGAGCCAGAAATCCCAGAACGTATCTCTGTACCAGATTATGCTCATCTTTTACCTGAACCTATTCGTCCATTTACCAGTACGATACAGGATGCCGACCACCTTTCGTTCATTCAAGGAGGAGGACATGGAGGCTCCCATCCCCATATGGTGAATGAATTCGTTTCGGCGTTGATTGAAGACCGTGATCCCTGGCCCAATGCGGTGACCAGTGCGAATTGGACCTGTGTGGGAATTTGTGCACATCAATCAGCCCAAAAAGGCGGTGAAGTGCTGCAACTGCCGGAATTCACTCTAGCCTGAGCATTGATCTTACTTTCATATCACTGAAGAGCAGTATACAAATCCTTTTGGATGAGAGGATTAAATATGAATTCCAGACAAACCAAACGGCGTGATTTTATGCAAACAATGGGATTTGGAGCAGCGAGTATGGCTTTGGCAAATCGCTCCTCTGCTTCTGATTCTTCCTCCAAGCAGCGCCCCCCCAATATTTTGTTGATTGTATCGGATGATCAAGGCTATAACGATTTAGGGTGTTATGGCAGTGCGGAAATCAAGACTCCTCACCTTGATAAGCTGGCGAGTGAAGGAATCCGCTTAACCAGTTTTTATGTCACCTGGCCGGCGTGTACCCCATCACGTGGAAGCCTTCTGACTGGAAGGTACCCTCAGCGTAATGGCACCTATGATATGTTCCGCAATGACAAGGTCGATTATGGCTATAAATATCCTCCTGAAGAATATGCCATCTCCCCTGAACGGATATTGGGGATGGATACTCGGGAAGTGCTTTTACCTAAAGTGCTTAAAAAAGCAGGATACGTGAGTGGAATCTTCGGCAAGTGGGATTTGGGACAGTTACACCGCTTTCTGCCCCTACAACGTGGTTTCGATGAGTTTTATGGCTTCGTCAACACAGGGATCGACTATTGGACCCACGAACGGTATGGTGCGCCATCCATGTATCGAAATAACCAACCGACCACCGAAGATAAGGGTACCTATTGCACCGATTTATTCAAACGGGAAGCATTGCGGTTTATAGAAGAGAATAAAGATCAGCCCTTTTTCTGCTATGTTCCCTTTAATGCACCACACATCGCGTCGGTGTTGGAAAAACCCAAACCGGTTCAGGCCCCTCAAAAATACATTGATATGTATCCCAAACCTCAAAACCGGCGAGAGGAAGCAAAAACTCAGCACATGGCCGCTGTCACCTGCATGGATGATGCGATTGGAGAACTGTTGGCTTCGTTGGAAAAACATAATCTGACCGGCAACACTATAGTGATCTTCTTCTCCGATAATGGTGGATCAGGGACGGCGGACAATACCCCTTTGCGCGGAGGGAAAAGCCGAATGTTCGAGGGTGGATTGCGAGTGCCTTGTATTGTAAAATGGCCAGAGAAAGTTCGAAGAAATGAAGTTTGTGATGAGTTTCTCAGTTCACTGGAAATTTTCCCCATGCTTTGCAATGTGGCTGGAGCCAAACCGCCTGAGGATGTGATTCTGGACGGGTTTGATATGACACCCGTTCTATCAAAGAATAAGCCATCCCAACGCCAGCAAATGTTTTGGAAGCGCCGGGCTGACAAAGCGGCCCGAGTTGGCAATTGGAAGTGGGTGGATTCATCACGTGGTTCCGGGCTATTTAACCTTGAGAACGACATCAGCGAGCAAAACGACCTTTCAGAAGAACGGCCGGATATGTTGAAGAAACTTAAAGACCGATTTGATGATTGGATGGCGAGAATGGAAAAAGCCGAACCACGGCGGCCGTTTCGGGATTTTTGAATGGCGTTGACGTATAATCTTGTAGGGTTGACTCAAAAATGCATTGTGTGCATTTTTAGCCCACCGATATAGGTTTATAACAGAAATCGTAAAACGGCTCGGCGGGAGTCTCGCCCTCCCCGGATTGGAATAGATGGGAGATTTAAGAATGAATAATGGATTTAATCGAAAAAATATGAATCATAACAGACGGAAATTTATAACAACTGCAGGAAGTGGTTTAGCCTCGTTGGCTCTCTTCAATATTAATAAAGGAATAGGAGCCAATACACCCGATAATCAAAAGCCACGGAACGTTGTTTTCGTTCTTAGCGATGACCACCGTTATGATTTCATGAGTTTTATGGATAATGCACCCGACTTTCTCGAAACACCACACATGGATCGTATGGCGCGGGAAGGCGCCCATTTGGCAAATGCATTTGTGTGTACGTCTTTATGTTCACCAAGCCGTGCGTCGATTTTGACGGGTCAATATATGCATCATCATCGCATAGTGGATAACCAGCGGCCAGCCCCTCCTGGTACGGTTTTCTTCCCGCAGTACTTGCAACAGGCTGGTTATCAAACCGCATTTATCGGCAAATGGCATATGGGCCATGATCATGATGAGCCTCGACCAGGATTTGATCACTGGGCGAGTTTTAAAGGCCAGGGCAGATATTTTAACCCCACGCTAAACATCAATGGAACACGCCATACCTTTAAAGGATACACCACCGATGTGTTAGCCAATCAGGCACTCGAGTGGCTGAACAATGGACGCGACAAAAATCTACCGTTTTTCATGTATTTATCTTTCAAAGCGGTTCATTATCCTTTCCAACCGGCGCCTCGTTATTCGGAACGTTACGATGAGAAAGAGGTTGAACGTCCCGAAACCATGGCCAACACCGAGCGAAATTATCAAACTCAGCCCCATTGGGTACGCGAACGGCGCTATAGCATTCACGGCATCGACCACATGGAAACCGGTCCGTATGATAACGATCCCGTTCCATCGTTTGATGAGCTATACAAACAATATTGTGAAACTGTTCATGGATTGGATGAAAATCTGGGACGAGTTTTGACTTATTTGGATGAGAGTGGATTGAGCGAATCGACGCTGGTTATATATATGGGTGATAACGGTTTTGCCCTGGGAGAACATGGCTTCTATGACAAACGCGATGCATTTGAAGAATCGATTCGCGTGCCAATGCTCGCCTATGCTCCGGGAATGATTGAACCGGGCACAACCATTACACCAATGGTTCAGAATATTGATGTGGCCCCCACCTTATTAAGCGCCGCTGGTGTTCCTGTACCCGAAGAGGCAAAGATGGATGGGATATCTTTTCTGCCATTCTTGCGAGGGGATGATATTCCCTGGCGCCATCATATATTGTATGAGTACTATTGGGAATGGAACTTTCCGGCAACGCCTACGTTGTTTGCCATTCGTGATCAGCGTTATAAATATATCTATTATCATGGCGTGTGGGATCATGATGGATTTTATGATTTAAAGACTGATCCGCTTGAGCGGCATAACCTGATCAACGTTCCTGTCTACCAGGATCAAATAGAGGCACTGAAAACACAACTCTTTGATGAGCTTGAAGCAGGTGGTGGATTGAGTATTCCGGTTCGCCGTCCGATTGGCGAACGATTGGACCAACGTAAGAATCGATGAGTGATGCAGTTCTACCCAAATGATGCAACGATATATAAAGAAAGGGATGAAAATGAAAAGATTTTCATCCCTTTTCAGTCAGCCGGATACTCGATTAGAAGCATGGTCATGCTGTTCTTGAAAAAATATATAAACTTTATGGATTCCAAATTGTGTAAGCGATGTAGCGTTCATTGCGCTTTCCATCGTTGAAATAATAGGCCGTAACACATTTACCATCGGAGCGTTGTAAGGTGCGGGGATAACCAAGGTCCCAACCGCCTCCATCCGCACGTAAGATAATTTCATCGCCCCAGGTTTTGCCTTTATCATCGCTAATCACTGCGCGGATACCATAAGGTTCTTCTCGATAGCCATAGGTCAAAACAATACGTCCATCCTCGAGCCAAATCATATGGGGTGGATTGCCGTGGTTATTGATTGTGGGTTCGGCCAGCATGTACCAGTCATTGCCGTTATTGGGTGAGAGGAATCCCTCAATCCACCACTGGCGTTCACCGTCTATCACACCACGCCGGCGGATAATGGAAAGCAGGCTGTTTTGATCAAGACGCAGGGTGGAAGGCATAATGGAATAGCCACCTTCGCCGGGTTGTTCACCGATCCAACCGATAAACTGCCAGGTTCGTCCACCATCCTGGGTGCGAATGCAGCAGGGCCAGCCTTCACCACCGCCATCTTTCTCAGTGGCCAAGAATGCCATCAGGTCATGTTTGCCATTGACTATATAATCGGTGCGTGCCAGTAATCCTTTGCGATCAAAATCGGGAAGTAGAAAAGGCCCATGCCAGGTTTTGCATCGATCATAGGAATAATAAAATCGGTTGTTGCGAAAGCGGGCAGCAAAATCCGAATGGGTAAAATTGATTTTCTCTTTTAATTCTTGTGCTGGACGTTCACTTCCATCTTCCTGAATAAACGAAGGCGTTTCAATTGACCAGGTTTCACCCCCATCCAGGCTTCGAGCCTGCCTTACTGTACTGGGACGATCACGATCGATGGGATGCCCTCCACTGGGATTGGCTTTGTAATACCCCAAGGTAAAGCCCACCACAATTTCATCCCCCCATGACCACGCACCATTGTTCGCAGGCCAACCGCCAAAACGGCCTTCTTCAAAGAAGACGATGCCATGCTTTTCAATGAGATCATTATCTTGGGCTGAAGCGATTGAAACTGTTAATAGGACAAGTAAAGTTAGTGTCATTACTCGCATGTTTTCAATTCCTTTCACACAATTCATTTTATGGATAGAAACATTCATTTTCGTTTAATAATTTCCTCAGCCAATTGTTTTCGCAATTTTAACACTATATAAGGATCCTTTTTCCATGTACCCCACGTTGGAACCGCTTGCTGGACGACTTTATCAACAACATCCTTTCCTCCCAACTGCTGGAGGATGGCAAAGTATTCATAATCCTCCATCCCATCACGCAAGTTTTTTAAGCGAATACTTGCAACAGGACCATCGATTCCAGCATCATCACCTGGATAAAATAGGAAACCATCACCATTAAAGCGAATTCTAAAACCAGGGTCAAACCAGGGATCGCGCTTGGGGCTTTGCCAATAAACCGTCAACCATCTTCGAGCTGGTTGTTCCTCCAACGCGGGGCATTTACTCTTTCCCGTGTATAAGGATCAACAAAAGGAACCAAGGGATCAGGGTACCAGCCTGGTGGTAGAAGAGCATGGGGAGATGAATGGCGAACGGGAACGAAAGTTTCACTGAATAACGTGATAACCTCGTGGGAAATTGTGTTTTGCTGGTCATTTTGAAGTTCAGAGATTTTAGTTCGAACATTATCAAGATTGCCATCACGAGCGGTAATGACAACTTGAAATGATTCAACTTCGTTTCTAGCGCCGAATATCCTGGCGGTATCCTCTCCCTGCACTTCACCGGTTGGCAAAATTCGGACAGTTGAAGGAATAGAGGTTAGTTGAATTTCAGGATCGGACCAGCTGTTGCTTGAAATGATGAATAGGCAAGAAATAAATATAAATCCATATTTCTTCATTTTATTATTCTCCCATATATATGAATTACTTATGAGGTAGCAATAAAAATGGTTCATCTCTTACATTCGCCCTGTGAATCCCTAAAAAGCAAGGGCTTTGTGGAGGAAGTGTAAATGAGATGCGAGTTCGCAAGCTGGTTACGGTGATGTCTCGTTCGATCAATTTTTCTTGTTCGTTTTGTCCCGCCTCAACAAGATACATGGAATACTTTCCTTTTTCCAAACCGTACAGTTCGGCTTGCATAGGACGTGGTTCTTCACCGAAATGAAACAATTGTGCGGAGAGATAATCTTTATGCGCATCGCTGACAATGGCGGATATATTTCGCGGTGGGGTCAGCCAACGTACACGGTTAAGGGGAAAATAACCAAAATCACCGGGATCACCGGTGGCCGTGGTATAAAGTATATTTAGATTAGGCGTGAGGATATCCGTCTTCTTTCCGGGCAAATTAACATCATCGCGAAAGAGCTGGGGAAAGCGGACCACACGATCAGTGTATCGAACCTCGCTGGTATAGCCTTCAAAATTCAAGGATAACGCTTTAGCGGTCCGTTGTAATACCTCAACCAATGGTTCATGGCTTTTGCTTAATTTGTAATGCAGGTATGGGTCATTCTCTTTGGCTATTAATTCATCATAGGTATGATCGCCGGTCAGGAACCGGTATTTTGAAAGTTCGCTATTCAAATGGATGCGTTGAGCACACCAATCGAGGGTTCCTGGTTCCGGATCATTTTGTGGTGGGTTTTTATAATACTGCATTCGGATTTCAGCCATGTTTTTCAGAGGTTCAAAGTATTTCTCATCACCAGTCATATGGTAAGTAAGCAGTAATGTATGAGTCATTAAACTCAGTGCGCTGGGCCATGTGTATAAGCGTGGCTCGCCATGATTCTCTGGATTCCACCAGTTCTTCCCTACCCCGCCAATATAGCCCTCGGGCCAATGGATCGCGCTTGGAATAATTCCGGCGGGCTTGCCACGTTCTGCACGAGCGGAGGCATCCACCCAGGTATCCATCCAGCGGGAGAATAATTTTTGCAAGCGCTCATCACCTGTTCGCTGCCAATAAAGAAGCGCGGGCTGCACGGCACGGGGATGGTAGCATGTATCGCAGGTACGGTCTTCCCGCAAGTCAACTTTCTCAGCAGTAAAATAGGTGCTTTTGAATTGGTAAAAGCCCCGTTGGTTTACTCCGCACCACAGATTTTCCATGAAATCGGTAAGTTGAAATACACGCTTTCGCCATTCAGGATCATCCGGATTAATCAGCATCATGGGGGTGATAGCATCGGCTGAATCTTCAGCCGTGTGTTCCACATCGCTCATGCGGGTGGTGTAACCTTTGCGCATGTGAGGTTGATTTAGCAAAGCTTTGGAAAAGAACGCTTGGGCTTCAGTGATTTTTGGGTCATCAAAGGCAATCAGGACCGGTACCCACACCCGCCACATTTCGCAATCATCCCCCCATCCGCCGCCATATTCTCCATTCTCGCGTAGGCGGTTATCGATCCACCATTCGATGATGTCGGCCAGGCGCTCCAATCCTTCACGTTGAGCATTATGAATACGCCCTGCTTTGGGATGCGGCTTATACTGTTTTGGGGCGGGTATCGGCTCGCCCAAGTACATGCTGATGATTTTGTTTTCTGGATAGGCTTTGTGTGCTTCTTTGAATAAGCGACGTGCTTTCCCTAGAAATTCTTCCCGGCGGTCGGGATACCCCCAAACATTACCCGATTCGAGAGCGTACCAAACCAGCATGCGAGCCAGATAGAATTGAGTCATAGGATAAAGGGGTGAATTAGAATCCATGTGAAAATCCCAATCCAACTCACGCCTGACTTCTCTGCCAAAATAATCAAGATCAGCCCCTTCAATCCACCGTTTGATTTCGTCGATAAGGTACTCAACATCACGTTTTAAATCATCATCCACTTTTGGATGATCATGCAATTGCTGGAGAATCTCCAAGCGTGTTTCATCACGATCAGCGTTACCTGCGTTTTGAATTAAGGTTTGGATCGATGCTTCCTCTGTGGAATATGCTGTTAATCCAAAAAATAATAATAAAATAGCAATATTTCGAATTCGCATTATTCATTCTCCCCAATACTTTCAATCAGAATTGAAACTCATCTTATCATAAATTATTTGGGGGATAAAAGGAATTCGGAAAGAAACTGAACACTAGAATTAAAAGCCACCTATTATCTGGCTGTTTAATACGAAAATATTACCGCTTGATACTAATCCATTTGATGCCATATAAATAAAACCGCCGGTTTTATCATGCAATCCCTGGGCTCCCGTCGTTCCCCATGGATAATTTTGTTGGCCATTGGGACCAAGAGAAGTCATAATATATTCAATATTATATTGTTTTAACATATTAAAGGTTGACGTACTATTGATACAATTTGGGGTTCCATTTGGACCAAAAGAAATCGTCGAGGTATACTCATACACAGGTTTTAAACCCGTTTTGATTGTCTGCCTGTTTTGAAATTCCGGATCTATTCCGGCAAAGGCATCTTCTGGTATCGAACTGATATAGGCAACAGGTGTTGTCAAAGGAAGATAAGAGAGATGTTCTGCTTGTCCAACCCCACAATCTCCATCATATGTATATTGACCTCGATCCAGTCGATATTGTTCTTCTGCCATAGCCACTGCTTTCATATCAGAAACCACTCGTGCCACTTTGGCCCTCAATTGAGCATTTAGAAAATTAGGTACTGCAATTGCAGCCAGAATCCCAATAATAGCAACGACGATTAGTAACTCAATTAACGTAAATCCATTTCTCTCCATGATTGTTTTTTTCTTTCAGGATTCAAAATTAGTGTTTAATTATATCATTATGATATCACATTTTCTTTAAACTTCATACCTGTTGATTTAAACAATTAAATTTCTTGCTTATTCCTCTCCACCACGTCTAATTTATTAAACAGACAGAAAATGGAATGATTTAAAAAAATGAGTCATTTTTTTTGAACTATTCAGATACAATATTTGGGTGGATTAGATTTAATATTTTGTTCAAGTTAGGGCTAGTCCAATCCATTCTCAAGCGCTATAATTTGAAAATCGAAAGGCTCGGGGCGTAGCGCAGTCTGGTAGCGTACCTGAATGGGGTTCAGGTGGTCGTTGGTTCGAATCCAATCGCCCCGACCATTATTAACTTGCTGAATTTACTTAACATACATTACCCTATCTTTTCCTTCATTTCGATAACTGTAGCACTATCGTACAATTTTCGTGCAATCTTGATCACCTTGTTGACCGGTGTAACGATCTCTGTCAGGTGCAAATCGAATAGCCGGTCTCCCCTGCTGCCAAAATAATGACGCTCCGCAATCGTGCGGGGAGCATGCCCGACATACCGTTCGGTTAAATACGTATTCCAACCCCGCTGAAACGATTCCGTGATAAGTATTCCGCAAGTCTTTAGGCGCGATATCAATTCCAGGCCGCCAATCATGCAGAGCGGCATGCAACAGTCTGGAATAATCCCGGTAATCATTGCGGTAAAATGGAAAGAGTGCGTTCTCGGATTCTTCATAAGAATACCGGTGATCACGCAATATTTCCACGGCCTTATCCGGAATCGGAATCTTACGGATTTGCCACTGATTTTTCACGACGCCATCAATCACAATCGACGCCCGGTCAAGATCGATCTTGTCCCAGGTCAGCCGCAAAGCCTCCTGCATCTGCAGGGCGCATAGCGCTTGTAACGCCACACCGGGGATCAGGATGATCCGTTTCGGGTGCCCTTTCAACCAATCCAGAAATTCCATTACTTCAGGAATCAATAAAACCGGATTCCCTTCGGTTTCCCTGTATTGCGTATCAAATCCTTGGTTTTTGGGCAAACAAAGCGCATCACAAAAATCGTGGAACATGTCAGGGTAATTGGCTGCCATTAAACGGGATGTAGACCGGAGTGGATGCAAACGGTGCATTAAGGTTCGTTGGCTCTTTCGTTCCTGCACCAATTTTGCCATGTAATTCCGTGCATGAGTGTATTTTAGTTGCGCCCAATATTTGACTCCTTTACCTTCAACCCAATCACAGAAACGGACTACGCTGTCTTAATAATTATTCTGTGTGTTTGGATGAATCGTGAGTCCTTCCAACCATTGAGCAAATGCTTCGTATAATTCAATCGTGCCCGGATCTTTTTGAAGCGGTTCCCGTTCAAATAACCGTTTTTCCG
>CAZFER010000043.1:35077-53111 GCA_964517495.1 uncultured bacterium | reverse complement strand
TAACGTTATTCAGATTACCGGGTGCATACGTTTAAAAAGGATTATACCCTCCTCAATGTGAGAGCATTGAGGACCATTTAGCGAAGAACAAACAAAGGCCTATTAAATTTATCTTCGTCAGCGCGAAAGCGCTGAGATAACCAAGAATAGGATAAATCGACGGCACCCCCCGAATTAAAAACCGGGGCGCCCCGAAACAAAACAACATATTGAACAGAAAAGGAATACGAAGAGAAGCCTACATAAAGAAAATTTGTAAAATCAAAGCACCACACGGCCGTTTTTCATGAAAGGCGTGATCTCAGTGGTATCCAATTTAATACATTCGGGCAAATCATCGCCCAATCCCACTGATTCCAAATAACGCCCATGCACCGTTGATCGAACCATCTCGAGCAGACGGCCCTCATACGTCTTATAAAGGTCCAACGCAGACACTGCGGCGTCGGATAGCTCTGCCTGTTTGTCACTGAGGACGCCATACTGCTCAATAATTCCCCCCAAACAAACTGTATCCTCCAAACAATAGCGATCGAACCGTCCCGAAGCGGTCAACAGAATTGAATTCACTGTTACGCTGCATTGACTCAACAATCGTGCCACCGCCATCCGGTTACAAAACGAGGCAATCATAATCTCCCGCGCTCCCCCTGCCGCCACCAAGGTCTTGGTCCCATTGGTGGTTAGATGGATAATCGTCTTATCCTTTACCACGGTCGGAGTAAATTCCAAGGGCGAATTCCCCAAATCAAATCCATCAATTTTAAAACCATCCCGCTCACCAGCCAAAAGCAACGGGATACCCTGTTCCTGCATGATGGTATAAAGCGTACGCGCTGATTGCTCATCCGCCTGCGGGATAATCGCATTCGCACCATTGTTCAGCGCCTCAATCATCACTGATGTGGCCCGTAACACATCGGCAACCACCACTACACTGTCTTGCAATTCACGTCCATCAAAATCCTTGCGGCTGAAGAGAATATCGATATACACTGATGATGCTCCTTATAACATTGTTACGGCCCTTGCACCGCATCACCCTTCCACGGTACCTTACTCATCATAGTGCCATTTTAACCACATCAAAGCCGTGGAGCCATGATCCCCATTACCCTTAAGTTGCGCAATTTTCTCTCATACGGCGAGCAGGTGGAACTGCTTGATTTCACCACCTTTAAACTCGCCTGCCTCAGTGGACGTAACGGCCACGGCAAATCCGCCCTGCTCGATGCCATGACCTGGGCGGTCTGGGGCGAAGCCCGCAAAGCCGGCTACAGCCGCACCCCCGACGCCGACCTGCTGCGCCTCAATGCTGAAGAAATGTCCGTCGAATTCACCTTTCGCCTGGGCCGCCATGAATACTGTATCCTCCGCGAATTCAAAAAAGGCCGCCGCTCAGGCAAATTGGATATCTGGGGACGTGAAACCAGCGCTGAACAATACAGCGTACTCACTGGCAGCAGCAAACGCGAAACCCAAAAACGTATCATCGACTTAGTTGGATTGGATTACCGCACCTTCATCAATTCCTCCTTCCTCCAACAAGGCAAGGCCGATGAATTTACCCGTCAATCACCCCAGGACCGAAAGGAAATATTGGGCAACATCCTCGGCCTTCATTATTACGACCGCCTGCTCGAAGAAACCAAACAACGCTGGAGCACCCTGCGCGCCGAAAGCCGCAGCCTGGAAAAACAGATCGAATCCATCAACACCGAACTGGAACAGGAACCCGAAACCATCCAGGAAGAAAAACGCTTGCAAGAATCAATCAATTCACTAAACAAATCCCTTCAAACCATCCGGGACAACCAAAAACAACTCAACGACCGCATCGCCAGCCATCGCATGATCCGTGACCGCATTAACATGTGGGAAGAAGAACAAAAAAACATCCAAAAACAACTAACCGATATCCAACAACGCCAAAAGAAATTAGTTACAGAAAAGAACGACTTGCAAAACCTTATAAAACGCGAAACCGAAATAAACAAAAACCACCAACGCTACGAAGAAATTAGTATAACTCTCCATGCCTTATTGGATACCGAAACCCTCCATAAAGAACTGCAAAGTAAAAAAGAAACTTTACAACGCACCATCGAATCACAACGCGCTCAATATCGAGAACAACTGGCTTCTCTCAACAGTGAACTCACACACCACCAATCCACCATAAACGACTGCCAGCAAGTTCTCAATCAACGCGATGCCATTGGAAAACACTACGCCGAATATCAACAAACCCTAAAAGAAGAACAACGGCTTGAATCTCTTCGCCCCCGCTATGAAGACATACAAAACCAAATACAACAAACAGAAGCCCAAATCCAGAAAGAACGCCAACACATCACCGAACAAATCGCCGAACGAAGAGGCTCCCTCAAAGACATACCCGCAATCGAAAAGGATATTCACCAGAAGAAACAACAATTAAAAACCCGTCCACAAATTGAAGAGCAACTCCAAAACCAAAAACAACAACTCGAATCCCTCACCGAACGCGGCCAGGAAATATCCGGTTCTCTCGAACGCCAGCGCGACCAAAAACAACGCTGCGAAAAAACCATCACCGACACCGAAGAAAAACTCAGTCTGTTACAAAAAGGCGATACCACTCACTGCCCATTATGCCACGCGGAACTGGACGGCAACCGCCAGCAACAAATGGAAACCCAGTTTCAAAACGAAATCCAAACCGCCCGCCAGCAAATCAAATCGCTCAACACCCAAATTAAAAAAGACGAAAAAGAACGCGATAACCTGCGCCACCAATATAAAGACCTCAATAACAAGATCGAAACCACCTCCAAGCAATTGGAATCCCTCAACCAAATGCAACAGCAACTCACTAAAGATGACGAGGAAATCCAACGCCTGGCTAAACTCAAAACCGAACTGAATAGACTCACCACACAACTTGAATCCGGTCAATACGCCCAAGAAGCTCAAAACCATCTTGCTCAATTACAACAATCCCTAAAAGAGCTCGAGTACAACCCCACAGCACATGACACTATCAATAAGCAACTTGCCCAGCAACGCCCATACGAATTGCAATGGCAGCGTCTGCAGGATGCTGAAAAACGTCATCAACAATCCACGCAACGCATTGAGGAATTACAAAAGGAAATCCAATCCATCACCCAAATCCTGGAAACCAACAACTTCGCTCAACATGAGCAGGCCTCCTTGAAGACATTGGAGGAACAACTACATCCCCTGGAAAAGGAACTCAACACCCGCAAAGCCCTGCAAAACGAACAAACACAACTGCGCAATGCCATCACCGATTGGAACCGCTTGCAACACGCCAAAGAACGCCTCCCCGAACTGGAGAGCGAAGGTGAAAACCTCACCAACCAACTGAACGAATTACAACGACGCCTGGAAACCCTACAAACCCAAAAAGCAGAAGCCCAACCCGCACTAAGCAAACTTCAACAACTGGAGAACCAATTAACCACTTCTGAAAAAGATCGCAGCAAAAAAGAAACCCAGCGCGATAAAATCCAATACCAACTGGGCGGCATCCAGGAAAAACGCTCGCGTCTGCAGGAGCGCAAAAACGAACTGGCCCAAATAAAAGAAACCTTAACCACCCTCCTGCGGGATGAACGGCTTTATGACATCCTCAAAACCGCCTTCAGCCGGGACGGCATCCCCGCCATGATCGTCGAACAATCCTTGCCCGAATTGGAAAACGACGCCAACCGCCTGCTGAGCCGCCTTTCCAACGGCTTATGCTCGCTGGCGCTGGAATCACAACGCGAGAAGAAAAGCGGCGGTATGGCCGAAACCCTGGACATCAAAATCAGCGACGAAATGGGCACCCGTGATTATGAAATGTTCAGTGGAGGCGAAGCCTTTCGCACCGACCTCGCCCTGCGCATCGCTCTCTCTCAACTCCTCTGCCGCCGGGCGGGCAGCCAATTGCAACTGCTCATCATCGATGAAGGCTTCGGCTCCCAGGACACCGAAGGCCTGAATAACATCGTCGAAGCCATCAACGACATCCACGACGAATTCGAAAAGATCATCGTCGTCACCCATCTGGAGGAACTGAAGGAGAAATTCATGACCCGCATCGAAGTCACCAAAGAACCCGGCCTCGGCTCCCACTTCGAAGTCATCCATACGTTTTAGAGCAAAATTTGTGTATGATAGCAAATGATAAGATATTAACGGAGGTTAAACCAAATGCGAATTATCCAAACATTAGCCCTGCTTTTCATGGTCAGCAGTGTTTCAGCGGAACCGATCAAAATCCTGATCGTCACCGGTGGACATGACTTCCAACGTGAAGCCTTTTTCGACATGTTTGAAAGTTTCGAGGATGTTGAATACAAAGAGGCCGTGCACCCCAACGCCAACCAAATCTACACCGATGGCACAGCGATGAAACATGACGTTATCGTGATGTACGACATGTATCAACCTATCACAGATGCCCAAAAAGAAGGCATGTTAAAGTATCTAAACGCCGGCAAGGGATTGGTGGTACTCCACCACTGCCTGGCCTCTTATCAAAACTGGCCTGAATTTCTTGAGATAGTCGGAGGAACCTATATCCTCGATAAAAATGGCCGCCAGATCAACGGAACCACTTACCCCCAATCCACCTACAAACACGATGTGGATATGAACATCCACGTCAAAAACCCAAAACACCCCGTAACCAAAGGCCTTTCCGATTACACTATTCACGATGAAACCTACGGCGGCCTTTATGTGGCGCCTGATGTCAATGTTCTGCTAACCTGTGATCATCCCACCAGTTCAAAGAAAGTGACCTGGACCAAACGCTATGGCAAAGCCAAAGTGGCCGCTATCCAAGGTGGGCATGATGCAAAGGCCTATCAGAACAAACATTTCCGCAAGCTGCTTCATAACGCCATCAAATGGACCGCCAAGCTCGATCCCTCCATCTCCTTATTCAATGGCAAAGATTTGACCGGTTGGGAAAAACGCGGCAACGCCGTATGGGAAGTCAAAGACGGCATGTTGATCGGCCGCCAGGGGCCAGACAACGCCCCCGGTGATTTGTTCACCAAAAAGTCCTACCGTGATTTTGAAATGGTGGCTGAGTTTAATGTCCAATGGCCCGCCAATAGTGGGATATGGTTCCGCTATCAGAACGATTCAACCGCCTACCAGGCCGATATCCTGGAATACACTAATCCCAAATGCTGGTCCGGTTCACTCTATTGTGCAGGCAAAATGTTCATCGCCATGAATGAAGATCCCCAAATCGTCAATCGTGAGGGATGGAACACTTTTGTGGTACGCTGCAAAGATGATCACATCACAATCCATCTGAACGGCACCGAGGTGGCCAATGTTCATGATTCATCATCCATCGATGGCAAATTCGGTATACAGGTGCATGCTGGCGATCAATTCAAAGACATGAAGATCATGATCCGAAAATTGGAGGTATACCCATTATAAGAATAGGTCCAAAACGCATGAGGCGAACACATAGGTTCGCCCCTACAAAATGTAGGGGTTGACCTATATGTCAACCCCGTTTTGAGATCATCTCACTTGAGAAAACATTATTTTTAAAACGTAAGATATATTGATGGGTCAAAAAACGTGATCCATCCTACGGTTTTGGTTATTCAATCCGTTCCCGGAAGAACAAATTGGTGCGTAAATCCGGCCGGAAGCCGCGGTCGCCCGGTTGGCGTCCCAATTGGAAATTACGCATTGGATTAAACGAACCCGTCGAGCCGGTCAATGAAGCCCGTGGGTCAACACGTAACACAATGGGGGAAACACCCCGCAATTCAATTCGTTGTTTACGCCCGTTCACCTCACCTTCATATTCGATGTCCACAATAATTCGCACCACACCGTTATGAAGTTTAAGCGGAACAAAAGGAATCATATCGCCTAAATCGGCAATCTCCTGACGGTTATTCAACTGCCGGTAATTATTGTTATTGGAGGTGTATTCCCAAATCGTACCAACTCCAGATGAATCATCGATAGTAAATTCAATGGTGGCATCCGGATCACGGGCAACAATATCCACCGGTTTGCCATCCGCACCAATCACCTTATAGGTCAGCAAACTTTGCTTTTTCGCTTTAAAACTCCCCTGCACACCGGCAAAATCATCAGGATGCAACAGCAACATGGGAGGATCAGCAATTACCTGCACGGAATTCTTTTTAAAACCAGGTGTTGGTGTCGGTGTTGGAACACCGGGCAGCAAAATCGCTTGTGGTGTACTGGTTGGTGCGGGTGTTCGAACGGGCGTGGGTTGGGGGGTTGGTTCCGGTGTGGGTTCCGGCGTCGGTTCATCATCACTATCAGAGATATATGGTATCACTTGGAAATTATCGATGAAAGCAACCCCTGTTCCTTCAAACGTCACCGTTATCACATTCCTGGCTGGATCGGTTGAATCATCCAAATTGAGGGGGATTTGAGTGGATTTGTATTGCCCCGTTTGCAACCCAACGGATTGCCCTTCAGGCACAATAAATGTTCGCCCGCCAAGTGTCATGGTAACATGACCATCAATAATCATAAAACAAAAAACGATCTGGTATTTGGTGGCGCCGGAATTATCACGGCCCAGCCGCTGCGACATCCCTGCACCATCGCGTAACATGACAAAATGATTAAATTCTTCTTCTGAGATTTCTTCAGAAAAAATGATGGCGCTGTCATTTCCCTCAGGTGTAGTCCAGGCGATAGGAGGAGAGCCATCGGCCACCGGCGGCATTTCAAAATGCCCGTTGGTGACCACGGTTTGATCGCTGTCCACCCCCGCTTCCACACAGGAGGCAGGCCGGAACACAACCGGTGTTGGGGTTGGTGTCGGCAATGATTGTGCCGACGTATACATAACGCAGAGGCCCAATAGACTCAAACTTATTAGAGTAATGCAAAGTCGTTTCATGATATCATATCCATTTTTTAGTAACCAGCCAGTTTTTGGAGCCACATTCCCCTCCCAGGATTGGGAGGGGCCAGGGGAGGGTTGAAGTTAGGAACCACGCCCTCCCGTTTTAGTTAATGACATTAAACTTCAATCATCCTTCACTTCATATTACTGGTTTATTACTTGTTTGTTCTTTATTTATCTTAACCACTCAATCACTACAAATTATATCGCAGGGATTGAGATTGTGTCATCCGGTTTTTTTCCGCATTACCGCTTATAAACGGTTTCAATCTTTCGTTGAGCGGTGATATTGCCTTCGTTATCAAAAATGCGTCCCCGTGTCAGGATCGAGAAGCTGCGGGAGCGCACAGTAACCAAATTGGATATGCGATTCATAATTGCTTCCATATCCTCATTGGTTAATTCGCGATTGAGAATCTCATTCAAGCGTTCTCGAAGGTCCCCGGCTCCGTCTTTGATGTTATCCATGGTGCGATCCAAATCACGGCGCAGCGGCTCAGAAAGACGATCACGGCGACGCAAATGAGTGATCTGTGATAGCAGGGTACCCACATCCGTGTAAGGACCATCATCGGGCAATGAAACAATCGAACTGAGATAAATATCATTCAAATTAATTGAATCCCCGCGAATGTTCTCCGGTTGAACATCAAAGGGATTAAACGCTTCCGATTCAATATCATCAAATTCCTTATACCCCTCTGTGTCACGGCCAACACTGGGGAACTTATAATCCGAAAGAGTATCCGGTGTTCGTTGATTTCGCAGAAAACGATCATCATCCAGCGAATGAATACCGAATAGCATATCATGCCCACCAGCCTGGCGTCCCTCAAGGATAAAATCGGCGCAGATGGCATTGAAATTATGGCGGTCCATCAAGGGAGCCAATTCACCCGGTGCAACGGGTGGGCAGAAAGGCAACGCCATCAATACTTCGCGCGGGGCGGTGTTGATATTGATCCTGCCGGAAACAATACCGCTTAGTGAAGTGGTAATCATGCTGTAAATGGAGTTGTAACGGTTTTCCCACTGATCCAGGCGTTCCCGCTGAGCCAACTGTAAACGGTCTCTGTTGTTGCTTTGCGAGCGACGGGCCAGTTCTGGATTGCTCTCAATCCGGTTACCCTCATTGACGGCAATATCTTCAAGCCGTTGAGGAATAATCGGTGAGTTGATGGTTTCAAACTTGTTGCCGGTAAACAAGCGTGAAATTTCACCCACCGTGGCCAATGGCGCATTCTTCACATAGGCTGTATTATCAATAATATCGGATATATCACGCTGGTTGCCTTCCACATCATAGCGTCGCCGTGGATAGGCGGGTACATACCCGCTGTTATCACGTCCCGGCGTGCCGGCCAGCAATCTCAAGCGGCGGTCATCGTCAGCCGATTGGGAACCTTTACGCCCACGGCCAAAGAGTTCGATACCACGGAAGAAGTAATTATCGTCACTCATGCTGACTGGTCCCAAGCCACTTAAAGCGGGATAATAACCACTGCTGTTAGGTGCAATAGGATTGGGAATCCCAAGGTCAGGCCGGTCTGAGGCAGGATAAATCACACCACGATTATTGGCCCCCGCTGGATCATTGGAAACAAAGAATGGTGAATAATCCGGAGTGGATTTGCGGATAATCACCGAGATTTCGATCATGGGTTCACTGTTGGAATTGTTATTCAAATCACGCCAAAGGTCGTCATACCCTTGGGTGTCGCGAAGATCAATGGTAAAGGCGGTATCGCCATTTCGTAGTTTAGCAAAAACCGGCATTTTGGCGAGCCGTCCCAATGGGTTTTGTCCAAAGAAGATATCATCCGGATTAACTTCAAAATCCTGTTGTTCATCAAGATCATTTTCGCCCGGATTAACCACTCGGACACTGGGTTCGATTAACACTTCACCTACGGGCATATCATAGGGGAAAATCGAACCATTATCGTCGACATACTGGCGTCCCATAACGCGTACAGTCAATTGATCATCAACATCGGGATCATAGCCAGCGCGGATCAATTCACGCGCTCCCATTCGCCAGGTAAAGGCGACATAATTGCCAGTGGGGAAGTTGGAACGAACGGTGGAATTCGACATATCCATTGCGTTTTCGAATCCACCCATTTTCTGGTAGAACTTCACATTATCGCTACCGCCGGGAGCCACCGCTTCTCGCGCCACCGCGTTGGTACGCTGCAGGAGGTTAAATAAACCTTGTTGATTATTATCCATATCACGTGGATATTGATAGAAATCACCAATAAAGTCCCAACCATTCCACATGGGTTCTTCCATAATCAACCCGCGGTAACCGATCGACATATCGTTGTAACGGTCAGGATCACGCTGATTAGGATCAGGACCACCCTGGTAACCCCCATATTCAGCACGAAGCATGGCGCTGGTGTTTTGATCCATGGTCATGCGAGTGATCATCGCCTGCTTCGCATCCAGCACCATGGATGAGGGAACATAGCGCGAAGCGGACACAATTCCGTTTGAACTGGCATGCACATCGGTACGGAAATAAGTGGGATCGGTGCGCTCATAGGCTTCGAAGCCTTTATAACCGGGCAGCGCGATGATGTCAGGATTATTCTCCTGCCCGTTATTGGCGATATCGACAATCGCGTTGTTAAAGGTGGTGCGGTATTCAAAGGAATCCACAAAGTTCCCGGCGGGATCATACAATGTGATATGTTTGGCTACCGGGTTGTTGGTTAAGATATCCTGTTGAACATCCACAACGCGGAAGCGAAGATCAGAGACTTGAGCGTTAGGCCGGCGGGTGGGTGAGCCATCATTTCTCAAACTGTTTTGCACATCCAGTTTTTCCGCGACAGTCAAGTTTGGTTCAACGATGATTTCATTTACATTTTCCACGTCGGGATAGTTATCCTGCAGAAATTTGGTAAGGGCACCAGCATCAAACGCCAACAGCAATTTGTTATCTTCCAGCCGTAAATCATCCGAGCTCAACTGATTGTTGCTACGGTTTGGATCGATCAGGTTTTCAAAGGGAACATCATTCCCTTTCCTGCCATTATTGGATACGATTTCACGTCCGTCGTCATCCTCCCAGGAGGGTTTCATGCGTCGGATAATGGTGTCTTTGGGCAGAATATATTTGCCGTAAGGTGTGGTAACGGTCCAGCCGCTCAGATCGATATCATCGGTGGAAATATTAACCAGTTCGACATACTGCGCACCGAGATTAATCAGTTCAATGCGGTCAAACGAGGTGGCGTATTGTACACCGGTCAATGGCTCCGTCGCGTTAATCTCGACGGATAATCGTCCATCGTTGCCAACCACGACACGCTGGCGAGAATCCAAAGGCCGTGCACGGTTGGGGAATGGATAAGGCGTTAACCGGTAATGAAGATTGTATTCCGTGGCTCTGTAAAAATTCCACGCGGTATCACGCCGGATGAATTCAAGTTGTTCAGGCGCCAAACCGGTAAAGCCATTGATATCCCCAAAGGCGTAATCTGACTTGAAGGTAATCTCGCGTCCATTAAATGAATATTGAACTTCAGGCCGGTATTGGTGCATGGGGTGCAAGTAAAACACCACGTCATACACACCGGCGGGAATGTTTTCAAAGGTCCAGCTGGCTGCCTCTTCGGTCTCGCGTCCCACCTGAAAGGTTTGATCTGTGGGAACCACATGATTCGTTACACTGAAGATAAACTCAGGTGCGAGAGCATCCATATTAATAATGGGCATCAGACGGTTGAGAGTATGGCGAAATCCCTGTGGCATATAAATAAAGCCCTCTTCGCTGGGGAGCGTATCGGGAAGATTAACGGTGTTTCGGGGCATCCCCCAGCTGGTATCATGTTCAAAGCCTGCGCCATTGGGTTGGAAATGTCCATCATCGCCATCACCGGAAAGCACTCGGAAGTTCGATGAGGTTACATTGATCTCATATTTCCGTTTAGGATTCTGTCCGGGGTTGGTGTTAGGTCCAACGGAGGTAAGCACTTCTTCCGCTTCCAATCGAATCACCGGCTTGGGCATCACCTCGTTGATGCGAATAGCCTCCACCCCGGAGAACTCGGTTAACATTCCCGTTTGAGGTGGATTGGGAAGCAGAAAGCGCATCTGTTCGGTAAACAAGCGTTGATCCTTGGCACTGGAACTCACCCCTGCCAGAATGCGCGGATGCATACGAAAAGCACGCTGCCGTGTGGAAAAGAGTTCGAAACTACGTTGCGTGATCGGGTCGCTGAGCACGGCGTCATTATCGCTCTTCCCTAACACCTGCCGGGTGTCGGCATCCAAGGCGGGTTTATAAGGCGCCCAGGTATCAATAAAGTCAATCAGGTTGAGGGCAATCTGAAAGTCAGGTGGATCTTCATCGTAGCGGCCATCTTCATCGTCATCGAATGCAGCGATATAGCGTTCACCGATTTCATCCACCTCACCATCGCTGTCATTATCCACGCCATCCAGTTCAGGTGCATACATGGCGGCCAGCACTTGGGGGTCATAAAAATCAGCAAAGCCATCCCAATCGTCATCAGCCCAGCTGGTAATCAACAAGGGATCCGCCCGATCAGGCCGTTTGACTATTAGCCCTTCAGGGGAATCCGGATCAGAATCCGCCAATTCAGGATCAGCGCCCAATCCTGGATAGCCATCACCGCTAAGATCACCCCAGGCATCTTCACTGACATGAAATTCAGGATCAAAGTCTTTTAAACCGTCACCGTTGAAATCACCACTGTCATCGATCAGGTTATCACCGTCACTATCCTGGCCGTCGCCTTCAACCACCATCCCGCGGCGGATTTCATTATCATTCACATCGCGGGGATCACGGTTGGCATCCTGTGCAAGATACGTCAAATTACGCAAGCGTCCAATGCGTTCGTTGGATCGCCGGGCTTCATCAACCGTATCGCCATCCATATCGTTATCGCGGCCATCCTGCATAAAGGTTGAGCCAACATCGGCTTCAGCCGAGCCGTCAAAATTCCCGCTGGGGAAAAAGTTTTTATCCCAGTCATCCGAAGGTTCATCAATCAATCCATCACCATCGTTATCTTCACCATCTTCCAGATTGGATTCATCGTGCAATTGCCAGTCTCCATCCGAATCAAATTGCAGGGTGAGCAAATCCTCTAACAAGACCGGTGGGCTGTATTGAAAATCGGCGCGGTTGGCGTCAGGATCGCTGCGATCCCAAATATCACTGGCGCGCCAGTTGCTGCTGCCGTTGGGATTAATTTTACCCACTTCGTTGTTACGACCACTCAAGGGACCGGACATCTCATCCGATTCACTATAGATGGTGACCGAATCACGAAGGATGTTAAACATTGAAGGGATCAATTCAGTTAATTGGGGATTGGGCCTTGGTTCGTTTTTTAAAGGTGCGACATTAAGCAGGCGCAAGTCATCCACGGTACCGAAGGGGCGATCATCCCCTACCGGGTTAACAATGCTAAACTCAGCGGGTTCATCAACGCCTTCATCATCTTCATCAATGTCTCCATCCCCATCGTTATCAATTTTATCCCCAGGGCGAAAATCTTTGGCATTGGCAATTTCATTGCTACCGATTGGACTATTGATGAAGGAGCCACCACTGCTGTCTGTGGTGGGGCCAATGTAGGTTTCATCCTCTTCATTCATAAGGCCATCGTTATCGTTATCAATGCCATCACCCGTGATAACAAAGGGATCACGGTCAAAGGTGGAAGTTCGCATGGCGTTGTCATATTCCTGCACATCCACGATTTGCGGGTTGTTATTGCCATTATCATCCTGGTTGTCCCTACCCGGCGTACTGTATGATGTCCCACCATTTGCAGTTGCCCCATAACGGAAGTTGACAATCATTTGCGCCAATTGTTCGGCGTCGCTGTTACTGAAAGTGGTAGGATTACCATTCGCTCCCAAATACCGCACAATCCGGTTAAACAAGAACAAGGGGAGATCTAATTCAGAAGGAGAAACACCCTGATTGTAAGTGAATTCACCACGGCGTTGCTGGCTGTTATTGTTCCCTGCCAGGTTAATATTGATTTTGGCGCTTTCATCAAACACACCACGCTGGTCACCATCCGCGTCATAGCCTGTACCTGGAGGGAATACGCTGCTTCCCCGGCTATCAGGACGCCGTATATCAAGGCCGTCTTCATCGACACGAAAATCCTCATCGTCATCATCGGGATCAGTCCCTGGATTATCAACAACACCATCAAGATCATCATCGATGTTAGCGAGGCCGGGAGCCCCATCACCTCGGCCACCACCGCGATAGCGAAGGCCGGTCACATCACCTTCCATATCCTCATCCACACCCAGTGGAATGGGGGTAGGGAAGATTTTCAGGTTTAAACTTTGACGATTCACCAAACGGTCAGAGCGTAAATCAGGCTGATGGCTGCGGGCATCATAGGTAATATTGTTGCCAATGCGGCCCGCATAACCCAACGCCCAGGGATCGAGCAACGACACATAGGGTGGTTGAGGCCGGCCCAGTACATAATGTTCATTGCGTGGATCAAGTTCACGTGCCAATTGGCTGAGTGCACCTTGTGTGGCGGCTTCCGTAAAATCCTCCACGGTAACGCTGTCGGCATATTGTTCAACGGTGAATTCTTCCATGCGGATGGTGTAGGTGAATCCTACCAGCACCACCGCAAAAATGGAAAGCAACGCCAGCACCGTCAACAACGCCACTCCAGATTCAGAGGAGCGATTTATCGACGAAGTGGTAACGATGAATGATTTAATTTTTCTCATGGTTCTAACCTGCCTTGATCGGTAAAGCCCTACGGTTTACAAACCGATACTGCGATAGTTGTTGGGAATAAAAACGCGTGTGGTATAAGGCCGTGGATTGATATCACGGTCCCTATCCTGAACATACACGGTGATTTCGACCATATTGGGAAGCCCATCAGTTTTTTTGGTTATTTTTTCCCAAAGGCGTTGATTATTGGAATTTGGACGGATCATGGTTGGATCGCCGATTAAAAATTGATTCAATGAATTGGTTGCCCGAGGATACATATCCTCCGGTTCATTCACGATAATGTTCTCAAAACTAAATTTGTTATTGCCCTCGATGCTGCTGTTGGAGGCGGGTTGTGTAAATATCCGCGTCTGAGGAGTAAGCAGGGCGGTTTCACGGCTGGAATCCCATTCTTTGCACCAGCGCCAGCCACCGCGGTTGTAATCGTAATACCAATAACGAAAACGCAAACCGCGAACATCATAAGCCAGAACCTGGAATAGTTTACCGGGATTTTTATTGGTCCAGGGTGAATTGGCGCTTTGCAGCGTTCCATATCTGGAACCGTGCCTCCAATTTTCGATGGCTTGATTAACATCCGCCATTGAGGGGGCAAAGTTACCCGCCCGCACGGGTAAAGGCAACAGGCGTTTATTGGTGGTGTTATCCACAAACTGGCCAAAGTCGAACAAACGTATTTGCTCGCTGGAGGAGGCGGAATCAAAACTGAGTACTTGTGCCCGGCGAATCAGTTTGGTTCCACTGGGATCCAATCCATACGAGATTTCCTGCAAGACGATATCCCCGGAATTTTCAATGGCACTGACAAAGTGAAGAATATCGCTTGGGAAGACACCAATGTCTTCATCAATACATCGCGGGTCGCCCTCTTCGCAATACTCATCGGGGACCGGGTTGCCCCGCCCTGTCAGAGCGGATTCAGCGCCGCTTGGATAATCGGCATCGAATCCGTCCAAAATTTCTTCGTCAACTCTGCCGTCGCCATCATCATCCTCACCAGCGCCGGGGACACCATCATCTGGATCCGCGACCACATCGCGATAGATACCAGCGAATCGAAAACGGGGTGCCTGGTTGATACTGCGCAGGTTGACCTGCCCTTGCACGGCTTTGTATGAATCCGGTGTTAAATAAGCCGAGCGTAAATCAACCGACATATAATCCAATGCGGAGCGGGCGGTTTCGCTGATTTCCAAGCGTTTAATGGCTAAATCCCGTGCGTCAAGAACCACACTGAATGTTTGGGCAGCCATTCCCGCCAGGATGGTCATCACCGCGATGGATATCATCAGTTCCACCAGGGTAAAACCCCTTTGCCGATGAGACGTATGCTTGTTTGTCTTCGTATTATCCATTACCTTCATGGTTCATCCTTCTTTCGTATCACGTCCCCATGGATCTTATTGCATTTCCTCACGTGAGTTCATGATAACGCCCCGTGGTTGTCCGCCAATCAACGAAAAGGATTGAGACGGATCTTCGAGATTTATAAAACCAACGAGTTTAAATTCATATTTATAGGTATCTTCATCAATTTCCCCATCAAAATCATTGTCAATACCATCGAGTTTTTCTTCATCAATTCCCCAGGAAATCGCACCGTATGAGATACGTTGATTGCGTGAACGGCTTCGGCGGTCGGTGGTATCTCCCAATTCAGCGGTGGAGCGGGGATCAACCCTGGTCAGGTCACCATCGTTATCCTCGCCGTCACCGCCCCAGGTGATGATTACTTCCACCCGCCGCCAGTTGGGCAAAGGGGAGGCAATGGTATCCTCATCCACTAATCCATCCGGCTGGGGGATAGACTGATAAGCACGCAAATAAGCAAGACCCTGGCGCCGGTTAGCGCGGATTTGGAAGTCGAAATCAAGTCCATCGGGGAGTTCTTCATCCACCAGGCCATCGCCATCATTGTCAATCCCATCACCGAGATCAGGGGCGCCATCACCGTTTATATCATCAAATCCAAAGCGTCCATTGTCGGGAATACGCCCCACCCGAATTTGCCAGGCGAAACGGTCGTAGGGTGGTGGGAATTTGGAAGGGCTGAAGGGAAAGCGGGCCAACTGGCAATCTTCATCCACCAGGCCGTCGCGGTCGTTGTCTATTCCATCCCAGATTTCTTCATCGATGCCTTCATCGATTTCGCCATCTCCATCGTTATCGATTCCATCAGCGATAGCTGGGGTGGAAGGATCACCATCGTGGTCTTCGCCGTCACCATCATTGTCCATTTTATCGCCTGCGAGAAGGGGTAATAAGACATTGGTTCGAGCAATTCGAACTGAACTGAGGCGGCAATCTTCATCGATCAAGCCATCGCCGTCGTTGTCACGTCCATCACAAATTTCTTCATCGATGTTGGGTTCAGGATCGTAATAATAATCACCGTCAGCTGCTCCCACTCTTCGTAAAATAGAGCTGAATGCCCGCCGTACCAGTGGTGAAGGTGAAACACTATCACCATTATCATCGATCACACCATCACCATCGTCATCGATACCATTAGCAGGATGGCTGCGGTAGCCCATGCCGTCTAATTCCGGCATCCCGTCAAAATCGACATCGGGCAAACCGTTGTTGTTCAAGTCGAAGGGATTGTTGCGCCCAGCACCACGGCTGACATTGAACATTTCGTTGTTGGTGTCATCGTCATAGCCATTCCCGGGCAAAGGAACCAATACTGAACTCGCTCCGGGTAAAATAGGGTAGTTAACCGGATCGGTTTTGAGGCCCTCGAAGATGCTTTGGGCCAACAGGGTCGCTTGGGTTAAATCTTCCGCCCGGCGGCTGATTTCAATCCCATAGGGAAAAACTTGTACAATCGATAATAGCCCTAACCCCAGGATAGCGGCGGCGATAATGACTTCGAGGAGTGAAAACGCCTGATTGTTTTTCCTTTTGTTAAGGCCAGGCAACTGATTTTGAATCATGATGTCCTCCCGGCTCGTCCTTTCTTATTCTTCAACTTCTGGTTCGTCGAGTGGCCAGGGATTGAGAATGGCGTAATCGTAAAATCGGGTTTTGCCGGTTAATCTAACCACTTCAACTGTTTGAATTTTATAGCGTTCTTTGGCATCGGGTTCATCCCAGGTGGTATCCGAGCCGTTTTGCAAGGCGAATTCATAATCGCCGGTATTATCCCCAAACGTGAACACTTCATTATCACGGGTTAAATGGATCACGGGGGCGATGGCATTATACGTTGTGCTGCTTTCCTCGCCATCAAAGTAAACTTTCCCGATGGAGCCCCGGGGATTGAATTCGATGTAGAATATTTCCGGATTGTTGCCTGCGCCGGGAATGCGGCCATCGACATCAGCAATGGTTACATAATCGGGAAGGAAGTCAGGTTCTGCCACTTGCCATGCGTTGGGGCCTGTTTGAGCCCCTCCAATTCCCGAAGGATTCTGGCAGGCAGCGGGATCTCTGAAGAGGAATTCCTGACAGCGTTTGCCTTCGATCCAGATTTGGGCGCGGCGGATGCGTGTGCGGCTGGCCTCTTCATCGAATGAGCCTGCGTCGATGGCCACTCGCCGGACCTGGCGTACCGCAATCGCCATTTGGCGTGCCTGCTGCAGATTGGCGTTGAGCACGGAGACAGCGGAATCGACACGGCTGCGGTTGAGTTGCTGGACATATCCCACCGTACCGGCGGCCACTAATACGCCGATGATCCCAATGACGATCACAATTTCGATCATTGAGAAACCAAGCATTTGACGCGAAGGTCTTATCGATTTGTCTTCTATTTGATTCATTATGGCAACCTCTAATTTACTGTTGCTATATTTTCGGGTTTATTTGCCTTTTTTACCCCGGCCATTCAGACAATATCACGAATCTGTGATTTGTGGGGGAGTTTTGAACGAATTAATACTTTTTTACAATTGTATCCAAGTTTCTGATTTAAATGTCTTAAAAACCATTAGTTTTACCTGGATACTTATCATTATAACATCTCAATACGCCTGCGCTGTTCAAATTCAAACACCCCTGGAAATAATGTAACGTATCACTTATATGATGAATGCGAGAACTTATAATTGTCCTCACTTTTTCTCCCCCAATGAAATGGGGAAAGTTAGGAGGGGGTTAAAGGTTTTTGCTCAATGCTTTCCTATAAACCCTTCCCTAGCCCCTTCCAATTTTGGGAGGGGAATGGTATTTCAAACAGCTGACCATTTATGAAATCACAAGCATGATATATTCTTTCAATTATTAAAAATAATAGGGGAAATGTCCATGTGAACGATGATTGAAAATGTGTTTTTAATTAAAAGGTTAATGTGAAGTAAACCTTATAAACAGAGGCACAGAAACAAATTGCCATT
>CAZFER010000043.1:0-34977 GCA_964517495.1 uncultured bacterium | reverse complement strand
AAAGGTTAATGTGAAGTAAACCTTATAAACAGAGGCACAGAAACAAATTGCCATTTCGTTTTATCAAACAAAATAACAACAATTCATTACATTCATATCAATCTCGTAGCCTTTATGTAACTCCAACACAAACAACCAATTCATAATTTTGCGAACTATCAAACATCGGCAATTCATCAGCAAGTTTAAAAAAGACAAAGAGTTAGGACAATTCCACCTACAAAGATATGAGCATTATATCATATTAATTTGAAAGCGTCATTTTATATGTAACAATTTCAATCAAAAATTTGAAATAAAAATCACTTTCATTTACTTTTGAATTATTTTCATATGAAATAAACATATTTTTTTGTAATTCATCTCCCACTTTGAGTCAAAATTATGGTATATTGGTTAGGATTGAATTTAATGTTTAACAGAGAAAGGAGAAGTCAGTGAGTTATAAGAACCTGTTTTTATTGGTTTTAATGCTCAGCATGGTGGTGATGGCCTCCCAGGCGCAATCCCCGTTTAAGTTGAAAGACGGGGATACTATTGTCTTTTTGGGGGACAGTATCACGCAAGCGGGTGCAAAACCGGAAGGGTATGTGTCGTTATTCAAGATGCATTGTGATATGAACGGTTATGAAGTGAAGGTGATCAATGCGGGAATAAGCGGCCATAAATCAAATCAGATGCTGGCTCGATTGCAGAAGGATGTATTGGACCATAAGCCGGATTGGGTGAGTATTTCATGCGGGGTGAATGATGTGTGGCATCAATTTTCTCATAGCAGCGAAGGGGTGAAACTGCCGGAGTATAAGAAAAACATGACTGAGATGGTGGAGCGTTGTCAAAAGGCAGGCGTCAAGGTACTGCTCTTGACAGCAACCCCTATATATGAAGACCCGGACAGCCCCGAGAACCAGATGCTTAAAAAATACAATGATTTCTTGCGTCAATTGGCTAAAGAGAAGGATCTGGTGCTTTGTGATTTGAACAAAACCTTTATGGAATGGTATGAGAGGAAGCTGAATGACCTGCGGATTATGACAACTGATGGGGTGCATATGAATCACCGGGGAAATCGGATTATGGCGCGGGAAATCGCTATTGCATTGGATGCGAATTGGCGTGAGATCCGCAGAACACAAAAACGATGGGAACTGGTTAACAATATGTGTAAATAAGATGCGCATATTAACATAACCAAACATCGAAGAACTAAATAATCTCATTCAAACAAGTGAGACAAGTACTATGAACGCTCGGACAAACAAACCAAACGCCTTTACTCTAATTGAATTATTGATTGTGGTTGCCATAATCGGGGTGTTGGCCGCTATTGCGGTGCCAAACTTTTTGAACGCCCAGATTCGAGCCAAGATTGCGCGGTGTTATGCCGATATGAAAGCGGTGGGCACCACCATCGAGATGCTGCGAATGGATAAGGGTGTAATGCTGGTGGATTGGTGGGATGATGATTTGGAAGCGGGACATAAGCGCCTGGAAGAGGTATTCAATATGGTGGGTGCTGGTCCTGACTTTGAAGCAAGAGGGCGTCAGGCGGTATTGGCTCCATTGACCAGCCCGATAGCTTATATGCCTGCGATTCCACTCGATCCGTTTCAGGATCATGGCCATTATTATTATGTGGATAACGATCCCGAATTTGATGGTTATGATCATGATTTTCCAGCGTATAAGGAAGGTACAGCCGCTCTGTACGGCAACAAACCTTTGAAGGCGGGTGATTGGGCGTTAGGTGGAATTGGTCCGGATGGACAATGGTATGGAAGCTCATGGACGGATGATATATCCAATGCCCGAGGCAGCAAGTATGATCCCAGCAATGGCTTAGCCAGCCGGGGGGATATTATGCTGACCAACCGGGGCACGGATTAAGGGACCAAGGAGATAGCAAGGGGAGTATTATGACGCAAAGGAATAGAACCATGAATTCATTTCAATCTTCAAGGCGGGGATTTTTGAAGTCCGCCTCAGCCGCGGGGATGGCGTTTCCATTCGTGAATACGCTAAATACCCCAAGTGCGCAGGAATCGAAGAAACGGCCGAATATTATATTCATTTTCATTGATGACATGCGCTATGATTCGATGAGCTGCATTAATCATCCCTTTTTGAAGACGCCCAACATTGACCGGTTAGCGCTAGGTGGGGTGTTTTTTAACCATGCGTATGTGACCACATCGTTATGTTCACCCAGCCGGGCGAGTATTTTAAGCGGGCAGTATGCCCATCGGCATGGGGTGTTGGATAATTCGACGCTGTTGTCCGAAGATACGCCGACCTTCCCGGTTGAATTGCAGAAGGGTGGATATGAAACTGCATTTATCGGCAAGTGGCATATGGGAGGCAGCACAGATAAACCGAGGAAGGGTTTTGACCATTGGATTAGTTTTCGAGGTCAGGGCGTCTATAACAACCCGACCTTTAATATCAATGGCAAGGCGGTTAAGCGTCAGGGTTATATGACGGACCTGCTGACGGATTATGCGGTTGACTATTTAACTCAGGAACGGGAGAAGCCGTTCTTTATGTATTTATCGCATAAAGCAGTGCATGCTGACTTTTACCCTGCTGAACGGCATAAGGATGCATTTTCGGATGTTCAGATTCAATATCCGGACTCCATGGCGAACACCAAGGAGAATTATGAAGGCAAACCCCTTTGGGTGAAGCGGCAGCGCCACAGCTGGCATGGTGTTGATTATATGTACCATGACCGCACCTATTTCGACCGCTTTTTGCTGGATTATCACCGAACCATGCTGGCGGTGGATGACAGCGTGGGCCGGGTGTTGGATACCCTGGAGGAACAGGGCATTCTGGATAACACCCTGGTGATGTTTATGGGCGACAATGGTTTTCTACATGGGGAACATGGGCTGATCGATAAGCGTTGTATGTATGAGGAATCGATTCGGGTACCCCTCATTGCGCATTGCCCTGGCCTGTTTGATGGGAATCGGCGCACGGACCGGATTGGATTGAACATCGATATTTCTCCCACCATTTTGGACGCCGCGGGATTGGCGGCTCCGGAGACGGTACAGGGTGAATCGTTTATGCCCATTTTGCGGGGTGAAGATGTGGAGTGGCGCGAAGCAATGTTGTATGAGTATTTCTGGGAGCGCGCTTTCCCGCAGACGCCCACGGTGTTCGGGGTGAGAACCGAACAGCATAAGTATATGAACTATCACGGTATTTTTGACCTGAATGAATTATATGACATGGAGCATGATCCCAAGGAGATGCGCAATTTGATCGATGATCCAGCCAGTTTTGAAATTCAGATGGATATGCAGAAACGGCTGCGTGATTTGATGAACAAGTACGGCGCGACGGATGTGCCCAGTTTTAAGGCGTGAGGATTATAGAACGGAGCGTTGAAAAGGGGCGTTGCTTCTCCAGCAACGCCCTTCTTACTTTTGAGTAGTTATTTCTACATGGGCTGAATAGCCTAAGGATTCGATAAGTCTTTCACAATCTTCCCAGGTCAATATCAGACGGGCTGGCAAAGGTTGGCTGTCGATATGCCTAAAGCACCCTGGACATTGTCAGTTGGCCGATTGGCATTTGGAGATGGATTGTTGTATAATAAGAAGGAAAAGAAAGGATATTATCATGAAATTTTTTGAACAAATGGACGTGGATGAACGAGAAGCCATGATCTTGCGGGCTGCTGCTTTTAATATGTCATTGGAAGGAATGGAAGATTCCAAGAATAGGCTTTTGGAGGAAGCCAAACGCGTCCAAACCAAAAAAGATCAGGCTATTTTACAGAAAGTAAACAGTCAAACAAACGAATGAGATCCGTATATTCTTTTTTGCTCCAGACGGCTTTTATTGCTGCAAAATAATCTTTTCTTAACATTTCTTGATTGAAAGATTTTTGACCAAAAGGTTCGTAATCCGCCTGCATGAGAAGTAAATCACAAAATAAACGGGTAACTCTACCATTGCCATCTCGAAATGGATGGATAACTATCAGTTCCCCATGAGAATCTCAGCTAGCCGATGGAGCAATTCTGTTCTAGATATGTCTGGGGTGAATGGAGTATGTTTTTTCAATAATTTCGAGTATCTTTCCATTTCGGACGGGATGCATCTTGCATGACACCACCTAATAGTGTCTGAACTAATATCAATTGTTCGATATGATCCTGCCCATTCATAGATCGTTCCCAGGAAGCGATGATAAAGGCAACAAATATCTTTTTCGGTAAATGTACATGATTCAGAGAATTCGAGCGAGGCGCTACGATAAACAGCAACAAGACATTGTTCTTCAATTCGTTCAAGCTCTTCCTGATTTTTTATTCCCAATTTATTACGCAGCAACCCAGTTTTGGGATCGATGCTCTGTTCAATGTCTTCGTATTTGCTGGAATGCCTAATCATGAGTGTCCATACATACCTTTTAAATTTTGATTTCGATTTTACATGCTCTACTTAAGATTAGGTAATATGATTGATGGATTATAACGGTTTGTTTGGTGATCATTGGGGGCTCTCCGGGATGGGGTGATAGGTTGTATCAAGCCTTATTCTTCATTTATTTCCTCGATGGGGATTCTTTATTGAGTTATAGTATCAACCAGGAGTTATTATAGCATTTGGAGTAAACTCATGGCAGGAAAAAGAATCCTCATAAAAACAGATGAAGCGAATTTTGATCCCGTTGATGAACTTCGTAACGAGTTCCAACTATCTACCGATGACTATCTTGCCTATTGCAAAGAAGAAGGGCTGGAGCCTGCAAGACTGTATCTATCCTGTCCATAAGGATGATAGGGGGATGGCGTGGAGGTTGTTTCCAAAGCGGAGTGATTCCTCTCCCATATAGAGTACAATGCCTCTTTTAAATTGGGGGCAGAGTTCGGCCAGGCGTTTTAATCCTTTGAAGTCGTTTTTATCGAGGGTGGCGGTGGATTTAATCTCGATTCCGTATAGTCGCTTTTTCCGGTCTTCCAAAACTAAATCCACTTCCGCTCCCTTATGTATGCTGAAATGATAAGCGTTCACGAATTGATCTGACCAGCTGAGTTGTTTGAGGATTTCCATAACCACAAAGTTTTCCAAAAAGGCTCCCGCGTGGGTTCTGTTTTGGGTTAGACTCGTTTTATCTTCTCCGCGCAAGTAACAGAGCAGGCCTGTATCATTGAGATAGATTTTGGGGGATTTTACAAATTGTCCTTCGATGTTAGGGGTCCAGGCGGGAATTTGGACGATGATAAATACATTTTCCAAAAGTGCCATATAGCGTTGGAGCGTAGAATGTTTGACACCTGATAATCTTGATATATCTGACATGTTAATCGTGCTGCCCACCCGGGAGCCAATCAGATGAAGAATGTTGGGTATTTGGGTTAAACCCTCAATATTGGATAATTCTCTAATATCTTTTTGTAAAATTGAACTTATATACGATTCAAACCATTTGTAACGTCTGGCTTCTGTTTTGCGCTTTAGAGATTCTGGATATCCCCCCATTTCCACTGCCTTAACGACATTCTTCCACGAACTTTTTTGGGGATTGAACGTGTTGCCAGAAGCCAGAATTTCAAGAAATTTGGATGGTTTTCCAAGGATTTCATCTTGCGATAACGGCCATAAGTGAAGTATCTCAATACGGCCAGCCAGTGATTCTGATACTTTGGGAAGGGTCATCACATTGGCTGATCCTGTCAAAATATACCTTCTTTCATCCCGGTCCTGATCCACGAGTTTCTTCATGCTGATAAAGAGTTCTGGTGCTCTTTGAATTTCATCAATAATGACATGCTTGCCCAAATCTTCCAAAAATCCCAAAGGGTCAGCCTGGGCCGCCATCAAGGTGGCAGGATCATCCAGCGAAACCAGTTTTGCGTTGATAATATTTTGATCCAGGAGTTGATTGCAAAGCGTACTTTTACCGGTTTGACGCGCTCCGACTAAAACGATAACCGGGGTGTCATCGAGTGCTTCATTTATTGATGGAATGAGAAATCTCTTATACATGCCAATAGTTTAAGAGGTTTTCAGGTCAAGATCAAGCATTTCGTGGGTGATTTTGGGTGTTTTCGTGGGTAAATTTGTATTGTTGAATGGGTAAATTTGGGAACCTATACTGAGCGGCAAGCACTATAACATGCAATCCAGTGGGATATAATTTTTCAGGAGGATTAATCATGAAACATGAATTAATCATTCAGATAAATTATATCAATTCTCCGTGTAGCCGGCCGTTGGTTAAGTCTTTTATGGCCACCATTACTATTTCACCTTTTTTGATGGGGGTGGTTGAGGGGAAATCGGTGCGTAGGTAGTTGGTGGTAAAACCGGTGTAATGGCTGTCTTGTTTGGTTTCGACCAGGACAGGCATGGTTTGGCCGATGTAGCCTTGTTTGACGTGATTAGCGGTATCATTCGCCAATTGGTCCAGGATTTTACGGCGTGATTCGATGGTTTGGGGCGACAGGTGTTCTTTCATGCGGGCAGCGGGGGTATCTTCACGAACGGAAAAGCGAAAGGAATGGACTTTGTTGAACCGGCAACGTTTTACCATGTCCAATGTTTGGTTAAATTCCTGATCGGCTTCTCCGGGAAAGCCAACCATAATATCGGTGGAAATCTCAAAGTGGGGCATTAACTCACGGGCTTTGTTCACCCGTTCGAGGAAATATTCAGCAGAATAAGGGCGCTTCATGCGGCGCAGGATGCGATTGGCTCCACTTTGCAGGGGAAGATGCAGGTGGGGGCATACCACATCGGCATGTTCAACCATCACTCCATATAAATCATCGGTTACATCCTGCGGTTCAAGGGAAGAGATGCGCACTCGTTTAATGCCAGGGATAAGGGCGATTTCTTTTACAAGGTCATGCAAACTGAAATCACAGCCGTGGCCATAATGGCCGATGCAAATACCACACAGCACGATTTCAGGATAGCCCTGGGTGATCAATGTTTCACATTCTCTGACCACTTCGGGGATGGGGCGGCTGCGTGCCCTGCCCCGGCTTTCGGGAATGCTGCAAAAGGTGCATTTCAGGTCGCAGCCATCCTGAATTTTAACGAAGGCGCGGGTATGTTCTTCGAATGTTTCAATGCCATCATTGGAATGCCATAAGCCATCCTGGTCATGGCATCCCCAGCCTAATGATTCCACGTAATGCTGTACCCATGATTCCTGATCTTCGATGGGGATCACATCGGTGACGCCTTTGATGTTCAGTATTTCATGGGGTTTACGTTCGGAATAGCAGCCAGTCACCACCACTTTGGCGTGGGGATTTCGGCGGATCATTTTGCGGATAAGTTGGCGGCCCTTGCGGTCGCTCTCAGAGGTGACCGAACAGGTGTTGACGATGATTAGATCGAGGTCATCTGATTTACAATCATGGGCAGAGAGGCACCCGCTGCGCAACAGGCGGTTGCGCATGCGTTCTGAATCATATTGATTAACTTTACAGCCAAGCGTTTGGATTAAAAAACGCGGCTTTTTGGTTTGTGAGCATTCAGACATTTAAATTTAAGTTCAGCCTGGGATTATTTACAGATAATAATTGTATTCGTTAACGCGAGATGTTTAAAGTAACAGTTTAGCTTAACAAGCCTTTTCGATATTGCAACAAGGATACACCGACGACAGCGGCCAGTTCAGAGCGTAAGATTCGTTGGCCGAGTGAAGCCGTTTGCAGACCTGATTTGCGGATATAGTCCACTTCACCGGGTGAAAAGCCCCCTTCGGGGCCAAAAATCAGGGTTTGGATTGAATTGACGGTGAATTGATCAAGCGTTGAATTTTGTTTGGAATGTTCCCAAAACACCAATGTTTGCTGGAATGGGAAATGATTCTTTTCGAGAGAGTTCATGAAATTTTGTTCAAAAACCTCAATTGTGGGAATCGTGGAGCGTCCACATTGGCGGCAGGCTTCAATGGCAATTTTTTGCAGCCGTTCGGTTTGTTTTGCTTCCATGCGGCAGACGGAGCGTTGTGCATGGTAGATAATCAACTGTGTGATACCAAGTGGGGTTAAATCACGGATAATGCGGTCTTTGGTTTTGCCTTTGGTAGCGGCGGTTAAAACACAACAGGGGGGTAGTTGATCGCATGGATTTTCAAATTGATCGACGAGAGAAAGAGATAATGAATCCGGTTTGGAATTATCTATAGCATAAAGATATTCCAAACCATCACCGTTGAAACACGCGACCGTTTCACCTTGGATGAGCCGTAAGGTGCGGCGAACCGCCAGAGTGTCAGCATCATCGAGGTACAGAATGGCTTCACCCGCGGGAGGTGCATATAAGCGAGTTTTGGGTTTAGTGGGTTTATTTTTCATAATCCCTTGAATATAAACGATTTCCACCAATAAAACGAGCCATATTTGAAACGGTATCTATTTTTTATATGGCCATTATAATAATAATGGGATATCAAACCCTTGCATAATAGCTTTAGGGTTAATATGCTTTTCTTTTGCATATATATTATAAAATGAATAACCAGGGGGCATTTTCAAATGGTGGAACGTGTAAATGATGAAAAGCGTTTGGAACTGATAGCCATGATCACCTCATCATACATTAGTGCATTTAATGGGCCGGATATGCGTCCGCCTGACGCAATTACCATTGCCAGATTTATTGAGGAAATTACGGATAAAATAGATGAAAAATTTCCCCGCCCAGAATAAGGCGGGTTTTTTATCGCTTGGGGATGAATGGAAATCTTATCAGGAGGATAGTGCTGAATGGATCCTAGATTGTCTTCGCTATTAGAGCTCCAAGAGGAAATGAGTATTCAAAAGGAGCTTGAGGAAGAATACGAAGAAATCCCTCGAAGACGAAAAGAAATTAACGAATGTCTTGATAATTTAAAAGCTGAAGCCAAAGCGGCGGAAAAACGATTCAAGCAACATGAAGTGGAACAAAAAACCCGTGAGTTGGAACTGCAGGAGAATCAGGAAACGCGGGTGAAAAAAGAAGCCCAACTTTTATCCATCAAAACCAACAAGGAATATCAGGCCACCTTGGCTGAAATAGAAAGCCTGGACCGCAAAAACGCCCGGCATGAGGAACGGTTGCTTGAATTGATGGACGAGATTGAAAAAGAGCGCCAGAATCTGGAAAAGACTCGTAAGGCTCTTGAAGAAAAAGAGGCCCATTTCAACGAGGAATTGGAAGAACTTGATAAAAAGGAAGCCAGTTTAAATGATCGGGTGGAAGAGGCCCGGACAAAAACTCAAGAAGTGATTAATCAGGTGGATCCCAATCTTTACCGGCGATTCAAGATGATTTTTGATGGTAAAAATGGGGTCGCGGTCGCCACAGCCAACAGCGAACATTGCGGGGCCTGTAATATGAAACTAACACCGCGCCTGGTCCAGTTGGCCAAGCGTGGCCAGGATATAGTGATTTGTGAGGGATGTTCGAGATTCCTTTATTGGGACCACTCATTGGATGAAGATCAGATCACGGAGTTATGAGGGCCCAAATAGAAGGGCTTTTCTTGGGTTGTAGGTTATGCATAGCATAGGGCGGACACAGAGGTTCACCCTCAAGGTCATTAAGTTAAAAACAAATTGGATCGTTGAATAGGGAGGGCGAGGCTCCCACCGAGCCGTTTCCATGTATAGCGGCTCGGCGGGAGCCTCGCCCTCCCCTTTAACTTAATGACATTGGTTTTGCCCCTCCGGTATGTGAGGTGAGTGGATAACACAGGGATCTCGGAGCAGTGAAGGTGATGTGGAATCATCAGGATAAATGCCTTTTCCGTGTTAAATGGCTTCGGACCATCCGGCGATGGAAGCGCCTTAATCTTGACTCGTTTGTCCAATCCTATGGGTTTTTACTGTTATTAGGATTTTTTTGGTATCTTTGTTTTCATTTCGTTTCCCGGATGTGTGCGAATGTATTTGAAATTGATGTAGTCGGACCGATTCTTCTTAAACGCATTATATCGTTTGGATTTCTGGCCATTTTTATTATTGTAACCATGGGTCATGTTTTAACGGCGTTTTCGTCGTTGTTCCGGGGCCATGAATTGCCACTGCTGGCCAGCTCGCCCTATTCATTCCACCGATTATTTAGAATTCAATGTTTGGAAACGCTGTTTTTGGGAGGTTGGGTATCAGGGATGTTTTGCATCCCGATTATGCTGGCCTATGGGGTTGAACTGAATGCCATGTGGTGGTTTTATCCGGCGGTTTTGTTGGGGTTAGCCGGTTTTTTGATTTTATGTGGCAATGTGGGGATTTTAATAATGCTGTTTACCGCCCGCTGGATAATCGGGCGGCCGATTCGTTCAACCATCAGTGCGATCGTGGTGTTTGGGGCTTTTTTTAGTTTGGTGATTTATACCGCTGCCCAAAATTTGGACTGGCTGGGTAAAGTGGAAGTGGCAAGATTGGGTGAAATGTTAGCCAATCTACGCATATCATCTTCACCCTATTTTCCCAGTCAATGGATGGCAGAGTTAATGAATTCAGGCCGTTCGAGCGATGTGGGGAAAACGGTTCTTTATCTATCATTATTATGGGTGAATGCCGCTTTTTTGTGGTCTGTTGCCCAGGAATTGGGGTATCGGTGGTATGCGGATGCATGGTTATGGTCACAAGAACATATCCGGCTATTCCGTCAGCGGCGTGAAGGGCGAAAATTCAGACGAAAACATTTATTGTTACTAAAATTGTTACCCGGACGAAGCAGCCCCATTATTTTTAAGGAAGTGCATTTATTTGCCCGTGATTTTTCGCAGTGGGGGCAGCTGGTTTTAATATTGGCGTTGGTTCTTATTTATGTGGTGCATACGCATAATATATCGTTTGATGAACCGGAAACCCGGGTGCGCAGCATGCTGGCATTTTTTAATGTAATTTTACTGGGATTTATACAAGCAACCCTATCGCTGCGATATACCTTCCCATCAATCAGTTTGGAGGGACGTGCTTTTTGGACAATTAAGAGTTCGGGGATGAATACAACTCAGTTCTTTTTTACCAAATACTACCTTCATGTAGCGATCCTCCTGATCATTGGTGAAGGGATGGGATTGTTGCTGAACCATGTTCTGGGGGTTGATCCAACCTTGAGCGTGGCATGTGCTTTTGTTTTATTTTTATTCGCGTTTGGTTTTACCAGTTGGTCGATGGGTTGCGGGGCAGTATTTCATAAATTCGAGGCCACCAATGCCGCTGATGTGACATCTGACACCGGTGCATTGGTGACCATGATATTAACTCTGGTTTATTTTGGCATTAGCATCGCGTTCCTGGCCCGTTTTGCGCTTGATCACACGCCGGGAACTGACATTGTAGGGCAACTCGCCCTTGAACCTGACTTGATCCTGTATGTCACCATCTTTTTGCTCATCCAGACCCTGGCCATTTTGCTTCCAGTGGCTTATGGCCTGAAAAAGCTGGATCAGGCTACGGTTTAATCCATGGATTTTTACATCCCACTCGTTACCCCATAGGTTGCTGCCATAGCATTTGGTCTTCGACGCGTTTATGTAATTGGTATTTTTTGATGTGTTTGGAAATGGGTTCGCCGAGGATGGCTATATTGTTGAGGTCGGCTTCGCCCATGCCGGCTTTGTCGCAGTAATTCAAATAGCCGATACGGGAGAAATCGATGCCCATCAACTCGACGGCGGTTCGGTCTGCAGCCAGCCAGTCGGGGCTAACTACGGCGACACGGTGATCAACGGGAGAGCCACCAACCGGGCCGTTGCCCTGCATGCCTTCGAAGCCATCAATAACGGCCAGATCGGGATGCAGACGGTGTGCCATGGCGAAGAGATTGTAGTTGACGCCGCGATAGCCTCCACCGTGAGCGATGGGTTTGTCGTTTTGTGCGCCTTGTTTCCCGCCACGTCCCCAGCGGAAGCCTTCATCTTTGATGGGAGCGCCAAAAACGATGTTCTTCAAGGAGAGGGTGGCGACGACGCGGTCATGGGTTTTCATAACCGCGGCGGAGATCACGTAGTTATCCGGATCAAGAAGAATACTGGACATGCGCACTGCATGAGGATGAAAGTCACGGTCGCTGACCACGTAGACTTTTTCAAAGGGTTCTTTATCCAAATCGACGAGTTTGACGGGATAGTTATCTTCCAGTTTCATGTAGCCGTAGTTGTCAAACCCCTCAAAGGTGGGTCCGCTGGCGGCTGATTCGGCGATGATGACATTGGTTTTGCCGATTGAGTTCAAAAATTCGAGAATGCCTGTGAGGCAATCAACATGGGTGGCGCATAGTTGATTGCTGATGGATACATTGTTGGGTTTAACCACCACACGTTTATTGCCGATGGCCTGTTTGATTTGAGATTCAAACGCCTTTAGTCCTTTAAAGATGTTATCGGCGCGATCGTCGCCTGCCGTCAGTGAGACTTGGGAGGTTTTTTGTGGTTCACCTTCCAAGGCGAAGGCAGGTGTGGATGTCAATGCGGCTGTGCTGAGTAATGAGGTTTTTAAAAACTGACGTCGTGAGGATGAGGTTGCCATCGATCTGTTCTCCTTGTTCATTCATGGGTGATGTTATGATCGTGGTGGTGGAGAAGGCACCATCGCGATGATATGGAATGATAACATGGTTTTGGGGTGGAGTCTATTTATATGTCTATTAAATTTACTCGAACATCGATGTTGATTGTAGGGGTAGACCTACGTGTCTACCCAAGAATAGAGCATAGAAGTAAATTTTTATACTATCTTACATTTGATTCTTGTTGGGATTTTCTTCATCGAATTGCCAAGTAGCGGGATTATTGTGAATATAATCACAAATCTCCTGGTATTCAATATTACTTCGAATTATGTGCTCATAATAATTTCTTTGCCATGACCTTTTTTCAAAAGGCGCCCATTCCTCCTGCTTCACTTTTCTAATATATTCATTTGTGGTCATGGTTTTGAACCACTGAATGATTTTAGATAAGGTTATCTTTTTATAATCAAAGGTTTCAGGTATATCAGGGCAGACACGCAGGTCTGCCCCTACAATACCAGAAGTTAGAGTGATAATTGCATGCAGGTGGTTTGGCATGATGATAAATGGTTTATTAATAATGGCAGGATATTTATTTTTTAATTCCAACCACCATTTTTCAACCATTTTCCCTATATCATTTAAACACATTATATTATTGTCGATTCCACCAAATCTACATTCACGATTTTGCAAGCAAATGGTAATAAAATACATCCCGGGATTAGAATAATCGTAGTCTTTCAATCGTATCGAACGCCGATGATGTTGTTCCATATTTAATTTCTTGTTCAAATAAACTGGTAATTTTTTGTAAACATGCAAATTATTGCTATATTTTAAATAATACAAGATAAAAATAAAAAGTGCTTATCATAAATTAGTAGGGATAGATAGAGGTGATTGTCTTTAATCCTTCTCAATCCCATCCGGCAGGGGGCTTTTAGCGATTAATTCAAGGCATTCTTCGATGTAGATCTCTCCGGTCATTTCGCCCAGGCTGGTGCGGGTGATGTAGTCGTAGCGGTCGAAGCTGTCGTAATCGACTTTGGTCAAGATGTAGCCGAAGGCATCGTTGGTGAGGCCCAGGAGAAAGTTGTGTTTGCCATTCATTTTCCGTTTGAGGTAATAGCCAATATTAGGCAGTGCCTCGCCGGGGATGGTCAGCATTTGAGCGTTGCCAACATTGACCAGATTAAGGCGGGTTGAGATTAAGCCCTTTTCGTTTAATTCATATCCCAAGGGAGATTCTTTCAGGATATGCCTCATGAGGGGGGACTCCAGGGGGAAGGTGATGGTTTTGGAACGGCATACCAGTGATGGTTCTTTTTGGATGGGAGCATCGGCGATGATGCGCAGGGCTTCATCCGCCAGCAAATGGCCGATGCGAATGCATTCGTCCCAGGTTTGGATATCTTCGCCATCGGGGCCACGAACGTCCGCGGTGACCATTCCACCCAATGCGTTGTTCATAAAGATGGGTGTTCCCGCCCCTTTCGCTTCAAGCCGGTCGTAAAGCGGCCCGACCATGTCAGGGCTTAAAATCCCGCTGCCTGGCCCAAGCACTTCAGGATGGATGGCGTAGTTCACAAGCGTGGCGATAGGGGTACCCTCTTTGGGCTTTACAAATTGCATTACATGGCATCGGGGATCGTATAGTTGAGGGGCATAATAATTGTAAGCGATTTTGCCTTGAGCTTTGCCAGTGGCTATTTTGACATGAGCGGGCTGTGATTTCTTCACTGCTTCATTGATGGCTTCGGCGGTTTTTTGGCAAACCCAATCGATATAGTCCAAATCAGCCGTGATTTTACCTATTTCGGAAGGGAAAGCGTATATATCAGGTGCGCTGTGAGTGTGGGTGGCGCCGATCAGGATATTTTCCGGTGGGATATCATCCACCATTCCCCGGACTCTGTCACCCAACACCGCAGGAAAGCCGAGGAAATCAGTGCTGACAATGGCGACTCTTACATTGTTATGTTCCATCACCAAGGCACGTACGTTCAAATCACCTTTTTTCTCATCGACAGGTTGAGTTGCGCCGATGCCACCTGAGATCCCCAGCAACGGATCAGGAGTGACCACACGGTAGGCGATGCCTGCGCGGAAATCGTCAGCCGTGTAAGCAATAAGGGTAAAAGAGAATGATAGGAGTAATATGAATAAGCGTTTCATGGTTTCACCTCGAGAGTTTTTATTTTTTATACCCCAAAGGGGTAAAAAACATTTTAATTTCAAACGGTAAAATTATGACATTATTCATGCCGATTCGTACGCTGAGCGAAACCGTTGATTCATACCTACAATTTATCATATCGGTATACGGTATCATGGTGGGCGGATGGGATGATATTTTTTAAAGGGAAGGTATTAACGATAACTCGGCAGCCGGGTTTGAGTTTGGGCCATATTTTCTGTTCGAAACGAATTAATACGCGCGGATTCAAATAGCAAAATATCACATCCGCTCCGCTGACATCCACCTTCCACATGTTTTGCCAGCGGACATCGATTTTTCGCCAAAAACGGGCCAACAAAAACAAAAAGAACGAGAGTTCGGCTCCATAAGCATAAGCCCCTCGTTTAGAGGCCTCTTCAACCAGGCGGCCATCGCCACAACCGAGATCGATGGCCGTTTCACCTTCCTTGATCTCTGCCATGTCCACCATACGCTTCACTGTACCGGGATCAGTCGGCACATAAGGCGCACCACTAAACGCCGCCCACAATGTGGGAATAGCCGCTAATAACACCAAAATAAGAAGCGGAAGAGTGGAAAAACCAATGCCATGCAATATGGCTGAACCCAGAATGAGGATAAAGAGAATAAGGATGTATTCAAGCATGGTATGTATTAATATTTCAAGAAACCACTTCAAGATTTTTAAAGCATAACTATCATTGAAGGGCTATTATAGTGTAAGATGAAAACATGGTAAATTTTAAGCGAGAACGTGATTTGGGAGGTAAAACCACCATGGGAAAGATTTACGCCGGTGTAAATATGGAATTTGTTCGCAGCGCGGATAAGGGATTTAAGGAAGGCGTCAAAATCGCAGCGGAACTGGGCTATGAATATATTGAACCGATGGTGCATAATGGCCGTGAGTTGCTTAGCGAGGCAGGCTATTTTCATTCGTTCAGTATGGATGAAGATCCACTTTTGATGAAAGAGATTTGCAAGGAATATGGAGTAAAAATCTCTGGCCTTTCCTCACATTGCCCCTTGATGCGTCCAGAAATCAGCGTGCCCTACCTGCAGCGTGCGATCCGTTTCGCTGCTGATCTTGAAACGCCCATCGTCAACACCGACGAAGGGGTAAAACCTGATTGGATGACGGATGAACAGGCTTTTAATATCATGGAATACACCCTTACGCAGGTGATGAAAACCGCGGAACGGTATGGCATCTATATTGGCATCGAGGATCATCAGATTTATTCGCAAAAACCCGAAGGCTTGCTGCGTATCGCCAATTTGGTGGATTCACCTTACTTGCAGATCAACTATGATGCCGGCAATGCCTACATCGCGGGTTGTGATCCTTATGACATGCTGGAAAAGGTGCTGGACCGTGTGTATCACATTCATGCCAAAGATATAGGGATGTCGCAGGCCGAAGCACGGGGCACCGTCACCGGGGTTCCAGTTGGTGTCGCGTGTGGTGAAGGGGTGATCGATTGGAAGAAAGTCATTGATATGGTCAGGCCGCTTGATCGTGACCTGGTTTTATCGGTGGAGTGTGGAACCATAGAACAAGCCAAAACCAGTTTGGAGCATTTAAGCAGCTTGATATAAGGGGGAATAAGATGAGCAACATAAGTCAAACCAACCGACGCAATTTTTTGAAGACGGGGGTGGTGGCAGGAGCGGTTAGTGCCACACCAGTTCGTCATGTTTTGGGGGCGAATGATCAGATTCGTATTGGTATGATTGGATGCGGTGGCCGAGGTTCGTACCATATGGGCTGGATTCATCGCTCAGCAAAAGAGGTGGACGCCAAAATTGTTGCTGTGTGTGATATCTGGGATCAAAAACGTGAACGTGCAGCCGGCAACATCGAAAAGCGCTTTGGCGAGAAGCCTTTGATGTATAAAGATCATCGAAAATTGCTGGAAAACCAGGATATCGATGCGGTGGTGATTGCCACACCGGATCATTTACACTGCCCTCATCTGATTGATGCGGTGCAAGCAGGCAAGGATGCCTATGTGGAAAAACCCATCGCTCTGGAACTGGAGGTTTTGAACAAAACCAACGACATCGTCACCGCCAGCGATCAAGTGGTGCAACACGGCACCCAGGGACGCAGCAGCCGGGGCGCGGCGGCCACAAAAGCCTTTTTCCAGGCAGGGAAACTGGGGCAATTGTTGCGTGTAGAAGAAAGCCGCAGCCATTATATCCCCTATTGGAACCACTATCAGGGACCCGGAAGTCCTGAAGATACCCGATGGCCAGCCTTTATACATAACCGGTATTACCGGCCCTTTAATTCAGACCAACATGGCGCCTGGATGGGGTATCTTGATTTTTCCAACGGAACGGTAGGCGGCTGGATGAGCCATTTCAGCGATTTTATTCACTATGTCACAGAGTGCGAATTCCCAAAATTCGCCACCGGCCATGCGGGGATTTATTCACCCACGTCGGAATCCCAACGCACTGCCCCTGACACGGTGACGGTGGTGTTGGATTACCCCAACGGCTTTACGACATCATACACCACTCATTTTGGTAATGCCGCCAACGACTACACCATGTTATTTGGGACCAAAGGCAGCATGAAAATTGATATGCCTGATGGCAATGATCGGCTGGGGATCAATCCTCGTGTTTCAGGAGATGGCAGTGAACATCCGGAGAAAATTCCTCACTCGGAATACAATACGCTAGAGGTGATCGAACAGGACGACCATATGGTCAACTGGTTGAAATGCATCCAAAGCCGCAAACAGCCCAACGCCAATATGGAGATGGGATATCGCCAGGGTGTGGCCGTGATTTTAGGCGATATGGCCTGTGTGCATCGGCGCATGATGATGTATGATCCGATCAAGCGAGAAATTGTGCCAGCCTGAGGACACATAACGGGATAAATATGGAGAGAAAGAGATGGGGCGAGGTTGATCGCCCCATCTTTTTTATGGTTTATCGGTTCATGATCCCCACGCCAGTGAGAATAATATCACCGGAGGAGTTGAGACCATTGGAAGGATTATATAGAAACCCAAGTTGATCTTCATTGTTTTGTTTCATGGCGTCCATGGATGTGCGGTTCCAGCCCATATCCAAATCACGGTCCGGACCAAAACTGATAATCACAAATTCCACCCCAGACTCTTGTATATAGGGCACCATACCATAATCATAATAATTCCAGGCACAATTGGCGCCAATCGCCCCTGTGGCAGATTCACTGGTAAAGTAATCTTTAAACACGTCAGTCGATGACATATAGGCCACAGGAGTGGTTAAACGGGCATAAGCGATCACATCCACGCAGGGTCCGCCTGGATCAGGTGGATAAGCGTTGCGATCCAGCTGATACTGCTTCATGGCGGTGTCAATGGAGCGAAAATCGGCTTTGACACGCACAATTTTGGCCCGCATTTGGGCATTCAGAAAGTTGGGGACGGCGATGGCCGCCAATATCCCGATGATGGCGACAACGATGAGCAATTCAATGAGGGTAAATCCAGATTTCTTCATGCACGACTCCTAAGTTTGATGTTTGATTGAGTTAACGCGAATTATCCCATTATGGGTTTGGATGGGTTAACGCGGAAATCTAAACGGATTCATATAACGAAGTTTAGTCAAAAAAATCAAAATGCCAACCAAAATAGTTTAAAAATTGGCTTTTTCAATTTTATAAATCCTTTTTTTCTTTTTTCTTTCGCCTTTTTTCGGCAGCACGAGATATGCGATTCCACGCGCCGGTGAGGCCCATGGCTTTTTTAACTTCCCTTAATGTTTCACCGGCGATTTCACGCATACGCAAGGTTCCTTCCATGATAATTTCATCGACATAGCCGGTATCCGCTTCCGCCTTGGCGATTCGCTCACGGATGGGATCAAGAAAGTCATTTAAGGCCTTGGCGAGTTTATCTTTGACTTCGACATCGCCGACGGTGCCTTTGCGGTAGCGTTCCTTCAAGTCATCCACTTCATCTTTGTTTGGATTGAAGATGTCGTGATAAATAAAGACAGGGTTGCCTTCGACAGTTCCGGGAACGTTGGCATGAATGCGGTTGGGATCGGTATACATACCACGAATTTTTTTGTTGACGGTTTTGGCATCATCATGAAGCATAATCGCATTGCCCAAAGACTTGCTCATCTTGGCGCGGTTATCGGTCCCCACCAAGGTGGGGGTATCACCGATCATCACATCGGGAATGGGAAAGACTTCGTCGTATAATTGATTGAAACGGCGGGCAATTTCACGAGTGATTTCCACATGGGCTTCGTTGTCCTTGCCCACGGGAACCAAATTGGCACGTGGCATTAAGATGTCAGCGGCTTGCAGCACGGGATAGCCTAAAAGACCAAAGGGAAAGGAGTCATCATCCAAATTGGCGGCACGTGCCATATCTTTTAAACTGGGCAAGCGTGATAGGCGGTTGACCGTAACCAGGTTTTCGAATATCAGGTTTAATTCGTAGACTTCATGCACAGAGGATTGCAAATAAATAAGCGTCTTTTCCGGATCGATCCCTGCCCCGATGTAATCCAGCACCAATCCACGGGCGTTATCGCTGATGTGGTCGATGTCAGCGCGGGTTGGCTTGGTGGTCAACATATGCAGGTCGGCGATGATCAGGCAGGTGTCATACTGTTCCTGAAGTTTAACCCGGTTGGCCAGACTGCCGACATAATGGCCCAAATGAAGCCGTCCGGTGGGACGGTCGCCGGTGAGGATGCGTTTGCGTGCTTTATCGTTCAAGGTTCAATCCTTCCCTCTTGTTTGAATGGTGGTTTCAATTCAGTTTAAAAGGAAAATATATTCCAATGAAAGCGAGAGTCCAGATGCAGAGAGAGGATTTTGCGATTTAAAATACGATATGAATTCTTTGATTTTACGAGTTTCGTTTTAGGGGTAAAATCTTCTTTTCCAAAGCCGGATTTAGTCTCATCGCTTTTTGCCAGAGTTGTTCAGCCTTTTTCTTATTGCCAAGACGCCATTCGAGGACGCCCAGGTTGAAGAAGGCTTCGTCATAGTTGGGATCGAGTTGGATGGCGGTTTGGAAAGCATGTCGGGCGCTTTGGGGATCAGAGGTTAGCATACCTTTCAACACATGGATGGGGGGATACATGGGCGCCAATGATTCAGCATGGCGTATGTGGAAACGTGCCTGCTGGGGATCATTGGTCTGATGAAGAAGGCGTGCGATGTGATAATGGGCCAAGGCCTTGCGGCGTTTAACCGCACGGCGGGTGTAAAGATGTTTGGCAGCCAGATTAAGATGAAAGAGCGCTTGTTCAGTTTTTCCCTGATCTTTATAGAGAATCCCTAAGTTATAATGGGCTGTGCCATAATCCGGCTTTAACTCGATGGCGCGAAGATAGCACGTTTCCGCTTCCCCCAAGTTATCCAACCGTTTTTCTGCATTCCCTCGATTGACCCAAACTTGCGGGAGATCGGGATTTAACTTCAACGCTTTATCCCAGGCTTGAAAGGCTTTCTCAAATTGCTGCTGGCGTGAATAGGCATTGCCCAGGCTGATATAAGGTTTGGCCAATTGTGGGCGTGATGCGGTTGCGGCCTGCCATAGGGAGATTTCTGATTGCCAATCACATATGCGAATAACCGTCCGGATGGAAAAGCAGGCAATAATCATCACGAATAGCATGAACGCCACTTTATAATTTAGCCTGATCCGTCTGGTGATAAGCGTTGCCAATTCTATCCAAACCAGAATTAACCCCAGGTAAGGGATATAAAGATATCGATCGGCAAGCAGATAACCAACCGGCAAAAAACCGGATACGGGGCCCCAACTGATGAAAAACCATAGAAGGCCGAAGAGGATAGTAGGTGATTTTCGATAATGAAGGCAAGATACCAACGCTAAACATACCATTATCACCAAGCCGGATATCCAGCGTATATCCATCATGGAGGTGACCGGTTGAAAACCACGTTCGATGGTTAAATCCATCGGCCAAAGTGAAAGCCAGATGGATTTATAAAAGGTGGCAAATGGCGTCAGGCAAGCCGACAGCAGGTTGTAATGTACATCGCGTGATGCGGGATCGTAAAAGGTACCACGATCCTGAATAATGCCAAGCGCCTCGAGGATATCATAACTGAGAAAAAGGAAGATCAAGGTCAATATCGCATGGGGAATGATGAATATAAGCCATCGTTTGCAATTTTGAGCGGTTTTATTCAATGCCGAATGCAGCCATAGGCTTATCAACATCAGCAAGGGCAAAGAGACAGCGACCTGCTTCGACAAAAGGGCAAGCAGACACGAAAGGATTGATCCACCGTAATAAAGCCATTGCCTTTTCGAGGTCTTATCGAAAGAAACCGCAAGAATAACCAAATAACATGTCAATATCTCAAAAAAGAAGCAGATGAGTTCCTTGCGTCCCGAAATCCAGGCGACTGATTCTGTATGGATGGGGTGTACGGTATACAACAAAACCACGGCTAGCGAAACAAGAGGTGATATACCAAGCAGGATAAAAAAACCATATAACAGCAACACATTAACCATGTGCCAAAGGATGTTTTGCAGGTGATAACCAATGGGATTAAATCCCCAAATGGCATGGTCAAACATGTAGGTAAATTCACGTAAAGGGCGATCCCAACTCAGGACTTCCAACACGCTGGCTTCGCCGCTCAAAGCGGGATTTTCCACCACGGTGATGGGGATATCGTCATAAACAAAATCGCCAGTGAGTGAAAAAGAATAAAGGATAATCGACAGAGCGGCAAGCATAAAATAAGGGCGCTTGCCGGTGCATAAATCTGAAAGTTTAACCTGATCCCCAACGGCGGAATTGTTCAATTTCAAGAGTTATCCTGTCTTCCCTTTTTTGGCAGTTTTGAGGATACATTTTTCTCAAACCAGGGAGGTAGATTAAGGTTCCTCTTCGGAGTTGGGAAGGGATGATAAGGTTTGTCCGGCAAAGTGAGCTGAGGGATAGTAAACGGTGTGGCTATCTGGATTTGTGGTGGAGCGGAAATAGGCTCAGGAATAAGATCGTTGTCTGGCGTAGGGAGCGTTGAAGATGGTTGTTGGATGGATTTGATCGGTTCAGTATCATCATCGTCAGGAATAAGCCACCGCCGGTCAAAAATATTTGTGGTGGGAACATCAACATTGGGGATAATCGACCAATCGCGCCGTTTTTGATTGGAGGGAATATTCAGTTGTTGAGTACTCGTCGGCCTGTTTGAAATAACTGGTTCAGGAGCGTTGGCTGGAGGTTGGGAAAGTTCCTGCTCTTTCTTTTTTCGCTCTTGTTCAACCAACCATTCCTGCAATTGTTGAAGGTGATCGTGAATATTGGCGGCCAGGGTTTTGCGCACTTCGGCCTCTTCCGGAGTTAGTTTGGTTGGTGAGATTTTCAACATCTCGCGCAGGGATTCAAGGTCATCGGAAATAGCCATTTTTAGTTCATTGGGTTCGCTATAGGTTTCCAAAACGGAATCAGCCACTTGCACCAGTTGCTTAAATTGATCCGTCTCGTCTTTCAGCCGTTGGAGGGTTTCTTGCTGAAGTTCAAGTTCTCTTCGTTTAGCGGCTTCAACCTCGTCTTCATGGATCTGGTTGATCATATCAGCCGCTTTTTTAAAGGCTTCACCGACGGCGTTGGCTACCTCGAGCAAGGCAGTATGTTCGGCTTTGGAGTAGGAGGTGCTTTCTCCAAACCAGGGCACTTCGAGCATCATGCGGTCAGCAAATAAAGGCTGGCCAAAGTCGAGTTCGAAAGCGGCTATGTTGATGCCAATGACCAGATATTTTTTGTCGTCTTTCCAAAGATGATCGTAATGGGTGCGCTCCATCAGCACCACCACATCGGCAACCACCAAAGGTTCTTCGTTGGGATAAGATAGCGAGGTGAAAAGTTCATCCGGAGAGATGGAATTGCTGAGTTTCCATTCATCGACCAGGTTTTGAAAGACATTATCAATATCAAGCGGATTGGCAGGTTTTTCATATACACTGAGTTCATTAAGCTGCTTTTGATATTGCGTATCTATGGCTTGAGCGGTGATGACATCCTGGCACATATAGGATAGAAATTGCAACATTTTGCTGTGTAAACGTTGATCAACCCGCCGGTTTTGTACATCGCTCATCAGCGCATAAAAGATAGCCCGTATACCGCGATACTCCTCCTCTTCAAAGTCCCAAAACTGGATTTGCTGATATTCTGGGGTGGCTTCTTCTGGTTTTTTGAACCAGGTATCCGGTGAGAGGCTGAGTTGGGTGATACTACCCATCAGCAGAATGAAGGATATGGTTGTTTGAGTGAATCCCATGTATATATCGGCTCTTGGACGAATTTCGTCTGGATGTCATTCAGTTAAGATCAAATTGGATCGTTGAATACAGTTATATTATAGCAAAATTGACCTCCATTCTTTAGGATATTTTCTGGAATGAGAAAAAAACATTTTTTTTTAAACTTATTAATTTGTTTCTTTTTAATCCGCCGCCAAAGAAGTTTAACCCTATATAACTTACCTAAATAATTAGACTTGCGAACTCAATGCCGGCTTTACTTTTCGGCCGGTGTATTTTTTAGTTCTCCAAAAATGCGGGTCTTTCCACACAAGTCGGGAAATAAGGTGTACACGTTCCCGCAGCCGGCGCTAACAAGCGTTGTTACAGGAAAGGGAAGACCTATGAGCGATATGTATAACATGTTACCGAAGAATATGGATGCAGTAAAAAAGGTGCTGGGGGCAATGATGTAAAACATTGAAGCCCTGCATGCAGCCCGAAACATCCTCAAAACGGAAGACTTTTATGAGCCGAAACATCAGACGATCTTCGATGTCCTTTGTCGAATGGCAGACCAAAAAACATCCATCGATCTCATCACTCTTTCTAATGCTCTGGAACGCGATGGGAATTTGAAAGCGATCGGTGGTGGATTTTATCTCACTGAGTTGGCCCAAGGCGTTGCCACATCCGCCAATATTGAGCATCACTCTCAAATCGTCAAAGACCATTCAAAACGCCGAAAAGCTATCCGCTTGTGTCATGAATGCATGGAGCAGGCCCAAAAAGGTGATTCTCCCTTAACTGAATTTCTTCCAACCTATATCACAAAGTTCAATCTGATTGGGAATGATGAGGCGGGAGGCCTTCTTCCTGTACAAGATAGCCTAAATCAGGTTATTGATACCATCGAACAAAAATATGAGCGATTAAAACATGGTTCGTCAGTAATCAATGGTGTGTCAACCGGATTTAATAGGCTCGATCGATACACGGGAGGTTTTGCGCCCGGTTGGTTAGTCATCCTTGCAGGCAGGCCGGGTCAGGGGAAAACATCCCTTGGCTTGCAGATTGGCAGGCATGTTTCCAAGGATGAACACGTCCTCTTTTACTCACTTGAAATGTCGCGGGAACAACTCATTGAGCGAATGATTGCCAATCAAATGGGCATAAATATGCGTAGGGTTCCTTCGAACAATGGTTACAGCAAATTCAGCACGATAAAAAATCATTTTAAACACACCAAACTCCTCATTGATGACACAATCCATTCATTGGAACGCTTGGAAGCCAGTGCACGGCGTTTTTCGTATCAAAACAACATAGGCCTTATCATTGTTGATTATTTGCAGCTCTTAACTGTCGCCAAAAAGATGGGGCGATATGAATCGGTCACCAAGTGCAGCCGCCGTTTGAAACTGCTGGCCAATGAATTGAAATGCCCGGTTCTGATTTTATCACAATTATCCCGCTCGATCGAAAACCGTGAGGACAAAATCCCACGGCTCTCTGATCTTCGTGAATCAGGCTCGATCGAACAGGATGCCGACCTGGTGATGTTCATTTACCAGGAAACCTATGATTATCAAGACCATATCAGTCAGCGTATCTTGAGTTACCCCAAATTTCGCTTTGGTCCTACGGGGAAAATCGACTTAACCTTCGAGAAAGAATTTACACGCTTTTATGAGACCGATGAAACCTGTCAAGACGATGATGAAGTTCCATTCTAAAGGAGAATCGTTATGAAAACCGATAACTGGCATACCCGGATTTCCAATCATGAAATTAAGGCTCTCTCTTCAGCCAAGATTTCCAATTCAGCCCGGTGGCTTTATGTCGTGCTCATGTCTTATATCAACCATGAAAGCGGATTGATCGAAAGAGAAATATCTGCTGATGGAAGACAAACAAATACTTACAGAAGGGGTGCACGAGTTTACACCCGAGGGATGCACAACCATGCACCGGGGGATGCATCATCCTGCACTGGAGGGGTGCATCACGATGCGCGAAGGGGTGCACCGTCATGCACACATAACATATCCATTAACAGATCCAATGAACATACCTGTTTGGAATCGTCAAACAACGACGATATCCAAACCGAGAAAATGGTTCTATCTTTTCCGGTGAAAGGGAATGTGAAAGAATGGAACCTTGGAGAATCCAAACTCAACGAATGGCAGGAACTTTACCAAGACATGGATGTGTTAGCCAGGTTGATTCAAAAGGAATGCGAATATTATGACTGTAGGGTGGGTTACGCTTCGCTTTTAACCCACCCTACATCTGGCCAGACACATCCAACGAATTTGGACTGCTTTTTTTATTTTTTGGGTTGGGTGGATGCTGAGGATTCGGGTATAATAAAAGAAAAGTTGAATTGAGCAAATGCAGCAGCGAAAAGGATATAAGCCCGGAAGGCAAGATTGAGGCGAGACATGGCCATGAACAGAAGTACGAAAGAATACGGATTGCATGAAGGGATAGAAAAGCTGACCCGCGAGCACTTGAAATACGGTTTGTCGGAAGCCGGAAAAAAGGGGAAGATAATGAGTGCGTACGACGTGCAGGAATTGCTGAAAAAGGAAGCTTGACGGAGACAGCTTGTCGGATGAAGTCATAAGAATGCGGGATGAAGGATGGTGATACCCTGTCCAGCAAGCGGTTCTATCTCGACTCCTCTGTTATAACAAAGAGGTACTGCCCTGAAGAAGGCTACGGCTTCGCCAATGCTTTATACGAGTCGGGCTGCAAACTCTATACGGCTGAACACGCCATATCCGAGGTCAGCTCTGCAATATGCAGAAAAATGAGAAAAGGGCAGCTTGATCCAGGCGATGTGGATGGTATTCTCGACGCGTTCTTCCACGAAAGCATTCAGAGATTTGGTTTCATCGAAACTGACTCCTGGCTGTATATTTATTCCATGAAACTGCTCAAGAAGCACACGCTGAGAGCTGGCGACGCAGTGCACCTGAGCGCTGCAATGAGAGTATATGCCCTGCATCCTACTGAATTCTATTTCGTCTCTGATGACGACAGGCAATGCCTCGCCGCCGCTGATGATGCATTGGATGCATACCCCGTTAAACCTTACAACATCCATCACAAGAGGCGGCGCTCCCTCGGTGCCCAGGTGTCCCACCCACCCGCATACTTCAGTTTTGTTCACGGGTGATCACCAATACCCGTTTTTCTTCGCCTTCCACGATGGGAGGGCTATCGACGAATAAACCGGAATCAACGTTTAACACTCGGATGCGGAATTCTTTCTCGGGTTCTTCCGCTTCCCAGCCGATGGTGGTGCTGACGGTGCCATCGGGGATAAATTGATAGAGAATATCCTGGCTTTGCTGATTATCGGCAATGCCTTTGCGGATATCTTTATCGAAATCGTTTTCGATGGTTGGCAATTCAATCAATTGGTCTTCCGTGGGTGTTTCAATATCCGCGGGGAAAAGGAACACACGCGAGGTGGTTTCGAGATTGCCCAGGCCACGGAAGTTGTCGCCAATCACTTGGATTTCTCCCCCTTCCTGATCATTGATGGTTACCGTGCTCCAATCGCCATCACGCTCATACAGCACAGGGGGAAGCGGTTCAGAAATGTTGAATGTATGAGTGATGGGATCGGCATTGCCCACGCGCAGCGCAGTGGTCACATCGCCAACCAGATCGAGAACCAAGGGGGCGAGGGTTAAATCCACGCCAAAGCCGAATAAGTCTTCGTTAAAGATAACCAAGTCGTCGTTTAATCCGGGAGCGATTTCATCGTTCACCACGAAAGGAATTCCGCCAATATCGATATTCAAGGTGGCGTCGGTTAATCCATCGCCATCCCAGAAGATGGTGAAGGCGTTATCCTGCTGAAGCGGGAAGATTTCCTCATCCGGGCGGTAGACGATTCCACCAAAACCTAAGGCGATGCGGAAATCATCCACGGTAATATCGGATGAGCCAGAGCCTTCACGCAGGTTCCAGTTTGCGACCGTGCTTTGCTGGCCGGAATAGCCATTGGTAACCTGCACGTTAATGGGGCCAGGCTCAAAGTCTTTCAAAGCATCGGCTTGGATGACCAACTCGGTGCGGCTGCGTGAGACAAAGTCTGAAGCCTCAGAGAATACCAATGGGTCATCGACGAAATTATCGAAAGTTACCGTTGAGCCACCCTCAACGCTTGCGCCCTCAAAGGCCGGGCGGAAATGTTGGCCGAAGATACGAACAGTGGTGTTACTGGCATCGAGGAAGAATTCTTCGGGGCTGATGTCCTCAATTACCGGTTGAGGCGCAGCATTGATGGTGAAGGAATAAGGCTCGGAGGTTAAATCATCACTGAGCACCACCTGAAGGGTGGCGGTATCTTCTTCTGTAGGTTGCGAAAGACGCGGCAAGGTGGTTTCGATTCCAGCGGTGGTTACAGTGAACGAAAGTTCCACTTCGCCATCGCGTGAGTTAAAGATGAGGGTTTGCACATCTTCAAGGTCAGAGCCGGTGATGAGAAGACGGTTTTCGGTGTCGGCGTAAATCTCTCCACCATCACGGTTGCTGACCTGGCGAATGTCGGGTGTGGGTGTTACATCACCGACTTTGTCATACACACGAAGGTTATCCAGGTAGGCGCCTTCTTCATTAAAGGAGGCATCGCTTTCAAAACGGAAGGCAATGCGCAGTGCCGTAGTTTGGGGAAGCGGTACTTCCACAGAGATGAAATCATTTTCGTTAATGGGTTCATTTTCCGGTTTGTCAGGATTGGATAAACCATAGAATCCATCGAATGAACCAACGGCACGGAAGCCTAAATCTTCATCGCTGGCATTACGGTCGGTGACAACCTGCCCATCGTTGTTGAGATCAATCAATCGCCAGGCGGATTGCTCGTCTTCCTGGATTTCCACCACGAGGAAATCGTCGATGGTTAAACCCGGCACAAAGTCAAGAATATAAGCAATTTCGAAGGATAAGACCGGGTTTTGGGCAGTGGTGGTATTGAAGGCTTGTTCGATTTCCAGGATGGAGGTCTGCCAGATCTCATAGATACCATCTTCGGTGAATCCAGCGCTGTTGGGTTCGCTAAAGGCGGCTCCAAAGGTGGTGTTTTCATCCACCGTGATAAGCCTCCAGGGGAAAATATCATTCAAAGAAGGCATACGTCCTTGATCGATCAGCATATCGCGATTGCTTTGAGTGTCTTCAAGGGTAATAACTCCGCCATCGGAGAGCTGGTCAATCGAATCAAAATCCAGAATAAATGGCTCAAAATCGGATGGCGCGAAGGTCGGTGTGGCTGTTGGTGTGGCAGTCGGGGTCAATGTCGGTGATGGTGTTGGCGTATCATCCGGCGCTTCGGTTGGCGTTGGTGTATCATCCGGTTCTTCGGTCGGAGTGGGAGTGGGAGTAGGGGTTGGGGTTTGCGGTTCAACCACGGGTGTGGGTGTCTGAGTTGGTGTTGGGGTATCTTCAACGGGTGTCTCGGTTGGTGTCTGGGTATTTTCTGCCGGTTCAGGTGTCGAAGTCGGGGTTTGAGTTGCTGTAGGTGACACAATTTCTGTAGGTGATGGGGTTGGGGTTGAGGTATTCACCACCGGCGGTGATGTTGGTGTTGGCGTAATAGCCTGCGTGGGCGTGGGAATTTCAGTAGGTGACGGGCTGGGCGTTATGGTCGGTGTGGGGGTGGGTGGAGTGACCTCGGTATGGAACGCCTGGATAAAATAGAGCAAGTCCTTTTGGTCAACGACGCCGTTGTTGTCAAAATCAGTCTTCAAGGCTTCACCATCGGCAGTGACGCCCCAATCGGTGGAAAGTAGAAATAGGTCACGGGCATCGATTCGGTTGTTACCGTCTATAAAAAGGTCTGTATCAATGGTTTGGGTGGCCGCTGTCAGGCAGATAATAAGGCAGACGGTAAAAATCCCTCCATAGTGAATGTGTTTGGCTGAACGCAAAAAGGCCTGATGAAATAACATCGCAATCGTATCCCTTCCCGTTTTTTGGTTTGTATCATTGTTAAGCCCATTGGGGGCTGTTAAAACACGCTAATGTAAAGGTTTTGTAAAGAATTAATGCGTTAATGAAAACTTCCCACCATATATACTTGGCCACTATAGCAAAAATAGAAGGATTTGTCATGTTTCATGAACTTGTCTCTTTTGCAGCTCCCCCTTTTTCTCTCGCACTGAGCGTATAGAATTTTAGTGATGTCTAAACGCCGAGTGTTCGACGTGGGGGGAGAATCCCTGGCACGTATCATAAGCAATAAAATATATATTGTAGACGTATTGAGGTTTCATGGCAAAGGAAAGCGGTATAACCCGAATTGGGGTGGTCTCCGATACGCATGTGCCGGATTACGGTGAATTGCCTCAGTTTTTATTCGAAAAATTGGAAAAAATGGATGTGATCATTCATTTGGGGGATTTTTGTGACATTCAGACCTATATGAAATTCCAAAAAGTCTCACCAGTGATCGCGGTGTATGGCAATTGTGACCATCCGGATTTACGGGCACAGTTGCCGGAAAAGAAGAAACTGGAGATCGGCGGCTATACCCTGGGATTAATCCACGGCTGGGGTCCGCGCAAGAACCTGGAAAAGCGGGTGGTGCAAGTCTTCAGCGATGTGGATGTCATCCTCTTCGGCCATTCCCATATCCCCATGTGGGAAAAGATGGGGGAGGTGTATGTCTTCAACCCGGGCAGCGTCTCCATGAACGTCGAAGGCCCCGGCACCTACGGCATCCTCGAACTGGGCGAAACCCTGGAACACCGATTCGTACCGCTGGTGTAAGGGGTTATTCCCGTTATGTTTCAGACTGTGTGTCTGTTGTCGTGTATTGATCAATCATTGCTTGAGTTTGTTCAGCCCCTTGTGTTTGACCGAGCTTTTGGAAACCTTCAAGAGAGCGCTGCAGGATTGGCAAACCTTTATCTCTTTGACCTGTATGGCATAGAAGAGTGCCCAAATCGAGGCCCACAAAACAAATACCATCTAGTCTTCCAAGTTTTAGATTGATTTCATAGGAGTGGCTTAAATGCTTAAATGCTTCATGATGGTTTCCTTGTTGTAATTCGATGCTAGCAATATCCCATAAAGTAACAGCAATGCTATCTTGATCCCCAAGTTCTTGAATGATTTTCTTTTTTTTCTGAAACATCTGTAGGGCTTGTTCAACGTTACCCTTCTCAAGAAGTATACGAGCTTTGTCTCCGTCGGTTATTGCTTCTGAACGTCGATCGCCTAATACCTCAAATATTTTCTTCCTTTCTAATAATATCTGAAGTGCATGTTCTATTTCACCTTTATCAACAAGTATACGAGCAATATCACCCATATATATAGATTTTGTACGCTGATCACCCAACCTATCAAAAATCTCTATTACATTTTCCAGTATAGATAGAGCCACATTCACATTACCTTTGTTCTTTAATATGAGAGCGATGTCCCCCATTGCAGCTGCTTTTGAATGTTCATCTCCTAGTTCTTCATATACATTTTTCTCTTCTTGATGCATCTTAAAAGATACTTCAATATCTCCGCTTTTTTTCAAGATACGAGCTATATCCCCCAGGGTTTCCGCTTCTGAGCGTTTGTCGTTTAATGCTTTAGAAATAGCCAACCTTTTTTCATTTAATTCAAGTGCTTTCTCATACTCTCCTCCACGGTAATGGATTTCAGCAATTCTATCCAACGCTTTTGCAGCTAATAGATCATCGTTCTTTGATTGAGCGGGTAAAAGAACATCATTGACAAGAATTTCAAATGCTTCATACATATGGCCGTTAAATATTAAATGGTCAGCCAATTCCATACGCCAAATATTTAATGCTCGCTCAGTTTCATTGTCGGATGTGTTATTTTCATTATCTTTGATCAACTGACGCAAACGGTTTATGCGTTCTAAACGTTCTTCTTCGTTAAGGCGAACGATGCCGTCCCGTACAAAAGGTAATGGGAATTGGAATTCAATGGCGGTTTCTTTCGGTTTGAGGAAGAAATAGGTACCTACTCGCCAGTCAAGAAAATCGGGAGCGCCACAGGCCATTAATTCCAAGAGATATTCCGGTAACCAAAAAATGACGGCGCATGGAATTTCATCTCTCCATTCTTCGCGTTGTTGATTCAATGAGATAATCCGTTTATGAGTAAAATCATCAAATGCGATTCCCGATTCCAACCCATCAATGATAATAACTCCCTCTGATCCATTTCCGACTGTTGCCTTCACCTGTTCGAGGATATTGTCACAACCCTTGTTCAAAGTAATTGCAGTAAGGGGAATTCCGGAATGGCTTAAACTTTCACATAAACGGTTTATAAGTTCTTTTCTACGAACGGGTTCGTTGCAGACGGCAAACATGGGGGTAAAGGCATTCGCACGAAGGGCTCCCCGCCTTAAGGATAAAAAGGCGGAGTCTTCTTCAAGTTTGGCGGTAAGGATGTCATGTTCCGCAGTTAATAACGACATGTTACGTGTTCAACCTGGCTTTAAAACGTTCGAGAGTGCGTATAACAGGGTTGACTTCGTACCAGGGCCTTCCATTCAGGTATTCGAATACATGTAAGTAAAAAAGCATTTCCTGATGGTCTTCATCTTTTAAAATATGTTCACGTGGCTCATCAAAATGAATTAGTTTACTCCAGAAGCGGTCTGGAATTTCGCGTAGAAGGCTATTGGCATAATCACGAATGGCGTGTTTAGCCGCATCCAGGGTGATTGGCAATTCATCCAATAGATTGGCTGCGCTATTCAAAAAGATGAGCAAGTGTCGTGGGTGACCACCACTCATTTCACATAGGTACTGCCACACGTTATCATCAGGAAACACATCGCTGAAATTTACCTCTGCTTTTTCGCAGCGCTTTTCCAGCATTTCTTTCATTTTTTGCATACCAATGGTTTGCGGTGTGACTTTCTCTTTATTATCCCCCCGGATTTTGATCATGGAGATGGGTGTATTGAATTCACCAAATGTTTGCTCAAGAACCGCACACCGTGATGAGTAATACATCGAAATGGGAATAGTATATAGGATATTGCAATCCAAGGCCGTAATTGTTCAACACGGTCGATAAACAAGCGCTCATGGGAGTTGCTTCCATCCTCAAAGCGGCGCAGGCTGATTTTGTCCAATCCATCAATGATCAAAACCATTCCATTTTTATTCGCATTTCGGATGGATGTATTTGCTTCCAAAAATAACCTATTCAATGCACCGATCAGATCGGTGGAAAAAGATTCGATCTTTTCTCGTAAAATCAAGCGTGCCGATTGCCTGTTTTTGATCTCCAACGAAAGGGAACCGAATGGAACATCCACATCCATTTGACGAAGTTCCAGTTTACTCTTCAATACTTTGCACAAATCATCCCACAACCGCTTAAGGTAGGTTGAACTCGCATCAAACCCGGGAATATTGGCTTCTTTTAATTGACGCTGTGTCTCCGCGGCTAATAATACTAACAGATCGGGGAAATCTAGATCGTTCGAATCCAAATTCCGAGTGGCATCGATGTAGAGTGTAACAAAAGGCTTGATCGATTCTTCCTGTTTTTCAAGTTCACTTTTAATACGCTTGAGTTCACTCGTTTTCCCGATGCCTCGATGACCAGCAAACAACATGCACTGGGGAGTGGCAGCACGGCGAAAGGCTCTTACTAAACGGGGTATGATACTGCCGGAGCGGGCCTCATCAAAATTCACATAACGAGTATCGCCCGGACTCAAGGATTCATTCGGATTGCATGCTTGAACCAGCCGTGTTATGTCATCGAGATCATGTGATGTATTCATATACGTATCCCCTTAAATATATCTTTAATTATATCTCAGTTTTATCGCCCATAAAATAGTATATCTTCTTTAAAATGAGAAGATTGTTTATCTTTATATTAACACATTGGAAAATGTATTTTGTGAATATAATTTCAACGATCAATTCATTTCTGATAAATATACACCAAATTAGAACGAATTTCTTCAATCTTATATGGCTCTAAATCATCCGCAGGCAAGGCTTGTTTCTGTTTGATGATTATTCCATCGAGGGCTGGGATTTTTTGGAAAAAGTGGATGGCATCGGTGATGTCCTCTTGTGGGGGAATGGGGGTAATGTGGCGTTGGAAGTGGGGGATCATTAATAAGTAGGTTGAATCCATGCATCCCGCTTCGATGGCGAGAGTGGCGTCATGCGGGAGTGTTTCAACAAAATGCATACAAGTTTTTTCGATGGATGGGACCTCGAGCCGCTCCAATGTTTTGGCCGTATAGTCTGCCTGGGGCCAATGCATGAGGGGGGCTTTGAAATACTCGATCATCACAATGACACCAAACCCACAACTCAAGGCACATACCCAATGGAACAGCCTGCGTTTGAATAAATAGGTATGCAAATAAAGCCCGATGAAGGGGTATAGCCACGAAAGCAGGGGAAAGTAAAAACGCAGGTTGTCAATGGGCTGCCATTTTAAGGTTCCAGCCTGAGGGATATAAGCGAACAGAAAAAGCAATACGACCAACATCACATTAAATGTTTTGATGAAACGTAACGCCGCCACCAACCCCAGGACAAGCATGAAAAAGTGGCCCAGCGAAAACTGATTGTATTGGTCACTCAAACGATACAAACGCGCTGGACCTTTCCACGCCCAGTAATGGCGGGATTCATAGGCATTCAACGCTTCAATTTGGCTGAGCGAGGCGAAAAGCGGACTTCGAACATCATTCAGAGCCTGGCCGGTATACTGACTGGCGGTTTTGCTGATAAATCCCAATGAGTCGGTCATCTCCCCCGTTAAACGAAGGGCATTGACGGAGATGGCATACGGTTCAAAGGTTTGGCTTCCGGAGAGGCTGGCAATGGGTGAGCCGGTGCGCTGCCAGGTTTCAAAATAGGCATAGCCTCCCAGGATCATGCAGCTTAACGTGATACCCACCACACTGGCAAACATGTCACGATAAAAGGCTTTTGATTGGCCTCGTTTGATAATCACCACCAAAAGCACCGCAAAAACCATAAAAATAGCATTGTATTTTATGCCAATCGCCAATCCACAACAGCAGGCGACCGCAATGAGGGATGGCCAAAACCGGTCATGCATGGAAAGGAGAAAGGGTAATAAATACAACGCAATACAGGCCAGTAACAAATCATTTTTCACAAAATTTAGATTCAGCACGATAAAGGGTGTTACCAGCCATATCAACACCGCTGCGATTGAGGCTGCTTTGCAAACATTCAGTTTTCGGCAAGTGGAATAAATGGCCAGGGCAGCGATAAACAATGAAATCCACTGAAAAAGATAGATAAAGCGGATCTCTTTTGACATGGCAATTATCCAGACTATAAACAACTCATAGGTGTGCGGAAAATCAGTTTCGCGTACATCAGTGGAAGGATAAACGTTTAGCGAGCCTTGAAAATAATAATGCCCCGCCCGCGGGAGGTGATAATTGACGGCATCCTGATTGAGCGGGATGTGGGTTTTAAAATGAAGAATCAGAGAGGCCACACAAGCTAATGCGAAGAAAAAAAGGATCGTTTTTATCCATAAGGGTAATTCAAAAAACAGTGTCTTTATGTCGAACGAATATTCATGAGGGTGAGAAACTATATGGGTGGTTTTGTTCCTCAATTTGATGATACCTATCAATATGATCCCATGCACAATCAACCAGGCCCACGGCTGGTTCATGATGCCAATCAACGATAAACCATAGCCAGTTAATACATTCGCAGACAAAAAAATAATCCAGCCAAAAATAATGCGATCAATTTTAAAAAGGTGTATCCATTGGGTAAGTTGACAGGATGCATAAAGGAGTAATATCAGATCAAAAATCAAAAGCATGGGCTTGTGAATGTATACCTACTTTATTTGAACATACATGTTATACGTTAATATCTCTATAAAAAGAAGGTTTAGAGAGAGTTCAATTTATATATGAAATTGCGGGATTTTGTTGGATCGAGGAATAGGGAGGGCGAGGCTCTCGCCGAGCCGTTTCCACGTAGAACGGCT
>CAZFER010000042.1:0-54490 GCA_964517495.1 uncultured bacterium | reverse complement strand
TACATCAAGAAGGGCTGAAAGAAGGGAAAAAAGAAGGATTGCATCAAGGGATGCAGCAAGGGATGCAGCAAGGGCGGCACGAAGAAGGTTTATTTATTGTATCCCGCTTTCTCCAGCGAAAATTCGGAGTAATCGATCCCGCAATCCAAGTACAAATTCAACGGTTATCGGTCGAACAATTGGAAGAACTCGTTGAATTATTATTTGATTTCCAAGACATCAACGAGCTAAAAGCTTGGCTTAACAAATGATTTTTTATATCCAAATCTTGAGGTTAATGTTTTTGGAAAAAAATTAATTGACATGAATATTGTTTTAACTTATGTTAAAAGAATGAGATAAGACTCAACCACCATAATCCCAGTAAAATACAAACAAGAATCCACCATCGGCCCACAACCAACGATTTCATAATCCGGGTTTTTTCCATTGATTACTCACTACTCCCTATTTAAATTCAGATAATTAAACATAACAGACTCGGATAAGTAAAAAACAAAAAATGGGGAATGTCAATTCAAGGCAACCATGTCTAACTAAATCCTAACAATTTCAACAAAAAAAGTGTAAAATTAAATTACATATAACGTGATATAATTAAAAGTTTGATAATGATATTTTAAAAAGCGTAAATTTATTATAACAAGCAGGTTAAGAGATTAAACTGAATCAATAAAACGACCAAACTTTAACTGAATTACCATTGCTTTGCAATTCAATTGAGCCTTGCTTATATATAGCGATATCAGATGGGCTATAAACGCTTGCTTTTATCTCACTGACGGGCCAGCCAGTGGTGTCAATTTCTGCGATATAATCATAAGGATCGGGTGTATTTTGATCCTTGGGAATTCTAAATACAAATCGTTCACCAGCTATTAAAATTTCCAATTCCAAGAACGAGGGAACTTGTACTTGGATTTCGGGGTGATCGAATACATCGAGTTGAACGCTTATTGTCAAATTTTGGCCTTGTCGAAGGTTGGATGGTGTCAAGTCTAGCGAAATATCGATGTAGTTTTGGGCTTGATTGATTTCCGCATTGAAGAATCGCTTCGAAATGTCGCGATTTTCCAAATCCATGAATGCGCCATACCATTCTGGCTGCTCTGGTGGACTATTGCTACTCAGTATTTCACGCCAGGCTTCATCAGTTAGGCGGTCATCCATAGGCCATCTTAATTCATAATATGAAAAGGCCGATCCCATCGCAATAGCCAGGTTATCACTTTTACCCACCACAACATACAGATTGAGGGGATAACCAACACCAACTTCCAATACCTGATTGGTGACCAATATATCAGTATGCACATCGGCAATAACAGCCATATCATCTTCAATGGCTTCACCGAGGTGATTATCCGGTCCAAAGTACGAAAGATTGGCTAATGTTTCACCGATTTCCCGGATGGTGCGCCTTTCTTGAATAGAAAGCGGTACATTGGTCAATTCTTTTATCGCCACATCTTTAAATGTCAAAAGCAAATCATGAAATTTTTGCAGCCGCCATTCAAAATCATCGAGCAATAAATCAAAAATCCCCAGTCCATCTATGGTAAAGCGTGCCAGTGATGCCAATCGGGCAAAAGCCCAGGGATTTGGCTCCACCCATTCCATTGAAAAACCATCAGCATTGTATGGAGGAATTCCAGTACGGGTATAGCTTTGCTTTGCATACAGAATGGTGTCATGACGCAATTCCGCCCAAGAACCCAACGCACATCCCAGTTCTTTATTTTGCCAGGCAGCGGATTGCATATAGGTCGGGAAGCCTTCTCTTTTGGGGGATAATAAAGGCATCAAACAATACAACCAGTTCCAATAAAGATTTTGCACCCATTCACTCTCTTCCAAAGCAGCGAATTCAGTTTTCAGTTTTTCCATCTGAGCCACATACGAATCATCTTCGGTTTCGTTGTAAATCTCATCCAAAATTTGATCGGCGAGAGATGAGCCTAGCACTGCCATGACATCCAACCCCCGAGGAAAAAGTCGGCTGGTACGGTCAATCACCAATTGAGTGAACATGTAGGAATCAGGGATAAATCGCTGTCCCATAAATCGAAATCCCTGGCCAGCTTCAAAATCAATTTGTGGGAAAGGGAGGGAGGCAACACGATTTAGAAATGTGTTTAGCTTCGCTTCATTGGTAAATTGGTCTATGTTAATCGATTCGATTGGAGTTCCATAAATCTCTTTCATCAGCGGCGTGTATTGATAAATGGTCAAGTCATCCGATTGACCTACAAAGAATACGGTGGGATTATAAATGCGTTCCCAAATCTCCATTACTGGATGATTACTGACTTCAAGTGAGTTCATTAGTTGAGTGATTAGCAGCGCTTGCCGGGTTGCCATATGGCTTTTGGAATTAAAGTTGATCCTGCCATACCACATCATCGCTCGGAAAAAGCGTTTTAATTCCTCTGAAAGTGTGTAATGGCCTCGAGGTAGATACTGGCTGTAATCTTCAAAATAATTGAAAATGGGGGATTTTTTCATCCCCTGATGAGCATCGATCAAGTTCAGTTCAGCTTCCACCCAATCACTCACACTTACAGGGATATCGAACGTCGGTTCAAGCAATTTGGAGGCAACAGAAAAAAAGGCGATATTTTTTAAAGCTGCTTTTTTTACAGTTTCTTCAGTCGCTTGTTCCCATTGGTTTTGCGAACCTTCAAGAAATGAGGCGGTTAAAGATTTAAGATCATTGATCAGTTTTTCTTCTTCGATGGTGCGGAGGATATAGTCGAAGAGTTCGTGATATGTGTGAAGAAGGGCATCGACGGTGACAAAGATTGGCGCATTATCTGTCTTTGCCTTGTTATAGATATCATACATGGTTTTAAAACCGCTTTGAGTAGCCACAAAACCATTTTGTTTAAGCAATTCCTTTTCACGACTATTAAAAGTAAATTGACTAAAATTACTTATATTGCTAAAGTTGTCATCAATCACATAAGGTTGTACATTAGGCTCCACATCAATGGGATATGGTTTGTAAACACCGAAATCCGTGGCAACGTTTTCCTTAACATCAGCAAGTATTTTCAGAGGTTCAGCTTTCGCTTTGAATTGGAAGGTGAATGTTGTGCTTAAAATGACAATCAAAAAGCGGATATAGATAGAAGACATGGATATGCCCCCCTTTTTAGTCTGAAGTCGGGTTGGTTACATCCCCCCAAGAGTGGGTACCTTTACTAGAATATATCTTAGGTCAGAAAGAATGTTCCAAAAAAGATCTGGATATCAAAAAAGTTCATTCACCTTCGATTCGTTTAATGTGTGAGCAATACCGAAAGGAAATTTATGGGTTTGACAATAGATTGGTAAATTAATCAGCGTTTTACGAGCCAAATCGATGGGGATCTGATCCAACGGAATATGGCAATCATATAAAGCGCTTTTAAGTGGCTCAACATCCTGGCCTTGTAAAGTGGCTATGTTTATAATCCCAGGACCGACCAGATCACCATGCGGTAAACCTTTCCTCATTTCGTTTTCAATCGAATAGGCAAAGTAATGCTCGCTTCCTTCCTCAGGTCGTGAATGGCCGATCAGATTGCAAACTTGTACTTCAAGTGCCAGACAATCGATCAATTGTTTTAAACCTTGGGGGTCACCAGCTCCTGCAGCCTGCGCACAATCAAGCGCGCCTTGCAGAATGGATTGAGCATTTTGAAACACATAAGGAATCAGTTTTGTTTCATCGGTGTTCTTGTGTTTTTCTTCGGCATACACCCAATCCCAGCATCCCGTAGCTATAGAGAGAACATCACATATCCCTGCGGCACGCAGTGTAGCCGGAGCGGATTGTAATACCTCCATATCGATAATCACTGCATCTGGTGGGCGTGTTTCGAGATAATAAACACAACCTCCTTGGCGTATACCGGATGCCCAGGTGAAAAAGGCATCAACCGTGATGGCGGTAGGTAAACTGATTAAAGGTAAAGATGTTTGGGCGGCGATGTATTTGGCCGCATCAACGGCCAATCCACCCCCGACTGCATAAATGATGTCGCCTTTGATTTCTGCGGCGAGTGTGTTCCAATGTGCTTTTGTGGCTTCCAGCACTTCACCGCGCCATACAATGGGCAAATTAAGCAGGGGACTTACAGAATCCAGCGCCGCTTTTGAATAGAAGAGAGCCACATCCCTCGGTTCTGAAATATCAGGAAAAGGATAGTATTCAATTTTAGGTATCGGCCAGGAATATTCCATATTACAATAATTTATTCTAAAAGGTCTTAGTTGGCGGATTGAACAGGTTGTAGCAAGCTGCGTTTCAAAATAGTGGCGTATTTTTCATGCAAGGTGAAGTGATCGATCGACATCTTAGCGATTTTCTTTAAAATTGTGGATTTGGAATCACGATAGAATTGTGGCATCACCCAATCGCCTTCAAATTGATATACGCCCCACAACGAACCATCTTTCTTGGGATTAGTGTATTTGAATGTCCAAGGCGACCAGTGCCAACCTTGTTCATTTATCTTTGAAAGCCAATGCTGCATGGCTTTCAGCGAGATATCAGACGGTGTTTCATAGGTATTAAACTCACCTAAGTATATGGGAACGTTGCATTTCTGTTGAACACGCTGCCCTAATTGTATCACATCCTCAATTTTTTTCTCGTGTCTTTCCATTTTGCCAGTTTCATAAAAATGGAAGGAATAAACCACATTTTGCCAGCCGAATGTGTCAGGATCAGGAAAAAAAGCTGTCTTGGCGTATTGTGGATACTCGAGTTTATAACCATCTTCCATAATGATGATATGCTTTTTATCAACAGACCGGATAGCCTTGTATATGGCATCATGTACTTCAGTCCAATTTTCTTCATTTTCGGCACTGAAGGGTTCGTTCAAGGCATTATACGCAAAAACCACTGGTTCGTTTTGATAATGTTGTGCAATCTGCTGCCATAGGCGGCAGGTGCGGCGCTGATACTCTTCATTTTGAAAAAGTTCGGCTCGGCTTAGTTCCCCGGAATGATCCCAGGGATTCTGTCCACCGGCGGCGGCATGCAGGTCGAGGATAACATAAAGGCCATTTTGCCTCGCCCATTGGACAGCACGGTCGAGATAACTGAAACCATAGTCATAATAATGATAAGGCTCTTCATCGCTTTCAAACCAACGATACCAGAAGGGGATGCGTACAAAATTAAATCCAAGCGCTTTGGCCAATTTAAATTCGGTTTCAGTGATCCATACCTCATGAAAAGTATTCCAAATTTCCGCTGCCCCATAATCACCAAAACGCTGGCGAAGCATGGTATCCAATGTACTTGCATCAAATAAAGGAGGTACTTTTTGCAAAGATTGAAAATAGGAATTCCATTTGTCGGTGGGGCTATGTTTTTTGAACTCTTTATGAAAGCGGTCAAGGTAATCATGGATATTCATGGTGTCGTCATTGAATTCACCTACTGACTTAAGTGTGGCTTCAAATTGTGATTCGAGGCCTGTTTCTTTTGCTAATTTTGGAAGGTGATCATGCCACTCGAGTTCTATGGCGGGAATCCAGGTTTCCATCATGAGCCAGCCACCAAAGTTTATTCCCCGCATAGCCATTACATCATCCGAAGCATTGACTATGTTTTTTCCATCTGTTCGAAGAAATTCAAAATCATCTCCCATACCAGTTGAAGCAATGAACATGAAAACAATCAGTAGATAAATACGCATGCGATAAAATACACCTCCCCACATATTTATAAAATAAATTGATTAGGTCATATAAAACAGGGATATATAATCGATGTATTTTCTGTAGAAGTCAAAGGTTGGTTAAAAAATACAGTCAATAAAAAAAATGAAAGAAAAAGGGAAACCTTTCGTAATGAATTATATGAGATGTTGATTAAGGATATTCGAGGAGATACCCCCCATGCTTTTAATTAAACTAAAACTTCTATTCAAAACTTGTATTCACGTTTGCTTAATCGGTTTAGTAGGGATGCTGGTGGTTTATCAGGTTATGGCCGCCCCAACACGGGATGATTGTATCTTGCGGGTGGAAGTCTATTCTAATAATGGTGAAATGGTCAAAGTTTCAATGCCGGTTTCATTATTAAATGCTATAGATGACCTGTTGCCAAAAGAAATTCGCAATCTATGCAATGATTTGGAGATTGATATAGACAAACTGGTGGATGGTTTGAACGATGCCTCCGGCTATGATCTGGTTAAAATTGAAGGTCATGAACATGTCCGAATCTGGGCGGATCCGGCTACCAGTTATTCCAAACGCAAGGATTTGGGATTTTTAGAGATAGAGGTTCACGAAGGTGGGTGGAACGGACAACACATTCACTTCAGCATCCCCCAAGGTTTAATAAAAATGGTGAGTAAAATCATAAAAACCTCTGGTGTTGTCGATCATTTTATTGAAGTCCCCCCTGAAGTCACAAACTTGGAATTTTTAAAAATTGACTTGTAGACAATAGAGAGTTTTTGTTCTTATATAGAAAAGGGCGGTCATCATTGGCCGTCCTTTTCTATATTTGGATTTGCGATTTGAAAGGAATTTTATATGCATGAGAAATACTTTTTTAATCCAATTGAGCATGAACAATTTAAATCTGAAAAGATGAATAAGGTGAATTTGTATGAATCACCACAGATGTTTTGTGATATTTATTGCCTTGAGCCTGGACAGCTGCAGAAAGATCATACCCATGATGAAAATGACAAGATTTACTACTGCCTGTCCGGGAGATGCAGGATTCGAATTGGAGAGGAATCACGCACAGTAGAGGAAGGCCATCTGGCTGTTGCTCCCTCTGGAATTGTGCACGGTGTCATTAATGATTCAGACACAAGAGCCACACTTCTGGTTATGATGGCGCCTCATCCTGATTATAAAAAGCCATAGTCCATCCATCTCACATTTTCTCACCACTTTATGCTATTATGGTATTTATCTGTATATTGGGAATAGTAAATGCTTGCCGCTGTATTGAAAGATTTTAACCACCTGGAACTGGACGAAGTACCAACACCTGAACCCGAAGCGGGTCAGGTTTTGGTCCGGATCAAATCATGTGGATTTTGCGCTACGGATTACAAAGTCATCAAAGGCATTCGAACAAATGTACAATTTTCTCTTATTCCCGGCCATGAACCGGCAGGTATTGTTGCAAAAGTGGGACAACATGTGACTCACTTTAAAGGAGGGGATGAGGTCATTATCCAACCTAGTGGTTTTTGCGGCTTATGCCCTCATTGCCGAATGGGAAATACTCATTATTGCGAATTTGCCTATACGACGGGTGGAGATGGACCACCAGATGTCAGACCGGGAAGTTTCGCTGAATATACCTTATGCGAAGAAAACGTGCTTTACCATAAACCCACATCGATCAGCTTTGATGCAGCCTGTCAGACAGAACCAGTCAGCGGAGCTTGGAAAGGATTAATCGATTTTTCTGAAATGTCGGTTGGGGATGATGTGGTCATCATCGGCACGGGGGGAATTGGCATGTATTGCCTGATGGTTGCCAAAGCAGCGGGAGCAGGGCGATTAATCGCGGTTGATGTCAGCGATTACGCTTTGAATATGGCGCAGTTCCTGGGAGCAACTCATACGGTAAATCCGGCTAACTGTGATGCAAAACAAGCTATTTATGGGATAATCCCGCATGGGCCGGATCTGGTGGTCGAGGCCGCTGGACCGATCGAAGCGGTTCAACTGATGGTCAAACTGCTGCGCCGTGGTACACGCTGGAATGTATTCGGAATCACAACTCACGAATGTTTTGAATTGGATGGGGGATTAACCCATTTTCTGGAAGCACGTATGGATACCAGTTTCGGAACCAATCCACGCGCCATGCAGCACGCCATCCGTTTAATGGAACGTGGCTTGGTTGATCCCGAAAAGGTGATATCGCATCGCTTTGCTCTGAAGGATATTTATCATGCGGTGGAGATTATGTCATCCAAAGAAAGGAATAAAGTGGTTATTAATCCATTTTGATCTTAACTTAATGACATTGGGTCAACCCCTACATTGTGGTACAGCAGACGTTAGGATGAATTTTGAGACTATGACAGCATATCGATATGGGAAGAAACAAGGAGAAATAAACATGAAACGACGCCAATTTATTAAGAACTCGAGTGCCAGTATCGCAACGGTTTCGTTAATAGGAAATGCCAACTCATGGGCAGGGGCTAACGATCGAATTCGCACGGCGGAAATTGGAATGGGAGGCCGCGGTGGTCAGTTAATGCTGGAAGCGGATAAATTGGACGGCGTGGAAGTCGCCTATGTTTGTGATCCGGATGAACGGCGGATGGTTGAACATGTCGATAGAATGGAAAAAGAATCAGGCCGTAAACCAAAAATGGAACCTGATCTGCGCCGCATTATGGATGACGACAGCGTGGATACTGTGCAAATCACCTGCTGTAACCACTGGCATGCACTAGCAGGCATTTGGGCCTGCCAGGCAGGCAAACACCCTTATGTGGAAAAACCCGTGTCTCACAATATAAATGAAGGGCTGAAGTTGGTCGAAGCTGTGCGCAAATATGACCGCATTTCTCAAGGCGGAACACAGCGCCGTTCTTACGGGCTTTACCGCAAGGCATTTGAATTATTGCGCGAAGGCGTGATCGGAGATATCTATATGGGCCGTGGATTAATCTATGGGCGGCGTGATTCCATTGGCTTCAAGCAGGCAAAAGAACCTCCCAAGTGGCTGCATTGGGATTTATGGAAAGGTCCTGCTCCCGACCAACCCTACCACGAAAATCTGGTTCATTACAACTGGCATTGGTTTTGGGACTTTGGCAATGGGGAAATAGGTAACAATGGCAGCCATTGCCTCGATGTGGTGCGCTGGGGAATGAACCGCGGGCTGCCTTCCAAAGTTTACTCAGCAGGAGGGCGCTTCGGCTACAAGGATCAAGCCCAAACTCCAAATACCCAAACCACGACTTATACTTATGATGATGGCACCATCATCGAATGTGAGGTGCGCGGTCTTTATACCAACCCGGAAGCATTTGGCATCCGCTGGGGCGCCATGTTTTATGGCTCCAAGGGTTATATGGCTATTGATGACAGCAAATATGAGATTTACATGGGCCGCAATCGTGATCCCGAACCCGATCAGGGACGCTATTCGAACGCCGATCATTTAAAAAACTTCTATGATGCCATCCGGGCCAATGACCGTAGCCTGTTAAACGGTGAGATTGAAGAAATTCACCTTTCCTGTGTGCTTTGCCACATGGGTAATGCCGCTTATCGCGTAGGCCACGAACTGGAATTCGATCCACAAACCCAACATTTCGTGAACGATGAAGCAGCCCAAAACCTATGGCAACGAACCTACAGAGAGCCATTTAGTCTACCTGAGCGAGTATGAGGGATTTCTAGCTATGCCCAATTCAGATGAAATACGTTGGCGGCAGCGATTGGAAAATTTTGGAAAAGCTTTAGGTCAACTGGAGGATGCGTGCGACAAAGAGGAGTTTACCGAGCTTGAACGCGCGGGATTGGTTAAAGTATTTGAATTTACATTTGAATTGATGTGGAAAGTCTGTAAGGATAAGCTCTTTTATGATGGTTACGATGTCAATACACCCCGCGAAGTGATTCGGCAAGCTTTTGAAGCGAAATACCTGACTGAGTACGAAACAGAAACCATGCTGGATGCTTTGAAAAAGCGTAATCTTCTGAGCCATACCTATGAAGAAAAAACCGCATTGGAAGCCGAAAGACTCATCAAGAATTGTTACGCACCGGTATTGTATAAAGTGTACAACCGACTGAAACGCAAGTTAGAATCATGAACGATGGCATAAAGAAAAAATACAGGGATCACATCATTGATATTTTATCTGCCAATCCCAGGATCAAGGCGGTTGTACTCTTTGGATCACGGGCAATGGGAACATACGCAACCACATCCGATGTGGATTTGGCCCTCTATGGCGATGAACTTACGCTGGATGATCAATCAGAACTTTCTGAAAAAATCCATCAATTGACCATACCTCAGAAAGTCGAGCTGGTATTGTATCACCGTATCGAAAATGAGAATCTTAGAGAACAGATTCAACAACATGGTGTTGAGTGGTTTCAGCGAGGAGATGATACTTGACTATACATTTGAAAAAACAGGGTAAATTTAGCAAGATACTGATTCTCCATCGAAAGATGTATTACGCTTTACTTCGTAAATTCACCCCATATCTTGTATACCTCGATGGTTTGAATCAACTGTTAGGTTACCCAGAATAAATAACCCCACAAAATTGCGAGGTCAGAGTAGCGAGTAGTTCCAAAATGATTCATCATAAGTGATTATTTCAGTTTGCTTGAAGGATAACAAAGCAATGATTAAGATACACCCCGGTATGAGCGCACCTGCGCGCATTGAAGAATTACGTGTAAAAAACTTTCGTGCATTGCATGATATTGAAATTAAAAATATTACCTCTTTTATGATCTTATTAGGTCCAAATGGCAGTGGTAAATCAACATTATTTGATGTATTCAATTTTCTGTCAGATTGTTTCTCAAATGGATTACAGCAAGCCTGGAACCAGCGGGGAAAAGCGAAAGAATTGAAAACGCGTGGATCATCATACCCCGTTGTGATTGAATTAAAATACCGGGAAAAACCACAACAGCCTATCATCACTTATCATTTAAACCTGAGGAAGTCCGAGTCCTGTTTAGAGATGTACATGGTTATACACAAGTGGTTTGTGCGAGTGATATCGAAGGAGTACGAGAATTTGTCCAAGAAGGAGCGTCGATGGGTCATTTATGGTTGGAAGGACATTTTGGCGATCGTTTAAAGTTAACTCATATCAAGGTAAGGTTGACCTAATAAGCAAAATCGAGATTCTGATGATATTGCAGGAGGAACTTGGGAAGCATTCGAAAAAGAATTACAGAAGGTAGGTTATTTCAAAACCGGTTTGCGAAAAATTGAAGCCGCTAAAACAATCGCACCTTATATGAATCCAAATCGAAACCTATCAAAGAGTTTTTGTGTATTGCGAGATACGTTGAGAGAATTTAAATAGCATATTAATCTCAGTAAGATTTCTATCATGGGAAGTCATAAATCACAAGAAGACATAATAGGAGTAACTATGTACCATTCCCCAATCAAAAAGCTAATCTATTCAACAAGTTCAGCCCTCATATTCTGCTTATTATGCATTCCCGCCTCAGCCGATCCCAAACCGGTGCCCCGCATGCAGGTGATCCCCTTACCCTATGACCAGGCGTCCTTTCAACGCAATGGCGAAGAACTCACCCGCTACCATTTCGGCCCTTCTTTGGAACGTCCTTTTCTTTATCCTATCGTTGGCCCATTAGGGCGTTCATTGACCCGTATGGGTCATCCACATGATCCTGAATCGCATAGCCATCATAATTCTGTCTGGATTTCCCACAATAACGTCGATGAGGTAGTTTTTTGGGGCGATCGCGGCAAGGGTAAAATCCGCCACACCTATCTCGCCGAATATGAAGATACGGACGATGCCGCCTGGCTTGTCGCGGATAATCAGTGGGTGGATGCAGAATCGAGCAGAATTCTCTTATATGAAACTCGTAAGATAACCGTCCATTGGCTGGAAAACCAGGAATGGATGATGACAATCGATTTGCGTTTCTCAGTTAAAGAAGGCGAAACCACCCTGGGAAAAACTCCATTTGGCATGACCGGCGTCAGGATGGCCAAGAGCATTGGTGTTCATGATGGGGGTGGAATCATTCGCAATTCAGAAGGTGCCATCAATGAAGAAGAGGTATTTCGCAAATCCGCCAAATGGGTGGATTACAGCGGAGCGAGTACCAACCAGGCGATAGAAGGCATCACTCTATTCGATCATCCTCAAAATCCCACCTTTCCCACTCCATTTCACGTTAGGAACGATGGCTGGATGGGCGCTTGTTTGAATTTGGATAAGGCCATCACCATCACACCGGATAAACCGCTCAAATTACGTTATGGTTTATATATTCATAGCGGGATGCCCCCGCTCAAAACAATTGGCAAACAGTGGCAGGAATTTAGTAAACTACCCCTGCCAGATTTGACGAATAAATAATGATCAGAGTAAATATGATTTATTGTGGTGAGATTGCCTCAAAATGGAGAATATAACAACATGGCCAAAGTGGCGTTGATCAACTCCAACCGCATGCAGCCCCCCATTTCACCCATCGGTCTTGAGTATGTAGCCGAGGCGGTCCATGCTGCCGGTCATAAGGTTTATATTCTGGATCTATGCTGGCCGAATGATTGGCAAGCAGCGATTCATGAATTTTTTAGCAATAATGAATACGGCTTGATCGGTATTACGCTGCGCAACACCGACGATTGCTTTATGTCAAGCAGGAAATCGTTTATTCGATTATTCTTCGATATGGTTCAACATATTCGAAGTTGTTCAAATGCACCCATCATCGCAGGCGGCCCAGGTTTTTCCACCATGCCTGAAGCCATCATGCAGTCTGGACATCTCGACGCCGGAGTTTGGGGCGATGGAGAGTTTGTGTTTCCCAAAATTGCTGAGCGAATAGAGCAACGGGTGGAATGGCATGATTTACCCAATCTGATCGTTTCGAACAATGGAAATTGCCTAACCAACCAAAGGGAATTGTATCCACTTGATACATTGCCTCCCATGAAAAGGCAGTGGGTGGATAACGTTCGTTATTTCAACCAAGGAGGCCAGTTGGGTATTGAAACCAAGCGCGGTTGTCCCTGCCAATGCACTTATTGCGCCGATCCCATTGCCAAAGGCAAACAACTGCGGCTGCGCCCTCCAAGCGATGTGGTGGATGAACTGCAAAATATGCTGGGGCAGGGAATTGACCATTTTCATACCTGCGATAGTGAATTCAATCTCCCTATTCGTCATGCGGGTGAACTCTGCGATGAGATAATCCGCCGTGGATTGGGGGATTCACTGCGTTGGTATGCCTATTGTGCTCCCAAACCGTTCACCTCAGAATTGGCTCATAAAATGCGCCAAGCGGGGTGTGTGGGGATCAATTTCGGCGCCGATCACGGCGACCATACCATGCTCAAACGATTGCGGAGAGCGTTTTCCCCACAGGATATTATCGATACCGTCACCATGTGCCACAACGCCGGTATCGTGGTTATGTTAGACCTGTTGTTGGGCACCCCTGGTGAAAACGGTGATAGCATCAAGAAGACCATTGATGTGATGAAACGCTCCAAGGCAGAAAAAATCGGCGTGTCTCTTGGTGTAAGATTATATCCTCATACCGAAATCACCGATGAAATCTTAAAAGAAAATGCTGAACTAAATCCTTCTGAAGTAAACAATCTCTATAATCCCGCTTTCTATATCGACAAAACAATTGAGACGGAAGCACCTAAAATCATTCGGGATGCGATTGGTGATGATCCACGCTTTTTCTTCAGCGATCCAACCTGCGCCGATAAGGATTATAACTATAACGATAACACCATTTTAACCAACGCCATTCAAAACGGTTATCGTGGTGCCTATTGGGATATTCTCCGCCGATTGCAGGATCAATGAGGAATGGAGTGAATCTTCATAAATCATCTTGCTTCAATATAAAGAGAAAAATCGCATAAGAAGTGGAATTATTATTCACTTGACACGAAATTAACATACAAAATAAGCAAAATTTACTTGAATGTTATATACTTTTCGTATAACATCTTTTCGAACTTCCTCATCGTTGATCTCATCCTATTGCAAATAATCATGAAACTTTGCGTGAAGCAAACATAAGAAAGGATCGATTATGGAAAATAAACCAATGATGACGCGGGGACAGTTTTTGAGCAGAGTCGGGACCGTGTGCGCAATGGCGGGGATCGTTCCAGCCTCAGTTCTGGCTGATAACCAGCCGGAAACGCATCGTTCACTTTTTAGTCCATCCATTCAGATCAAGGATATGCATCTCTCCACGTTTAAACCTTTGGTTAACCAGTCATTCCGTCTTAATGTCTCTCAACATGGTGGCATTAATTTAAAACTAACCAACGCGAATGATTTATCCATCCGTTGGGCCAACAAACCAGGACAGATACCCCGTGAAAGTTTTTCACTTCTTTTTAATGCTTCAAAAAAAGAGAAAATTGAATCAGGTACCTACGAGTTAGAGCACAAAGCGTTTGGTAAAGTCCCGCTTTTCATTTCACCATGCGGCGAAAAATCCGACGGTGTTCGTTACGAAATCATTTTCAATCGCCTTAAATAAGAATAACAACTTAAGTATTTTGATTCAAAACCCCCTTCCACCTTTCGCTGAAACGGTGGAAGGGGGTTTTCTTTTGTGCTATTTAATGATTAATAGAATAAAGAGGTAATTAACATGGATCCACGTTTTGGAAAAACGGTTGAATTACTCTGTGTGCATAAAATCAAGCGGCATATATTTTTATGCTGCGATCAAACCAAACCCAAATGCTGTGATAAACAAAAAAGCCTGGAGTCTTGGGATTTTCTTAAACGACGTTTGGATGAATTAAACCTGACCGGCGATGGCGGTGTTTACCGAACCAAGGCCAATTGCTTGAGAATATGCATAAACGGACCGGTATTACTTATTTATCCTGAAGGAGTATGGTACCACTCATGCACGCCTGATGTACTTGAACGTATCATTCAAGAACATTTAATCGGTGGTGAAATCGTCAATGACTATGTTATAACTCAGCATTCATTGATAACATAATTTATAAAAAGTGAGTCATATGAAGTCCCATTCTCATCCCAAGACTGCTGAGTTCAGCTTATGGTTGTGGTGAGGTTGAATGAGTTCCCCACTACTTTTGGGTAAAGCCCAATATGCTTGGTCGGGGAATGTATCATCCACCCGTTTTGCTCTCCCTTAATGCATTTTTATAGATTTCACCTTCTGTTGGCAGGGCTCTATTGTTCAATCTTGTTTGCTCTGGAATGAATATGTATACTGGGCACACCAATTTTTATCAAAGGATGGTGTTATGTACAAACGCTTTTCAAGTTCATTGGCAATATTATATGGATTACTTATGGTTATGGCTTTTGCTGGTCATACTGAAGATTGGCCTCGTTTTCGGGGGCCGGGTGGTTTAGGGATTTCAATGGCGACCGATTTACCTATCACTTGGAGTGAAACAGAGAATGTGGCCTGGAAGACGGTAATGCCCGGTTATGGTGCGTCCAGCCCGATTGCGTTGGGCAGTACGTTATATGTGACGTGTTACAGTGGCTATGGCACTGGAGATCGGTCAAGTAAGATGGATGATTTGACGCTTCACCTGGTGTGTGTTGATGGGAAGACAGGAAATATCAACTGGAACAAGAAAATTGAACCCACTCTTCCTGAATCGAGAAGCGTGCGTGATCATGGTTATGCCGCGCAGACACCGATAACGGATGGAGATCACATTTATGTCTTTTTTGGCAAGAGCGGTGTTTTTAAATTTGACCTGGAGGGCAATCAGATTTGGCGGACCAGTGTTGGAACGGGAACCCACGGTTGGGGTAGTGGCACCTCGCCAATATTATACGAAAATCTGATCATCGTGAATGCAAGTGTGGAGAGTGGTTCGCTGGTGGCGCTCGATAAAGAGACCGGTGATGAAGTATGGCGTGCGGATGGAATGAATTCATCCTGGAATACTCCTTATATTGTAAAAACGATGGAGGGGAAGGATGAACTGGCTGTATCGGTTCGAGGCTGGGTATTGGGATTTGATCCCAAGACAGGTGAGGAACTTTGGCGTTGCGAAGCTATACAAGATTATGTATGTCCCAGTATTGTATCTCACAAGGGTATTTTGTATGCCTTGGGCGGGCGTGATTCAAAAACCTTTGCGATACGAAGTGGTGGCCGTGGGAATGTGACAGATACACACAAAGTATGGCAGGCTGATGTGGGGGCGAATGTTTGCTCACCGATTATACATGATGGCCATCTCTATTGGGTCAGTGATCGTAACCGAAATGCATATTGCCTTAATATGGAAGATGGATCGGTTGAGTATGCAGAACGAGTCAGGCAACAACCCTATGCCTCTCCACTTTTAGCGGATGGAAGGCTTTATGTTGTGACCCGCCGGGGTGGAACAATGGTGTTGGCGGCGAAGCCGGAATACGAGCAATTGGCTTTGAACGAACTGGACGATCGAAGCACATTTAATGCCAGTGCGATTGTGTGTGACGGTTCTTTGATATTGCGGAGTGATGAGAATTTGTATTGTATCAAGAAGATGGATTGATGAGTGGCATGAAGCGAATTAGTAGGAGGAATAAACCGAGATTGCCTCAAAACCGGGTTGACACATAGGTCAACCCTACATACGGTAGGAGCGAAATCAACTACGTTTAGTTTAGATCATATTGGATCATTGGGAGGGCGAATCTTCTGATGAGCCGTTGTACATGAAAACGGCTCGGCGGGAGCCTCGCCCTCCCTTTTAGGAACTCAATTCTTTCGTTTAATTTGTTGATGTTGCGCTTTATTTTGGAATTTTTGGTTGGACAAGAAGGTATTCAGTTTTCTTGTCCGGCCAATGTATTGTTACTCTCGTTGTAAATGAATGGCGAGGTCTTCGGTAAACTCGATTAAGGTTAAATTCAAGCGTGCATTTTGAATAGCCGCTTTTTTGTTTACGGTTTTCCCAGTGGTTGGATGAAAGAAGGTAACGGATACTTCACCTGAATTGATAGGTAACTTGTTCAACACCAAATGTTTTCCAAAGGGAATCTTCTCATTTTGTTTACCAGTGTGCAAATACACCACCATTTCATGTTCTGAAGCCAGGGTAAAACGGTACTTTCCGGGTCCTTGAGAAATTTGGATTGATTCGGGTCTGAGGGCGATATAGTTATCCAGGGTATTGAAAAACTGTATCAAGTGTTGACTTTGTTGGGCATAGGTTTTGACTTTTGGATCATCAAAGTCAAGAGGGTAGGTTTTCGCATAAACACCAGCCCCTTGAACTTTTTTCATCATCGTACTCCATTGATACAGGCGCAGAATATAAGGGTTTTCATCAATACTATAAGCCGGGCTGTTGGTACTGATGAGTGGTTTTTTGTATTTTGTCCGGTATTTATTTGCCAGTTCTTCTTTAATCGGTTTGCGTTCTCCAGCAGTTAGATCGTTTACAACATGTCCTTCAGAGCCTTCGCAGATAATCAGTTCCATGCGTGGATGGCTGAGTACATATTCCAAACCGGGATCGTTTTTCTTATAAAAGTGGTCAAAATCCATTCCTACTAAAAGATCATTTCCCGTCTTTTTTTCCCACGCTTCGATAATATCCAATGTGTATTCAATCCATGCTTTACCTACTTGGTTTTTGAAGGCACCTTCGTTCATCAGATCGATCATGACATTTCCTTTGTTTCCAATGGCATCCAATATATGTTCCACCCATGTGCGATGGATTTTACGCCAGTTGTCATGCTCAGCCATTTCATTCCACAAGGTATAACCATTGCGGCCTGGGGGGACGGGAAGTTTATTTACATTGTTTTGAGGGTGGAAGTAATTGGTTATCCAGGTGGTCATATCATCGCGTGTTTGAAAAAAGACTCTTTGGTAAAGTTGCATTTGTAGAATAATGCCGCGATCAGCGCATTCCTGTATGACACGGGCAAGATTCTGCCAATAATATGGATTAAGGCGGTAAAGATCGACAATCGGGCGGCCATCCTCCCAGCGAACAATTTCGAAGGGAAAGAGGCGTTTATCCGCATGGTAATCCACCCAGGGATGGCCACTTTCGGGATAGACACGTCCATATCCCAGTTGGTGTTCATGCATCCAGTCCAACCACTTTTGATGTGGGAATGCGGTTGAGCCCCATTTTACCGCGAACGGAACCACTTCGGGTAATGGTCCCACTTTCAACATGGGTTTCCCGCCATAGAGGAGGGTTGGATTTTCTGTGCCGGCGTTTGCAATGGTGAGTTTTTTAAGATGTGATTGACACTTTTGGGATGTCGATTGGCCACTGATCTCTGTGGGGATTATGCACAACATGAACATGATTGCCGGGATGAAACAAAAAGATAGCCGTAATTTATCCATACTATGTACTCCGAATTAATGTGATTCAGTTGTTGAAGTTCCCAACGGCAATTGCCCAATCCGATCTTGAATCAAGGGGAATTTTATGGGTTCCTGCGCTTGCTATGCCCTTATCCATTTCTTTGTAATTTGCTTGAGTATTAACAACGATAACAGGTTGTTTTCCTGGCATTCCATCAAGGTTTATTGTTATGGAGTCTGCATCTTCAATAAAGAAGACAAAATGGTTTTTGTCTTGACTTGCCAGGCAATAGGCATTTGATTGACTTACGCGGTTATTGTCTGGTGTCATGCTTAGTTTCAGTCTCCCGTTATTCCAGAACCTTTGATAGGTACGAAAGGCTTGCTTTAGTGATTCAGGATGGTAACCACAGGGAGCGTTTGGTTTGAAGGGGCCGTATGCATTAAATCGTTCGGAGAAGTGCCCAAAGAAACCTCCCATACCACCGGCCAGGGCTTCCCACCAGATCAATCGGCGGCAGCCGGTTTCATTAAGCCGGTTGGGGTCCTGGACGCTATGGGGCCAGCATTGCCAGCGGTTGTAGGTATGGCGTTCTTCAAAAATGGAGGGTTTATTGTCGTGGGTTTCCATGTCTTGCTTTATCTCCTGGTAATTGGAAGGTCCTTTATCGGTGGTTTCCAGGTCATAAGGATTTCCGCCAAATCCCGCATATGAATTTGCTCCAAAACTGTCATTTTTCCAGCCACGCGAGGTCAGGATGTGGGGCCAGCCCATTTTTTGGTTCAGCTGATTGGCCCACCAGATGGTGTCTTCTTCTGCATTGGGCATTTCGATGGTATCGAAACCGAAATTCATGCTCCAGCCGGGGAGGGGTCCCAAGCGGGCGGCGATGTAACGGATAAGGCGCTTATGTTTTTTCCCTCTGAATCCCCCGCCGATATGATTTGGAGTTTGTTTGCGTCCATTATCGCCCCACGCCCATATGTGGGTGCGTCCACCCCGTTGATGGGCATAGGTAATGGCGTATTCAAGGGTATCGAATAGGGCTAAATCAGGTTGGTTCAATGCGGGGTCGCTTGCATTGGAGAAATCATCGATACTGAGCGCACCCATTTTGAACCAGCTGTAAAAGACCGCGAAGAAGTATATGTTGAATCCATTTTCCCGGGTATTGTTCCAGTAGTCATCGATAAGTTTAATCCGGCCGGGATGGCCTAATATTCGAGTGGGGTGTTTATATTGTTGTTCGAAGTCCTGTTGATTCATGAATACCTGGTAGATATATCCTTGCAGATCATCGAGATCCTCTTCCATGATGGCGTATTTGTTTCCCACATGGCCAAGGAAACCTTTCATCCTGGGATGGGTTCGCGGGGTTACGGTAATTGAGCCGGTGTGTCCGTTGAGTTCTTGGTCATTACTGGCAGTGGTGAATTTCCATTGGCCGGTGCGGGTGCCGGTGAAGCGAAAGTTCCAGGAGTTGTTTCCAACGTAGAACATCTCGGTTACGCGCTGTTCTTTGTCGTGGGTAAACGTGACGGTAGCCACGAGATCGAAGGGATTGGCGGACCATGTTGGATTGTCAAGGCTGTACTCAATGTATTCCCACATGTGCGCTTGTTTGTTGCCGAGGTGGTGGGCTTGGGTTTGGTTGCTGATCAATAATATTGTAAAAATAAGAATGAAATAGGATGCAGGTGGGTAGGACGGGTTGCATTGTTTAACCCAGCGGGATTCGGGTGAACAATAAGTATGGGTTGATGGGTCGAACATCCAAACCCATCCCACCTGGATTGAACGGATCAGAAATATTAAAAATGAAAAAACAAAATAAGGTATAGTTATATGTTTTATGAATATTCTATGGAGGAAGGATATTAGGTCCATGTTATGTCTCCGAAACATAAAGGGTGGGCTACGCTTCGCTTTGAGCCTACTCTGCAAAATTAATTATATGTGAGAGCGGCTCGGTGGGAACCTCGCCCTCCCAATAATATTAGCGGCTCGGTGGGAAGTTTGCCCTCCCAATAATGTTAGTTATAGATGCCAGCCATCGCGGAATTCTGGTTTGACGATGGCGTTGGCGGCATCGTTGTTTTTGACCTTCAGGTTTTTGGCGTCCCATTCAAGGCGTTGATCTTTGACCTGCATGGCCAATACACCCAGGAGGGCCATTTCAGTTAATGCTCCACCGTAATTGAAATTGGATGAGGCGGGTTTGCCGTCTTTGCAGGCGCGCACCCAATCCTGGGCGTGGCCTCCGGAACCATGGGGAACACGGGGGATGCGTGGCTCGGGGCGTTTGTAGTTCTTATTGAGTGAATCGGGATAGAGGCGAAGACCACCGGCACCGTGGGAGCCGTGCATGATCAGGCCTTTTTCACCAATGAAGAGTGCGCCATTGCTGCCGTATTTTTTACCTTCTTCAGCAAGGATGGGGTGAACCGGAGGCAATAGGCGACCATCGAACCACGTCAATTTGACGGGTGGCATTTCACCACGGGCAGGAAACTGGTAGCGGACAATGGCGGCGCGTGGGTATGTTTCGTTAGCCACTTCAGGTTGCCAGTGGGTGGTGGTGGCTTCGACATACTCTGGTGAGCCCAGTTTCAGTGCCCAAAAGGCGGGATCCATAATATGGCAACCCATATCACCGATTGCACCTGTACCGAAAGCAAGCCAACCCCGCCAGGTGGTGGGGCAATAGTCGGGATGGTATGGGCGGTATTGAACAGGCCCTAACCAGAGATCCCAGTCTAATCCTTCAGGAACGAGAGGAGTCTCTTTGGGACGGCTTTGAACAGGGAAGGTTGACCATGGATCTCCACCGGCAGGCCGGTCGCTCCAGGCGTAGACTTCGCGAACGGGGCCGATGGCGCCATCTTCGATCCATTCGCAGCATTGGCGGATTTGATCAGAGGAATGGCCCTGGTTGCCCATTTGAGTTTGTACGCCATGCTCGCGAGCGGCGTTGGTGACGGCTCGGGTTTCGTAAATGGAATGGCACAGAGGTTTTTGGCAGAAGACGTGTTTATCCATCTTAATGGCCATGATGGCGGCGACAGCGTGGGTGTGGTCGGGAGTGGACACTGTGACGGCGTCGATTTCGTTGCCGATGGATTCCAGCATGACGCGAAAATCCTTAAATTGTTTCGCTTTGGGGAACTGATTGAAGGTTCCAGCGGCGCGTCTTTCATCCGCATCGCAAAGAGCGACGATGTTTTCGGTGCTGACATCGCGAACATCCCCGCCGCCCTTGCCACCAACGCCAATGCTGGCAATGTTGAGTTTGTCATTGGGGGCGGTGTGGCCCTGGCGGCCAAGGGTGCTGCTGGCTAAAACCATCAAGCCGGAACCGGCCTGGATAAATGATCGTCGATCGATTGATTTGTTATTCATGATTGCTATCTCCGTTTACTTTGGAATCTTTCTGAATGTATCATAATTTCGATGTATGGTTAAGGCTGTATGATAATCACATCATTTTTGCGTTCTGGGGGTGTTACCTTCAGTTCGGTTACCGCGCCATTTTTGATTGATCCCTCAACAATGGTTTGCTGAGGGACGTGCAGTTTAAAATCCACATCCCAATCGTTGGGCCAGGCTGGCATTAGCCATATTTTGCCGTTATCGGCTTGAAGCAACATGGTTTGCAGGGCTTTCATCAAGTTTCCACCGTGGTCCTGGTCGGGAATCCAATCAAAGTTAGGTCCCCAAAAGGCGGGGAAGCGGCTGCCTTCGTGTTTGTTTTTGGCGCGTTCGACGAGGTAGGTTTTTGCCGTATCGGTCAAGCCGAGAAACGCGGCTTGAGTGTCGTCCTGCCGCCAGCCGGTGTTTCCTTTGACGGGTCGCCGTTCAAATGTTTGGCGTCCGGTTTCCAAGTTTGGTTTACCCATACCAAACAGTCGGAAGGGAAAGACGGTGTAGAGTTCAGGATTCTCTGAATTCCCCCGGCCACCGTAGACTTTTTCAGCCCCAAGAATATAGGTTTTACCGTCCACTTCTTCTGTTGGCAGGGGAGGAACCTTTTTCGCCAATTGTTGCCAGAAAATTCGCCGCTGTGCTCCCACTTTTTCTTTATCCATCTCAAGTAATTGTTTTAGAACCCATTTTAATCCAGCTATGTCAGGGGTTGGATTGGCGGCATCCTGGAGGGTTTCCAGGGCTTGAGCAGGATACATTATCATTTTGCCATTCTCATCGAGTTCATAGTGGTTATCCCAAAACTCAAGTAATGGGCCGCACATGGGTAATAGTGTTTTATGCAGGAATTCGGCATCCAGGGTGTAGTTATAATAATCGATCATCATCGCCATGAGTTCAGGAGAGGCTGTGTATTCACGACGGATGTAGCGATTTGTTAATTCGCCTACGGGAAGATCTTTATCCCGTTTCCATCCATAGTTCTCGTTGGTATACATTCCCCAGAAGTAAACGGTTTCACCGATGAAAGCGCCTGGATGATCGAACCAGACTTTAGTTCGATATTCCTCGAGCGGGACCATATCCTGATACATGCGGAACAGGGGTTGCATCATATCGAAATCACCAGCGGCAATCATGGGCCAATAGGGAAGCCGGGTGTTTTGCCACCAGTATGGGCCACCCCAGCGGCGGTAATCGGCATCGTGACCCGCGCCGTCGACGGTGAAGATGGTGCCGTTGAACTTGATGGGGTAGGCGCCGCGTCCCGCGCAGGCGCTGATCCAACGTTGTAAAACATACCCACGGGTGACCGTTTCAGCATCGGATGAGCCTTTCGCCCGAATCCAGCTGCGGTTCCAAAATTCATTCCACCATGCGTGGTGTTGTTTGCGGTGCTGATTAAGATCTAAATCACTCAAGCGGGATATATTCTCATCCAATTGTGAAAGCCATTGTTCAGCTGTTTTGGTTTGAGCACATAAAGGATAGATCGAAATGGTGTAATTTTTTTGGGGTTTTGCTGATTTTAATTGTTTCGATGATTCGCTTATCAATCCTGTTCCTTTGATGCTTGCTCCAAAGGTTCGATGCATAAGGGGATCGGTGGCTTGTTTCATAAAACCTTCAAGACCTTGGTGTTTCAAATTGTTTTCCCAAATCGAATGTTCGTTGCGGTGATACCAGACGATTTGATTGTCTCGATTTTCGCTGACGGTGTCGGGATAGACATAGACAGGGAAGGGGGCACTGTGCAATCCATAGGCGCTATGGAGTTCATCCCCCGTGAGTTGGCGGCGATCAGTTCGCCACATATCAAGCGTGGTGGATAGTTCAAAGGGAGTGGGGCTTTCGGCCTCAATGCGGATGACGGGATGGTGGGCGTCCACCCATATCCTGATGGATACCACGTTTTTTTCGTTTCCTGCATTGATTAAGATTTCGCCGTTTTTTAAGTGGAGTTCCTGCATAAATGGTTTCCCTTCGGTGAAGGGGTTGGGAGTGAAAGCCAATCGAACGCGGCCTAGTTTAAGCAAGCGCGCGTTTCCGCTCCATGCATCGGTTTTGCTAAGCAGCAGAACCAGGTCCCCGCCTTCTTCCACCCAGACGTTCATGCCTATGTCACCGTTGCCGATGGGCATGGAGCCGTTGTGATCCTTGCTGGGGGTGTTCCAAATAACGTGGTAGGGTTGCACGTGATCTGCAAAGGTGTTAATTGGTGTGTTGATCAAGCAAAGTGTTATAAGAGTGATGACGGAAAGAATTATTGTTCTCATGATTGTATCCCTCACGTTAATATTGGATATTTGTTCTCATCCTATAATGATAGAGATTTTTATCCGGTTTTTTTGATTTAGTTTCATTTATACGGTACTTATTGGTTATATTGAAGGTCTATATATTATCAAGTAATTTCTTGGCGGTTGGCTTTGATTCAAGGAAAGCATATGATTGGATTAGATTTCGCCCTTTCAGGGATTTGGTTTTTTAGTAATTCATAACCAGGGGCGTTGCCCACTGGCTATCTTATGTAACCCCGTTGGGGTATAAATGGGATTAATAAACTTTTGTATAAAAATATAAAATGTATAGGAGAAATAATGATGAAGCGACATCTTTGGAGAAAATTTGCATTTCTGAGTTTATTATTGAGTAGCTTTTTGATTATTATATTTATGTCAACGCTATGCATGGCTGATGAGTATCCCGCACCACCTCCGCCGACAGATACCTCGCAGTATGGCAAACATTTTCAGCGTAGCATGACATTGATGGAAACCTCAAGCAAAGAAAAGCAGAATACTGTGCGTATTCTCTTTTATGGGCAATCCATTGTTGGCCAGCGTTGGCACACGATGGTCGCTGGTTATCTGAAAGAACGTTATCCGCACACCAATTTTGTGATCGAGAATAAAGCCATCGGTGGTTTTAGTTCTCAACGTTTGGTTCGTACCATGCATTATGATGTGATTCCCTTTTATCCGGATTTGCTGGTGTTTCATGTGTATGGTGCACATGATAAGTACGAGGAAATTATCAAAACCATCCGCCATAAAACCACGGCTGAAATCATTATGCAATCCGATCATGCCACTAAATGGCCCGAGCCTAAATGTGAAGGGAACTTTTGGGAAAATCAAAAGGATTGGGGTGATAAGATGAATTACTATATCCTTCCTGAAATTGCCAATAAATATCGATGTGCCTGGCAGCCTCAGCGTTGGGAATGGGTGGATTATTTGAAAAAACATGACTTGCAGCCCAAGGATTTGCTCAAGGATAGCGTGCATCTTAATGAGCATGGCCGCTGGTTAATGGCGGAATTGCTCAAGCGCTTTCTGGTTTATCTTCCCGATGAACCAAACGATGAATGGAAGGATAGGGTGAGAACCTATGAAGTGGGAAAAGATGTTACATGGGAGGATAACAAATTGGTCTTACCTTTTGCAGGTAATCGAGTGGTTGCCTTGGCTGCCGAAGGCTCGAATGCGAAGGCCACTGTATTGATTGATGGAAAGAAACCCAGCCAGCATCCCGAATGTTATACCTTTACTCGGCCCAGTGGTACACCCGGAGTCGGTTGGCCAGCGATTAAGAAGATTACGTGGAACACCCCACCCGTTTTGGAAACGTGGGAACTGACATGCCGTGATTTTAATGATAAGCAGGATGAGTTTACCTTTGAGCTAAAAGGTTCAGTCACTGGCCCGGATGGCAGTGGAAATGCCAAGGAGAAATTTGTTTCCAACAGTGGTCGTATTGTCATCGAACCAGAGGATTGGGTGTTTGAATATGATAAAAAGGTAAGAAATGAATCAGCGCCGGATGGTTACAAAGTACGTTGGAAGGTTGAGTTAATGGGGACGGATGAATATCAGGCGCCTGAGGTTGAAAATCCGGCCGAAGAATATCCTGTCGTATTGGCCTCCAATCTCGAAAACCGCAAGCATACATTAACCTTAATCGCAAAGGATGGTGTGATCCCAGCCATTCAAGCGATTCGTGTTTATGAACCACCGTTTAAAGGAGAATAAATCATGTTGAAACTTAATACGATTGTATTAACCGTATCCATTCTCTTTACATTTGTACTTGTTCCATTTGCCCAAGGTCAATCGCCGAATCAATACGAAATCGTGAAGCAGGAGCATGCCTGGAACTTGTTGCGAAATGGGGAATCCTTCTATATAAAGGGCGCAGTGGCAGGGCGTGCGTTTGATATGCTGTGTGATTATGGTGCTAATTCTCTACGCACAAGAGCAAGGAAAAATTTGCTTGATCGAGCCAATCAGTATGATTTTTCAGTCATGGCAAACCTGCCTGTGCGGGGGGAGCGAAGTGGTCTGGATTGGGGGAATGAAGAGCAGGTTTCCAAACAACTTGATCACGTTATTGAGATCGTGAAGGAATTCAAAGATTACCCGGCTGTGATGTTTTGGTCCATTGGGAACGAACTTGATTGGATCCCACCTGGACGCCCTCACCATCCTGAATTATGGGATCGGCTCAATGACATTGCCAAAGCCATAAAAAAAATCGATCCTCATCATCCCGTGATGACCGTAGTCGGTAGCGGGAGGTTTGAGCGAAAAGTAAAGCAATTGGTGAAAGATTGCCCTGATATGGATTTGTTGGGAATCAATACATACGGGGATATCGCGGAGGTGACTGAACTGGCGCGTCAGTATTGGCCGAAACCTTATGTTATTTCAGAATGGGGACCTACAGGCCATTGGCAGGTGCCTGATACAGAGTGGGGCGTTCCTATCGAACAAACCAGCAGTGAAAAAGCACGAGTTATTTATGATCGATATACCCAAATCATCCAAGCGGATAAAGAACACTGTTTGGGATCGTATGTGTTTTATTGGGCTGAAAAGCAGGAAACCACCCATACATGGTATGGCCTCTTTCGTGATGGGATGAAGACCGAACCGATCGATGTAATGAAATTACTGTGGTCAGGATCGTGGCCTACAAATCGCGCACCTGCACTTATGTCTATTGAAATCGATGGATGTACTGTGGAATCCGCTCATTTAAAGCCAGAGGAAACCTATGAAGCTGAAGTCTGGTATTATGATCCGGATTACGATATTTTGACCTTTGAATGGGATATACGGCCTGAAGTGGAAATCCCTGAAAATTCCTATGCGGGGGGTGGGGAAAAACCTGCTGAGCCTATCCCGGGTTTGATTGTGTCTGAACCAGGAAAACGGATTCGCTTTAAAACACCTTCTGAGGAGGGCGCCTATCGGCTTTTTGTTCAGATTGAGGATAATCAAGGAAGTGCTGGATATGGGAATGTTCCCTTTTTGATTACTGCCAATAAGGAGTAATTGATACATAGGCTGCAAACGATAAAGGACCATGTGATCTGAATTCAAAGATTGTTATGAAATTGTTAACATGTGTAATCAGTCTTTACATTTTATCCAGGTTAAGCAAAATTCACTTTATCGATGGTGGTTCTTGTATTAAGAACCACCTTCAATACTCTATATGAATTGAGGTATGTCCATGAATAAGAAAAAGTATTTCATTCCACTCATTCTATTATTATGCATGATGTCGTTTTCGGCCTTGGCTCAGGATAGTGTATCCTTACGTATTAATCCGGCGCCCATGCAGGAGATTCGTATCCCTGATATATTGGGATACCAAACCCTGGTTTGTGATTTTCACACTCATACTGTTTTTTCTGACGGGATGGTATGGCCTACGATTCGCGCTCAAGAGGCGTGGCGGGAAGGATTGGATGCGATTGCCATTACCGACCACATTGAGTATCAACCGCATAAAGAAGATATTCCCACCAACCACAACCGGCCATATATCCTAACCCATGAATTTGCCAGTCAATTGAATTTGTTGATGCCGCGAGGGACAGAAATCACTCGCGATACCCCTCCAGGTCATTACAATGCCATCTTTGTTGATGATATTGATCCACTGGAAACGGACAAGTTTCTTGATGTTATTAAAGAAGCCAATGAGCAAGGTGGTTTTGTGTTTTGGAACCATCCCGGCTGGAAAGGGGTGGAACGGGGCCGTTGGCGTGAATTTCATGATACCATGAAAGAGAATAAGTGGCTGCATGGAATTGAAGTGTGTAATGGGGGAACCTATTATAAAGAAGCCCATGAATATGCGATTAAATATAATTTGACCATGATGGGGACATCAGACATTCATCAGCCTGCGCTTGGATTGCCACGCCGGCCAGACCGGCATCGAACCACGTCGTTGGTGTTCGTGAAAGAACGCACATTGGAAAGCATAAAGGAAGCCCTTTTTGCCCGGCGGACAGCGGTTTGGTATAAGAACATGGTCATTGGTGATGAAGCCTATTTGAGTGAAATCTTCAACGAGAGTTTGAAGATCAGCTCCCCTCATCACTCAACCGGCAACACTCGCTACTTTTTAATCGAGAATTGCTCGGAAGTCACATTGAAATTGAAGAAAAACGGAAAATTCGGGCCGGATGAAATTGAAATTCCCGCAAAATCAACCATCCAAGTGAGCATGCGGATTTCCGGTGAAGCGGATGAAGTGCGGCTTCCATACAAGGTAACCAACTTTCTTATAGGTCCAGGAAAACCTCTGCCCGTGGAATTGGTGATATCTGTTAAATAAAGCATTGAGATATTCAACAAAACGTGGTTAAAAGAAGAAGCCGCACGAACTTGTGCGGCTTTTTCATATTGTAATGTAAAACATACAACCGGTTATTGGTCAGTAAAATTAGCCCTGTTGGCCACGGCCTGGACCACGACCTTCACCACGGCCTGGGCGTTGGCCATCACGAGGGCCGCTACGCTGTTGACGCATTTCTTCAAATTCCTTTTCCACTTCCTTGGTTTTTGTTTCCCACGCAGCGATCTGTTTTTCAGTCAGTTCACCTTTGACATCGCCAATCATTTTAGCATGGGCTTTTTCCATTTTTTCACGGATTTCCTGCATTCTTTCACGGTCAAATTCGGGGGGACCACCACGCTGGCCTGGTTCACGTTCAGGACGTAATTCGTCGACGGCTTTAACGTAGCCCAAAACAACAGTTTGCAACTTGGCACGGGTTTCTTTTTCCAATTCAATTTGCCGTAAAGCACGCAATTGGGCATCTGGACGAAAACCACGCATGGAAAGATAAGGCTGAACGGCTTCGATTTCTTTTTCCGTCAGTACATCTTTCATTGCTTTTTCCAGGGATTCGTTCATTTTTTCCCGCATTTCTTGAAAAGCAGCACGCTGTTCGTCCTGGCTCATATCACGAAAGTTACGTGCACGGCCCCGAAAACTTTCCCGCATATCTTCACGTTGTTCCTCAATTGCTTCTTCGATTGCATCCGCTCGTTTTGCATCGAGAACCAGTATGTCAGCGATGGTGTCCGCCTGGCTTTCCATACCAAAACCGCCCCTTATTCCCATGGCGGGTCCACGCCCTTGTCCACGCCTCTCCTGGGCGAAGGTATAATCGACGGCACAAGCGATAACGAGTAATGCTACGAAAATTGAACTCAATACTTTCTTCATGGGTAAACTCCTTCCGAGTTATAAGATGTGATACGTTTGGTTAGTAGGAGCAAGCATTGGACCAATTTCAGCAATAAACGGTTAGAATAATGCAAATCGTGATATTTCAGGATGTTATGATCAATCGATCTATCTGCGTCGGTTGGGAAGAATGAGTTTTGAATGAAGGGACCCATGATATGAGTAAAATTTGCGCGAGTTGGCAACCCCAAACGCGAAAAATCTGCGCAGGCTGGAGAATATTAATAATGTACGTTGAAATGAACGTACGTTAAGATTAACGTACGTCTAGTGCAACGTATATTTTGGGATTCTCATGTTTATCATTCATTAAATCCAATCTGATCCACACGTCGGTTACATCTTTGTATTGTTTAATTCAAAGACACAAGTATAATTCCCGCTTGTTTTGGTTATTTTCAATCCAAGTTTTTAATGCAATTAGAAATGAGTACTCATGATATGAAAAATCTGGCTACGAATGATGTCATTCGGAATATAGCCATTATCGCCCATGTTGATCATGGCAAGACCACCCTGGTTGACCATATGTTTCGCAAAAGTGGAACATTTCGCGAAAATCAGGCGGTGGATGAGCGGGTGATGGATAAAATGGATCTCGAGCGTGAACGTGGGATTACCATTACGGCCAAAAACTGCTCGGTGATATGGAAGAATGTCAAAATCAACATTCTGGATACCCCCGGACACGCCGACTTTGGTGGTGAGGTTGAACGGGCGCTCAGCATGGTGGATGGGGTGGTTTTGCTGGTCGATGCATCTGAAGGTCCCCTGCCGCAGACACGCTTTGTGTTGCAAAAAGCTCTTCAAATAAACTTAAAAGTCATTGTGGTGATCAACAAAATCGACCGAAAGGATGCACGTCCCCAGGAGGTATTGAATGAGATTTACGATTTGTTTATCGATTTGGATGCCAACGATGAACAAATTGAATTCTCTGTCCTTTATGCTATTGGACGAGATGGGATTGCAAAGTACACGCTGGATGAAAATGGGACAGATTTAACGCCATTATTTGAAACCATTATGGAAGATGTTCCACCACCCACTTATCATACCGATCAACCTTTTCAGATGTTGGTTTCTGATTTGGATTATTCCGATTATTTAGGTCAGTTAGCTATTGGGCGAGTTGTGAATGGGTGTGCCCGCCGCCAGGAATCATTGGTGTGTTTGGGTGAACATGACAAGGTGACTCCATTGCAAATCACCAAGTTGGAGGTCTATCAAGGAATCAGTTTGGCGGAGGTGGAAGAAGTACAAGCAGGTGAAATTGTTATTCTCGCGGGGATTAAAGATGTTCACATTGGCGACACGATTTGTACGAAATTATCCCCAAAAGCCTTGAAACGCATTAACGTCGATGAACCCACTGTCTCCATGAAATTCGGTATCAATAATTCCCCCTTAGCCGGGAAAGAGGGCAGTGTGGTGCAATCCACCAAACTTCGTCAACGCCTTATGAAAGAGACGTTGCGCAATGTGGCATTGCGTGTAGAGGATACGGATGATCCCAATATCTTTATGGTTAAGGGGCGTGGTGAGTTTCAAATGGTGATCCTCATCGAAACCTTGCGGCGTGAGGGATTTGAATTTTCGGTTGGCCGTCCACATGTCATCATGAGGGAGGAAGAGGGGAAAACCTTTGAACCTATTGAGCACCTGTTTGTTGATTGTGATGAAGACTTTGTCGGTGTGGTGACAGAAAAACTCAGTTTGCGCAAGGGACGCATGATCAACCTCACCAATCATGGCAGTGGCCGTGCGCGGATGGAATTTTCCATCCCATCACGTGGATTAATTGGGTATCGAAACGAGTTTCTTACTGATACTAAAGGTACAGGCATTTTGAATTCTTTTCTGGAAGGGTTTGAATCGTACCGTGGTGATTTTCCATCCCGCCATACGGGTTCGTTGGTTTCTGATCGCCAAGGCCAGGCGGTGGCTTATGCCATTTACAATCTTGAACCACGCGGGGTGTTGTTTATAACGCCGGGTACGCCGGTTTATGAAGGGATGATCGTTGGTGAGCACAACCGTGATAATGATTTAAACGTAAATCCCTGTAAGGAAAAGAAATTAACCAATATGCGAAGTTCCACGAAAGAAGACGGTATTATGTTGACACCGGTCACTCCTTTGACGCTTGAAAAGGCAATTGAATTTATTAAGGAAGACGAACTAGCGGAAATAACCCCTAAGTCCATTCGTTTGCGTAAAACTGTTTTGCCTGCCAATCAACGAAAATAAATTCGAACATATTCACATTTCTTGTATAGAGATTGTGCTTGACATACCGTATTCAGTTTTGAGAGAATACAAAACATACAAGCAATCTTTTAAAGGGGAAAGGGAATATGTTCAGACGTGACTTTTTGAAAAATAGTGCCATAGCCACTTCCGGGATCATGACAGCGACCCATAGTGTTAAACCATCATCGGCTGTAAATCAACAAAAATCCGCCAAGCCTAATATTCTTTGGATTACATGCGAGGATATGTCATCTCATCTTGGGTGTTATGGTGATAAGACAGTCCCAACCCCAAATATAGACCGCCTTGCTCATGAGGGTGTTCTTTACCAGAACGCTTTTGCGTCGACTGGGGTTTGTGCCCCCAGCCGTCATGCGTTAATCACGGGGATGTACCCAACATCAACCTATGCCTTGCATATGCGCAATCATGCGAGAACAGGAGCGTTGAAGGAAATCAAGGATCCGGAATTGCGTGAATTTGCGACCACACGCCCTCTATATGAAGCGGTTCCACCACCCGAGGTTCGATGCTTAACGGAGTATCTTCGTCTGGAAGGTTATTATTGCTCAAATAATGTGAAAGAGGACTACCAATTCCATGCCCCTGTGACGGCCTGGGATGATTCGTCACGTCAGGCACATTGGCGCAATCGTGGCGAGGGACAACCTTTCTTTTCGGTTTTCAATTTCACCGTTTCGCATGAGTCAGGGATCTTTGGCGATGGGCGTTCCCCGAAAGTGGTCGATCCCAAGGATGTTCCTGTGCCTCCTTACTATCCGGATACCCCTACCGTTCGAGTAGATATAGCCAAGCATTACGACAATATTGCCGCGTTGGATAAACAGGTAGGTGATTTGCTTGGCCAACTTGAGGAGGATGGTTTGTTGGATAATACAATCATCTTCTTCTATGGCGATCATGGTGATGGACTGCCGCGAAGCAAGCGGTGGGTATATGACTCCGGTACAAAAGTCCCGTTGTTGATACGCCATCCGAATAAAGAAAATGCGGGGACAAAAACCGGCCGCTTGGTCAGTTTTGTCGATTTTTTGCCGAGTGTTCTTTCACTTGCTGGTGTGGAGGTGCCGGATCATATCCATGGCATTCCATTTCTTGGAGAGCAGGCGGGAAAACCGCGCGAGTATGTCTATTTGCATCGTGACCGTAATGGAGAAAACCAGGAAACCATTCGTGCTATACGAGACAAACGATTCAGGTATGTTCGCAATTTCCGGCCGGATGAGCCATATATCAAGCCTATCGCCTATCGGGATCGTCAGGCTATTATGCAACAACTCAATCAAGCGATTGAAGAGGGCACACTGGGAGAAGATCAATGGCAATTTTGGGCGCAAGCCAAACCGCTTGAGGAGTTTTATGATACTCATATCGATCCTTATGAAATTCATAATCTTGCGGGCAAACCAGAGTATATTGAGAGAATCAATAAGATGCGTTCAGAACTCAATGAGTGGATAGAAATGTGCAACGATCCATTGGATATGCCGGAAGATGAACTGGTACGCAAACGTGTTTATCCGCCTGATGGTAAACAGCCGGCGACTAAGGATCCCAAGATCAAATTGGAATCAATGGAGAATGGTAAGGTTAAACTAACCATAAATTGCCCGACTGAAGGCGCATCCATTGGGTATCGCATAAATCAAGCAAGTGAAGAGCAGTCACAGAGGCCGTGGATTGTGTATAGTGGACCTGTTGAGGTGGATGCGAAAGGTTCGATTGAGGTTGTTGCTCATCGCATCGGTTATAAACCAAGCGAACGAGTGGGTACCACATTAAGCAAATAATAACTTGAGATTGGTTGATTTTACTCCATAATCTGGTGGGTAAACAGGTCATCATAACTTTCGCGCCGTCGCACCAGGCGGTGTTCGCTGCCATCCACAATGGCCTCGGCTGGCATAATTCGGCCATTGTAGCGTGAGGCCATGGCGAAACCATAGGCGCCTGCAGAGCAGACCGCCAGGAGATCACCTTCCTGACACTCGGGCAATACCCTCTGTTTGCCAAACACATCGCTGGATTCACAAATGGGACCAACCACATCAACGGTTTCCTCAGGCTGATGATCTCCCCCCACGGGAATAATGTTGTGGTAAGCGCCGTAAATTGCGGGGCGGGCCAAATCATTCATGGCGGCATCCACGACTACGAATGTGCGATGGGGAGTTCGCTTGACATAGACAATCCGGCATAAAAGCAGTCCCGCATTCCCTACGATGGAGCGTCCAGGCTCAAGAATTAATGTAGCCCCTATGGATTCAATCCGCTGCTTGATTTTGTGGGCAAAGGATTCAGGTGAATCTGGTGATTCGTTTTCGTATCGGATGCCCAAACCGCCCCCTAAATCGAGATAGGGGATATTTATACCTTTTTGAGATAGTTGATCACGCAGTTTTAGAAGTCGTTCCAAAGCATCCAAAATAGGTTGGGAATCGGGAAGGGAAGAACCGATGTGGGATGATATGCCTCGAATTTCAACATTTTCCATCTGCGCAGCATTCTGATAAATATCCATCGCAGATTCCAACGGTATTCCAAACTTATGTTCTTTTAGGCCAGTGCTGATTTTTGGGTGGGTTTTGGCATCAATATCCGGATTAACGCGTAAAGAAATCGGTACGGAGGTGTTGGAGGTGCTCGCCATGCGAGACAACAAAAGCAGTTCGGGTTCGGATTCGACGTTGAACATTAAGATGTTAGCATCAAGGGCCATCTGGATTTCGGTTTCTGTTTTTCCCACACCCGAAAAGACCATGCGTTGCGCTGGAATCCCAGCCCGGAGGGCCATCATAAGTTCACCGCCAGAGGTCAAGTCGGCTCCAGCACCGGCTTGTGCCAATGTCTGCAGAATGGCATGATTTCCATTGGCTTTTACAGCATAGGCAACAATATGGGGAATTCCCTCCAAGCCTCGTTTATAACTTTGGAACGCATCAAGCACTGCGTTTTTGGAATAAACATATGCCGGTGTACCATAGGCTTCGGCAATTTCTTTTACACACACATCTTCAACAAATAGCCCAGCCTCCCGATACTGAAAGAATCGGGAATGGGTGTCATACGATACTGTCATTTGATTTAACCTTCCACGAGTAGATCGCCGACCGGCTCTTCTTCGCCCCGAATGATTCGCTGAACTCGTTTCAAGCGAACCTTGTTTTTCTGGACGTTCATCATATTGGTGGCTTTGGCGAGTGCGGAACCGTCGCGCAAATTGCAATGGAAGATAGCATCATCATCCAGCGACAATCCCAATTGTATTTTAAAGTTTAGATAATGGTTTAAGATTTTGGCCCGTTCCAATGAAATATAAGAACGTTCCATATTTCCACCGACCCCTTCTGTAACGAAGCAGGATTTAACGTATCGGCTGAAGGCATTGTGCCCTTTGGTATATTCATAAAGTTGCAGAGCAAAAGAAGCGGGCAGGACGGTAATAAATTGCCCTAACTTTTCTTTGCTCCAGATCATGCGTTCCAATGCTTTGGTGGCATCCCAATCTTCAACAAACATGGTGGCAATTCGGTCGGTGACAATTAAGGCGTGAGGTTGATTGATATTCGGATCGAGTTTCAGGTTAACAACACGGGCACGTTCAAAGTATTGATTTAATTCGTCGATTAAATCAAATAAAATGCACAATCCCTCACGGACGGTCCACATCAACATGCGATAGCGTTCGATTCCCATCTCGAACCAGTTATCACACATATTGTAGACCGTTTCCATGTAGGTGTCCCAACGGGGGGCGTTATCTTTACGAAGAATTACTTTGGCGACGTCAATCAGTCGTCGCAGACGTTTAAGTTTCCAGAGAGATTCGCGGGTGTTGATGTTGCGTTCAGTTTCCCAAAGGAAGAAATCTTGTAAAAAACTGCTGCAAAGAAGATCGAGTACGCGGGATATATTGAAAAAACGTATTTCACCGGTGGACGGATATTGAATATTCAACTTTTTGCCCATCACCCATTGGGGTTGAAGCAGGCAATCAAATTTAGGTAAATTTTCCAACAGTTTTTGGTCGACGGAGACAATATCTTCATCCACAAGATTGCGTGTGCCGATGGTTTTGAGGACCTGATCGAATTTCAGGTTACGTTCATCGCAGGTTTCGGCGTCATAGACAACGATCAATTTGATTTGGGAGATGGAATGGCCGAAGGTAATTTCGTCCATATACACGGATAGCAGGCCGGCCAAACGCCTTGCTTCACGGATCATATCCTGCATAAGCAGTTTATACCCGTCTTCACTTACGTAGACCGGTTCATTGGAAAAGGCGTAACCGTCTTTTCCGTGATTCCCTATTATTTCAGCACATTGATTTTGATCCATGGATTATTTATCGGTATCCAAGTCCAAAAATTATAACTTGTTATAACGGATTCCCGTCAATCTTGCAAGGTTACAGAACCAATGCAGTCAAAAGAATTTTTGTTCTTTTTTTTATGCTATAAGAATCAACATTCATTAGTCCAATTAAATCAATATGTTTAAAATTATAAAGGCCTCTAAAAAGAAAAAAATGCGGCAAATTTTTTTTTGGCATATCTTGAAGATAGATTAATTGATCTGGTAAGTGTTTTATAGGGATTCCATTCAATTGGAGTAGCCGTTAAACTTTATGAAAGGAAAGTGTTTATTCCATCGATTGATTTTATCATCGATGTTATAAAATATACTATCAAATCAAACGAAGGAGATAGACAGCAATGCCTTTAGTACCAATGAGAGCTCTGCTTGATCATGCGGCAGAAAATGATTACGGTGTCGCCGCATTTAACGTTAACAACATGGAACAAATTCAGGCTATTATGGCCGCAGCGGTCGAAACCAATTCACCGGTTATTATTCAAGCCAGCCGTGGCGCTCGTAAGTATACAAATGACAATTATTTACGCCATTTAATGATTGCAGCAGCCGAGTTACATCCCAATATTCCAATCGCCATGCATCAGGATCATGGCAACAGTCCAGAAACCTGTTTATCTGCTATCGAAAATGGATTTACCAGCGTGATGATGGATGGATCGTTAATGGAAGACGGAAAAACCCCTGCCTCGTTTGAGTATAATATCGATACCACCAAAAAGGTTGTGGATATGGCTCATACCAAGGGTGTTAGTGTAGAGGGTGAACTGGGTTGTTTGGGTAGTTTGGAAACCGGTTCAGGCGATAAAGAAGATGGCCATGGTTTTGAAGGTACGCTTGAGAGAGAAAAACTTCTAACCGATCCTAACCAAGCGGTTGAATTTGTTGAAAAAACTGGTGTTGATGCCCTTGCAGTAGCCATCGGTACCAGCCATGGGGCATATAAATTCACCCGCAAACCGACAGGTGATATTTTAGCGATGGGCCGAATCGAAGAAATTCACCAGAAATTGCCCAATACTCATTTGGTTATGCATGGTTCCTCTTCTGTTCCTGAAGAGTTGGTGGACTTGATTAACCAGTATGGTGGAGGGATCAGGAAAGCTTATGGTGTTCCGGTTGAAGAGATTCAGCGTGGAATCAAGCATGGTGTTCGCAAGATCAATGTTGACACCGATAATCGCTTGGCGATGACAGGTGCCATCCGTAAAGTTTTTGCTGATAAACCGGAAGAATTTGATCCCCGCAAATACTTTGGTCCTGCCCGTGAAGCTATGCAGAAAGTGTGCATGGAACGTATGATTGCATTTGGCCAGGCGGGCCAGGCCGACAAGATCAAAATTATTAGCCTGGAAGAAATGGCATCCACATACAGCGGCAGATAATTTATCCAATTAAATAAAAAAATACAGGCCGTGCAATGGAATTGCATGGCCTGTTTTATTAATTGGAATATTATACAGGGGCAGGTATTTAAAACCTGCCCCCAAGTTATCATTTGTTGTTATAAATCACCTTTATATATTGACTTGCGGAAGATGGCTTAAGGCTTCTTCTACCTTATCGGCTGGATATTCATAATCCACCAAATTTCCTGCCAAGTAGTTGTCATAGGCGCCCATATCAAAGTGTCCATGGCCGGAGAAGTTAAAGAGGATAGTTTTTTCTTTGCCTTCTTCTTTCGCTTTAAGGGCTTCATCGACCACGGCGGCAATGGCGTGTGCGGTTTCCGGCGCAGGAATGATGCCTTCGGATTTCGCGAAAAGCAAAGCGGCTTTAAATATACTGGTTTGGACAACGGCTCTAGGCTCGATCAATCCCTCTTCAATCGCACAGGAAACGAGGGGTGCCACACCGTGATATCGAAGCCCGCCAGCGTGGATTCCAGGAGGAATAAAGTCATGTCCCAGGGTGTGCATTCGAATCAAAGGTGTCATTTTTGCAGTATCACCGAAATCCCAGGTGAATTTCCCTTTTGTCATGGTGGGGCAAGCGGTGGGTTCAACACCGATGATTTGGATATCTTTTCCACTGGCTTTGTCTACAATATAAGGGAAAGCAATGCCTGCAAAGTTACTTCCACCGCCTACACAGCCAATAACCACATCGGGAGAGTCCTCGACTTGTTCGAATTGTTTTTTTGCTTCCAGGCCGATGATGGTCTGATGGTGTAAAACATGGTTTAACACACTGCCCAAGGAATATTTGGTGTCATCATGGGTCGCAGCATCTTCAACCGCTTCACTGATAGCGATACCAAGGCTGCCCGGGCAGTCAGGATCCTGTTCCAGGATTTGGCGTCCCGCATTGGTGCGGTCTGATGGTGAGGGGTAAATTTCCGCTCCCCAGGTATGGATCATGGATTTACGGTAAGGTTTTTGGTTGTAACTGACCTTTACCATATAAACCGTGCATTTCAGGTCGAAAATGGAACAGGCGAAAGATAGCGCGCTCCCCCATTGTCCAGCACCGGTTTCAGTGGAAAGGCGGGTTACGCCTTCGATTTTGTTGTAATAGGCTTGAGCGACGGCCGTATTGGGTTTATGGCTGCCGGGAGGGCTAAGCGATTCGTTTTTATAATAAATTTTGGCGGGAGTGCCTAGGGCTTTCTCAAGCGAATAGGCCCGAACCAGGGTGGTTGGCCGCCAAAGACTGAGAACTTCAAGCACCGGTTCAGGAATATCCAGCCAGGGTTCGGTACTCATTTCCTGCTGGAGCAGACCGGTTGGAAAGATAACGGCCATTTCCTCCGGTTTGGCAGGCTCACAGGTCTGCGGATTCAAATAGGGAGCAGGAGGATTTTTGAGATAAGGGGCCAGATTGAGCCACTTCTGAGGGAGTTGATCTTCGGATAGCGTGATTCTTCGTTGTAACATGGTTGTTCCTCTCTTCAATTGAATGGATTTCCACGTTGCCCGCTAAATTTTACCCCTCATGCATCCCTATTTGGGTATCCAATCGGAAAACGGAGCAACATGAGAAGATCAATACGTTCGTGTTTGCATCAATTAGAAAGGTGCCTTAGAGTAAACCAAATTGTGAAATGGAATCCACAGCGGTTTACCGCTTTTAAATTACACTTTTCCCATTTTACTAAAACACCCTACTAAACTAAACGATAAACCTATGGTTTACCAAGGGGCATAAACCAATATTGCATCATTTTTTGCAGTTGAAGCAATATTATGTTGAAGCAATATTATATTGTGGAAGAGATTTTTAAGCCGATGTAAATGGTCAGCCATATGAACCACCATTCTTTCCAACATTTACCACCTGGGGGGCATCGGCTTCTAGCCGGTGCATTTCAGCCCGGTTGAGGTGCACCGGCTAGAAGTCGATGCTCCCGGGATTTATACCCTGATTTGTATACGGAGAGTAGCTTTAATAGACGCGTAACAAACCGAAAAAGAATCTTTCAGTATCTTGGAAATCACAGCACAAATGCTTTATGATGGTATGAACTTTATTCTCTAGTGAGGTGTGTTATGAAAAAACGAATTCTGCCCTTGATTATGATTCTGTCGATGTTTGTTAATGGAACCGCTATATGTGAAAATCTGCCTATTGAAACTCACCCACCGTTGGATCAATGCAACAATATTTTGAATTATCTGCGCCAACAGGCATCTGAAGTCACCCACCATTCATTAGACGGTATTGAAACGCTTGAGGATTGGAAGAGCGTACGAGATCAGCGATATGCCGATTATTTGGAAATGATGAGCTTAACCGATGTGCCTTTTGCTGAAGATCGTCCCCCTTTAAATGTCAAAAAAGTGGGGACTATCCAGCAGGATGGATACAAGATCATCAAACTGTACTATGAATCGCTTCCAAATCTTTATGTACCTGCCGATCTGTATATTCCTGATAATATTGATAAACCTGTGGCAGGTGTACTTTATGTTTGTGGTCATTCTCGTACTCAAAAAGTGCGCTATCAACCGTTTCCACGTAAATTTGCCCAGCTTGGTTTTGTTTGCCTGATTATTGAAACCATTCAGTGGGGAGAGGTGCGTGGGCACCATTGGGGTTGCTATTCCGAAGGGCGATTTAATTGGTATAGCCGCGGCTACACTCCTGGTGGGGTGGAATTGTGGAATGGTATTCGTGGGCTGGATTTGTTGTGTTCGCTTGATGAGGTTGACGCTTCACGGCTTGGCGTAACCGGTATTTCAGGTGGTGGGGCTTATTCATGGTATGTGGCAGCCGCTGATCCACGAATCAAAGTTTCCGCTCCGGTTTGTGGTACCAGTACGGTGGAATCGCATATCCATCAACGCACCATCGATGGGCATTGTGATTGTATGATGCCTATTAACACTTACCAGCGTGATGTGCATGATATTGGTGCTTTGATTGCCCCCCGACCATTGATGATTGCATCTGCGGATCGGGATGGACTGAACTCTATTGAAGCGGTTCGTCAAAGCCATGAATATATCAAGAAAATCTACAAACTTTATGATGCGGAAGATAATCTGAAACTGGTGGAAACACCGGGTGGGCATTCCTATCATGAAACTTCCCGCACTAAAATCTTCTCATTCTTCATCAAACATTTGATGGATAAGGATATTCCACCAGAAGAAGTGGGGGATATTGATAGTTCGGATGAAGCCAACCTTTCTGAAGAAAAATTGAAAGTCTATGTCGATGGTCCGCCCGAAGATGACCGAACCACCACGATTCATTATTCATTTCAAGAAATGGCAGAAGCACCGCAACTTGATACTAAAAGCGAACTTCTTGAGCATAAATCAAAGGATATTCATTTCCTGAAAGAAAAGACATTTGGGGCATTTCCTGAAAAACCAGCTGATTTGGACATGCGTTTGGAATTTCGCAGTCATCAGGGAAGCGGTGGGAAACGCGTCTATTCTTTTGTATCTGAAGATGGTTATCGCTTGAATTTGGATTGGCGTTGGTCTGATCAAGCGGATGAGACCAAACCGTTGGTGTTAGTTCTGCGTAATCCGGGTGAAGAACGCTGGGCATCGGAAGGATTCAGTAATGGCTTGCCAAGTGGCTGGAACCGCGCATTTTTTGAAGTCCGTGGTGTGGGCGAAACATCGTGGGGGAAGGATCTGCAATGGCATGTACGCCGAGCTGCGGCCTGGACAGGGCGTACGGTGGCTTCCATGCGGGTATATGACGTTCTGCGCTGCTTGAAGGCCATTCGTGAGTTGGGATTGGCTGAGCCGGACGATATCGCGATTGCTGCCCGTGATGAAATGACGGTGGTTGCCCTTTATGCCGCTTTGATGGATGGCAAGGTTCACAGTCTGTTACTTCGCGATGTGCCTCCCACCCAGGATGCCGAAGGCGCCGAAGATGGCCGGGATGCCGCCATCGAAATGCTCAATTGCCTGAGAATCACTGATGTTTCCCAGGTTGCCGGTTTGGTTTGGCCCACCAAAGTGCACTTTATCGGCGAACCCCATAAGAATTTTCAATGGGCGATTAAAACCATTGGGCAGATTGGTGATGAAGATGATATAGGAATTCTCAATTCAATGCGTGAATGGGGAAGGTAGGTTGTATGATTTAATATATGATAACTCCGTTTTCCATAGTATTAACTGGACATTACGTCCGGCTAGAGCCTCTCGCTTTACAACATGCGGAGAACCTATTCGCCATTGGTCAGGATGAGAACGCGTGGCGTTATATGCCACGGCCTGTTATGAAATCGCTTGAGGATACCCGCGCATGGATTGAAGAAACCATACAGCTGAGCTCCATGCGTCGGGAAATTCCTTTTGCCATCATTAGGCTCGATCAAGAAAGGGCAGCCGGATCCACACGGTTTTTGGATATCCAGGTTGATAATCACTCTCTGGAAATCGGCTGGACCTGGTTGTGTAAAAGCGCTCAACGTACAGCGATTAACACAGAAAGCAAATTTTTACTTCTAAGCCATGCCTTTGAAGAATTGGATGTGAAACGTGTGCAATTCAAAACCGACGGGCGTAACCTGCAATCCCAAAAAGCCATTGAGCGCCTGGGGGCCGTCAAGGAAGGTGTCCTGCGCCGCCAGCGGCGAATGTGGGATGGGTATTTACGGGATACGGTTTATTATAGCATTCTGCATGACGAATGGCCTGAGGTGAGAGAGCGGTTGTTGAAATTATTGCGTTAGGATCAATGCAATATTGATGACAGCCTTTCACGTATCTTCTTAATCAACCACATAAGCCCCCAAATCACACCAAATAGGGGAATTGAGACAATCGCCCAATTGATAAATCCCAAAATAAGTTCGTGCATGGGCATGCCTAGAAACATGTTTGCATAAACCAGCGAACAAATAGGGATCATTAATAAGGTGAAGGTAATCCCCGCACTTTTTAACATCATGCGTTTTTGTTCTTCCAGATTCATGATTTATACCTCTCCAATGTATTATACGATACTATTTAGAAATGATTTCACAGATACGATTCATTTTTTGGGGGAGGGGGGAAGATGCGTATTTGTGGGAATTCTTACGGGATTAAATCGAGTTAATTGTTGGGTTTTGTCTGCTTGCGGATCTTTTCCAAAAGGCGGCATAGGCGTTTGCATTCGTTGTCGGATAAGTTTTTCATCAGGTCTTCGATGCGCTTGTAGTAAGCTTTTTCAGCGGATTCCAGCACTTTTTTTCCCGCTTTGGTCATTTTAACCAGATTGACGCGCCGGTCTTGGGATTGGGCGAAGCGTTTGACATAGCCCGCTTGTTCAAGCCGGTCGACCAGCCCGGTGATGTTAGAGCGGTTGACCAGCAGCCGGTCACCCAGGGCGGTCTGGTTCATTACACTATCGTCGGTCTGATACTTGAGAAGCATCAACACATTGAATTGCGAATCTGTTAGTCCGTATTGCTTCAAAAACCGGTCACCTTCCTTGCCAATCATGGAACCGGTAAGCACCACGTTTAGGATGGCTTCATGCTTGGAATTCTCAAAGGGCGTTTTCAGGCCTAATTCTTTTACCAGCGTCATAATTTTTCCTCACCCTGATCCTTATGGAAATAGAATTAAAACTAAGATTAAATATAATTATGTTTGGTCCAATATTATTCATATCTTAACATTTAATCAAGTGTACAACATTATTGTGAAAATGTTGCTGTTAACAAACCTATGTGTAAATTGTGTTTTCAGATAATCTCAGAGGTATCATTATTGTTAAAAATCCAAAAAAAAGTTGGGATGTTGTTGTGACATATTCATTTAGCCATAATAAAGAGGGTACATGTTGGTATGATCAGGCGCATCGTTTTCGTCATGTGGCGATGGCGACTGAATTTGAAATTTTTATAATCCATCCTGATTCATTCTATGCACAGCAGGCGGCTGCTGAAGCATTTACAGAAGTTGATCGACTGGAAAAACAGTTGAGTCGTTATATTGAGAATAGTGATATTTCGCGCATCAATCAGGACAATATCGGCCAGCCCATTCGAGTGGGAATGGATGCTTTTGCCTGCCTAGAGGAATGCCTTGAAATCTGCCATGAAACAGGCGGCGCGTTTGATATCAATGTGGGGGGGGTCAAAAATCAGGAGAATACATCGAAAACTGAGAAATATAATTATATCTCTGTGTATGAGCGTTTGGGTTTGAACGAAGAGAATTATTCGGTTCAGATTCTTAAACCGCCGGTCGATTTGGATTTGGGGGGCTACGGGAAAGGATATGCCCTTGATCAAATAGCGGTGCTTTTGCATGAGTGGGATATTGATTGCGCTTTGATTCATGCCGGTAAAAGCACAGCCTTGGCGTTGGATGCGGTGGATGAATCGCCTGGATGGCCGTTGACCATCAGCGATCCACTTACTGATAAAATATTGAAAAAAATTAATCTAAAACGTCAGGCCATTAGTGGTTCGGGATTGCGTAAGGGAAATCATATTATTGATCCCCGTTCTGGCAAAAGGACAAACCTATGGCGCAGTGCGTGGGCGTTGGCTGATCGCGCGGGTAAAGCGGATGCTTTATCAACCGCTTTTATGGTAATGAATAAGGATGAAATAAATCGCTTTGGTGCTGCTCATCCGAAAATCCTTGCCCTTGTTTTGGATGAACAGGGTGAGGATCAGGCTGGTCATCTTATGACATTTTAAAGCAGTCCATTATGACTATTCCCCCCAAGTATAATCTTTGATAAGATGCCCACAACGATAATTTCTCCAGAGAAAGAAGAAACCATGAATCAAAAAAAATGCTTGTTAACGGTCCTGCCAATATGGCTTCTCATTATATTGATGGGGATTGAGTTTGCACACTCCTCTGATTTACGGATAGAGAAAGATAAGGATCATTACCGTGTTGAGGTTACCGTGGATGATACCCTTGCGCTGAATTCTCCAACCGAAGGTTTATGGTCTATTGCGTATGATTGGCGCAATGAGTGGCCAGCCGATTGGCGGCATGCCCACCCATCAGAAGTAATAACGAGGGGTGAATGGACGATCATGAAAGGAGAGTTAAAAAGCGATCAAGGCACATGGCAATTATCAGATTCCTACCGTAAACAGGGAGAACGTATTCAATGTATTCGCCGTTTTGAATGGCATGGAGATAACACACTCGAGCAATGCACGCTCTCGGTAAGGTATCAAACCCCAGGAACTGGCAAGCGGGTATTCATGCCTGGCATACTCTATTACGGTAATCCTTCTGGAGCCCGTAGTGGTAAAGTGCCCGTTTACAACGGTCAGGCTGGTGAGGAATCCTTCTACGAAGAACATCGTTTCCCCATGCCTTTTGTTAGTCTTGAGTGGCAAAAGAAACAACAATGGCGAGGTGTAGCGATGCATTCCCTGCCATCTCCCGTTCCTCATGGCAACCTTCCCGATCAATGGTGGTCGATGGGCATTACGGCGCTCAAAGAGGGCAGTGAATTAGCCTTGCTATCCGGCCCGTGTGCTTCCAACGGCCAGCGCAGTGTGATTAAAGCCATCCAACCAGGTTTTGTTTCTTTTCCCGGTGCTTATCTCTCTATTCCTCCAGGAAGGATTATTGAGAAAACCTTTTACCTTGAAGCATTTCCCGTGGAGAGAGAAGGCAGTGGATTTCAACAACCAATCCAAACATCACTTGATCTGTTTCAGCCGTATTCACTCGATGGCCTGCCTACATTCAAAGAAATTATTCAAGCCAAATACCGTTTTTCAAAAACACGGTGGCATCGGGAGAATGGCGCCGCGGGATTCAAAAAATATCCCGATCGCGACTTTTTTGTTATTGGCTGGTGCGGCCAGGCTGCCGCTCCAGGCTATGCATTACAAGGGCTTGGAGATGAACTTGACGATCCCGCCATCACCCGTTATGTTCAAGATTCACTCGATTTCCTATCAAACGCCAAGTTTTACGATAAGGGATTTCATACTTGGTATAACTATGAAACCAATGAATGGAGCCGCCATGAACCACTTTCCCAAGGCCAGGGCATGCTTAACATGGCACATGCCATCAAACTGGCCAGGGAAGGGAACTACGATTCCTCCAAATGGGAAGCGTTCCTAAAAAAAGCTGCATCTTTTCATGCCAATCGAATCATGCAAGACAACTGGAAACCTGAATCCACCAATGAGGCCTTCTTCATTGCTCCTTTGTGCTATGCCTATCGCTTTTTTGATGATGAACGTTTTTTGAAAGCCGCCGTAAAAGCAGGCCACCATTATGCCAGGCGCCATGTGGATATGAAAGAACCTTACTGGGGTGGAACATTGGATGCCAGTTGTGAAGATAAAGAAGGCGCCTTTGCCGCCTTGCAAGGCTTTTTGGAACTATATGAAACCACTGGGGAGCCTCACTATTTAGAATGGGCTGAACATGCCTGTGATGTTGCCATCAGCTATGTCGTTGTTTGGGATATTGATATGCCGCCAGGACGGCTTCGCGATCACTTCTTTAAAACACGAGGATGGACGGTGGTTTCCCCTCAAAACCAACATATTGATGTATTCGGTGTCTTGATTGCCCCCGATGTGTATCGGGTGGGGAAACATCTTAAACGTAATGATCTCAAACGCCTGGCGGAAGTGATGTACCGCAGTTGCGGACAACTGATTGATCCCTATGGCAGTCAAGGCGAACAACCCCAACACACAAATTATACTCAACATGGTAAAGCGGATGATATATACGCACTCCGGGGAGGCTATAACGAAACCTGGACGGTCTTTTGGATTACTGCTCATTTTCTAAATGCCGCTGCTCAATTTAAAGAATTGGGTGTGCCCATTTGGGATTAAAAAATTTATGCTCAAAAGGAACATGAATCTACTAAAATTCGACACATATTAATAACAAAATCTACCATTGTATTCATAGTTATTATTAATTTGTAAAACAGGGACAAAATGGAAAAAGAATATGCTTTAAAAGTGAATGGAAAGGCGCACAAGGTCAAAACCGATCCAAACCGAACGTTATTGTTTGTCTTGCGCGACGAATTGGATTTGACCGGCACAAAGTATGGCTGTGGGGAAGGGCAGTGCGGAGCATGCACCGTTTTAATCGATGGCCAACCTCGACGATCATGCATAACCCGCGTTGACTCGGTGGATGGCAAAGATATCACCACCATTGAGAGCCTGGCGGCCAACGGCAGGCTTCATCCATTACAACAGGCCTTTGTGGATGAAGAAGCGTTTCAATGTGGCTATTGTACACCCGGGATGCTTATGTCCGGCGTGGCGCTTCTCAATCAAAATCCCAATCCCTCAACAGAAGATATTTTACAAAACATGCAAGGCAATATATGCCGTTGCGGAACGTATACACGTATTATAAAAGCCGTTCAACACGCGGCCGATCAAATGAAGCGAGGTGGAAAATGAAAGATGAAATGATGTTTCCCTCCACCATTGAGCCGGAACGCTACGAGTTAAGCGAAGATCCAATATATAAGTTCGAAGTAACCCGTCGTGAGTTTTTCAAAATACTCGGATCAGGTCTGTTGGTCCTAACCCTTGTTGGTCCGGGTGAGGCTGCCGAATATGATGTCGACCGGCGTTTTGCTGCGGGCCGGCGTAATCCCCCTGAAATAGGCGCCTGGCTGCATATCAATGAAAATGGCACCGTTACGGTGTATTGCGGGAAAGCCGAAATGGGTCAGAATATCCGCACCTCCCTAAGCCAGGCTGTTGCCGAAGAATTGCCCGTCCCTTTCTCATCCATCCAAATGGTTATGGGGGATACGTTCCTTACCCCTTATGACCGGGGCACGTTTGGCAGCCAAACCACGCCGCGTACGTTTCCCATATTACATCAAGCGGCGGTTGCCGCACGTGAAATGCTGATTGATCTTGCCGCGCAAAAATGGAATACCGACCGGGATTCCCTAACCATGCGTGAAGGTAAAATCATGCGCCCTGGAACAGCTCAATCGATCGACATCGGAACATTAACCCAAGGCCAGGAATTAATGAAAACCATCAGTGACGATATCTCAGCCAAACCTGCCGAAAAATGGAAAATCGCTGGTACATCAGTTCCGAAAGTGGATGCTCAAAAATTCGTAACCGGTGAACATCGTTACACCTCGGATATTACCATACCCAGGATATTGCATGGCAAAATCCTCCGTCCTCCCGCTTTTAATGCCAAACTGCGCTCTGTCGATTTTTCCGCCACCAAATCCATGAAGGATGTGACCGTGGTGCATGAAGGTGATTTTATAGGTGTGGTGGCTCCCGATGAATATAAAGCCTCTCAAGCCTTGGAAGCGATTAAAGCCGAATGGGACACATCACCTCAAATTTCCAATAAAGATTTGTTTGATCATCTCAAGGAAAACACCCGCCGATCCCGGCGTGGCAATGGTGATACGGATGGTTTTCTGGATGAGGGTTATAAAGAAGCCGATCAGACTTTGGAACAAACATACACCATCGCCTATATCGCCCATACCCCGCTTGAACCACGGGCCGCCGTGGCGGTGTGGGACGGCGATCAAGTTACGGCATGGACGGGAACCCAGCGTCCCTTCGGTGTGCAATCCGAATTGTCACGCGCCTTTCAAATGCCGGAAGAAAAAGTCCGTGTTATTATGCCGGATACCGGCTCGGGCTATGGAGGCAAACACACCGGCGAAGCCGCAGTCGAAGCCGCCCGCCTGGCGCGCGAGGTGGGCCGCCCGGTTAAACTGATCTGGACCCGCGAAGAGGAATTTACCTGGGCTTATTTTCGCCCCGCTGGTGTGATCGATGTGAAAGGGGCCATTCGCAAGGATGGACGCATTAACGCATGGGAATTTGACAATTATAATTCCGGTGGTTCCGCCATTCGTCCTTTGTATGATATTCCCAACCAACGGGTGGAATTTCATCGATCCGATTCGCCTCTGCGCCAGGGTTCCTACCGCTGCCTGGCCGCCACTGCCAATCACTTCGCCCGTGAGTCGTTTATCGATGAATTAGCCCATGCCGCCAGGATGGATGCTCTTCAATTTCGTTTACATAACTTAAAGGATGAACGGTTGAAAGCGGTATTAACCGCAGCGGCTGAACAATTCGGCTGGGAAGATAAACAATCCACTAAAACACGCGGCTATGGCCTTGCCGGTGGTTTCGAAAAGGATAGTTATGTGGCCAACTGCGCTGAAATCGAAATCGTGGATGATGATATCAAAATCGTCCGTGTGCTAGTGGCCTATGACTGCGGAGCCGTGGTCAATCCCGATCAACTGAAAAACCAGATCGAAGGCATGATCATGATGGGAATCGGCGGCGCCTTGTATGAAGAGATTGAATTCGCGGATGGGAAAATCAAAAATCCACGCCTTTCAAAGTATCAGGTTCCCCGTATTAAAGATGCCCCCAAGATTGAGATTGTATTACTCGATCGAAAAGACATTCGATCCGCAGGGGCGGGAGAAACCCCCATCGTCGCCATCGCACCCGCCATCGCCAACGCGGTTTACAACGCCACCGGCAAACGAATCCGCTCCATGCCCATGATCCCCAACGGCTTTAAATCCGCTTGATTTACCCCTTAACGCCCCTCTTCAAATATGTAGAGGGGCGTTGAAAAGAAAAAAATTATTCGAATTGTTTACAAAATTGCTTCATTTCTTTCCAGAAGTATATATTTCCCGTTTATCATGAAAAATTGTATCGAAACTTATCTCCGATGATAAGGATTGTAATATTTTCAATGCGATTCGTGGGGAAAATCAGAATCGGTTCATTTTACAATACGCTTCCAACAGAAAAGCCGCAAATAAAAGAAAGACCGGGTTTTTGGATCTGCAAGGGGCTTCCCGAGCATTTCGGCGTAAAACCTCAACAGATTTGCAAGGATGGCAAAGGGATGATCATTCATGCTGATTCAGGTTAGGGAATTTCAGTTACCTTGTTTCACTTCAATGTCAAATAATTCCTCGGCGGATAGATCAAACATGCGTAGGCCGCGTTTTTCAACGGGGATATTTTCTTTTGCCCATTTTTCGAGCCAATCCAAGGTCTGCGGTTTGAGTTTGTAGATAACCTTTAATTTGGTATCCACATTTTGGATGGTAACTCGAATATGATCATTGAACGTATGGTTAATATTTTTCTTGCCAAAGGTTGCCCCGGCGGTGTATTGCAAGCCATCGATCAAGCAGGAGGTCGGAGGTTCTTTGGGGCATTCCACATTGACCATAACGCCGAAATAGCGAGGCATATCGTGTTGGGTTACGGCATATTCACCCATTTTGGCACCGAGCACGACAAAGGGGCCTAGATGACCGTGGAAGCGTTCCAGTTCTTCAACGGTGGCCGGTTTAAAAGGGACATGAGATTCCATGAGATGAGCATAAGCGAAAATGACCGTTAGACTAAGTGCCGCCAAACATAACGTTGTGATGGTTTTGGTTTTCATGATGATTATCCTTTCTCTATGGTGAATGATGTCCTGTACTTAATTCGACAATAATACCAGCGCTAACCGTCCCATTGCTGGGTGAATACCAGGTATGGGATGGAACAGGCTCGTAACTGCTCATGCCGATATCCGTACGTGGAATAGGCCCTACGCTCCATAGACCATATTGCACCGGACAGGCATGCGATGGATTTTCCTTCGATGCGTTGTTGTAGAAAATGTACTCGCCATTATCAACGGGAAATGCTTTGGGCACCCACATTCCTTCCTGGGTTGGCATATCATTAAAGTAGCCAAATCCAGGACGGCGATACTTGATGGTTTGGCCCGGCGCTTCTTCTGATGCCCCTTGAAAGGTATAGAAGGGATCAAGCGGCCTTGAACTCAAGTAAGCGGTGGGCGTGGTTAGTTCCCAAGGTAATTCGAAGTATTTCTTGGCTTTCTCTTGTCCCCATGCCAAGCAGAAATAGCGGGTGGGGGGCAGGGAAGCGTTGTCTACGCGATAGGCTTCCAAGGCAACCGCACAGCTATGGATTTGAGCCTGGGCGGCGGCGATTTTACTGCGTACCATGGCGTTGATCATATTGGGGATCGCAATAGCGGCTAACACCCCGATGATCCCCACGACGACAAGCAGTTCGATGAGTGTAAAGGCTTGGTATTTAGTATACACTCCAGTCCTCAACGGCCGTGCCTGCTGGTTGAAAATCATCGAAATGACGTGGCCAGGATACATAGCCTTCGGTAAACGGGGGTTCGGTATCCTCCTGATTGAAGACACCGACGATGTTGAGTTTTCCAGTTGGCTGGGATGCATCGGCAATACCGGTCTGGTAGCGTAGTTCAACCGGGAAAGTTTGACCGGCCTCATTTTCCACGGTGAGGGTGCTTCCGTTTTGCCATTCACCTTCGATAATTTCCACATTTTTTAGTACGCACAGGCGGCCTTGGTAGTATTCCCCGCCGGTTTTGCGGGTAGGATCAAATTGTTTTGCCATTTCCAAGTCGGTAATTTCTATGGGTTCAGGATCTTCACCGGATTCCAAAATTTCGATTTCAAATTTTTGGTCAGGGTTGTGACGTTCATTGATATTGGTTTTCCCGCCGAAATGACCTGTAAGGCCAGTGACACGAAGCCGGTCACCCTGATTGACCTCGGGGTAGTTGCTTAATCCTCCGCCGTACCAGCCGCCGGAATAGACTTGAATTCCCCCGGTATTATCTTGAACATAAAGGATAAATGAGGTATCCGGCTGCCCATTATCTCTAAGGCCATTGAAAATAGCGGGATCGTTTAGAGCAATGCCTTCGATGGTATATTGATTCGTGGTTTGCAAGCCTTCAAAGGTTGGATTTCCGTTTTCGTCAATCGAGTTAATTTCAGCTATGGGTGTGATTTGCCCTATTACCTGACTCGCCGATGTTACAACCATGATGAATGAAAGTGATAAGATAATATTGATTTTCATGAGATAGTCCCCTCATTGATGATGTTACGTTTTCTATGATCGTAATATTATCATAAAAACAAGAGAATTCAACGGCCATAAGAGAAAAAGGTAAGATTTTTTACCAAATCGTCATATCGTTATCATTTTGGGTATTGTTAACACATTCCAATTCCACAGCCTGGCTGTAGACGAGGGGGCCATTTTATTGATAATGGAGAGCGTGAAACTAAATTTAATACAAGGGGTATATGCAATGAAAAAACAAATAACAAGACGTGATTTTTTAACCAACACAACTGCAGCGGTGTCGGCGAGCGCGTTTTTAAGCCAACCGGCGTTTGCGCAATCAGATGAACGCCCGAATATTTTGTGGATTACCAGCGAAGATAATGGGCCGCATTTAGGGTGTTATGGTGATACATATGCTGACACACCAATTATTGATGGATTGGCTAAAAGAGGGGTGATTTATCTCAACGCCTGGTCAACGGCTCCGGTTTGTGCGCCGGCTCGAACCACCATTATTTCAGGTGTTTATCCACCCTGTACAGGTTCGGAGCATATGCGAAGTATGACTTCCCTGCCGTCTTTCATGAAAATGTTTCCACAGTTTTTGCGCAATGCAGGTTACTACTGCACAAATAATCGCAAGGAAGATTACAACCTGGCCAAACCAGGACAGGTATGGGATGAATCCAGTGGCAATGCGCATTGGCGTAATCGTGAAGCGGGTCAGCCATTCTTTGCCGTTTTTAACTTTACCACCACTCATGAAAGCCAAATCCGCCGGCGCCCCCATGAATGGAAGCATGATCCGGACAAGGTTCCCATACCGGCTTATCATCCTGATACGCCAGAAGTGCGCAAGGATTGGGCTCAATACCATGACAAGATGACGGAGATGGATAAGCAGGTTGGCAGCGTGTTGGAACAATTAAAAGAGGATGGTTTGGAGGAAAACACCATCGTCTTTTATTATGGTGATCATGGAGCGGGTATGCCTCGCGGCAAGCGTTGGACATATAACTCAGGTTTGCGTGTTCCGATGATAGTGCATGTTCCAGAGAAATTCAAACACCTTGCTCCCAAAGGCTATAAACCAGGTGGAAAACTGGATCGGATTGTCGGATTTATTGACCTTGCCCCTACCGTATTGAGTATCGCAGGGATCAAGCCACCGGCATATATGCAAGGACATGCCTTTTTAGGGAAGTATGAAACACCGGAACCTGAATTTGGATTTGGATTTCGGGGACGCATGGATGAACGGTACGACATGGTGCGTGCGGCACGGGATAAGCGGTATATTTATATGCGAAATTATATGCCGCATAAAATTTATGGTCAGCATGTTTCCTATATGTTCCAGACTCCAACCACGCAGGTTTGGAAAAAACTCTACGATGAGGGTAAACTTGATCCACCAAAGACTTATTTTTGGGAAACCAAACCGGCTGAGGAATTGTATGACTTACAAAAGGATCCCGATGAAGTCAATAACCTGGCCGATTCAACTGATCATCAAGAGATTTTAAAAAAATTGCGCAATGCCCAACAAAAACTAGCCTTTGATATTTGTGATGTAGGCTTTTTGCCGGAAGGTGAAATCCACAGCCGATCAGAGGGCTCAACTCCTTATGAGATGGGGCAAAATCCAGCGCAATATCCAATCGAGAAAATTATTGGGATGGCTGAGAAAGCGTCTTCATTAAAAAATGAATATGTGTCAGATTTGGTGAACGCTATAGACGATGAAGATAGTGCAGTTCGTTATTGGGCTGCGATGGGCCTGCTGATGCGCGGTGAAAACGTGGTTGAAAAACACAAAAAGGTGCTTCATGAAGCATTAGAGGACAAATCACCCTACGTGCAAATTGTGGCGGCGGACGCCTTGGCTCGTTATGGTAACGAAGAGGAAGTGGATAAATCACTTAAGGTATTGATGGAAGTGACACCCATTAATAAAAATGGTGCGTATGTATCAACCTTTGGTTTAAACGTGCTGGATCAGTTGGGTGAAAAGGCAGCGAAGTATAAGGATGAAATTGCCAAATTCCCGGGTAAAGATCCGGATGTCCCTGGCAGGGCGAACAGTTATTCGAGCCGGTTGATTAATACGATTACGTCGAAGTAATCATTTCTTGACTTTTTATGAGTGAGAGGGGGCAAGCCTTTGTGTTTGCCCCTTTTATATTTATAAATTAAAATGGTCGGGGCGAGAGGATTTGAACCTCCGACCGCCTGAACCCCATTCATGTATTCGATATTTTTATCTATTTTCATCTATTTCCAAATACTTTCTAATTTATCTGAAATTATTGAACTTATTGTAATTTTGTTTTTGATCTTTTTCAGTCTGTTTCCTTGCAGTTCGGTATTCTCATGTGTACAATTTTGTGTACAAGCCTAAATCAGGGGATAAATCATGGCCAGTTTGCTCAAGAGAAATAACACGTGGTATGTTCAATATAAGAAGGATGGCAAGTGGAAACGAGCATCCTGTAAAACCGGTGTCAAGAAAATTGCCCAAGAAGTATTGAATCGATATAAAGTTGCCGAATCCGAAGATGATTATGAATTTCTACAACGAAATAATAAAAAACATCCTACTTTGGGTGAATTTCTCGAAAAGCATTTGGCTGATGCGGAAGGAAAAATCTCGCCAAAATGGTTCAAGGATAAATCAATTTTTTTCAAGCGCATTTGATTCCTTTTTTTGGTGAAAATACCTATTTGAAAGACATCACTCTTGAAAAAATCGAAAAGTATCGATCAAAACGCCTCAAAACCGTTTCCCCACGAACTGTGAATCTTGAAATTACATGTCTCTTAAAATTGATGCGTCAAGCGATTGAATGGGGTGAATTAAACATTCAATATTTTCCAAAAGTAAAACCTTTGAAAGAAAATGAAAGTCGAATCCGTTATTTGGAAAAAAATGAAATTAATGCTCCACTCGAAAGTAGTTCAAAAATCGGAACGGATATGGAGACTTACCTTCGACTTATGCTGTATGCTGGCCTTCGATCAGGGGAAGCATTGAATCTTCGGTGGGTGGATGTTGATCTGGAAAAAAACATGTTGCATATTACCCCTCGAAAAGACTGGAAACCGAAATCTGGAAAACCCCGAGCGATTCCATTAACCGAAAAATTCAATTACTATTTGAAGGGATTGCGGAAACAATATCCGGAATCAGATTATGCAGCCCAGTGTTCACGAGAATTTACGCGCTATCGTTTAGCGAGGTTGTTTGTGAAAGTGGTTCAAGATGCTGAATTGGCAACCCACGGTGAAAACAAAGTCACGGCTCACACGTTACGGCATACGTATGCTTCTCATTTGGTGATGCGGGGAACCCCGTTGTACACAGTATCCCAATTGCTTGGCCATTCTGACACTAAGAAGTTGTCTTTATGAATTTCACATACTATAATATCAATAACTAATTAAATTTCAATGGATTATAAGGTTGAGGACAATACGATGAGTTATCAAAGTGA
>CAZFER010000041.1:0-55175 GCA_964517495.1 uncultured bacterium | reverse complement strand
AGCCGTTTCCACGTATAACGGCTCGGCGTATAACGGCTCGGCGGGAGCCTCGCCCTCCCCTTTAACTTAATGATAGTGGGGACGACCCTATGGGTTCGCCCTATGTTTTGGTGCAACCATCATAAGGATGAATTATTAAATAGGTAGGATGCTTGCACCATAATACGATGAAAGTATTCCCATTTAATTGTCATTTTTAGACAAGATGCGAGCTTTGAAGTTACACCTGTTGTTATTAGTGTGTATACTAAACCAATACACTTTCATTCACTTTAGAACGGGTGTTGATTACAGTCATGGCGGGTATATACGATAAATTAAAACAATTCTCCCAAACCAACACGGTTGGGAAAAAAGAGGAACTGTCTTCTGCTCCCTCTTCCTCTGCGTCCAAAATACCCGAAAAACTGTTGAATATTCCCGGTGTAGTTAGCGGTTCACAACTCATCGGTGCGTTGGAAAATCGAGATAATAACAAAAAGGAATTTCTGGAATCCATCGGTGTGGAAAACACAGAAAATGCGGCAGGTTCGTATGGATTCAAGCAGACGATTTACGATTCCAACCATTTGCTTTACCCCCCTGGTGATTTGAGCCTATCTGAACTATCCAAGCAAGCAAAAGATGAAGCATTTCAAGACGTTACAATCGAAAAGATTCTCTTCATTGATACAGAAACAACAGGTTTGGCAGGGGGAACCGGAACGCTTCCCTTTTTAATTGGGATTGGATATTTTGATAAAAGTGGTTTTTGTGTCGATCAATACCTGATGCGCGATTATGATGAGGAACCCGCTGTGTTATACGCTTTGAGGTCTATATTTGAGCAAGCCGACGCGCTTGTGACGTATAATGGGAAATGTTTTGATATCCCGGTTTTACATTCGCGCTTTTTGATTAACCGCTCCCGTTTTGCATTTGATCACTTTCCCCATTTGGATTTACTCCACCCCGCCCGCCGGTTTTGGAAGCATTCCCTGCCTGATTGCAGGCTTTCCACTTTGGAATCACACTTATTCAACCATCAGCGAGCTGAGGATATCCCGGGAGAATTAATTCCCTATGTCTATTTTGATTTTTTACGAGGAATACGCATTCCACGTATGAAACCAGTGTTAGCCCATAATGTGGAGGATATTTTCTCTTTGGCCATGTTGACAGCGAAAACATGCCGCATGCTTAAAAATCCCATGAGCGAAATTCGAAACGCTTATGAACTGATCGGTGTTGCCCGCTATTATCAAGATGATGGGAATCTGGATCAGGCGTGTCAGTGTTTCGAGGAAGCTATTGGAAGCAATGAATTAACCTGGAACCATAAGTATCAAGTTTATAGGCATTTATCCCTTTTGTACAAACGCCAGCGGCTATTTAGCCAAGCTAAATTCATATGGCTCAAAATGATTGAAGAATTTCATGATTGCTTTGCTTATATCGAACTAGCAAAACATTTTGAACATCGGGCACGACAACTGGATAAGGCACTTGAACATACTGAAAAAGCGATCACATTGGTCAACATGCTATCAACTCAAGGGAAGGTCAATCATAACGTGTTAAAATTCAAAGAGAAATTGTATCACCGGCGTCAAAGGCTTTTCAAGAAGCTGGGGATTGATCCCAAATCATGATAAAATGACATGAAAGATTGGAAAAAAGGTTTTATATAAAACCTTTTGTTACCATAATCTATTGGGAGGAATGAATGTTTAATAAGAACACTCAGGGTTTTACCTTGATCGAACTACTTATCGTGGTTGCCATCATTGGAATTCTAGCTGCCATTGCAGTACCGAATTTCTTGAATGCACAAACAAGGGCAAAAATTGCCCGAATTGAAGCGGACTTTAAAGCGATCGGCACGGCCTTGGAAATGTACAAGTTGGACAATGGAAAATACATCAGCCGAGCCCATAATATCTCATGGCCCTCTCGTTTTCACCCACTAACCACACCAGTCTCCTATTTAAGCCAAGGACGCTGGCCAGATCCATTCGCCCCAAAAGGGTATGAAACACCCGATGGAGATCCCATCAATTATGCGTATGAATCAAAGGGATGGAAAACCGATAGCAACCCGCTAGGCCAAGGGTATGGCACCTTTGCCAAAAAGTTCAATAACTCCCCCCATCAATGGCTACATGGCAAAGAAAGTAATTACGAATGGGCTCTTATTTCTGCAGGTCCGGATTCCGATTTACAAGCGGATGCCGGTGCACGCTCCAAACCGGATGATATCTTTTTCTTATATGCATCCTCCAATGGAGTAAAAAGCGCAGGCGATATAATCCGATTTGGGCCCTAATAATAAGTTAGTAAGCTATTGAAACATAAGGAGATGGATATACTTTATCCATCTCCTGTTTTATTTTAATCGATATTTTCACACTTTCTTGGCAATAATAAGGGCATGATCATGGGGTAAAACGCCGTTATCCAACAATAGATGTTCTGTTTCAATCGCCATACGGACCATTAAAGCGTGCTCTCTGTCCCATTCTTCCCTAAAATTGTCCATGATACCTTCGAACAACAGATGAAGCACCGTCCCGCCATAATATTTAATCTCAATCACCTGAAACCGCTCTTTGATCGCAGGGATGATCCGCTCTGAGCAGACTGCTTCAAATGCCTGATATTTCTCCATTTCCTTCACTGTGGGACGTGGGATGGTGTGTTTATATTCTTTCTCATTCAAAATATAGCGCCTTAGTTCAAGAGGGAAACACGCCAAAATACGATTGGCTGCATCCACTTGCGCATCACTCCACTGGAAACGGTCGGGTCCAATGAATTCATCGGCAATAAAATAGCCTCCAGGTTTCAAATGTTTGGATAAATGATCCAGGCAATTCTCCAAATAGGCAAAATGATGAAGAGACATAACCCCAAAAATCACATCATAACTATCCGCAAGAGGGGCTTTTTCCAAATAATTGGCATCACCCACGAAGTATCGAACCTTCTCTGCATAAGGTTCGTTTTTTAGTCTATCTTTTGCTAATTCAATGGCTTTGGGGCTTATATCAAAGGCATCCATCTTATGAGTGATATTCCGTTTTAAAATGTGCCGTTCTGCATCTCCATGCCCACAGCCTGCTGTAAGCCCCAATTCTGCAGGTTTTTTGAAATAGTTCTTTTTAATGTAATCCATCCAATCAACATGGGGTTTACCACTGATTTGCCGATTGATATAGCGGTAAATCATGGGTGAATCAAACCACGAAAGGCGGGTATCCCCTTTTTCCTCTCCCCATCGTTCACCTTCCAAGGCGACCAATTTTTGATAAGCCGATTCATGGGAATGGAAGAGCATATCAATCCGTCCCCCCAATAATTTCACCATGATCACGCAGCATCTGTTCATAGCGGTAACAACGCGCTTTTAGTTCTTCCATCACTTTTTGAGTTTGCTTAAGATCACTCTCTTTTTCCTGAAGTGATTGTTCCAAGTTGTTGATATGGGTAATGCTTTTTTGTAGCGCATCTTCGAGGTTTCGAGCGTGCTTGACCGCTTCCTTAACCAGATGTTCAAGATTTTGGGTGTGGACCAACAATCCCCGCCGATGTTCTTCCACATCCTCCAAACGGCATTTCAATTCATTGAGTTGTTTGGCTTCGATTGTGATCATTTCCTGATTTGCTTCATTCATAGCCATTCATCCTGAATTTCAACCATTCTTTTAGCCCGTTGCCGACCCGCAACGATTCTGTTTGTGTAAACTTAAAGATAGCCGGTAGTATGACGGAAAAAACCTTCGCGCTAAAGGTGAAAAGCGCGAACATGGATGACGCAAAATCTCTTTTAAAGGTATAATTAAGGCTAAGTCCTAATAGAAGCGAATTGTTTTATGAATCCCAGATCGCATTTCTACCTCGTCATATTCTCATTGTTACCCTTGATGCACACTGGCCAAGCCGGTGAATTGGTGAAGTATAATCCGATTCAAATCACTGGTTTGTATCCCACTGGGTATGAAATCATCGAAGATTCCAAGTTGGTACTATTTAAGTATCTATCTGATCCGATTCAATTTACCCCAGAAGGGAATATCAAATTTCATTTACAGAGTGTCAAGTTCAACAACTGGACAACTGATTGGTTTTATGTGAATTCAAATGGTGATTTACAATCTTCGATCCCCTCAAATCCACCTTTTCAAATTGGTTGCAAATTGAAATATGAAGGTACATTGAATTTAACCACAAAGCAACTTCGTTCCTGCCGTCCTGAAGTGCTTCTTCTTCCTTCAGAAGGAGCAGTCATTGAACCTAAAATTCCCCAGCCCTCTTTTATCTCTAAACTGTTTGGAGGCGAACCTCCGATACGGGGGAAAAAAACGGATAAAGACAATGTTGTTTTTCTAATGATCGATACCTTGCGCCGTGATCATCTCCCAGCGTATGGCCATCCAGATGTAATCGCACCCCATTCTGAAATTTTGGCATCTTTGGGTGTTTTATTTAAAAATTCCTATGGTGCTTCCTGTTCCACCCGGCCAAGTGTTGGAAGTATTTTCACCGGTTTACAACCTAAAGCACATGGTGCAACTCGCCACGCGCTTGATGGCGCCATTCTTTATCCCAGCATTCCGCTTATGGCGGAATCCTTTAAAAAAGCGGGTTACTCCACCGCTGCTGTATCCAGTAATTCACAAATCACCAAAGCCTTTGGATTTTCCCGGGGATTTGACTCTTACATCTGCCCGGTTTCGGAGGATGAGGTAACCCCATATGGCCTAAAGCAATTGCAAAAATTGGATGAACCCTTTTTCCTCTACTTGCATTACATCGCACCTCACCAACCTTATGAACCCGCTGCTCCATGGAAAACCATGTACAAGGGCAAATATGAATATGATGAATTAGACGCTTATTGCGCAGAAATTACCATCGACGATCGTCGTATCGGTTTGATATTAAAAGAGTTATGCCAACAAGGCCTGCTTAATCACAGTTTGATTTGGCTGTTGTCCGATCATGGCGAAGAATTTTGGGAGCACGGCTGGAACGGTCATGGCGCTAAATTGTATGAAGAAAGTGTACAGACCGTATCGATTGTCTCTCGGCCCGGTGTCTTTCCACTGGGTGATCAAGTCAATCATCCCATGACACATGCTGATATTTTCCCTACCATGATTGGCTATTTCGGATGGGAGGATATTCCCTTCAAGCAAGGTATTAGCATGATGCCTTTTATAAATAAGGATCTACCAGATAATCCAGAATCCCGTCCCTTGTATTTACACCACGGTGGTGGTTTGGAACCTCAAGTTCATGAATCGGATAAAGATGCCATCCTATTTAAACACAAAAAGTTGATTTGGTGGAACCAAAAAGACGAGTGGGAATTTTATACTCTCGAAAATGATCCGCTGGAAAAAAACAATATTATTGAACTGGATAAGCCTGACCAAGCTCACTATCAATCCATGCTCAAACAACATTTGGATGCCACCGCAACCATTCGGGACACCTATATATCTCCTAACACGAATCAAGAAAACATACTATTGACCGATCGCGACCGGGAAAACCTTGAACATTTGGGATATATCGGCTCAAACCGAAAACAAGAAGAAGAACAATGAAAAAAGCAACCTATCTCAGAAACATTCGGATTAAGGCACTTTCGGAGTAAAATAGTAAAAAAGGTCACGAACTCCTTGAAAAAAGTGCCTTTTTTGGATACATACTTAAAAAACCTTTGCAGGGGATCGCAACAACACTGGTTGTAACGGCTACCCTGACAATCAAACCATATTCCACTATAGAATCGGAGGAGATTTTATGTCTTATCGAGTCACAAGCTTACGGTTATTCATCATTGCTGCGTTGTTATTGAGTGTTTCACCCATTGTTTCTGTCGCTGCCGAAGAGGAAGAAGGTTTCAAATCCCTTTTCAATGGTAAAGATCTGAAAGGCTGGACCATCCAAGGGATGGAAAAAGCCGGCCCGGAAGTCAAAGACGGTGTGATGATCGTCGGCGGCTGGGATTACTGGGGCGTCATTACCAAAGACAAGTTCAAAAACTTTATCTTACGCTTGGACTTTAAATTTGAAGAGAAGAAATCCAATAGCGGGATTTTGATTCATACTGCCCCGAAGGAAATTTATAAATCCGCTATCGAAATCCAGTTAAATGCGGAAGAGGAAAAGAAAGACGTCAAGAAAACAGGCGCCATTATGGATGACAAGGGCGGAAAAATTGCCCCTAAAACAGAGGTCAAATTGGAACTCCAGAAATGGTATCCAGTGGAAATTAAATATGTCGCCCCGAAATTGTGGGTCACCATTAATGGCGAAGTGGTTCAGGATGGCGTTGATCTTTCTGATGTTGAAGGTTTGAAGCATCAACACAAAGAAGGTCATATTGCCATTCAGCGCAATGATTACAAAAAAGCCGTCCAATTCAAAAACATTCGGATCAAAGAACTCGAGGATAAATAACCGAAACAACCAAAAACTCTATCAAGGGGCGAAGTATTTCGCCCCTTTTTTTTGTCCAAAGAATACGATTACTAATCCATTGTCTCCAACATTCCATGGGATAATAAGAGACGCAGAAAAGAAGAACAGCCAAGATATGGAATGCGCAGTTAAAACTACAAGTTCAATATTTCTTTTGTTTAATTTATAATTACTCTCCTACATATTTTCGAAATACATTAAAAAAAGATGGCAACATTCCTGTTTATTGCTATAATATTATATAGGGGCAAGGCAAATAGACTGCCGCGAAAGGGGGTGCGGACAATGAACCGCCTACCGTTCAATCTTTTCAATCCCAATCAGGATTGGGAGGCATTAGCGCCTGTTTTATTCGGATTAAGTCTGGCTGTCATTATTGTGTTAATTTGGTTTGTGTTCAAAAATTACGCCCTTGTCCAGAAAAACCAACAAGGTGAAAAAAAACGTTTTTTCGAAATGGCCAATCGTTATCGTTTGAACAAACGTGAAACAAACTTTCTATACCTCATTGCCAGAAAGCATAAAATCAAACCTCTTACTCGTTTGTTATTTGAACAAGACCGATTTGAACGATCAGTCTATAAAATTTCGAAAGATGTTCGGAAAAAATTGATAACGGCCATCCGGGAAAAATTGTTTGGGAAAGGAATTACGCCCTCTGATGGTATTCATTCCACTACCCAACTTACTCCAGGAACACGGCTCTTGTTGAAATATTTGGAATATCAAAATATGGTGGTGTGGGGACATTTGGTGGACAATGATTCCATAGGACTGGTAATTGTTATTCCCAATTATCATGAGATCCGAATTCCATTAAGACCGGAAACACTTTTGGAAGTTACCGCCTATATACCCGATCATCAACCCGTCCTGTTTCGTTCGTGGGTGAAGTCGGTAATTCCCGGACCACGAAAGATGATTGTACTTGGGCATTCAAACTTTGTGACACAACCCAAAGGTGGAGAAGTGGTTGTTGGACCACAAACCCATTTAAGCAAAACAAATGGTAGAACTTCCACTCAGACCACTATTCCGGAAAGTTTATTGAATGTTTGAGAGAGAATTATCTCTTAACAGGATTTAATCATGACAGATGAACCTTCGCCAGCGGTTTTGGATTCATTCACCCGCTGGCGCAGGCATTTTCCCAGTTTGGGATCATCCATCGTTACCCATTTGGCATCCGTGGTGGAACGAAGATTGGCATGGGGAACGGGTGGATATGTGCTGGCGGGGGCCATACTTAGCCAATGAGCCAGATAGGTTTCATTTTTAATTTGGTCGATGGCATAACCATAGGCAAAGATAACCGCTTTACTTAAAACCACAGGTACACTCGCTTCCATCAAAACAAAATCGGCTGCGGAGGCAACCAGATCCGAACCCTTGGGAGATTTACGCCCATATACCCGAGGTTGAAAAACTCCACCGGGGAGAGTCCACCCGATGGGTGTGTTGCGTTGCACCATTAGAGTAAAATCGCCATATTGAACGACCGCGAAAACATACTCTTTTCCATGCCACTCTTTGCGCCTGGCCCAGTGAATTTCGGGGTTTATTTTCACAAAACGGGCTTCACGATCTTTTTGCAGAGTGCTGCAAGCTGAAAACAAGAGAGAACATCCCGCAATGGAAGCCATGTTTTTCAAGAAATCACGCCTATCGCCATCCATGATTTTCATAGAGCATTGCACCTTAATTATATTAAACGTAACGTGTCAGCCATATGAAGTGGAAAGGAAGTAAAAACTATGATTGGTCGCACTATTCCTCCCCTAGTAAAATGGGGGAGGTTAGGAGGGGGTTAAAGGCTCTTACTCAACATATACTTATCAACCCTCCCCTAGCCCCTCCCAATCTTGGGAGGGGAATGGTGCTTCAAATGGCTGACCAACTACTAAACAATCTTTAATTGCCTATAATAGTAGGCCAAAAATAGATCAGCGTCGATAGATTAAACCCATAAATCGCCTTATTATTTGAATCCATTGGTTTTAAGACAAATACAAATCGTCTATGATTGAATTGAATAGCGGTATAAGGATAAAAAAAGAAGGTGAAGAAATTCAAAAGTTTCAAAAGTTTCACACTTCCAGTATTGCTTTTCGGTTTGTATGCCGTCATTCATTTGTTTTGCTTGGCTTATTTTGATGCGTTTATATATGCTTTTCGTGATGTGGATTATTTGACGGTGTTATTTACAACTGGCTTTTTTGAGAGGAATTATCCCTTCTCCAATCAAGCCGTTTTTCTGCCTTTACAAAATATTCATCTTATCTCCGCTCTATTCCTCTATTCAACCGAAATTATTCGATTAGATAGCATTTTCTTGTTGGGAATATTTCAAATTGGTTTGACTGCCATTTTTGTGTGGAGATTGCACAAGTTGATAAACGAGTGGATTCCAGTCAAGCAATATACTATCATTTGGGTTTTGATTTTTGTCCATCCTTATAACTGGATTCTATGGCAATATTCTCCATCTTATTTATTCACATCAATTTTTTTGATCGAAACACTGTATCGTTTATCCAATCCGTTAAACCAATTCAGCTATTTAATTCCAATGTTTATTTTATCTTTATGTGGTAGTCTCGGTTTTATCCTTGCATTAATCATTGGACTCACATGTATAGGTATTTGGTTATATAAAATTCAGAATCCTCCATTTACAAGCAGTTTTTCTAAAATCCCTGGTTTCTTTGCGTTTATACCGTTGATTCCCATGCTGTTTGGTTATGTGCTTTTTACCTACCGATGGGAAATAATAGGTGGACCTCTCATTGCAGGATTTCAAACACCGTTTTCGGTCTTATCGTTAGGCAAGTTACTCAATGGATTTTGGACAGAACGGTTTATTCAGACGCTTATCTATTGGGGCAATGGTGGAATCAATGCCTCCTTTACGGTTTTGGTATTTGGGTTTATTGGGCTTTTGGGTTTACTTGCTTCGCTTCAAAACAAAGACCAGCAAATCCCAGCCATTATTGTTACTTCTTTGTTGATATTCCAATCCATTCTCTTCTCTTTTGCAGATCAAGAAAATGCCACCTACTGGTTGCTGCCGACCTTGCCGGTTTATCTCATTTTAGTGGCAAGAGGGATGGAAGAGATGTTTGATTCCAGCTCTTCTCCTTATCCGGTTCGGATAGTGACCATTTTTTTAAGTATTGCACTCCTTGTGGTGTATCCCTTTGTCTATTCATCAATCATACCAGAAGCAGATTATGAGGCATCGACATGTCATGCGATCGAGGGAAAGCTTCGAGAATGGGATGGTCAAACTCATGCTGCAATCGCTATTGAATTCACCCCTTCAATCTTTGCTTGCAGCACACATATTCAGAAATGTCAGCCGATGGGACTGAGGATTCATCATTATTCAAGAATGCCCAAACATGGGGAAATGAGTGGTTCCACCCCGGTTTCATTAAAGGAAGTGCCCAACATGATTTCTGTTTTTTTCCCCTCGTTTAAAGAAGCGCGCCAGGGAAAACGAAGTGCGGATGAACGTTACTATCGACATACGTATGGCCGTCACCAGGAACCATTACGGCTTCATCAACTTCACATCTATTATCCAACCGGCACTGTTTTATCCACTCCATTAAATGTGGAAGAACCAACACCATTTGATTCAGATTCCATGAATCCACACACGTTTTTAAATGAAGAAAACAATATTGTTGGAGTACGGTGGAATTTTGAACTTGGTTATGACCATATACAACAAACTGGAATCGCTTTTGGCATTGAACCTGAAGATCAAAAAGCCGCGGTAGGACAGTTTGCAGCTGGATCAACCCATACACCAAAAAACATGGGAACCTTTCGATCGGAACCATTTATTATCGAAGGCGATGAATTGCAATTTGCCGCGTCATTTCCCTCTGGTTCCACTGAGTCAATTTTTTGCCTGGCCGTTCATCAGACCACCCAGCTTGGTGAATCTCGGCAGTTAAAACAGGCACGACACATATACGATCGGCAGGAAAATGAATCTCTTGTTGGAAAAACGTTTTATTACATCCGCCCAGAACATCTTCGTTATACTTTTGTTGATGATGCAACCAAAATCCCTGTTGAAGCCACCGTCAGCGGATGGCGTGTTGTGAGAACCATGAGGGGGAGCAATACGGACCAGTGGCAATTCAAGCGATGGTCGATGGACCCATGGTTGAATCAACAAGCCATATGGTTCGCCGCTGACCGTGATTGGAAAGGGAATGTTCATCTGGATCACATTGTTCAGGTTAAACGAGAACCAGGATATTATTGGAACTTTGAAGATGGAAACTATGGTGAATGGCAAGCAAAGGGCGAAGCGTTTGGTACTCAACCTGCTCGTGGTCCATTTGAAGGACAAGTCCCGATTCAAGGATTTGAAGGAAACTATTTTATCAACTCGTATTATAAGGGATCAGATTCAGTAACTGGCAAACTTGTATCTCCGGAATTCAAACTTCAAGGAGACTTTATTGAGTTTCGAGTTGGTGGAGGGAATGATCCGTATCAGGTTTATGTGAGTTTAATCATCAACAATAACATTGTCCAGCGTTCAACTGGCCGTCGGACTGAATCAATGCGCCATGAACGTTGGAATGTTTCAGCATGGAAAGGACAGACTGCCAGAATTGAGGTTGTCGATCAATCCTCCGATCCATGGGGACATATCCTGGCTGACGATTTCCGAATCCGCTTTGATTAGATATGGAAGGGGGTAAGAATAGAAATTGCCTCAAAATCATGTTGACACGTAGGTCAACCCCTACATGGAGTAGGGGTGAACCTATGTGTTTGCTCTATATTGTGATACAGCCAACTGCAGAAGGAATTTTGAGACAATATCAGGGGCTTCCCGAAATGCTTTTCAAATATCAAGAAGCCACGGAGCCTTCCATCATGGCGACTTCATCTTGGGTTAGCACTTTGTCGATTTCCAACAAAATAACCAAATGATCTTCCAATTTGCCCATTCCAGAAATGTAATTGGCATTCACCTGGGTGCCCATTGGTGGAGGGGGATCAATCTGGTCCTGGCTGATTTGCAGGACTTCAGATACCTCATCAACCACAATACCCACTACGCGCTTTTTGACTTCCACCACAATAATACGGGTTGACTTATCCAATTCCCGAGGGGGTAATCCAAATTTTTTGCGTAGATTCATCACCGGTATAACCTGTCCTCGAAGGTTAAGGACACCATCAATAAATTCCGGACTTTGCGGAACCCGGGTAAGGGTTTCATATCGGATGATTTCTTGTACGCAAAGAATGGGGACCCCATATTCTTCGCCATGGACAACAAAACATACGTATTGCTGCATTTGTGATTCATTCTGCTTTTGATTCGACATGTGACTACCTCCTAAATAAGTGTCTTTAAATGGATTACAAACATATTGTATTTTTTTAATTTTTGATCAAATTATGATTAATACCCTTTTTATTCTCATTGGTTTTGGAATCGTTGACAACAGCCATCATATGTTTTGTCAAATCCTCAAAAAAGGTGGAAGATGACTGATGTAAAATAAAGTTGACACCCAACTTGAGTAATTCCTGGCGCTTCTCATCTTCCCATTGGTTCAAGATAGCAACAATGGGCCTTCCACGGAAACGTTCACGAATCCAACGAAGTGGGTAATTCCAATCTGATTGGGGATTCCGGCCATCCCATAATATGGCTATTGGTTTCGCTATCCCCAATATTTCTCTAAGGTCACGCAAGCTAACATGAGTTATATTCAATTGAAATTGCTTTGGAAGATGTTGCACCAATTCTGAAGCAAGTTTTTGATCTTCCGAAATTAACAATACACTGGTGGTATTCATAATGGCCCTTCTTAAATCATCCATGTAAAATTGAATCGGGGCTAAACCAAAACATAAAAATCCTGAGATTAAAGTATAAATTCAGAAATCTTGATTTTGTGGTAATGTGTCAGCCATATGAAGTGGAAAGGGAGTGAAAACTTATAATTGGTCCCACCACTCCTCCCCCCTGTGAAATGGGGGAGTTTGGGAGGGGGTTAAAGACTTTTATTCCACGTTTTCTTATCAACCCTTCCCCAGCCCCTCCCAGTCATGGGAGGGTATGGTACTTCAAATGGCTTACCATTTACATTTTGGAGATGCAAATTGAATGCCAAAAGGTTATTTGTTAGATTTTCCAAACATTTATATTGTGTGATGTTGATTTGAACGAAGATCAAAGAGTATATTATTTGTTGTAACTTGTTCATATTACGTTGCTTACGCAAAAACGAGAAAATCTGTGATAATATAAAAATACAATCGAAAAATCATCAATATTGGATTGTCTTTATCGTTTATTATTTTTAATGTACCTTATTGGATTACAAATTGATGTAATTGTTACTGATCGGATTACACTTTTTTAAATATGAGTCAAAAAATGAATAACGCAACGATGGAAGATCATAAAATTACCATCCTTGTGGTGGATGATGAAAAACTTGTGCGCAATGTTTTGTCCAAAACACTTGCGGCTCAAGGATATCAGACATTGACTGCTGAAGATGGTGCCAGCGCTTTAAAACTCAACCAAAGCCATTTAATTGACATTGCATTACTGGACGATCAACTTCCGGATACGAACGGGGTTGAATTGATGGATCGCTTGAAATCCCAATCCCCTTTTATGCTATTTATTATGATTACAGGATACGGAACGATTGAACGGGCAGTGGAAGCAATGTCGGCGGGGGCATGGGATTTTTTATCCAAACCAGTGACGGCCAATATGCTGATCGAAAAAGTTCAGCGTATCGAGGAAGTGTGCACTTTACGGCGTGAAAAGGATTACCGTACACGAGTATTGCAGGGTGAATTTGAATTCCCAGGGGTGATAGGACCTTCCCAGGTCATGAAGAGTATCTATGAATCAATATTGAGGGCATCGGAAAATGATTTGCCAGTACTCATCGAAGGAGAAACGGGTAGCGGCAAGGAATACATAGCTGAAGCGATTCATTTAAATAGCAAACGACGATCAAAACCATTTGTTATTATGGATTGCACGGCTACCCCATCGTCCTTGATTGAATCTGTTTTGTTTGGTTCGACCAGAGGTGCTTTTACAGGAGCGGTGGAACGGAATGGACTGTTGAAAGAAGCGGATAGCGGGGTTTTATTTCTGGATGAGGTTGGTGAAATCGAGTTGGAGATGCAGCCCAAATTGCTAAGAGGGTTGGAAACCAAACGATTTCGTCCTGTGGGCAGTGCAAAGGAAGTGGAAAGTAATTTCCGGTTGCTTTGTGCCACCAATCGTAATTTGAAGGAAGAGATCAAAAATGGTAATTTCCGTATGGATTTATATTATCGTATATCTGCCCAGAAAATTAGTTTGCCTTCATTAAGAGATCGTAAACCGGATATTCCTGTGCTTGCCAATTATTTTTTGAAGGAAATTGCCGCGCAACATGGCCAACCGTATAAGAATTTGACACAAAAATCTGTTCAATTGCTCAAGGCTTATTCGTGGCCTGGTAATATTCGTCAATTGAAATTCACAATTGAGGCAGCTTATTTCAACGCCAGAGAGGCGAATATTGATGTGGAACATCTTGATATCGACGACAAGCCCAGCGAGAGTGTCATAGAAAAAGAAGCATCACCGTTTGGTGATATAAGCCAGGATTTTAAGTCATATCGAGAATCGGCTATTCTGGAAGTCGAACGTCATTATGTCACCGCTCTTTTGGAACAAAGTGAGGGTGATATACGTGAGGCGGCCAAGATGGCGGGGCTGACTCGGGAGTCGTTTTACAGAATCATCTCACGGTGTGGTGTATCAGCCACTGATTATCGTCCTGGCAAAAGTGATGGCGAGTGAGGTGCTTTTGAATTGATGCATTCAATTTGTATTAGTCCAAGGTGAATTACTGGTTTGCCGAGCCGGTGTTACTGCTTTAACCACAAAGGGGGCGATTCGAGAGAGGGGAAGAATTTGAACCGCTCCTCCCAGTTTGATGGCTTCACGAGGCATGCCGAAAACCACACAGGAATCTTCATCCTGGGCAATGGTAAGAGCACCTTTGTCGCGAATTTCTTTTAAACCGGCGGCGCCGTCACCTCCCATCCCGGTTAAAATGATCCCCAGGCTTTTTTCTCCTATTTTTGTAGCGACAGAGTGAAAAAGCACCTCCACTGAAGGCCGGTGCCGGTTAACCGGTGGTGTTTCAAGCAGGCTGGCTTTTAATTGCCCGCCACTGCGAGTGACTTCCAGATGGTGGCTTCCAGGAGCCACGAGTGCCGTGCCTGGGAGAATGGGATCCCCATTTTCTGCTTCTTTAACCTGGATATGGCATAAATTATTCAATCGATTGGCGAACGCTTTGGTGAATCCAGCTGGCATATGTTGAACGATGACAATCCCCGGCAAATTATCCGGAAGATTGACCAATACGTCTTTGATGGCTTCAGTTCCTCCTGTTGAGGCTCCGATAGCGATTACGTCAACTCGGGTGGCTTTTACGGATGGTAACAGTTTTGCTGAGGTGGAGGCAGTGGATTGACGGGGCCGGTCTTTGACAGAACGGATATTTTTTTGTGGTTTTGTATGATGGCGGGCGACCGCAATAATTTTTCGAGAGAGCACATCGACAATATCCTGCACACTGGCCATACCGGATGCCTGGGGTTTGGTGACAAAATCAATGGCTCCCAATTCGAGGGCTTTCAGGGTTGACTCGGCTCCCCGCTCGGTATGAGCGCTGACCATGATGACTGGAAGTTGGTATTTTTTAACGATTTCAGGAAGAACTTCAAGCCCACCTTTGTGTCGCATTTCAACATCCAAGGTAATCACATCGGGTTTCAAACTTTCAATCTTGGACATTACAAATGTGCCGTCTTGTGCAGTTCCCACAACGTCTATGGAGGGGTGACGATTCAGAAAATCGGTCAGCATTTTGCGAACCAGAGCGGAATCATCCACAACAAGCACTTTGACCGGATCCGGCATGACATTTTTACACCTTTCATTTTTTATTAGGTCATTCAACTCGGATGTTTTAAACAGCAGAGATTAATGTTGATTCAATGAGAGATACCGCATCCAGAATCAGGATAACTCGTCCATTACCCAAGATGGCTGCCCCTGCAATATAAGGTGCGTGGGTGATATCACCGCCCAAGGATTTAATTACGATTTCCTCTTCATTCACCATCCGGTCAACAATCAATCCCGCATAGGTATCGCCGTGTTTAAGCACAGCAACATATAATTTATCCTCTTCATTTTCATCCGTTTGGATATTCATTACCCGTTTCATGTTCAGAAGGGGAACGACCGTGTTACGCAAACGAATCACTTCCCCTTGTCCCTTTACGGAGTGAATATCTTTTTTTGAAATACGGATGGTTTCAGAGATATGAGAAATGGGAATGGCATACATTTCATTGCCCGCTTCCACCAGCAGTGCCTGAATAATAGCCAGGGTGAGTGGAAGTTTAATGGAGAATGTGGTTCCTTTTCCAATTTCTGTTTCGATCTCGATCGATCCCCCCAGTTGTTCGATTGAGCGCCGGACCACATCCATGCCCACCCCCCGTCCAGAAATATCCGTGACCTGAGCGGCGGTTGAAAAACCGGCACGAAAGATGAGATTCAAACTATCCCGATGGGGAAGAGTGGTGGCGTCTTCCTGGGAAAGAAGGCCTTTTTCCACCGCTTTGGCTTTTAATTTTTCGGCATCGAGCCCTTTGCCATCATCCTTAACAGAAATAACGATGTTGTTGCCAACGTGGTAGGCGTTGAGATGCAGTAATCCTTCCGCTGGTTTACCGGCTTGTTTGCGTTCTTCGGGTGTTTCAATACCATGATCGATTGAGTTACGGACCATGTGCATCAGGGGATCGCCAATCTGGTCGATGATTTTTTTATCCAGTTCGGTCTCTTCGCCTTCGATGAAAAGGTTTACTTTTTTATCCCGATTATGTGATAAATCACGAACCACGCGCCGGTAACGGGAAAAAACAGTGCCAATGGGGACCATCCGGGTTTCCATGATGGTTTCTTGAAGTTGGGTTAAGAACATACCCTGGTGAAGAATGGTATTGAGTAAATCCTCTTCGATTCCGCCCTTCCCATTCTTGTTGAGCAGCTGTTGACCCAATTCTTGAGCTCGGCCACGTTGGATGACCATTTCAGCGGCCAGGTTAAGAAGGCGATCCAATTTTTCGATATTGACGCGGACGGTTTGAACCTTGGTGGTATCTTCACGGCGGTCAAAGGAGGTTACTATATCCTCTTCTTTTTCGGGGGGTTCAGTGGATGGAGTTGGTTCTGAAGTTTCTTCAGTTGTTTCGTCGTGAGGCCATTCAAACTGTTCGGCATGAGTGACTTCACGGACATTTGTCTCTTCCACTTCAGAGACATCCAGCGCTTTCTCAATTTCGTCGATTTCTTTTTGGGAAGAAAATAATATGCAGAAATAGAGATCAAGATCATCCTTATCATTATTTAAATCAGGTTCAGTTTTTAGGACAGTTCCCAATTTTGATAGATTGCTGACAAGAAGATAGGCGCGGGTGGAGGCCATTTGTACATTATCGATAAAGGTGATGTTTATTTCATAAATTTTTTCACCAGCTAATCGTAATTCATCAACACGGAGCCTTGTTTCTTCATCCATATGAATAACAGGTTTTGTTGAATTGGAGGAGGAAATCACATCTGATACCTCTTCTCCCCCAAGAATTTTTTCATACATTTTAATCAGCGTGTTGGCTTTGTTTTTGGTGCTATTGCGGGTTGCTTCGGTTTCTTCGTCTTGAAGTTGGCCAAGCATTTCCTTGAGGACATCAAAACTTTCAAACAGCAAATTGACGGTTTCGACATCAATAGGGGCATTGGTATCTCTTAAAAAACCGATGAGATCCTCCATGCGATGGGTGAATTCACTCACATGCATAAAGCCAACCATCGCCGATGACGATTTCATGGTATGGGCTGAGCGGAACAAGGCATCCAATGCACCACGATTCCCCTGATCATTTTCCAAATCCAAAAGGGCATCCGTCATCAATTGGAGATGTTCATCGGCATCTTGATAAAACAATTCAATATAGTTTTGGGAATCGAAAGACATGGGGGAACCTCCCTACTGACTTCTGTTGTCAACTTTTCGATAGATGGATGGGGCGATGTATTTAAATGCCGTTTGTGAACCGAAAAGGGTTTCACTGTGTCCGAGGAATAAATACCCCCCGGGCTTCAATACATGCCAGCATTTATTAATAATTTGATTTTGCATTTCATGATTAAAGTAAATGAGCACATTACGGCAGAAAATCACATCAAAGTTGGATAAGGAGCGTTGAAAATCCAGTTTAAGGTTAATTTTTTTGAAGTTAACTTTTTGGGCTACTTCTGGGCGGACCTTATAGAATTTATCCCCTTTTAAAAAATATTTTCTCAATTGATCGGGAGAGACGGGCTTGACTTTGGATTCATCGTACACCCCTTCCACCGCGGAGCGAAGAATGGTTTCAGAAATATCAGACGCTAAAATTTCAAAACGAAAGTTTGGTTTATTGGCCAATAATTCGCTTAAGAAGATGGAAATGGAATAGGGTTCTTCGCCGGAGGAGCAGGCCGCCGACCAAATGCGAATCATTCCACTTGATTTGGTTGAGGTTAACTCGGGAAGGACTTTATCCTTGAAGAATTGGAAATGGTTGAATTCGCGGAAAAATTCAGTTTTATTGGTGGTAACCGCATCGATAAATTCGACGATTTCCTGTTTGCGTTTCTCGCCGCTTTCCAAATAAGCGATATATTGTGAAAAATTTTGTAATCCTAAATTACGTAGCCGTTTGGATAAACGGTTAATCAAGAGGTAACGTTTGCTTTCCTTTATATCAATACCAGCAGAGTCATAGATAATTTTTTGCAGTTTTTTAAATTCCTGGTCTGTCATGGGGGGGATTTTGAAAAATTGATGATTCCCTGTTCCCATAGACGGCTTGGGTTGTTTGGATTGAAAAAGAGTTCCAGCCATTTCTGTTGATATAAACCTTTCCGCTATTTGTGAGCTTGTTCGAGACCCACATAAATCTCAATGGTTCCCACATCCGTTTTTAGAGGGACAATAATCATAGGAATTTTTAATGATGAAATCCTTACATTTTGAGCCATAACCAAAGTGGGTGGGGAAATTTCAATGGGAAAACCGGAAGATTCCAGAGCCACGGAGGCCTTGCCGGTGATGATATTTCCCAATTCACCCAATGCACTGCGAGCCATTTCATCAAATTCGATGACTTCCGCTCCCATCATCATTCTAGAGACAACATTTTTTGCGGTAGTTTCATCAAATCCGTAAATAACCTGCCCTTGTACGCTACCGACGACACCTAATATGGCGCATACATCACGAAAGGGTTGATTCATATCCTTTAATGACAATTTTCCCCGTTCTGATTTTAGCTGTGCAATTTCTTCAAGCACAACCGAGGCAGATTCGACAAAGGGATTAACATATTCAGCTTTCACGATACAACCACCCCTTCCTTGTTGTTATTATTTGCTTGATTTGAATGCTCATTAAGCACCTAAGACTTTGTTGATTGCTTCTATGACCCTTTCTGCTTGAAACGGTTTGACAATAAAATCTTTAGCCCCGGCTTTTATGGATTCCAGGACATTGGCTTGTTGTCCGATCGCGCTGCACATAATCACTTTGGCATTTGCATCGATCTGCATAATTTGTTTCAAAGCTTCCAGGCCATCCATTTCCGGCATGGTGATATCCAAAGTCATTACATCAGGGGAGTGAATTTTATATTTATCAATCGCCTCCTCACCGTTAACTGCTTCACAAATAACGGTATGTCCCCCTTTGGTAATAACATCCTTCAGTGTAGCGCGCATAAAAGCCGCATCGTCAACAATCATAATGTTACCCACTTTTCTCCTCCTTCATGACACAATATTGTCAATTCCTAGCTCAAATGTTGTTGTGTAGGCAACTATAAAGTGAACACACGAATAACCCCTGAGTCAATTTCTATAAACAAGTATCGTACCATTTTTAATGAGACCTCACCAATACATGAAAGGACGAAAAATTGGAACACTATAACGACCTGGGTGAATGATATATTATTAATTATTAAGGGGTTATAGCATATATTTTTTATAAGTGAGAATAATGAAAGGACTTAATACAATTTGAGAATCATTTTTCAACTTGTTTATATGTAATCGGTTGAGCTACATTTTCCAAATTTTGTAGCCCAATTCAAGAATATACGTAGAGAAACCAGTGATATATAAAAAGTATTATTAAAATTTTGGAAAAAAAATCAATTTTAATAACGTTTTTGAAAATATGGTTTCAGGAGATTCTCATCAGCGGTGGCGGAGAGCTTCCTTAAGCAATTCTGAAACCTGGGCGTCACGGCCAACATTGGAGGCTGCTGCCACGATTGCCCGTTGAGCTTCGAGAGGTTTTAGTCCCAAGGCAATCAAGGCTTCCTCGGCTTCCTTCATGGTGCTGGAAAGAGAATGAGATGCAACAGGGGATTGTGCGGTTTGAACAGGTACAAGGAGCAAAGGATGGGAAAGACGTTTGAGATCAAACAGAATTTTCTCTGCCCGTTTTTTCCCAATTCCGGGAACCTGGCACAGCATGGTATGATTATCGTTTTGCACTGCTTCGACCAATCGTTCTATGGGTAAGTGGGAGAGAATATCAAGTGCCATTTTGGTGCCAACGCCGCTCACACCCATTAGAATTTGAAAAACATCGCGTTCTTTTTCTGAGGCGAAACCGAACAATTTGGCGTCATCTTCTCTCAATTGAAATTGGGTATGAAGAGTGACTGGTTCTCCAACCGAAGGTAAGTGTCGGTAAGTGGAAGTTGGAATATATAGAAGGTAACCGATTCCACTGACTTCAATTATCGCAATGTTTTCTCGTTTCGAGTGGAGCAAACCGGATATAAAGGCAATCATGTTATTTCCATTCCTTATTTATATACCCAAACAAATTATTCTCAGCGATTATCTTTTTGTTGTTATTTGAACAGATTGATCCAATCGCCGGGTAACGTCGATGGAGTGTACATACGTTAATGCGACGGCTAATGCATCGGCGGCATGGTTAGGATGAGGAATTTCTTTTAGGGATAGTAAAATCTGAACCATTTTTTGAACTTGCTCTTTGGTTGCACGTCCCCGGCCAACGACAGCCGATTTTATTTCAGTGGGGTTAAATTCAGACATGGGTAAACCCGCGCGGGCGCCGGCGACAATGGCCGCTCCCCGTGCCTGGCCCATTGATAAAGCGATAGAGATGTTTTTGCAATAGATCAATTTTTCAAAAACCATGCGATGAGGTTGGTATTGGTGGATAAGATTTTCCACTCCCTCATAAATTAGTTGTAGGCGCAAGGGAAATTCTTGACGGGGAGTTGTGGTTATCGCTCCGTAGTCAAGCATTTTCGCTTGACGACCTTTTGCCTCGATCACTCCAAAACCCAACGCTTGTAAACCGGGATCAATACCAATAATCCGCTCAACCGATTGTATAGGCACGATATATTCTCAACTCTTTTTGAAATCAAGCGATTCTATGATAAAGGGGCATGGTTTACCATGCCCCTTGAGATGAAAAAGATGGGAAAAGAAATGAAAATTCAAAAATTTAAGCACTTTGCATGACTTCATCGGGGATATCAAAATTAGCATATACGTTTTGGACATCGTCGTTATCTTCAAGTGCTTCCATAAGTTTAAGCATGGTTTCGGCGGTTTTGCCTTCGAGGGCGACGGTATTTTCAGGAACGCGAGTTAATTCTGCGCTGCCAATTTTATATCCTTTTTCTTCGAGAACCTTCCGGACGGCATCCAAATCCTCGAGTGCCGTGTAGATCACGCAAAAACCATCATCATATTGGACATCTTCAGCACCGGCTTCGATGGCTACTTCCATCATCTCTTCTTCGGAGACATTTTCATCATCGATCGTGATCATGCCTTTTCGGTTGAATATCCAGGAAACACTTCCGGATTCACCAAGATTGCCGCCGTTTTTACCGAACAGGTGCCGGATTTCAGCGGTAATTCTGTTTTTATTGTCGGTGAGTACTTCGACAAAAACAGCCACCCCACCGGGGCCATATCCCTCGTAGGATGCCTCTTCATAGGTCACACCGGGCAATTCGCCTGTTCCTTTTTTGATTGCCTTGTCAATATTGGTATTGGGCATATTGGCGTTTTTGGCATTTTCAATGGCAGTGCGCAGTCGTGGATTTGAGGCAGGATCACCTCCCCCCAAACGGGCGGCAATAGTGATTTCCTTAATAATTTTGGTGAATACCTTTCCACGTTGAGCGTCCAGTTTTGCTTTTTTGTGTTTGATTGTACTCCACTTAGAGTGACCTGACATTTTTGTGAATCCTTATTTATCTTAAAGTTTTACTATGGCCTGATTCAACTTGAAAGAGTAGCCCATCCCCACAGGGTACGGTAACATATCACACTGAGAATAGTTTACATCTCTCAAGCCAAACGCAACAGAGGAAACCGCCTAATCGGAATCAAATCGAATGAGGATTTTGCCAATGTCAGACGGTTCGTTAAACGCGACTATAGATCATACAACTTTACCTATCAAATTGAACCTATTTGTATTTATTATGGGAATCTACCTGTTATTTTCCCCTGCTCATTTTTTAACCACTCCGGATGAGAAGTTGAATTTAAGAACCACCATGTCATTTATTGAGGGGAAAAAGGGAGCCATCCCACCAATTGGGGGTGGGTTTGCCAGTAAGCGGGGGAAAGATGGGAGAGAGTATGCCCAATATGGATTGGGATTACCGCTTGTATCGGCGCCTTGGTGTGCTTTAGGAAAGTGGATTGATCATTCTGAGAATACTGAAAAGAATTACCTGGATAATATTAAACAGGGAGAGCGCGAGGGGACCGATTTTTTACAGTGGTGGATGACTGTTTTTACGATGGGCATCACTGCGATGATGTGTGTGCTGTGTTGTGATCTTTTTTTAATTCTTGGAATATCTCGTTTTCGAGCGATAGTATTTACGTTGGTGTTGGCGTTTTGTACGTATGCCTGGCCTCATGGGCGTACATTTTTTACTGAGCCATTGTCGGCATTTTGCTTGATTGCGGCAATGTGGTCGATATTAAAAGCAGAACAAAAATCCCCGGTTTCCTGGTGGTATTTAATAGCTGGGATTTTTTGGTCTTATGCCATACTCACACGTTTGGATTCAATCATCACTTTACCGGCGGCTGCCTGGTTGTTATTGGTCTTTTTAAAAGATGGGGAATGGAGTGTCCGGTTTTCGTTTAAACGTTTATTGCTTTTTGGAATTCCATTTATTGCTGTATTGGCCCTTATCCTTGCTTATAATATGTATCGTTTTGGTTCAGCGTTCTCTACGGGTTATGAAGATCAGCCGGAGAATATACGGTTTATCACACCGTTGCTGGTAGGGTTACACGGATTTTTGCTTACCCCGGGACGCAGTCTTTTTCTTTATTCTCCCCCTTTGATTTTTGCGATTGTGGGCATCTATCGATTATGGCGTTATCAGCCCAGGGAGTGTGTGGGGATCGGATTGATTTGCGCTGCTTATTTGGCTGTTCTTTCGAAGTGGCAAAATTGGGCGGGAGGGTATGATTGGGGGCCGCGGCATATTTATCAAGTCACGCCGTTCCTGATGCTATTTGCTGCTTCGTGTTTTAGGGGAAGACCGTTATTAACCACATCCCCTCGTCGAATTGGGTGGTTGTTGTTTATAGGATTTGCATTATTTGTTCAATTTTTGGGATTGGGGGCGGATCCGGTATTGGCCATCAAATCATTAATTTATCCTTACCGCCAGAACAATCCCCAATTAATACCATATATTATGCAATTCATGATCTATCTACCCCATTTTTCCAATCCTGTATTGCATTGGCAGTGGATTATCAATCATGGGGCTAATTTGCTGATATTCAAACCTGATTTAAGCATGCTCAGTCAATTGATCATACCATTGGGCATGAGCATGCTTGGTGGTTTTGGATTATATCGCACGTATAAAAAAGAGATTCAGCCGATCAGTAAAGAGACCAATTAATGCCGGTGCTATCATTAATAAAGACAGTTCCGTTGGTGGTTAGCGAACCATCCAGATCATCATTGGTTCTGGTTATTCGAATTTCAGCGGTTCCTTCAGCGTTTTCCAGAATATTGAATCGTAGATAAAACAATACATTGGGCTGATTGATTGGAGATGCGTTCAAAGCCGCACCCGATACTCGGACCAGGGCTGGTTCCATTTCAAAGGCATCCACCAAGCCGAAAGTTTCTGATAATGAACTTTCTTTTACAATTTTTGCGAATTGCAATTTGCTGCGGTCATATTCCAAATCAATCAAGAACGAAGTAATGTCTGAAGCTGGATCGATGTAGAATGGAACATCGACAGATTGTCCTGACTGGGCATGGGTATTTTCTATACTCAAAGAAGTTGTGTTATTTGTGCGAAAAGCCTGTTTAGCAAATTGTGTGCTTAAATCCACCCGGCCCAAGGCTGCTTCAAAAATAATTTGTACATCGGTGGCGGTTATATCCCCGTCTTGATTAACATCCGCTGCCCAAACGTGATAAATGGTACGATTGACTCGATTTAAGGCGATGTTGAATGCCAGTTGCACATCGGCAGGGGTTATTTGGCCGTTTCCGTCTGCATCACCTTTTAAGCCGATTGAAATTCGAATTGGGATTGACGTCGCTCCTGCCAAATCGTCGCTGAAGCCGTTTAAGATGAGATCAACAGATTGCCCAGTGGCAATATCTTCGTTTACGGTAAAATTGAGAAACATGAGAAATCCAGCACCATTCGCGGTTCCTCCATCCAACGACACGGCCACAATTTGCAAGTGGCCGGGAGAATCTTCATAGGCATCCGCGAGGCCCCACGATGAAATGACGGTGTGATCAGTGGAAACTCCACTGTCAAAGGTTAAAAGTTCAGAATCGTATTCCAATTCAAATCCAAAAGCGGTGGCGTTGTTTAAATTAAAAACATTAATCGGTACAACGAGGGTATCACCAGGTTCTCCTCCCAGTGATCCACCCCCTACCCGGGGTATGGTTGGTTCAGGTTCAGGCTCCTCTCTGGGATAGAGTGTGGCTGTATTCCAAAAAAACACCCGTCCATCAGCGCTCGCGGTCATAATGCGGTCACCTTCGGGAGTAAAAGCGACGGTGTGAACATTATTGGAATGGCCAATTAAGGTTCGAACCAAATTTCCTTCTTCTGCGTCCCAGATTTTAGCGGTATGATCGGCGCTTCCCGTGAGAATCCACTTTTTATCGGGTGACATGGCGACAGCCAATACCCGGTCGGAATGCCCGGTGAAGACGAGATCCGCCTCTACTGGTCCATCTGGTGAATCGGCAGGAGGGGTCCAAAGCCGTGCAGTATTATCCGCGCTCCCCGAAATAACCCTTTCTCCATCTGATTCAAATTCCACGGCCAATACTGGTGCGGTGTGGCCTTCGAGACTGACAAGGGAGGCAGCACGGGTAGCTTCCCAGATTTTGACGGTTCGATCGCTGCCTGCCGTGGCGATTTTTTCTCCACTATCAGCCACCGCAATGTCATTTACATCGCTGCGATGTCCAATATAAGTTAGCAGTTCTTCTTCAGTTTGGAGATCCCACAGTTTTCCTGTGTTATCCAAACTGCTGGTGACCACACGGCTTCCATCCGGAAGAAAAGCGGCGGCCGTAATTTTTGATATATGGGATGGAATTGACAGTGCTTCCTGGCCTGATTCAACATACCATAAGCGTAGGGTCTGGTCGTCACTGCCGGAAATCAGCTGATAGCCATCCGGGGAGAATTCCACTGCGGAGACTAGTCCTTGGTGGCCTTTATACCATTGGATTGGTTCAGCTGTACCGCCTTCGATATCCCATACAATCGCTCCAATGTCGCCGGCTGTTGCGACCTGGGTTCCATCAGGCGAAAAGGCGGCGGTATTCAATTTGCCAAGGCCCCGAAACGATTTAACCGGTTTGTCATCAATGGGATTGGGAACAAATTCATCCTGGGCATGGACGCTCATAACCAGACAAGCGGAAATGATTAATAAATAGAGTGAACGAAATGTGAAGGTGATAAAACGATGAAGAATTTTCTTACTTATAATGAAATGGTTGATTAATATATTGGACATTAAGTTCCCCTCTCTTTTAACTTTGCCTTCAGGGTAAAAAATAACATAAGTTTAATAAGGTGTCGTTGGATCGATGTAATAATTTGTCATACCCTTATCAAATTGTACGGCCTGATCAAAGGAAAAGGAAGAAAACAAACAAAAACAATCGTATAATTTCCAACATGTAATGATTGTTGATCAAGCGGGATGGGGGAGTAATTCGGATATGGTGAATAATGGATGGTAAGGAATACCAAGCCCATCAAAACATTCCGATCCACCTTGTTCACGATCGACTAAAGAGATCATTCGGACAATTCCGGCATCGTGGGCTTGAATTGCTTTTATCGCTTTAAGTGCTGAGCCGCCTGTTGTGATTACGTCTTCCACTACAATAACTCGTTTGCCTGAAATATCAGCCCCTTCGATCATGTTTTGGGTTCCATGGTTTTTTGCTTCCTTGCGGACAATAAACAATGAGAGGGGGGTTTTTGAGATGAAGCTCAGTAATGACACACCTCCAACGATCGGATCGGCTCCCAGGGTAGGGCCACCTATCGCCTGAACATCGTCATTTTGTATGATATCCAAAATGAGTTTGGCAATACAATACAATCCTTCCGGATCACTGGTTGTTTTTTTGCCATCGATATAATACGTTGATGTTCTTCCGGAAGCGAGAACAAAGGGTTTATGGGGTGGAGCGATTTTTAAGGAATTCTGAAGAAGAATTTCTTTTAAACGTTTTCTTAATATTTTGATGTCAGTTTCCTGGTTCATTATCATTCCTTTATTAAAGAGGGTTAGGGTAAGCCCCTCAGCCATCGCATATACCATTCTAAAGCAAGAAGCGCAATTAAGGTGAGAACCGCCCACCATTTTTCGCCCAAGAAACGCTGCCGGGGTTCTTCTTTAATCATGGTTTTTGATGGGATCGATTCAGCGAGAGTTTCCCAGGCGGGGAAATTGGCATATTCACCGGCAGTCTGTTCGGCGATTGCCCGTAAGTCTGTTACATTCTGCCGCAAATCATAGGATTCAACCTTACTTTGAACAACTTGAAATTCAGATGTGGCGTTGTTCAGTTGGCTTGCCACGCGATAATTTCCTGTTTTTGTGGGAACATAATTTTCTTCATATTGATTGATTTGAGTATCGGAAGGATATAGCCATAATGATTCCTGGTTATTTTCAGGTCCATAAATTTCAACCGGAATACTTGCCAATGTGACTGAATCCACCGTGACAGGCGATCGATAGAGGATACGAACAGTCTCGTATGTTTCATAAACGGAACCATCGGTATAGAGCTGGTGTTGGCCGGTTTGCAAGTTAGGATTGGCCCGGTAAAGCAGAGATATCCAAAATGGCTTGGTCACCTGTTTTGGGGTCATCATTGACCATCGCCAAAAAGCATTGGAGTGAGTGGTAATGATGCGTCCCAATCCGAATCGGTGGAGTTGGACAAGAGGGACATTTTCATTTAAGGCACTAAGCCCATTTAGAAGGGTCGTACCAACAATTGATTGAATATTTGATTGAAAATAGGGGGAGAGGGGTGGTAATTCATTCGATTGCACTGATTGAAAAACGGTTTGAAAACCGTGTTGGGAAGCGCTTTGGATTACTGGGGAAACCGGTTGTTGGACCATCATATAATTTTGAGCAAGAGGTTTTGGTAGAATGTCTCTGATATTGGGGGGTTGGGGGTTGGTATTTAAAGGTCCCGGTACAAATAAGACGCCGCCTCCATTTTCAATATAATCCCGCAATGCCTGGGCGAATTCCAGATGATTGGTTGAGAAACGAAGATTATGTAAAATGATCGTAGACCAGCGGTTTAGTATAGGTTGGAGGTCAGATAATGTTTGGACATCCTGGATCTTCGATTCGTAAGGGTTGCCGGTTTGTTGTTCGATCCAGCGGCGATCACCCAGCCGGGCCAGGCCATTTTCATGCATCAAATAGGCGTGAACATCAAAAATACCTTGCTCTTCCAAGTTTCGTTCAAGAAATTTGCTTTCCCAATCGGGGGCTGAGGAAAGCATGAGGATGGGGTCTTTTGCATCCCGAATCCTCAGTCCACGGACAAGTTTGTTGTTTTCAGAGTAAAGTTCATTCTCGTTGGTGAGGGTTTCAACCACGACTGAATAATCACCGGCGGGGAGTGAGGGGATATTGAATGAGAGGATTTTCTCACGGGTTTGATCATTGAGTTCGACAACTTTTTCTTCGAAATGCAGTTCTTTATTCCGGGTTGAAATGCAGCGTATTTGTGTTGTTACTCTTTTTGAGACTAAATCTCCATTGATTCGCACATGGGCTTGAGTTGTCAGAGATTCACCCTCTCGTCCGGTGGGGGGAACGATGAGTTTCTCCACAATCAGATCAAAATATGATGCAGTTGAACCGATGCCGAAAGAATAGATGCGTTGATTGGTGATTTGGGCGAGATTGGAAGTTCCCGACCAGTAGCCGGCGGTTGATGAAACGGGATCGGAGCCATTATTCCAGCGGCCATCTGTAAATAACAGCAAAAAAGAGGATCGATTGTTTGATGCATTTTGATGATATGATTGAATGGCAGAAGATAGATCGGTATAAACAAATCCAGGAGTGGCTGATTTGGGGAACAGAGAAGTCCATGGTTGTTGCTCATCTTTTGTTTGTGCCAATGATGAGAACAGGGAGAATTTCAAATCAAAACCCTTATTTTCCCAATCGGATAAGAGATCACCATCAGTAAGTTTATCGATCATTTGCTCCCATCGGGATGAGGAATTACTGTCTGAGGTGGGATTGGCATGCTCGATGGGATAAGACATGCTCAGGGAATCATCAATCGCCACGAAAAGTGTTGGAGATTGGCTAATCCTCATTTTCTCAGTTACTTGTGGCATCATCACCAGGTAAAGCAGAAAGAGTAAAAACCCGAGACGGCAAAAGAGGAGAAACGACCGGGTGCCTGATGAGATCGGTGCATCAAGAAACTTGAAGGAATAAAGATATAAAACAATACAGGGAATTAATATAAACAGTAAAGTCAATCGATCAAATCCTTTCCCTTACCATTGTGTTGGATGCGTTTAAACATTAAATTCTTTTATATTTACATTCGTTTCCAACATTAAAAATAGTAAAGAACCATATCAAATCTTAGCCGAATGAAAATGACAAGGGGAGAGAAAGAGTTGGCTAATTGTAATGCAATAAAAGTAGAAATCGTAATTTCCTTCAATAAAAATAAAAAGAATACGTTATTATATAACATGAAATGATGATGAACGAAACGAACAAGGAATTGGGTGATCTATTTATCCGTTATCGCGACCAACAGGATATACGTGCGTTCGACCAACTGTTAGAAAAATACCATCAAGCCCTTTATAACTATTTATTGAGAATTCTGCGAAGTAAAGAGGATGCGGAGGACGCGTTACAAGAAGTGTGGATAAAGGTCGTTCGGCAGGGTAAACATTATAAAGAAAAAGGGCGATTTTCTTCCTGGCTTTTTTGTATTGCTCATAATCATTGCCTTGATTTATTTCGTAAGCGCAGTTACCGGGTTGATTCAAATGAACGTGTTGAAACAAATGAGGGGTATAGTCTTTTAAGTTCGATCCCTTCAAAAGAGCCTTCCCCTTATGATGCGATGGTTGAAAAAGAAATTAACGCTCGTTTGGAAGAGGCTGTCGATCAGTTACCCGTATTGATAAAGGAAGTGTATTTACTACGCACCGTTCATGGTATTCCATTCAAGGAAATCGTGGAGATACAACAGGCACCGTTAGGGACGGTGTTATCAAGAATGCATCAAGCGATCCAGCGGTTAAAACCCCTCATCGAACAGTATATGGAAATAAAACAATCCAATGAGGAAGAGACCGCCAAGGAAACAGGATAAGAGTATGAACATTACACCATTGTTTCGGAAACAAAAAAAGAAAGAGAATTACAGCGAACTGGATATGATCCAATTTTTGGATTTTCCGGATGAAAATGAGGAAAAGCGTGCTTTTTTAAATTGCTATTCAATCGACGAGAACATACAGAAAAAATGGGATCTGATTTCCGCATCTGTGGAAGCAGGACAACAATTGAAATCGATGAGGCCTGATCCTTCTGTTCGAAGCCGAATTATGGAAGAAGCGTATCGCCAGGGATCCTCTAGCTCAAATCAAGATAATGTTTCACGGTTTTCGGTTACACTTCCCGGCTGGCGTTGGGCGTGGGTCGCGTTGTTTCTAATCACGTCGATAGGTTTATATGGACATTTTACTCAAAAAACGGAGAAACCTCTCCCCGTTCAGCAAGTTCACTCTGAAATTACTTCTTTGGATAATGATCTAGACCGTATGTTCAATGATCTCAGGCAGACATTTGAAAACTTTCCCGACGAGAGTACCTAATGGAACGTATAAAAAATATTCTAATTGTGGTGTTACTTCTTGTTATTGGAGGTGGAATCTATTCCAGCAACATTGATGAAGAGAAATCCGTAAAAGAAAGAAGTATGGAAGGCTCGAGTTCTGGTTCTTTATCCACTCCCCATCCTGTGAATGAGCAAATTCAATCATCCGAAAGAGATATAACAGACGGAACCCGTGAGATGGGTTCAAATTTGCCGCCTTTGTATGGTCCTTTCATCAGCCGTCATCCTTTGGAACAGCGACTCCCCCCTCGACATGGTATTGAAGGTCATCCGAACGCACCCAACCGCATGCCACGTTTGCGAAAAGAATTCCCCCAGCTGGCTGAAAATCTGGAGGAATTAAGGCGAATTGCTGTGGATGTGCGGCTGACAGTTCGACGTTATCATGAAGCAACCAAACCCGAAGAAAAGACCAAATATGAAAATCAGTTAAAAAAGATACTAAAAAAGGAGTTTGATCTGGAGGTCCAACGTCAGCATTATGAGATTGAGTATATGGAACTCCGGATAGAACGGCTGAAAGAACTGGTGGAGCGGTTTGAAAAAGAAAAGGAAACCATATTGGAATATCGGCTTAACCGTTTTTTATTTGGTCCCAAACCACAGTCATTGAATTTCGGTAAAGAACATTCCTCAGGGGAGGAAGGAAGTTCATCAAGCCGATTTGATGATATACCCTAATTCCAGATGATCTCAATTGTTGATTGATGGCACCTATTGTGTTTTAAGTTACCTGCTTGACCAACCTCAGAGTAATATTTCTATTAAATTCATTGGATATGCTTGACTTGTCGAGAATGTTTATGAGAAAATATTCTCGTCAATGAGGGGATTTTTTCCTTCTTGCAGGAAAACCGATTTAATAATTTGCTTGTATATGCAATTCACAGGATAAAGATGATAAATATACATAAATAATTGCTCGTTCAGGAGGCATCCCAATGAAACATCATATAGTATCGATAATCATTAATTCGCTATTCGTTATAAGTGTTTCAGCTCAGACTATTCCTTATGAATATGTGACTGAGTTTCCCACCCCGCCGGATCTTGGTCAGCCCATTGCGATAGCAGTGGATTCAGATGGAGGTGTTTATTATACGCTGATGTCTTCCACGGAAGCGAATACGAGTGGGTGTTATTATGTTGCCAACCCACTCGATGCACCTGATTCTGATGATCATATTCTGATTGATGATGGCCTTATCGCCGATACGCCAGTTGGACGTGGAATCGTTGGGATAGATGTTGATGATGAAGGAAATGTTTATTTTGCCACCGATAGTGGATCGAATGAAACATCGTCTGTTACGAAACGCGGGCCGGCACCCAACTTTGAGTATATAGACGAATTTGGAGGATTCGCCATTGTTTTTGGTCAGCGCTATAACGGTGTGGCGGTTCTTGATGATAATACCATCGCAGTGACCACGTTTTCATCGGTTCAGTTTTTAGATGCAAACACAGGTGAAGTGTTGCAGGAAGTGAGTGGTGGAGAGAGTTATCAGCGTGATATTGCGTACAATCCCGCCACGCATGACTTGTATATTGCAAAGAATGGAGGCGATTCAACCCGGTCTGCCAACTTGCTCACAGGTGGTTCCCCTGACAATTTGCAAGGATACGCTGAGATTCAATCCGGCTTTATCTCCCAGGGGGGTGTGGGAGGAACTTATGGAATAAAGAATCAGTTACTTGGATATGATGCTGTCAACGATTTAATTTTGATTTCCGATGCCAGCACAACACCGACCACGATTGCAGTGTACCGTCCATCTGACACGAGCGCTCCCGCTGTTAATCTGCATGGGTATGATTCGCCGAATGGTCCATTGGCTTTACCGGCAGACGCTGCCGCCTGGAGAGATGAGAATGGTGAAAGCTATGTATTCGTTACCGATAGTTCCGCGTACCGAATCATGGTATTTAGAATGGGTGGTGAGGGAGAAACCCCCAATGGCAATGGTTCAGGGGCAGAACATCCTTTTGCTTACGTGACTGATTTCGAAACCGTTCCTGATACGGGTGCTCCCATGGCATTGGCTGCGGATGCAGATGGGGGGCTTTATTACACGCTATTTTCAACTCCTGAAGCCAATATGACAGGACTTTATTACATTGAAGATCCTTTAAACGCCAGTGAGATCGAAAATCACATCTTGGTTGATGATGGCGCTGATACGGATGTCCCATCCAATCGTGGATTCATGGGGGTAACGATTGACGACGAAGGCGCCATTTACCTTACAATGGAAACCGGGCAAGCAGCCACATCCAATTTTAGAAAAATTAATCCCGCCCCGGATTTCGGAATCGATTCATCGTTTGGGGGTGGCATTGTTTATTATAACAAACGGATGAATGGTGTTGATTTCATTGGAAATGACACCATTGCGGTAAGTACATTTAATACGGTTGAATTCTTGTCAGCTACAGATGGCTCTTCCTTACGTGAGGTTTCTGGTGGGCAAACCTACCAACGTGACCTGGCTTATAATCTGAATACGGGTGACATCTATTTGTCACGTAACAGCCAAAAGCCGAACGAGCCTCTTGGCAGCGTGAATTTGCTGACTGGTGGTAATGCTGATAATTTGAATGGTTACACGGAATTTCAAAATCATTTTGTTCCTCAAGGTGGCATTGGTGGGACTTTCGGCGCCAATGGTCAGTTAATCGAATACGATGCCGAGAACGATCAAATTATCGTTCCAGATTACTCCGGCCCTCAATCCATGATGGCGTTTTACAATCCAGACAATCCTGAAGAGTCTATGGCTCTGGTTGATGGCAGTGAATCGCCGAATGGACCTTTTGAAGTGCCAACCGATGCTGTCGTTATTCATACCTCTCAAGATGAGACCTTTGTTTATATTTCCGATATAGGAACCCGAAGAATTTATGTTTATCAGACAAGGGGTGTTACAAATATCAAACATTGGGAGTTATTTTAATGAAAATATGTGCAGGCAGGGATGCCTGCACTCCGTGAGTTACATATGATAAAGAATGGGGATGGTTTTAACGATCAAGGCCAAAACAACCACACATCGGCCTAAATTGGATCAGCTCAGAGAAACGCTTATCGCGAATGTAAACGATGTTTTGAATCATCAATGGGCGCCGCTTTACCTTGTACCGGGCCTTGAAGGTCAGGTTTTCTGTTTCGATGAGAGCGGAGAAATATTTGAAGCATTGCTTGATGCTTATCCTTTTTTGCCGGAACCACTTCAAAAACGAGTAAAACAATATCTTGCTAAAGAATGGGATACTCACCCTCCTTACTCAGAGCAAGGTGAATACCCGCTTGAGCAAGGAAAACGCAGAGAATATCACCCAATACCCCCTTCTGTGGTTGAGCAGTTCGACCGCAGGATAAGCATACATCCCTTTGGGCATATTTACACCATTGCACGGTATGCGCGTATCTTGAATGAAGAAGAGAAAATTAAGGACGCCTGGGCGGATATAAAAACGTGTTTTAACGATTATTTAAGCGAAAACTGGTCATGCTCAACGGAACGTCCTGATTGGAGAGCCAATTTATACATACGTTCCCTATCGGCAATGGCTGAATTAGCAGAATGGAATAATGATAAGGAAACCAAAGAAAAAGCCAAATCGTTATTCCAGAAAAATTTGAATGTACTTATACGTTGTTGGATAGAAAATGAAGAGAATTTTAAATTGCCGGTATTTGAGAATGTTCAGGAATTTGATAAGTTTCGTGGATTCGGCAAGGATTTTATTTTCTCCCGCGTGGCATCGCATAAATCGAAAGTGGGTCTGCTGCATCAATTGAGTCCGGAACTGGCGAAGCCTATTTCCACTCACGCCTCTGAAGCGGTGGATACGTTTTGGCATTCATTTGAAACACTCTGCCCGACCTGGAACCTTTCCGGAGAGGAAAGGCAGGTTCATTATGGGGAGAATTTTGTTGATCCACCGGATTTATCGCTCGATAGTTTCAAAGCCCTGGCCTGGTTGAGGGATGAACCGGTTGACGTGCTGATCGATCACCTTGATTTGCCTTATTGTAAGGCTGATTTAACATATATTACTAAATTGGCGGTGATTCTGGCAAAGGCGGAAAATAACGAATAGATCGTGACATTTACTGTATTTCGACTTACAATGAGAATGGTTATAAGGTAGAGAAAATCGTGGTATTGGTACTGAATGTAGAACCACTGTGTGCACTTGGAATCACTGTAGTGGTTAAGTAATCTCATGAGTAGAAGTAGGTATTATGCATAAAAACTCCAAGGGATCATTGTTTTAATGGTAAACAGCTGATGGATTGATACTCGCTTCAGGAAAGAAGAAATAAGATGTCTGGAAATATTCAATTACCTTTTGAGTTATCTGAACATCCCGAAAAAATGTCTGCTGAAGATATTGCTGATATTTTAACAGGGACAACATCTGCATTGAAATATATATCTCAAGAAATTTCCAAAACGGAAGGTTCTGAAAATAACTGGCAAGTATTAAACATTGGTATGAAAAGTCCATTTCAAATTATATTTACCCCAAGTGATACATGCTCTGCCGAATTGGCACTTGAAACAGAGAGTGAGTTTTTTAAGGATCAATATCTTATTTCTCAAAAAAAGACAGATTTGCCGGATACTTTTAATAGAGAAGCAATTGAATCTCTTAATAAAGAATACACCGCAGTAAAAAGAATTGGGAAAACAGCTCGATTTGTAAATATCGATTATGAGATTAAAACCAATTTGCAATTAGAAAAAAACTTGAAGGAATTATTAAAAATATACTCAAAATACGAGTATTTTGAGTGGACAACTTTAACAGGGAAATTACAGGAAGTTGGTGGAAAATCTCAAACAGGTAGAAAACATCCATATTTTAATTTAAGAACAAGCGTGTATGGCAAAAGTGTAAAATGTTATTTTGAAGATGAAGAATTTGAAAAATTCCGTGCGAATCTGGAATTGGATCCTATCAATGTTTCTGTTTTTGGGAAAGTGAAATTTAATAATAAAGGCATTCCTGTGAATATTACTCAAATAAAATCCTGGAAAATAATTAAAGATATTGGGAATTTATTAGAAACAAAAAGTGATGTAGAGATTAATATAACCAATGGTGTTAATTCTGTAGATCATATTGACCAAGTACGGCATAAATTCTGAAATGAAATTAATTGAACAAAAAGAAATGTTATGGGATTTATGTATATGCATCGATTTTATTCAAGCATTTATGAGCAAAACATATAAAATTATAAATAATGAACGATTATATTTTGATGCGATTAAGAAAATTTGGGCGAAATTTGAAAACAAAGAGATAAGAATTTATGCATTGACACTCGCTTTTGTAGAATCTGTCAGGATTAATGGGCTGGCATCGCCTTTACAAGTATTGAAAGTGCGGAAATTTTTCCAAAAGATCCATTTTAACATGATAGCAATTGAACAAAATATTGCTGAAGGTGCTAATGCAATAAGATCATTAACTCAAATAAGTTTAGATCAATATGACGCTATCCATTTGTCCTCAGCACGAGAACTGAATATACCCATATTGATTACACGTGACAACAAGAAACCGAGGCCATTTTTACTGCGCGATGCCAAGTATAAAACAAAAAAAGGAAAACAAATAAGGATTTTAACACCTGAAAATTATATAAAAACCATCGAAAATGAAAAAAAAGCCAAATTCAAATAAATAGGATGAGACCATGCAACACGATATTACCATTCAATCTGTTCGAATCGAATATGAAAATCATGATTATCGCACGCCATTGAAATTTGGTGGGATTATCACAGATAAAGTCACGCTTTTAAACACTTATGTGCGTGTCAAAGATCGTGAGGGGCAGGAGCAGGAAGGTTTCGGTTCCATGCCTATGGGGAATGTGTGGTCTTTCCCCACCAAGCGCCATACGTATGAAGAAACGTTGAGCGCCATGAAGGGTCTGGCGGAAATGATCCGCACCATCACCGAATCCTACGAGGATTTTGATCATCCTATCGGAATAAACCATGTTCTCGAACCCAAATACCACCGGGCAGCGGAGCGGGTGACCAAAGCGTGTAATTTGGTCGATCCTATACCACCTTTGTGCACGTTGGTGGTAGCCAGCCCTTTTGATGCCGCCATCCATGATGCTTATGGGAAATTATTAAAGCGTAATGCCTTTCAGGTGCTGGGTAAGAATTACCTTAACCATGATTTGGCCCATTATTTGGATGATCAATTTAAGGGTGAATATTTGGATAACTATGTTACCGCTGAGCCAAAACCGAGGATGCCGCTTTACCATCTGGTGGGGGCGGTTGATCCCTTAACCGAAGAGAATATACCACAGCGTTTGAATGACGGTTTGCCAGAAACGCTTTCAGAATGGATCAAAGCGGATGGTTTGACGCATTTGAAGATTAAATTAAACGGAAACGATTTGGATTGGGATGTTGACCGGGTGACACGGGTAAACCGTATCGCCGAAGAAACACAGCGGGAACGGGGAGTCGATACATGGTATTACTCGCTGGACTTTAATGAGCAGTGCCAAAACGTGGATTACTTGCTTGAATTTCTAAACCGGATCAACGAAAAAGCCCCCACAGCCATGAATCGGGTGCAATACATTGAACAACCCACCGCGCGCGATTTAAAAGCCAACCCGGAAAACAAAATGCATAAAGCGGCGGAAATAAAACCAGTGGTCATCGATGAATCGCTGGTGGATTATGAAAGCCTGCAGCTTTCGCGTGAGTTAGGTTATAGCGGGGTTGCCCTCAAAGCGTGTAAAGGCCAATCCCAGGCCTTGTTGATGGGAGCTGCTGCCCAGAAGTTCAATCTTTTTTTATGCGTTCAGGATTTGACCTGTCCAGGAGCCTCGTTTTTGCACTCGGCAAGCCTGGCCGCCCATATCCCCACCATCGCTGCCATTGAGGGAAATGGACGCCAATACTGCCCTGCGGCAAACGAAGCCTGGGTTGCACGCTTTCCCAATACCTTCGCTCTATGTAATGGTTTGATTGATACATCATGCTTAAATGGTCCGGGATTGGGGGTAGTACCACCAGCATGAGTGAGACGAAAGTCTCGTCTTGTTTAGAACAGAATCTTCACGCGCTCGAGCCAATCTACCCTGGATTGGCAAGAGCGCTTCAGGCTTTGCCCATACCTGATAAATTTCCTGCTTCGCTTCCACCTGCTGGCCCAGTTCACTTGGATGAATCATGCGATATTCATCTTGTATACCGTTTTGGCAGCAATGAATTAGCCCATCGACTATTTGATAAGATCAACCTGGCAGAGATTCGGGAGGAACGCAATCGGCGCCTATTGCTTATTGAAGACCGTCCGGATGCCATGAAGTCCTTTCTCGCCATTAAGGATCGCCGGGTGTTGATTCAATCTAACCTCTGTTTGTTTTTATTGCTTCCCTCGTTGTTATCGGATTTGCAGCGTTTTCTCCAAAAAAATCCAGAGGTGGCTTATGGCCGACTGCAAATCCACTTGGCTGATTCTGAATATCCCTATGAAAATGTTCAGCGGATTGAGGCTTTGTTTCAACAGGCAAAGCAAGGTATGGAACAAAAACAAAAAAACATTAAGGTTCAATATCAACATAAAGGTTTGCCACCTTATCCCAACTCGATTCGGTTTATAAACGCTGGCCATAATTTTTTACAGGATCGAGCCGTTCAAGCCTTTAAAGATTTAGGTTATGGCGCAAACCGGCTGCGTTGGAAAAATCCACTCTTCCGTTTTATTCGTTCGGCTGGCTGGCTGCATGAGGCCGCAAACTCTAAACCCGACACCTTTGTTTTTCTGAATACAACCCCTTATCGCTTTACAGGGAATATATTCCTTAGTCGATTGCCGATAAACAAAATTTCATGGTTTGTGGATAATCCTCGCCGTTATGTTTCACAACCGTATGAGTTAGAGGGCTGTGACATAATCGGGGTGTTTGATCGAACCTATATTCCATATCTAAGGAATCTAACCAACAAGCCCATATTTGAAGTACGAACCGCATTTGGTATTGATCCATCAAAGATATTTGCTAATACAACGCACCCTATCGATATTGCCTTTGTGGGGGAATTGGGAACTCGTGGATTTTTGTCGTTGGAAAAAGTGTTTTATAAAGTTAATCCATCCATTATTCAGGCAGCAGATGCGCTCATCAAGGAGATGGATATAACCCAGCCTTTTGATTTTTCAGAAACAGCTGAGAAGGCCTTTGCAAATCTCGATATGCCTTATAGAGGGGTTTTGACAGAATATCTTGAAAATAAAACCACCACATTGGGCCGTCGTTATTTTTTGGAAGGTTTGATTAATCGAGGATTGACTATTTTTGGAGATGATGAATGGGGCCAAGTCGAATATGCTGGTCCTTTAACCACATGCTATGCTGGCAAGCGGATTGACTATTTTAACGAACTGCCTTCGCTATATGCCAACACCAGGATCAATATCAATATTTTCCACACTCAATGTATCAATGCACCTAATCCTCGTGTTTATGATGTGCTGGCTTGCGGGGGATTTTTGTTGACCAGTTACAATCCCGGTTTGGAGGATGAATTTGAGTTTGATCAGGAACTGGTGGTGTTTCACACCCGGGATGAATTAATCGCCAAAGCGGATTATTATCTTAACCACGATGATGAACGCCAACAGATCGCTCGCAATGGTCAGGCAAAAGCGCTTGCGAAATGTGGCTACCATGATAGAATGCAAATTTTCCTGACGGCATTAACTGCAGAAAAAGGGGACCGTTATGTCTATCTTTGTTGACAAGAATACAAAATTACTGGTGCAAGGTATCACCGGGAAAGAAGGATCGTTTCACGCTGAACAATGCCAGGCTTATGGAACTAATTTGGTTGGCGGCGTAACTCCAGGCAAAGGAGGGGGAGCTCATCTTGGTGTTCCGGTGTTTGATTCGGTGGCTGAAGCAAAAGCAGAAACTGGTGCCAATGCGTCCGTGATTTTTGTACCGCCCGCTTTTTCCGCGGATGCTGTGATGGAAGCAGCTGATGCGGGTATTGGTTTGATTGTCTGCATTACAGAAGGCATCCCTACCTTGGATATGGTTAAAGTTAAAGAATTTATCAGCCGCAGGGAGTGCCGTATGATTGGTCCGAATTGTCCAGGAATTATTTCGCCCGGTCAATGCAAAATAGGGATTATGCCCGGTTCGATCCATATGGAGGGATGTATCGGCGTGGTCTCGCGCAGTGGAACCCTGACGTATGAAGCCGTACAACAAATCACCGATGTTAAACTGGGGCAATCCACCTGTATTGGAATCGGTGGTGATCCCATCGTAGGCACCAATTTTGTGGATTGTCTTAAAGCATTTAAAGATGATGACCAAACCCGCGGTGTTGTCTTAATTGGCGAAATAGGGGGTTCGGCGGAAGAAGAGGCAGCAGCCTATATCAAAGCGGAATTCAACAAACCAGTGGTTGCCTTTATCGCTGGAAAAACCGCTCCTCCAGGCAAACGCATGGGCCATGCTGGAGCCATTATCGCTGGGGGAAAAGGAACAGCCGCAGAAAAAGAAGCCGCGCTAAAAGACACAGGTGCGTTTGTATGCGAAAGCCCCGCGGATATCGGAAGCCAGATGGTTAAGGCGTTATCTGCATAATATCATCATGGTTCGATGGTTTACGGTTGCTAACACATCCAATTTTAAATCCGGTTCACGGCTCAGTACCCAAATTGGGGACAAAACTGTGGTGGTATTTAACGTGGACGGCAGGATTTACGCGCTGGAAGATTATTGCCCTCATGCCGGTGCTTTGCTTTCTGAAGGCCCCATCGAAGGTAACACCATTGTGTGTCCCTGGCATGCAGCGGTGTTTGAATTGGAAACCGGAGACTTAATCGAAGGCCCATGCTTGCGTGGTGTAAAAAGTTACGACGTCAAAATCCAGGGGGATGAAATCCAAATCGCTGTCCCCGAGGACCAATCTTAACCTTCCCCTTATTCGCGTTGCCGTTGTGGAGCGATTTTACAAAAGCCTTGTGGTTGAACATCCAATGTCGCATTGAATTTACTCGACAAGTTTTGGAAAGCGATCAGTCCGGTTAATTCGCAAATAGCATCATCATCAAAATGCTGGCGAACTCGTTCAAACAGTTCATCGGTCACTTGTGTATCTGTAATGGTCATGGCTTCGGCATATTCCAAGGCCACTTTTTCTTTTTCAGTGAAATGTTCACTGGTTTTATAATTCTCCAAATCATCCAGTTTTTTGTCACTCCCCCCTCGCTTGAGAACGGTGGCGGAATTGATATCTACACAAAACGTACACCAGTTTATCTGTGAAACCTTAACCGTAATCAATGCTCGTAGCACCGGATCAATCGGCGAACGCTTGCGGTCCAGTGCTCCAAACAACGCGGCGACCCCTAAAAAAACTCGAGGTGAACGCGCCCATAATTTGGCGGGTTCCAATTCCTTTCCATATTTTTTACGCTGCAGCCAAAAGAAAAAACGAGCATACCAGGGGTATTGATTACTGGGCTTGGGTGTGATTCGAGACATGATGGTTCTCCCTTATATTTTCCAATCGTATAACGGAATTATATCGAAGCTCCATGTAAAAACAAAACAAATAAACAGAATAAAATAAGATGATTTTTATAGTTTACCTTTCCAATAGGAGGGAATTTATGCCATAATGTTTTTTTTAGATTTTTTTTGACCACTTTAAATTGATAAATGTGGATTCAAAACCACCTGATCATAGATCAAAGAAAGGGAAAGAGATTATGGTACGCAAGGATAAATATCGTTTTTCATTTGGTCCGTGGAATATTCATGAAGGGGCAGATCCTTTTGGCCCTGTGGTACGCAAGGAACGCTCATTCGCGAATAAGTTGAAAGAGTATAAAAAATTGGGTTATTCAGGGGTGCAACTGCATGACGATGATGTGGTCCCTGCCGATTGGGATGAAACCCAAACCAAAAAAGGTGTGGCCAAAGTGCGAAGGATGATCGAAGGCGAAGGCTTGAAACCCGAATTTGTCGCACCGCGTTTGTGGGAAGATCCACGCACCATCGATGGGGGAGTGACTTCGAACAGCAAAAAAGAACGGCAATATGCTATCGATCGTTCAAAACGTTCCATAGATATTGCCAATATGATTGGTGCCCCATTGATTGTGCTTTGGCCTGCGCGTGAAGGGACTTACGTGCGCGAATCCAAAGATCCAGTGGCTTCAATCGACCGGATGGTGGAATGGATTGATAGTATGCTGGATCACGATCCTGATATCAGAATACTGGGGGAGATGAAACCCAACGAGCCTATGGATCAGGCCTATTGTCCCACCGTTGGCCATTTTATGGCATTGGCGTATCGTTCAAAAGATCCGAATCGCGTCGGTGTATTGATTGAGTCGGCCCATTCGATACTGGCTGGACTGGATCCTTCTGACGATATGGCATTTGCGCTTTCCTGTAAAAAATTGGGAAGTGTGCACTTAAACGATCAAAATGGCTTGAAATACGATCAGGATCGCGCGTTTGGAACTATTAATCTTCGGCGGGCGTTTAACCAGGTGGATGTACTTGATCAAAACGGATTTGGTTTGAATGGAGAGTATGTGGGATTGGATGTGAAAGCCCTGCGCACTCAAAAGGATTCCAACGCCACCCTGCATCTCAAAAACAGCCGGGAAATGTTTAATCTACTGCTCAAAATTTCACGCAGTATTGATCGCAAGAAAGTGGAATCGTTCCGCCGTAGCCGCAATTATGAAGCGCTGGATATGCTGATTCTGAATACTTTGATGAATGTGAAGTAATTCTTGTAATTGATTATGAAAATATGGGGCGGTGGATATCGCACCGCCCCAATAAATCCATTTTATGCTCCTAACACAAGATCAAGTACTTCTTTAGCTCGTTGCTGATAGGTATGTTCACGCTTCACACGGTTATGGCCATTGGTGCGAAGGCTTTCCAATCGATCCTGATCGTTTAATAAATCATTGGCAATATCCACAGCGTCTTGCTCGTGGTGGAATAAAACAAACTCTTCATCCGGGGAAAGTAATCCACTTCCTGCGTCTGCCACCCAATCTCCCAACACCACGCTTCCCGCCATCGGCACATCAAAATCACGGGTATTAAGGCATGTCGGGCATTGGTGACTGTGGATATTCAAGCAAATATCGGCGGAGGCATAGCAATCGGCTAATTCATGGCGTTGGATAAAACCGCCATAACGGTCGCGATACACTGGAGGTAGTTCATTAAGCCATGCGTCATGACCGAATACTCTGAGGCCAATGGGCAATAAACTCAAAACAATCTGTTTGCGTTTGAAATAGGTAGCGCAATTATAGAGAAAGTATTCCAATTCAGCCGCTGAGGTCTTGAATCCTTTTTGTGTGGTGGCACAAAAGGCATGGGCGGAGTGCTGTAGCGCTTGCCATTGAGATGAAGAAGGTAATAGGTTGCTTAAATGTTCAGAGAATGATTGGGTATAATCACGTTGGCGCTCTTTTTCAACAATTTGCAATAGTTCCACCACCGAATGATGCAAATAAGGCGCAACATGGGGAAGAGAACCCACATAAGAAATGGGCGAGCGGAAACGCTCAATATGCTGGCCCGGTTTATCAAACATGGTGGCCGGAGGTAAAAAGGCGGTGTTGCTTGATCGTTTGGCTATCCAGGATTGGTAGGTGCGTTCAGCATAGAAAATCCAATCTTGTTCAGTCGTAAACCATTTTTCTTCTGTATCTTCATATAAAGTAGTGTTATCCACCATCCAGCAAACACGCGGGTGTTGAAATGTTTTTATCACATCAGGATCAAAACCAATATCCTGTAACAACTCGGCAGGCAGTGTGTTGATGGTAAAAATTAAACCAGGTTTGGATTCGATCAAATGGCCAACGATTTTAAAATTGGTTGTGAATGCGTCATCAAAGGGATCAAGGCTTGCCTCAAGCCCAGCTTGCTTGAAACCGTTTATAAACGCTTGTGCTAAAGGATAATGGATATAAGCCGCCCGGGCCACACAACTCCATACCGATTCGATTTTTGTGGTTGATGGGGTGGCCATTTTATCAAGCCACTCTTGGGTTTTTATGTCAAAGGTATTGCTCTTTTGTTCAATCTGTGACGCAATCGATTTAGCCAATTGAATATACTGATTCTTCTCTTTGGATGAGGATGATAAGCTGCCTAAAACATATGAGATTTGGCTGCCGGGAAGCAGGTAAACATATTCATCGTTGAGAAAATCAACAAATTGTTGTTCAGCGTCTGGACCTGCAAATAAAAAAATCTTTTCATTTTCCCATAATGCTTTCATTTCACACAATGATAGCATCACTACCCATTTGCGCAGATCAGGTTCAATCACAGCAATCGCTGCTTGATGGTAGTGGTTTAACAATCGCTTACTGTTTATAAGAGCATGGCCGGCGCCTATACCAGAAATAATTTGAAATCGAACACCTTTTTGAAAATTACTTTGTATCGTATTGAATTGAGATTGAATCAGGTGGGATGAATTCAGAGGAAACACGATTTCTGTCTTTTCATCGGGAGCCTTCAAACGTACTCCTAGGGGTTGATCCTCCGTCTGTTGGATTTCAACACTGGATGTCAGAAACGTTGCATGGCTCAGGATTTGGTGTAATTGTGGCCGTAATTGGCTTAGCCATGCAAGATTGCTATTTAGTTTCGCTTTATGATCGTGTGATAAGGGTGTCCACGTCACGGTTTGTCAACCAATCTGCACAGGGGGTAATGATTTATTCAAAGCGTTTGCTATCTGTTCAATCCAATGTTGATAGGTCCATTCACTTCGAATACGCGCATGTCCTGCTCGGCGTATTTCTTCGGTTTCATCCGGATGTTCCAAATAATAACGAACTTTTTCGACTAATTCATCAGTGGAGGAGTAAAAGACAATCTCATGATGATCTTTCATATAATTTTCGAATTGATTACGGTCTGAAATTTGAAATCCACCCAAACCAGGGACATTAAAGAATCGCATATTGGGGCCGGTTACATGGCCGACGGAATGAATGTTGATAAATAAATGGCCAAATTGAAAAATTTTTGGTTCTTCATTTAATGCGAGATAACCACGCCAACAGGCCCGTAAAGGCGAATCATTGGGTAAGAATGAGTCCCAATCTCCTCCAAAAAGAACTAAACCATAAGGTGCGATTTTCTCCAATAAGGATTGGCGGCGATGGGCGGAACCCTGACAAAGGAGGTAACGAAAAACAGCATATTCCTCTTCCAGCGAATCAATTTGGGGCAGCGGCTTATTTTGGAAAAATTGATAGAGGTGTGTACCTGAATCAAATCGGTTTAGCTGCGATTCCGCTTGTTTGATAAAGCTGATTAATTGGTCGCGCCCCTGCCAGCGCTGAAAAAACTCATTTACCCCCTGTGAAGAAAGCCCCAACGAATTTCCGACAAACACCAGTGGGAATCTCCGATCAGTTTTAATGGGTTGGGGTGATACATAATCAGCCATCAGGGGTATAAAAAATGGGTTGGTTGCTCCACGTTTTTTAAACAAGGGGATGAGATTTTTTTCAATTAACGCCGTTTGTTCTGTTGGATAATAATGTTGATCAAAATATGCAATATTTGATATGGCTTGCAGCCAAACTGCATTCGATGCATCAAAGAGATCTTGATGGACCATCTGATGACCATGATAACCGTAACTGATCACAAGATCAGGATTTAATCGTTTAAGTGCTTCAATGAGCTGGGCCTCAATAAAACGGCGGTATTCAGCGCCTTGACGCTCGATTGTGTACCGATTGATGGTAACGTGTCCTGTTTTGATTTTACGGGCATTCAAGGCCTTCTGGATGGCTTTTAAATGGACTTCACCAGGGGCTCCCTGCCAACAGTTGATTAAAAGCACCCGTTCAATGCAGTGCTGACTGTGGGGAAGTTCATTTAATGCTTGAATATGAGCTCTTCGTTCCTGCTGATGAATTTCTGATGCTTGTTTGTACGCATTTGTAAAATCTTTCTGGTTGATTGGATTTGGGATTTCATTTGAATGAAAAATTACCGGGTCCACCGCATCAAACCAATTTAAAGTTTTTAATTTGGATAGGATGGATTGTACGTTTGGTTGTATCGCAGCTAATTGCAATCGGCCGGATTGAATAGGTTCAATTAAATCCAGCAATGCCAACAAGACCCATAGGCGGGCACCAGTTGGTTCAATAACTAAAATTCGGAAATCAGATTGATTAAAAATTGGAAGAATGTGGCTTAAAGCATAACCTGCCGCTGTTCCGATTAGAACAATAAGATCTTTTTTATCCAAGGTTTTTTCGATAGAATTTTTGAGGGCATTTGATTCAGATAACGGATTATCTTTTCCAAAGAGCCACTTTGGGGGTGAACTATCCGTACGGCATCGTATAAATCCGGAATCTTTTTGTAATAGTAATCGTTCGTCGTGAACTGAATTTTTGATTTGCTGAAAGAGAGATCGATCCAATATTTCAAGTTGCGACAGGTTGTTTCGCAAATTCTGGGTTTTTATTTGAGTATGCGGTATCCAGGTATCAGTCAATGCCATCTTTCCTTTTATGAAATGGAGTACAAAGGTTTCCAGCACAAATAACAACTGGTTTAATATACGATATCATAAGCAGAGAGGAATCCAACGGATCAATGACCATTCCGAATAAAGCAGAACCATTGGCTCTCCCCCGATACTCTGAATGTTTTGTATGTGGCCGGTCCAATCCTATCGGTTTGGATGTGGTTTTTTACTACAACAACAATCGGATCGAAACCACATTCACAGCCACTGCGGCTCATTGTGGTTATCGCAACATCGTTCATGGAGGGATTTTAGCGACTTTATTGGATGAATGTATGGGATGGGCGGGGATTCTATCCCGATGCATCATGTGCTATGGGGCGGAACTGTCTGTGCGTTATAAACAATCCGCAAAAGCGGGTGACAAGCTTCTGATTTACAGTGACCTGGTGGTGGATAAAAAGCGGCTGATCCTGGCTAAAGGAGCCATTGAACGAGAGGATGGCACCCTTTTGTGCACTGCCGAAGGCAAATTTATCCCCTTGTCCAGCGAAGAATTGGATGAAACCTTGAACTATGCCCAATGGGGTGATGTTTTAAAGGATACTTATGAAAAGATCCGTTCTATCCAAATGAAGAATAATGCCGATTCTTAAAGCATTGAAATTAACTACTGAAGGGGATGGACTTTGATCGGATTGACCAATGGATGAGGGCCGACTTTAACGACGAATTTTTCTTCATTGTCTTTGACCATCAATTCCTGCCCTTCATTTCGTAATTCGCAACGCAAAAAGCCTAATCCAATGGGGTGGTCGAATTGATATGAGTGGCAAACACTGGTGATCTTGCCAACCTTTTTCCCATCGGATTCGAGTTCAAAAGGAGTTTGAGGAAGGCTCTCCGTTTTCATGGTAAAACTGGTCAATTCGCGATTAACTTTGCCTCGAAAATGAAGACGGGCAACCGTTTCCTGTCCGATATAGCACCCTTTTTCATATGAAATCGCATGATGAAGCAAGGCTTCTTGCGGAATAACGGTTTCATCCAGTTCTTTTCCGCAAACTGGAATTCCACTCTCTAATCTCAATGATTCCAAGGCTAAATCACCAATAGGTTTTCCCCCTCGTTCGACAAGTTCTTCCCAAATAGCAACCGAATCCTGAGAACTCACCAACAAAATAAATCCCGTTTCACCGGTGTGGGAAAGGCGGACAATTTCGCATTCTTTTCCGCGAATGGATGTTGAGTTATAAGAGAACTCTTCACGTGGAAGGGTATTGTTTCTTAGAAGAGGTGCTAAATGCTCTTCCACATGGCGGCCTTGAACAGAAATCAAAACAGATTGGCCTGAAACATCCTTGATTTCCAGGTCCTCCATGATGTGATATTTTTCAAGCGTACTTACAATTGGCTCGTTTAAATTTTCCCTGGCAAGAATAAGTAGATCATCTCCACGGTCAAAAAGCCACATCTTCGCGATTATTTTCCCTTTATTGGTCAGAATCAGGGTTTGATTACCCTCTCCTTTTTTTAAACCCTTTACCTCATTTGACACCATTCCATGCAAAAATGATTTACGATCCGGACCTGTAACCTGAATAGTTGACCACGGACTAATATCGATGAGACCGAATGAGTTACAAACTGCTTGATGTTCAAGCCGGGGATCGCCATACTGCAACGGCCTATTTCGTTCCTGGGTTAAAGGGGATGAAGCGCTTTTGGTTTGATGTACTTTTTCAAGTTTCGCTTCATTCATACGTGTTTACTCCTTATTGTAATAGTCCTTTCTAAGATAAGAAATGTGATATTGAATGAAAATATTAAGTGAAATTTGATTTAAAAACAAAGAAGCTCATATAAAAAAGTATAGCGTCTCTGATCGTAAATTTAAGTAAATCGGATATTTGTGTAGACAACCGGCATGGGGATGGTTAAATGTGCAGAATTTCATTTTTGTAAGCTTAAAAAAATGAAACACTTAGCAAGATGAGGGATTTTTCGGAATAAAACGAATTTTTGTGAGAGCTGTCTATCCCATTGAAAATTATTAACTTTATCAAGTAAACATAACAATTTGTTGTAAGGACTTAGCCTTTAAATGGAAAATAGTAAAAGATTTATAACATTTTTTCGTAAAATCGAATAAAAGGTTAAAATTTTTTTTTCATTTTTTTTTAGGGTACTCTAACATTCTAAACTTTAAAAGGTTAGCGCCTGATAAATTGTAACTACCGTATTGCTTAAAATGGGGTTAGGTATTGATCGGAACCCAAGAGAATGATATTAATTATCCTCACAACATTTGGAGACATAAATTTCAAGAAATCAACAACTTGTGGATAAGTTGTGGATAGTGCTGTGAATTATTGGGATAACTTTGAGATTGGGGGAGAAGGTATTAACACCTTCCTGTGGATAACATGTGATCCTGTGAAGAAGCCCGAATAGGGAACATTTTTGTAAGTTGTTATAAATCAGTAGGAATACTGGTGAGATACGATTGTATTTGTCTATTGAGAACAGAAGGTTTGTAAGCCCATACCTGTGGATAACTTGTTATCCAGAGCCTGGACGTATGGGAAGGAGGCATCAAGGAAAATGGTGGTTATGCCATTTGAATTACAAACACTCGATGATTTGGCATTATGGCAAAAAGCTCAAGATGCTTTGTATAGAACTATTGCGGAAGATGAAGTTGAAGATTGGTTTGAAGATGCAAGAGTTTTAGAATATGCCAATGGAAAGGTCATATTAGGCATTCCAAGTGGTTATCGTCGTGAATATATCGAAAAGAATTATCTCCCGTTATTAACGGATATTTTTTCTGCGCTGTTGAATCGGGAAACCGATGTGGAAATTCGCATTGTGGGTACCATGGAACGGTTCATGCCAGAGCGTAACGGAAACGAGGTAATTGAAAATGAAAATGCAGGTACAGTTGAATTTGATGCGTTGAACGCGGATTACACCTTTGACAACTATGTTGTTGGAACGTGTAACAAAATGGCTCATGCTGCCGCTGAAGCGGTGGGCCGGGCACCTGCCCAGTCTTATAACCCGCTGTTTGTATATGGCGGTGTGGGTTTGGGTAAAACCCATTTAATGCAAGCCATCGGAAATGAAATCCAAAAATATTTCCCCAATAAACGGGTGGCTTATTTATCGGCGGAGCAGTTTGTCAATATATTTATTGACGCAATCAAAAAGAATGTCCGTTTGTCATTTCAATCAACATTTCGAAATGTTGATGTCTTGTTGATTGATGACATTCAATTTCTCGCGGGAAAGGAGTCGACTCAGGAAGAATTCTTCCATACGTTTAATGCTCTACATAACCGGCGGAAGCAAATCGTCATATCAAGTGATCGCCCTCCCAAGGATATTCCCACCATCGAGGATCGCTTGCGTTCACGGTTTGAGTGGGGATTGATTGTTGATATCGCTCCACCAGACTTTGAATTGCGCATGGCGATTTTACGGAAAAAATGTGAAGTGGTGGAAATGGATATTCCGGATGATGTGCTGGAATTTGTCGCCAGTAAAATCCGTTTTTCAATCCGCGAATTGGAAGGAGCCTTATCGAAAATTACCGCCTATGCCCGTTTTTCCAACGATAACTTGAACGTGGAAACCGCCGGGAAATTGTTGGGGGAAATTTTTGACCGGCCGGCCAAAGACATCACCATTGAGAAAATTCAACGGAAAGTGGCGGAATATTTCAATATTAAACCGTCTGATATTATTGGGAAAAACCGTTCCCGTTCGATTGCCCGTCCACGGCAAATTGCGATGTATTTGAGCCGAAAGATGACCAAACATTCTTTCCCTGAAATCGGAACCTTTTTTGGCAATAAAGACCATACCACGGTTTTATTTGCGTACAACAAAATCGAGAAAGAGATAGGTGAGGATTCAAAACTGCTTTCGGCAATTGAACAAATTACCGATACGATTTCTACTGTGAAATATTAGAATGACGGGGTATCAAGGTCCAGGGAGCCGCACTCTGGGTTTATGTGGGTGCGGCTTTTTTTTGGGGGGATTTTGTTTTCAAACGGTTTAATTGGAGCGTTAAATTCGGTATAGTATTTTCCTGATTTCCAATGACGAAGGATAATAATTTTTGGTATTTTCGACATATAGTTAGATCACCATGAACAAAACCCCTATTCCGTTTTCCATCGAATTTTTGCAAAACGTGTATCCGGAATTTTATCAAGAATGCCTTAAGGTTTCAGCAATCCAAACGGTTACTGAATCGATGGAACCACCTGCTGAACCACGGACAATTGAAGAGAAATTGCAGGTTATTTCCACACTCCCCCTTCAACCGATTCCAGTAAAACCATCAAAACCGGTGGTGGTCATATTGGCGGCGGGCAAAGGATCAAGGATGGGAATAAAAACCAGTCAGAAAGTGCTCAGCCCCATTGCAGGAAAACCCGCCTTGCAATGGGCGCTAGAAACCTACCGCCTCTTTGGCTTGGAGCATTTTATTGTCATCGTGGGAGTGGGCTATCAAGATGTCATTCAAAATGTGGGACAGGATGATCCCCATGTTACTTTTTTATTTCAAGAGGCCCAGCAAGGAACTGGCCACGCTTGCCGATTGGCGTCACGTTATCTTCAGTATTTGGATTACGAAGGGGACGTGCTGGTTGTCATGGGAGATAAATTCGTAACTCGTCGGGGATTGGATCGGCTCTTAAACGACCATGATTCAAATAAACCCGATTTAACATTAACCGCTGGTGCTAAAGAGGTTTGGCCGGATTCAGGCCGGGTGGTATTGGATGAGGAAGGACATGTTTGTGCCATCATTGAAAAGCCTGATATTGTTTTGAAACAACTGGTATATGATCTCATGCATTGGTCAACAGATCCAATTGTCACAGGAGAATTTCTAACCAAAGCACAAACCTATTGGGACCGGCCCCAAAAACTGCAAAAGATGCTGGGCGACGAGTTATGGAAAAAATTACATAAGGAGCAGACCATCAGCAAAGCCGAGGTTTTGCAATTACTCAAAGACAACGAGCCTTATTTCACGATTTCAGAATCCATTCAGAAATTAGGGTATGAAATCGAAACCACCTGTGATCGAGTGAATTTATCACTCTACCTGTTTGGGGCATCCGCGCTGTATGATTCAATGGAACATTTAAAGCCGGATAACGCCCAAGGAGAGTTATATCTCACCGACGCCGCCTATTACCTCGCCTCCCGGAATCATGGCCATGATTACCGCGTATCGGCTTCAAATGTCCCCCATGATTACGATGTAATGGGTTTCAACACCCGTAAGGAACTCGAACGCATTGAGGCACATATTAAGAAATATAACTTGTTGGATGACATGGAATAGCAAATATTTTCTCTACCACTGATGAAAAAATGGCACATTGGTAACTCTACTCATACCGAGCTCCAATGTGCCATTTTGAATTACAGTATTAATTATCTCAATCTTCACAACAACCAGTGATTGGATCGAGAGCGAAACTTAATATAATGACCAATCCGCTACAGGTGCTGGCCCTGCGATGACAATATTATCAATGATACATTGAGTTTCTAGTGTATCTCCTGACATCCAGATGGATATGACATTGAGTCCTTCTTCCTCAGGCGATTCTCTTCGATAGCCAAACTCTTCCGCCAGTTGAACCTCATCTTCCCCTTCTTCCTGAGCGTAACAGTCAAACACTTGATCCGCAAAATTGGCGTTGATTTCATAACGCATGGAGATCCAATTACCGCCTGTATACGGGAATGAGGCTAACGCTTCGTATGTGCCTCCTCCACCCCAGTCACCATTTCGACAATCGATAACAGCATCATTCTGCTGCATACGTGACATGACACCCTGCTCGGGCCAATTGGGAGCAGGATTACCATCGAAATCAAAATTGCTGAGTGAACTGATACAAAAACCAACATCAACATTTGCATCTTCTGGTCCTACATACTTCCAATCCCACGTGACAATCAATGTTCCCGATGTTTGATTAGGGAATTCAATGAATATCCAATGATCCGTGGTATCAACCTGTGTGACGACCAATGCTTCATCTTCAATCATGAAGAACTCGTCTGCCGTGTCGGCTGGTGAGACTTCCCAAGGAGAGGGTGATCCAGCCGGTTGACCAGCAATTGGTCCATCAGTATATCCCTCGCCCTCAGAAAAACTGATTGAAAATATATGTTGTGCCTCACAATGAACACAACTGACCAGAACAAACAGACCAATCCATACACTCATACAATTCTTGCTTCGCATTTTTTTATCCCCCTTGGATAGAACCTTTTGAAAAAGGTGAGTTTTGTGTACTCAATCATTGATGATTAAGTATTTTTTGATAATCTCATATTTATATCTTTTGTGTCAACTGCTCAAGCGCTTTTTCATTGTTTTTAGAAGCGGTCTTCATGAATTATACCTTTGGTAATATAATTTAAAAGTATTTTGAATATTACCTTACAGGGTTGAGGAGAGTGAAAATGAGATATCCCAGCGATTTAACCGATCGCGAATGGGAAATGATCAGGCATCACTTTGAATACAAGAATGGATATGGCAATCGGCGCATTCATCCCATTCGTGAGATATTGAATGTCATTTTTTACGTCAACAAAACCGGATGCCAATGACGCCAATTGCCAGAAGATTATCCAAATTGGAGCACGGTGTATTCGTACTATTATCGCCTATGCAAGCGTGGAACATGGGAGAAGGTGTTAAATGAATTGAATCAAATCGATCGAGAAAAATCAAATCGTTCTCCCTCGCCATCTTATATTATCATCGATTCCAAGAGTATTCCAACTTACTATGGTGGTCCGGAGCGAGGCTTCGACGGCGGGAAAAAAAGGTAAAGCGTCGCAAACATCACATAGGGGTCGATATTGATGGTCTCTTATATGAGGTGATTGTCACACCAGCTAATATGCATGATACGGATGGTTGAGTTATTCTGTTGGATGAATTAAAGATGAAAAATCCATCGATTAAAGCATTTTCAGGTGATTCTGCATATGGTGGACATACGTCCATATTCGCAGAAATTATGCTAGAAACCCCTATCCATATTACCCGTAAAGCCAAAGAGGGATTCATCGTGTTAACCAAACGATGGATTGTTGAAAGGACTTTTGCATGGTTGGGACATGATCGACGATTGTCCAAAGACTATGAAATTAATCCAAGGCATTCAGAAAATATGGTACGCTTATCCATGATAAGGAAAACGTTACGACGTATGGCGATATAATTCATGAAGACTGGTTCTTATATATCACAAACCTTTATGTTTCAATGACTTGTAACAATAATATCAATATTTCCTCAAGGATTTAAGTTCTAATAAGGGATAACGAAACAAATTTTGGAGACCAGGAAACTCACCAAACTGGGTGGCAAGGGCAAGGCAAAGCCTGCCCTTGAGGGACTTTCGCTAATCTTATCTTTCATTCTTGTGCTAAATAACTGCTCGCCAAAAATATACCTGCTTTTATATAAAAGCAAGCACTAAATATCGAAATATTTTATTCAAATAATAGACATGCACCATAAAATGTGATACTATATAAATTATGAATGCAGTACTTTTTGCTTGATTTGATGCTAAATGGTTGGAATCCAATAACCTATCTTACTTATTGGAGGAGACGTGAATCATGTCTCTTAAGGCGTCAACCTATGTTAGCAACGAAGATGCATATCATGTTCTTTTCATCGATAAGGATCGTGATATTTTCAATGCGATTCGTGGGGAAAATCAGAATCGGTATATTTTCCAATACGCTTCCAATGGGAAAACCGCATTTAGGTGGTTAGAACAAAAACGCTTTGTTATTATTGTCTTAAATTATGTTTTCGATGATAAGGATGTCCTTTCATTAATAAAATCGTTAAAAAAAGCCTATTGTCACATTCCAATAATAGTTCTCACCGATCATGACGATATTGAGATATTCAAAAAAGCAGTTTCGTATGAATATGGTCCGTTTAGGGTTCTAGTAATGAGCGCAGATTGCGTATCCAAGATCTTTAGGATAATGGAACAAAGCATCCAACATGGAGGACGCCGTTATGCCACAAAGGTTTTGAATTCCTACTCCAAATACAACAAACAATGGGAATCGGATTCTCTGGATAGACATGAAATTCGCAATGAGCGTATAAAAGAAATTGAAAATAAAATAAAAGAAAGACCGGGTTTTTGGACCTGCAAAGGGCTTTCCGAGCGCTTCGGCGTAAAACCTCAACAGATTTGCAAGGATATCAAGGAATTAAAATCCAGAGGTTTCGAAATAGAAAAAAGGCCCCAAGGAGGGTATTTTTTTAAAGAAGATGAAATTTCTATCAACCAGCATGGTTGATGACGTATTATTTTATATTACTTATGGTTGACAAAAGAAATTTCATTCTTAAAATAGCACATTAACTACGACAAATAAATATATCTTTAAGTAGAGAAAATTTTAAAGAGGTTACTCAATAAAATTTTTGCATTTAAATTTCAATTTGTTTTAACTATATCATAATAACTATTAATAATGAAAGGAGGATAATATATTCAATTTACATTAAAAATGTCTGCACTAGTTCGATACAATCTTTAAAAAAAAAGGAGTAAAAAATGATTAAAATGATCAAATTATTATTTTTTTTGTTGTTTCTTGGTCTCCACTGTTCATATGGTGAAGCGTACCTAGGAAAAGAAGATTTCAAACTGAAATTGGATTCGAAAATGCAGGAATTGGCACATGCCAACCAGACAAACAAATCGGTTGTTAATCCGGAAATTTTTAAAAAGTATGGAACATCTATCCAAACATTTCATGAGAAAGTGAAAAATTATGTCGCTTCACTGATGGAAAATGGGAATTTTCCAAGCATTCAACAAGATAGTATTGTTTCTCAAAATGTTGAATCGATTTATCAGGATATTTTACGTTCATCCATTTTTTCACCAGAGGGAAATAGAATCGTAAAAGCAACTTTTTTGGATCAGGAAAATAATAAAACCGATAAAATGGTGCAATATGTTGTTTTGCGATTAAAACAGTTCCTAAAGCGTGGAATAGAGATTGAGAAAATCAATCCATCACCTGCTCAAAAGGCAGTTATTCTTGAGCAATATGATGAATTAGAGCAGCTGATTCATTCATTGGCTTTGGAAAAGTTAGAAGTTCCAGAAGATAGAATCAAAAAAGCAGTTGAAATCAATTTCAAGCGCTATGAAGCTGGTCCTGATTCCGTCATGCAAATGTGGGCGAAACGGCCTTTTTCTGAGGATGTTTTTTCCAATTTAAAGAGTGAAATTGTTTCAAAAGCAAATTCAATGAACATCGATCAAAGTGCAAATGAGAAGATTGCGGAAGATTGGCCTGAAAGTTTAAAGCATAGACGAAAGACTGAAAATGATTTTCAAAATGCATTGGATTTTATTAATCGCTTAAATCAAATCAT
>CAZFER010000040.1:0-55328 GCA_964517495.1 uncultured bacterium | reverse complement strand
TCTCTCTTGCAATAAAATTCTACTAATTTCTTGATGATTTTTTGCCAAAATATTATCAGCCAAAATAGTGTTTCATTATAGTGACTGAGCCTATAAGTTCAGTTAATATCGAGGCTTATGGCTACTAAATTCAAAACAGGGGCAATCCCATGATTGATATACTAATTGGACATTCCTGTGTTTCATGATGATCAACATGAAACCGCTGTCGTCGTTACAGCAGCGTTGTTAAATTCGTTAAAAGTTGAACAAATGGATATTTTTTGACATAAAAGTTGTTATCCTGGGGTTGGGTGCTGCTGGAATTGCATGTACAAAGATGTTAAAGAATTCTGGTGTTGCCAGACAAAAAATTCATAAATAATGAATCTATTTAAATAAATCAGAAAAGAGTAAAAAAACAATATGATTGTTGTATGTGAAGTGTGCAAACGAATTCTTGTCGATGGAAAATGGGTTCATGGTGTACCCCCAATTCAAAAGATGAAATACACCACGTGTCCACATTGCCAATCCTCCTCCAAATCAAATGACAAAGATCCTTCTAAAGGAATGGTGTATCAGGAATACCTTCGAAAGCAAGAGGATGAAGGAAAACGCAACAAATAATTCAATTACAATGGATACCATTTTGAGGTGGCATGATGAACAATCAAAAAGAATTAAGTTCTAAACAACAAACTATTCGACAACTTTTACGTGTTATAGGGCCTATCGTTGTTGGCGTGGGATTAATCTTCATGATCATTGGGATTGGTAGTTTTTTCGCTGCATTCGGTTCGTTCGGCCCTCCCAAATACTTTTGGTGTGCCTTTGTTGGCATGCCGATTCTTGCAGTGGGTATTGCCTTATGCAAGTTTGGTTATATGGGTGCTGTGGCACGCTATTATGCCGGTGAAATCGCTCCCGTAGCTAAAGATACCTTCAATTATATGGCAGATGGAACTCAAGAAGGTGTAAAAACCTTTGCAACAGCGGTTGGTGAAGGCTTTTCCAGTTCTTATTCCTCCCAAAATTCAACAACCATTTTAAGATGCTATAAATGTAACGAAGAAAATGATTCAGACGCTAAATTCTGCTCGAATTGCGGGACTGCACTCCTTAAATCAAAGTCGTGCCCCCAATGCAATGAGTTGAATGATCCGGACGCAAAATTTTGCGATAACTGCGGACATAATTTTATTTGATTGAGAAGGTATTATTATGTTGAATAATATTAAATCGTTTGTTTTGAGCCTTGGATTACTGATTGGTGTGACATTGCCGGTATCGTCCGATGTCAATTATATATGGTGGGAAGGGGAATCCCCTGTTGAAACAAACTTCCCAAAAAATACATGGTTTGCCAATGGTGCAGTGGATGGGAAACGCCATCTGCTTTCCAATCAGGCATGGTTGACCAATGAAGGTGAACGGCGGGGGGAAGAAGCATTTGCCCGATATAAAGTTGAAATCCCCGAAGCAGGTGAATACCAGTTTTGGGTTCGCAAATTCTGGAAACATGGTCCTTTCAGATGGCGATTTGAAGATCAGGATTGGCGTATTTGTTCACGTGATATTTCTTTGGCTGATAGCGTGACTTTTGTAACCCATATCAGCGCCAATTGGGTATCGCTGGGATCAGTGACATTGCCAAAAGGCGAATTGACCTTTGAACTACGATTACTTGCCGAAAAGGGTGAATCGCTGACCGCCTGTTTTGATTGCTTTTTGTTAACCCAAATGCCCTTTGTTCCACGAGGCCCACTTAAACCGGATGAAAAAAGCGGTCTTGCCGATGAAGGCTTTTTCCCCTGGGAACCAGGGTTGGATCCATTTACCGAAACCGCACTACTTGATCTTGGAAGCCTGAATGAACCAATCGCCGGGCAAAGCGGTTTTATCAAAAAAGACCAGGATCGCTTTATACGGGGCGATGGAGAGCCTATTCGCTTTTGGGCTGTTAATTTATCGAGTGAAATCGCTGGATTAAACCGTCAATCCGTACGATATCTGGCTCGTAAATTGGCAAAACAGGGCGTTAACATGGTTCGCTATCACAGCCCGCTTTTCAATCCTAACAATGTTGATGAGATTGATTCTGAAAAGTTGGATGATCTGTTCTTCCTGGTACATGCACTTAAACAGGAAGGGATTTATACCAAACTCAGCTTTTATTTCCCACTTTGGTTCTCGATCAAACCGGAATATGGAATCGAAGGATATCAAAACTTCGATAATAAACGGCCATTTGCCCTCCTCTATTTTAATGAGCGGATGCAGGAAATCTATAAATCATGGGCAAAAGGTCTACTTACCACGAAAAATCCCTATACGAACAAAAGTCTTGCCAATGATCCAGCCGTGGCCATTGTTGAAATCATCAACGAGGATAGTTATTTCTTTTGGACATTTACGAAAGATAACATCCCACCTGTTCATTGGCAAAAACTGGAATTGTTGTTTGCTGACTGGTTGGTTGAAAAATATGGATCACTGCAAAGTGCCTATCGCGCTTGGAATAATAGGAAAGAAAGCGCTGATGATCTGAAGTCTGGCCGTATAGCGTTATATGATGCATGGCATATGACCGGCGGGGCCATTCAACAGGCAAATAGCGCCAAAAAGAAACGTGTGGGAGATCAGGTTCAATTTTTAACTGAGCATCAATATTCCTTTTATCAGGATATGAAAACCTATTTCAAAGAGCAATTAGGGGCCCAAAACCTGATATCCACCAGCAACTGGCATGTTTCCGATCCTTCCATGTTAGGGGCTCTCGAACGCTACACTTATACTGCTGGCGATGTAATTGATCGTCATGGGTATTTTAGTGGTCCACACAACAGTCCCGATGGACGGCATTCTTATGCGGTGGATACTGGACACACGTTTGAGAATCTGGCTTCAGTTACTGTACCCGCTCAATTACCTTTGCAATTTATTCAGATTAATGATTATCCACACATTATAAGCGAAATCGGATGGACCAACCCAAATTTATATCGTGCCGACTTTGCCTTTTTGGCATCGGCTTATGGTTCTTTACAGGGGATTGATGGTATCTATACATTTGCCATCGGTGGAGCATTTTGGGATACATCCATGGAAAAGTTTGCTGCGTCATGCCCGGTTATTTTAGGGAACTTTCCAGCTTATGCGCTTCTTTATCGACGTGGGGATGTCAAGATGGCTGATCCCGTCATTCATCAGCATTTAAAATTAGACGATCTTTATGCCATGAAAGGTTCAGGTGATTCCGAAAGTCAGGCGCTTGATGATCTTCGCCTTGAAGATGTGCCTCCCGGCGAACGTGTTCAAGGTGAAATAAGCGGGTTTGATCCCTTATCATTTTATGTTGGACGGGTTTTACGTTCATTCAGTGGCAATCCGGAATTGTCCACACAATTAAATTTAACCAGGTGGATTGATCGTACGGATAAAACAGTCTCAAGCCAAACGGGTGAATTACGATGGAATTATGGCGATGGACTGGTAACGATAAATACTCCCAAAAGCCAAGGGGCAACCGGATTTCTTAATCAGGCAGGGAAAATCGAATTGGATGACGTGGTAATAGACGTTGATAACGAATTCGCCTCTATTCTGCTCATTACACTGGATAATCAACCAATTCACCAATCAAAAGAACTTTTGTTGCAAACCATGACTGTTGAACGTCCATATGGCTTTGAAGCCACTAATGGTGATGAGGGACGAATAACGAATATGGGGAGTTACCCGTTTGGTGTTGAAAAAATAGATGGGAAGATTCAATTCAAGGATGCCGATAAAGTATCCATTAACGTAATCCCTCTTGATCCTAACGGTTATCCTCAACAAAATATATCAATTGATGTACAAAAAGAAAACGGTTTGTTGTCGTTCAAACTTGCTGAGGATGCTATTTATCACCTGATCCGCAAACAAAACCAATCCAATATTTCATCGTGGAGAAGGATGAATTGACAAACTACTTGTTAAGCGGGACTTTCTTGCTTTTTGGATTTGTTTAGAAAATAGATACAACTGATGATAAGCAGTACTGTCCCGAATAGGGACATGAAATAGGAATAGCCAATAAAGAATTTCAACCAAGAAATTTCTGAATGACTGAAATCTTTATATAATTGCAAAATCACGGAGCCGGAATACCCAATCGCATCGGCAACCATAATGGCGAATACCGCTGTTCCGGATACCCGTGTGCATGCAATGGTGCGGTCAAATAAAACCGAACCGTAAGGTACATAGGCCAGATATGAACCTAAACCGGTTAATATCATCCACCAAATTCCGTCGATATACCCATTTGAGAATAACAACGTTCCTACGCCGATTAACGCTGTGCCAAATCCCATTATGACATAGGCGCCCACCATCCCAAGCCGGTTGTTTTTGATGAGATTGAGGGCTGCCAGAGCCAGCATTACCCCAAACGCCACAGGCCATTCTGTCCGTGTGAATATAATCGGTTCTTCACCAAATCCCAATTCATTGAATATATTGGCACCGTAATTATCGCGAATATCACGATAAGCGGTTAGAAAGAAATAGGCAATGAATAAGATGGTCAGGCCAAGAGCAAATTTCCTCAAAAACGTGTGTCGATCTGTTTTATACATGGGCTCCCTTTCCACCCTGGCTTGTATATCCGCTTGAGTGGGTGAGGGAATTTGATTAAGCAACCAAACTGAAATAAAATACATAGGCAAAAAGATAACCCCCGTTAGGGCGGGCATCCAAAATTCAGTAACGTTATATGAATTCATCAAGGTTAGCCCAACATCTTTGACCATCCCACTGGATACAATGAAGGAACAACTTAAGCCAGCCAAAAGAATTTCTGATGTCTGACGGCCTTCCAAATAACCGACCACTACACCCCAAACCATTCCCAACGATAAACCATTCAGAAATATGGCGGCTACTTTCCAGGATTGGGGAAATATAGCAAACAGGATCAATGCGGCTTCTGCCCACAAAATAATGAAGATCAAAGCGGATGAGCGGCGTTTAGATTTTAATTCTGAACAGACTTTGATACCAATGTATTTGGAAAGGGTATAACCTATAATTTGGCTAATGACAAACACGGTTTTTAAATCGATACCGAAAAACTCAAGCCCTTGATATTCAGCGGCGGCAAACGGTTTTCGAAAGGCGTACATGCCAAAATACGTGGAAAAGGAAACGATAATCGCATATATTGTCAAAACGGGTTGCGAAGCATGATCTAATTTGGATTTTATCCAACTTGGGTTGGCATTCATAACCTATTATTTACCCTTAGCTAAGAGTTGTTCTTTCGCAACATAGGTTATCTTAACCAGGATTAAAATATAGAATGATGTGAATCATATTTTCCATTTTAACCAACTACAAACAATTCCTTCCATTAACGATTCATTCAAAAAAAAACAATCGATTTTACTCTGAATTGCCCTGCCGATTTAATCCCGAAATAGGGTGCCGATTTAACCGGAAGAGGCGATCTAACGGAAGAAGGGCGGAGCCCACAATGGGAAAACGGATTTGTTTTGTTCTTCCTTGCCTTGTTTCGACAAACCGAATTTCCATCTTAATAATCATCCATTTTAGCAACCTTGTTTGAGAGATACGCCAGGTTCCCCAAGTGGGCGGCGGCAGCAACACTGACGCCTGCTTCAGCGGGGGCGTTGGGGGTCTTTCGGCTGCGCATGCAGTCGACCCAGTTTTGCAAATGGAGAAAACCTCCATTGGGATTGGTGTAGAAGTCCGCCCCGCGAGGACCTTTTCCTAAAATCAGCTCTTTGTATTTTACTTTCTTGTTTTCGGGGTGGAGTTCATACCGGCCCCGGTCCATATATAAGGTGGCATCGCTTCCCATAAATACCATCATGGCTCCGTTGTAGGCATTATAAAACGTACCTTCAAAATAAATTTGCAGTTTTTTCTCAGGATAATGAAGAAAGGTCTGGATGGTATCCGGAGTTTGCCAAATACCCTCGGAGGTAGCATGATCACCAACAGTGGTAGCCGTCGCGGGAAAATCAACATCCATAAACCAATGGGCGATATCGAGATGATGAACCATCAGATCGGTGAGAAGCCCACCTCCAAAATCCCAAAACCAACGCCAGTGGCGAAAGGTAAACTCATCAAAGGGCTGATCAGGTGCATTGCCAAGGAAGCGCTTCCAATCCACCGTTTTGGGATCAATGCCATATTTGTGCTTTTTAGTGGTTGGACTATTTCGATTCCAGGTCAGGTGGACTTTATGGACAGAACCCAAGAGGCCGGATTTCATAAATTCAAAGGCTTCTTGGATATGGGGCATGCTGCGTTGTTGCATACCAACCTGGACGATACGTTTATGGCGGTTTTGGGCATCGATTACACGCTGGCCTTCTTCCAGATTGTGGGTGAGGGGTTTTTCCACATATACATCCTTCCCCGCTTCACATGCATCGACGGTGATAGGGACATGCCAATGGTCAGGAGTGCCAACCAGGACAGCATCAATGTCATCACGCTCCAATACAGCATGGTAATCTTTGGTGGTAAAAGCACCTGTTTCGGCAATGTTCATGCCTGCCTCGAGGTGTTTGTCCCAAACATCACATACAGCCGTCAAGCGGACTCCCTTGACATTCCTTAAGTCACCCATTAATCGGCGGCAACGGCCACCGGTTCCGATGCAACCAACTCGGATGGCATCATTAGCGCCAAGCACATGTTTAGCCTGAGTGGATATGGCAAACGCCGCACTTCCACTGCTGATTTTAGCGATAAAATCCCGTCGATTGTGGTGTGATTTCATATCGGATCATCCTCTTTTTATTTTATTTAAAAAGATGATCTCAGAGTTCTATTTGAATTTCAAGGTAAGAATCAAGGAGTGATTACAAATCAATTGTTGAAGATCATAAATGGTGACCATTAAATTGAGCGTAAGAGATATTCAATTTTTTCTTTTTCGGATTCCAGATGATCAAGAGCAAAAAAATCTTCGTAGGAATCTGATTCACTAACCAAGCCTTTTGAAATATTCCGATCCAAATCCAAAACATTTTTTACTCCATGTTTTTTTGCAATCGTAAAGATTCTTGACTCAATCATTATTAATCTTTGTCTTAAATATGATTTTTAACATTCTTCCAACAGTTGATTTTGAGGAATTTGTAACTGCTTTGCAACATGCTCAATAGAAATCATCGGTGAATTCCTTTAATTCAAAAAAATTAATTAATTCTTGACTTTTATTTATAATCAACCCCCTTTTTTTTTGAGAGGAATTGAGTTTGAGACTGATTTTAGAAATAAAAGTTGGGCCAATTCATTCGAATGAATTGGCCCATTATGATTAAATATCTGCTTTTTCTTGGTTTAGGTAATCAAACTATGATTGGGATAGTGGGGTTTGGTTACCGCCATAGATGGTGATATCCCCATCGGAAATTAAGCCATTGCTGGGATCATATGGTATAGGAAAACCAACAAAAGCGTTAAATATCTTGTTGGGTCCGAGTGAGGATAATCCGTAATTATCAGGTTTTCCTCTATTGGGTGGCTGCATTCCATCACCACTGTGGCTGCCATACGTGTTATAAGCATATGTATGGGGTGGATCACCCGGGAACAACAACTGAATACCAGTTTGAGCATCAAATTCAATATGATCAGTATGAAATGGATCGATTGGCAATGTGCTTATATATGACAACGGGGTGGTTAGTACCCTTAACCGGGCACGAACATTAAAATCCATCGTCGTTATATCATCACCATCAGGGGGATAGGTATTTTCATCCACCCGATACGCTTCGAGTGCGGTGGATAAGGCTTTCATATCGGCCTGAGCTCGAGCGATTTTGGAACGAATTTGAGCATTGATGAAGTTAGGAACCGCAATAGCTGCCAAAATGCCAATAATGGCAACCACAATCAAAAGTTCAATTAGTGTGAATCCAGTCTTTTTAAATTTCTTTTTCACCATCCAACACCTTTCTAGATTAAAAAAATGATTATGAAAAATTTTGAATCACAAAATTTAAGGTATACGATATTCAAAGAATTTCCATATGCAATCAATTTATAAATAAAATTGTTGTTAAATTTCTATAAGTTTATCAATAAATATATATTTCATAAGGAACATTGATTATTGAATTTACGACCAATAATTATAACTTTCATCATTTGATTGTTATTCAACTTCCGTTTTTTGACCCTTCCTTGTCACTTTCAGAAAATCTATACTAATTCGATAATGATAATCATTTTTAATTTTTGGAAAAGGGAATATAAACACTTATGAAGAAAGAATCAATGATTCAAATGTGGAAAAACCAGTTAATAGGAATTTCACTGATTGTTTTATTTCTGTTTCCAGTATCGACAAGTATTGGAGAAGACTGGCAGCAATATCACGGGCCAAATCGGGATAGAATATCAAACGAAACAGGCTGGGCAACCAATTGGTCGAAACAGGCCCCCGAGTTTTTATGGCGTGTCAACATTGGGAATGGTTTTGCGAGTTTTTCAGTCAAGGATGGGCGTGTTTATGCGATGGGGAATAAAAGTTACCAAGATACGGTTTATTGTTTTGATGCGGAAAGTGGCGATGTAATCTGGACACATTCTTACCCATGCGAGCTTCATCCCACAATGCATGAAGGAGGCCCATGTGCCACACCATCGGTTACAGAGCAGCATGTATATACCCTTAGTAAAGAGGGGCACTTTTTCTGTTTGGATGTTAAAACCGGTGATGTAGTCTGGTTTAAGGATGTGAAAAGCGAATTGGGTGTAGAACCTCCAAGATGGATGTTTGCTGGATCACCGTTACTTCAAAAAAATCAAGTCATTATAGATGTTGGACGCATTGCTGCTTTTGAGCAGAAAAGCGGTAAATTGATTTGGAAGTCGGAAGATTTCGGAGCGGCCTATTCATCACCTGTTTCATTTGAGTTTAATGGCAAAACCTATATTGCATCCGTTCCTGAAAATGGCTTAGTCGCGGTGGATGCGGAAAACGGCAAGACATTTTTTACGCATTCCTGGAAAACAAAATATGGTATTAATGCCGCGACACCATTACAAATTGGACAGGCTTTCTTTATTTCATCGGGTTATAACCACGGTTGTGCTTTAGTATCCTTTGATGAAAATGGGAATACGAAGACTTTATGGGAAAACAGAAACATGCGAAACAAGATGAATTCTTCTATCTATTGGGATGGATTCATTTATGGTTTCGATGAAGGTGTTTTAACCTGCCTCAACGCAAAAGATGGTTCAGAACAGTGGACATTTAAAGGTTTGGGCCATGGTTCATTGATGCTGGCCGATGGGAAGTTGATCATTTTAGGCGAACGGGGCCAATTAACCATTGCGAAACCAACACCTGAAAAATACACCGAGTTGAGCCGGGCACAAGTTCTCGGTGGTAAATGTTGGACAATTCCCGTTTTGGCCAATGGGCGAATCTATTGCCGAAATGCTGAAGGTGACATGGTTTGTGTCAATGTACAGCAATCTTAACAATTCCATCTTATGAGGTTGGGTGTGTATTTCAGTAATCAAATCCTTCAAAGCCTCCTCCACCAAAAACACACCCTTTAATAATTCATCTAAATTCAATATTCCGAGGGAGTTATTCATGAAATCAGTGTTAAAAATTGAGACTTTATTAATAATCACAGTGTTTGTTGCATCAATTGCCTGTACAAGTCAGGCCGATCCGGTTCATGGTTGGTTAAGCTGGCGTGGACCGCATCAAAACGGGACCTCCGAGGAAGTGGATTTGCCGGAAACCTGGGAACCAGGGGGTAAAAACCAACTATGGACCTATGAAATTGCAGGCCGGGGGACACCAGTTATCGCCAACGGCAAGGCCTATTTTATGGGTTATCGTGGTGAAGGGCCAGATTTACGTGAATACATAACGTGTGTGGATGTTGAAACCGGGGAAAGAATGTGGGAACACGGTTTTAACGACTTTTTAAGTGATATTGTGTACAACCGTTACAGCATCGGCAGCCCAACAGTGGATCGAGAAACGGGCAAAATATATATGATGACCACACCGGGTATTTTTGCCTGCTTCACACCGGAGGGTGATTTATTATGGCAGCATTCCATGATGGAAGAATTTGGCCGATTAAGTTTTCCCAATGGCAGAACCGGTTGTCCGGTGATCGATGAGGATTTAGTCATCGTACAAGGGATTACATCAAATTGGGGCAGTGAAGGACCAGGGAGAAACCGCTATTATGCTTTCGATAAGCAAAGTGGAGATTTAGTCTGGTCATCCACACCGGGTGTGGGTCCCAAAGATAGTTCATTTTCCACCCCTGTTTTTGATTGGTTTGAAGGTAAACGAGTCTTTTACAGCGGGACCGGATGTGGAAATGTGGTATGCTTAAACGCACGAACCGGCGAACCACTATGGCGGTTCCAACTATCGTATGGAGGAATCAATTCATCATTACTTATCCATGGCAACGACAAAGTGATTGCCATTCATGGAAAAGAAAATGTTGATACATCTGAAATCGGGCGAATGGTGGCGATTAAATTAAGCGCAGTACCAGAGGAAATTGAGAATGGTCCAGCTGTATTGAATCGTTCAGCGGAATTATGGCGCAATGAACTATGTATGTTTACCAGTTCTCCTGTTTTAGTGGGTGATCGAGTGTATCAGGTGGATCATACCGGGGAGTTATGCAGTGTTAACGCTAACACCGGTGAGATATTATGGACAAAGAAATTGGGACCGGATCAATTACACGCATCACCGCTTTATGCTGATGGCAAATTATATATTCCCATGCGGGATGGCCATTTTTATATTATTAAACCCTCCGATGAAGGAGCTGAAGTTTTAACAAAAGTGAAATTGGAAGGGAATTGTTTAGGTTCGCCAAGCGTGTGGAATGGCCGAATTTTTGTGCATACCACGGAAAAGCTCTATTGTTTTGGGAGCCCTAAGACAACAGAAGCTGTCCCAGCCAAATTTACTCAGAAGAAGCCAGAACCTGGAAAAGCAACACAACTGCAAATCGTGCCTGCTGAAGTGCTTATTCAACCAGGTGACACCGTATCGTTTAATATTCGAAGTTTGGATGAAAATGGACTCTTCGTTTCGAACGTTGATGAAGCGGAATGGGAAAAATACATCCCTGCAACGGCCAAGGTTAAGGCGGAGATGGATGCCGAAATCACTGAGGACGGAAAACTAATTGCACGTGATGATGCAATCCTTTCCGCTGGTGCGTTTCAAGCAAAAGCAGATGGATTAACAGGCACTATACGTGGCCGAGTGATGCCGGATTTCCCCATCAAGGAAGATTTTGAGGATGCTGAATTAAGCGTTACCGATCCAGATAACAAGGATATGAAATTTGCTTATCCCCCTCTGCCCTGGATTGGTGCACGGTTTAAATGGGAAATTCGAGATGTGAACGGAACCAAGGCATTGGCGAAGACATTGGACAATGTGCTTTTCCAACGTGCCATCACATTTATTGGACATCCAGATATGTCGAACTATACGGTGCAAGCAGATGTGATGACAGACGGCAGCCGGCGAATGATGTCAAATGTGGGTGTAATCAATCAGCGTTATTTCATCTCATTAATTGGGAACTGGCAACAGATCGAAGTTAGTTCCAATCATGACCGTATTAAAGTTAATGTTCCGTTCAAATGGAAAAAAAACGTATGGTACCGTTTAAAAACTCGTGTGGATGTCGCAGATGATGGATCGGGAGTCGTCCGGGCAAAAGCATGGGAGCGCGATGGTGAAGAACCTGATGAATGGTTAATTGAAGTCCCCCATAAGGTTGCTCACAAAAAGGGTGCACCGGGTTTGATCGGGTTTTCACCGCAAAGCCGCTATAGCGTTTATGTCGACAATATATTAGTAACAGATAATGACTAATTGATTGTTCCGCAATCTTATGGATAATACGGTTAAATCAACTATATAGTCAATAATAAAGGAGAAAAGAATACCTCATGAAACAAATGATTAATCATATCATTATTCTTTCGGCGTTGATTTTAATGACATCTAACCAATATGTGATAGCAAAAGATTGGGAAACGTGGGGTGGTGGTCCAAAAAGAAATATGGTTTCGCCTGAAAAAGGTTTGCCTGAGTCTTTTGATTCGGGCGAATTTAAAGAAGGTACGGAACAGGTGGATATGTCAACCACTGAAAATATAAAGTGGGTTGCGAAATTAGGCTCTCAAGCGTATGGCAATGTAACAATCTCACAAGGCCGTGTTTTTGTGGGGACCAACAATGAATCGCCACGGGATCCCAAGCACGAAGGTGACCGAGGAATTGTGAAGTGCTTTGATGAGAAAACCGGTGAGTTCATTTGGCAATTGGTGGTGCCCAAATTAGGTGCTGGCAAGGTAAGCGATTGGGAATATTTAGGAATTTGTTCTTCGCCCACAGTGGATGGTGATCGTGTTTATGTCATCACCAATCGGTGTGAAGTGGTATGTTTGGATATTAATGGCATGAAAAACGGCAATGATGGACCATATAAAGAAGAGGCACAATACATGGCTGGTCCGGATAATCCTCCCATTGAACCGGGTCCCACCGATGCAGATATTATTTGGCGGTTTGACATGCGGGATGAACTAGGGGTCTTTCCTCATAACATCACCAGCAGTTCAACATTGGTGCTTGAGGATGTGGTGATCGCCACCACATCAAACGGGCAGGATTGGTCACACGTCAATATCCCATCCCCTATGGCTCCATGTTTGGTGATGCTGGATAAAAAAACCGGTGAGTTGTTGGGTGAAGAGGCGTCGAATATTAGTCAACGGCTGATGCATTGCAATTGGTCTTCACCCGCATTTGCCCCAACGATTGGGGAAGATGGTTTAATCATCTTTGGTGCGGGAGATGGTTATTGCTATGGATTTAATCCCAATCCGGTAGAAGATGAAGATGGGTACATGGTATTTAAGGAAGTATGGCGTTACGATTGCAATCCCGAAAAATACAAAATGGAAGATGGAGAACCCATCAAATATCCCAATGCGGAAGGACCAAGCGAAATTATTGCCACCCCTGTGGTTTATAACCAAAAAGTCTATGTTGCAACAGGCCAGGATCCAGAGCATGGTGATGGGGTCGGGATATTGAATTGTATCGATGCCACGAAAAAAGGGGATATTACGGATAGTGGCAAAGTATGGTCTTATGATGAGATCAATCGTTCGATTTCAACCGTATCGATTCATGATGGATTGGTTTATGCCGCGGATTATTCCGGTTTTGTCCACTGCCTGGATGCGGAGACCGGTGAGGTGTATTGGGTACACGACACCCAAAGCCACATATGGGGATCAACGCTGGTTGCAGATGGCAAGGTTTATATTGGAAATGAAGATGGTTTGTTAACTGTTCTTGCCACAGGAAAAGAGGAAAAGGTGTTGAACACCATTGATATGTGGGCTCCCATTTATTCAACTCCAGTTGTGGCCAACAACGTGCTTTACATCGGAACACAAACCCATCTTTACGCCATAGAAAATTCCAATTGATAAAACGTTAATTTGATTCAACGAGGGGCAGACTGAAAAAAGCCTGCCCCTTTCAATCATATGCATCCCGGCTTTTCTCTATTCGTTTCAAAAACTTAAAACATAGAAATGGAAAGTATGATGAAAAAAGTGGTATATGGATTAGTGATTGCATTGGCCATCCTTCATCATGATTTTTGGTATTGGCATGATGCCACATTGGTTTTAGGATTTATTCCGATTGGATTGGCCTATCATGCGATGTATTCAGTGCTAGCGGGTTTGGTTTGGGCCTTGGCGGTTAAATATGCCTGGCCAACCACCATCGATGAAGAATTTGCAGCCTTGGAAAATGAACAGGTGGGAGGTTCGGCGAAGCCATGATTGCATTATCGATCATTATATTTTATTTGTGTTTACTTTTAGGTTTGGGCTTATTAAGCAGCCGTTTCTTTCGTGGTACAGCCTCAGACTATTTTGTTGCCAGCCGTTCCATCGGCCCATTTCTCTTATTGATGTCTCTGTTTGGAACGACCATGACGGCCTTTGCTCTGGTGGGTTCCACGGCGGAATCATACGTAAATGGTATAGGTGTATATGGGAAAATGGCCTCCTGGTCGGGCTTGATCCACTCCGCAGTGTTCTTTTTAGTCGGCATTAAATTGTGGGGCATTGGAAAACGATATGATTACGTCACCCAAGTTGGATTTTTTAGAGATCGATTTGAAAGCAATGCCATAGGTTTTATTCTATTCCCCATTTTAGTGGGCTTGGTCATTCCCTACTTGCTCATTGGTATTTTGGCATCAGGTATCGTGGTTAATAAGGTTACAGCTGGTGCTTTCCCCGAATTCTTCAGTGCCTATGGAGGTGGGGTTCCTCCATGGTTAACGGGTGCGGTTATTTGCCTGGTGGTTCTAACCTATGTCTTCTTTGGGGGATTGCGGGCGGCCGCCTGGGCAAACACCTTCCAAACCTTGGTATTTATGGTCATGGGAGGCATCACGTTCTACCTGATCGCCCAACGTTTGGGGGGATTTGCGGAAGCAACCAAAATGGCCAAGCCAGAAAGTTTGATCCGGGGGGATCATATACCTCATCTGCAATTCTTAACGTATTGCTTTGTCCCTTTGTCTGTGGGGATGTTTCCTCATTTGTTTCAACATTGGTTAACCGCTAAAACGGCGAAGACCTTTCGCTTGTCGGTTATCGCTCATCCAATCTTTATCATGATTGTGTGGGTGCCCTGCATCATGATTGGTGTCTGGGCCACCGGTGCGGTTTATGAAGGCTCACGAATAGTCCCAGAAGGCACACCGGCAAACTCGGTGCTAGGTTTGATGGTGAGTAAGCTAACCAGTGAATGGTTGGGAGGATTTCTGACAGCAGGAATTCTAGCAGCCATTATGTCTTCGCTGGATTCGCAGTTTTTATGTTTAGGTACTATGTTTACTAATGACATAATTATCCACCATTATGGGAAAAGCCATTTTACTGAAAAACAAACCATTTGGATGGCACGGGGATTTGTAACCTTAATCGTTATTATTACTTATTGTTTTTCTCTTTTTGAACCGCGCCGTGTGTTTACGTTGGGAGTTTGGTGTTTTAGTGGCTTCGCCAGTTTATTTCCCCTTGTTTTTGCGGCTCTTTACTGGAAACGTGTTACCAAGGCGGGGGCGATCTTATCTGTGATCGTCACGGCTGTGGTTTGGTTATACTTTTTCGCTGATTCAAACTATGGAAAAATTGCGGATTATTTGGTGTGGGATATGATGCCCGTGGCAGTCATTTTCGCCGCATCGGCAGTCACTTTGATCGTGGTTTCATTAATTACATCTCCACCATCACAAGCCACCGTCGATAAATTTTTCCAAAGAAACGTTCAGGAGCAGACCAATTAATCATGGCAACATCACTTGACCCTAATGTAAGAAGTGCCAAAAAGAATGCCAAGGAAATCCTCAATCAACATTTGAAAGAAATCATTGCATGGCATTTCTCAACGGAAACCGGAACCCCGTTTTGGTTGGAATGGGCTCAAAAAGTGGGGTGGGATCCGAGAGAACGTGTACAATGTTTTGATGATATAAACTTGTTCCCCCATTTTGAGGATGAATATCTGCGTACATTGCCCCATGAGGTGTGGATTCCCAAAGCATATGAAGGGCAACCGTTTAGAGTTTTTGAAACGGGTGGAACGACTGGAATGCCCAAGCAACGTATCAGTTGGGAGGATCATCTGATTGATTACAGTGAATTTTCGGCGAAATTGGATGATCATTATTTCCCAAAAGGGGGTAACTGGTTAATGTTGGGTCCAACCGGGCCCAGACGTCTGCGTCTGGCTATCGAGCATCTGGCGAATATTCGCGGTGGATGTTGTTATTTTGTGGATTTGGATCCCCGCTATGTCAAGAAATTGATTGGCAATAAGCAGTTTGACCTTGCCAACCAATATAAAGAGCACGTGGTAGACCAAGGGATTACGATTATCAAACATCGTGAAGTTTCTTGCTTGTTTACTACCCCAAAAATGCTGGAAGCATTGAGCGAAAAAATCTCGATTCCTGAGGCTGGAATCAAAGGCGTGTTCTCAGGGGGAACCTCGATGACAACCCAGGAAATACGTTTTGTGGTGGAAGAGGTATTAGAAAACGAAACATTTTTTATGCCGACCTATGGCAATACGTTAATGGGCCTGGCAAGCAGCAAACCGTTAAGCGCTGATGATGATTATCAACTTACGTATTATGCTCCACAACCGCGGGCGATCCTTCGGTTGGTTACTCCAAATGAAACAGACCAAATGGTGGATTATGGTGAATGGGGCCGGGTTGAACTCACCACCTTAACCAAAGAATTTTTTATGCCACGCTTTTTGGAGCGTGATGAGGCCATTCGACGCAAACCTTGGGGGCCATACGCATGGGATGGGGTTGGTGAGGTTCGGCCCTTCGGCATGAGTGAGAAGAAGATTGTGGAAGGGGTGTATTAAATTTATTTTATAAAAGAAACAAGGTCGATAAACGATGACATTACCGCATATTCCGATAGTAAGACGGGGTAACGTTTACGAAAGTATGGATAAAACGGAGGTCGCCAATTTGCGGAGTGGCGATCCTTTGGTATCCATCAGTCAGGCCAATGCGGGGATTATCCGGCGTGATATGAAACGTATTGGTGAATCATTTGATGCTCTGAATGAATTTTCCTGTGCTCAATTATTGGATATAAGCCGAAAAGCCGGTGAGTTGTTTATGCATGAATCATTGCCATTGGGAGAAAATGGCAATACACAATCACCAGATGATTATGTGGAAGCCTTATCGTCCACCAGTGGATTACCCTTCAGGTTATGCCAGCTTAATATGGATAAGATTCATGAAGTGTTTACGGAAATGCCCACAATTATCAAGGGATTAACACGCGGATTGGATCTGAATGTAATTGATAAGGGCTTGGGAGAGCAGGAAGGTGTATTGCTTAGTTACTATCCTCAAGCGAAGAGCATGGGAATTGTGTTGCCGAGTAATTCACCGGGGGTTAATTCGATTTGGATGCCTGCTATTGGATTGAAAATCCCGGTAGTAATAAAGCCTGGAAGAGAAGAACCCTGGACACCCTATCGGATTATTCAAGCGTTTATCGCAGCGGGTTGTCCAGCAGAAGCATTCAGTTTTTACCCCACTACACATGAAGGAGCCAATACAATTTTGACTTCATGTGAACGTGGGATCATTTTTGGGGATGAGAAAACCATTGCAAATTATGCCAACAATTCGGCTATTCAGGTGCATGGTCCCGGCTGGAGTAAAATTTTAGTCGGTAATGATCAAGTGGAGCGATGGCAGGAATTAATTGAACTGATGGTTCAGTCGGTTGCCGCCAATGGGGGACGTAGTTGTATTAATGTATCCTCCATCGTCACCCCAAAATATGGGGATGAAATTGCTGATACGTTAGCAAAATCATTGGCGAAATTAAAACCAGTTAAAGCGGATAATCCTGAGGCGCAATTATCGGGTTTTGCCAATCCTGACTTTGCCGAATATATTAACCAAGCCATTGAGGCAGATATAAATACGCCAGGCGCTGAAGATATCACCGCTCGCTATCGCAATGGAGATCGAAAGGTTGAATTTGAAGGTATTCATTATCTGCTACCGACGGTGGTAAGGTGCCAATCGTTTGAGCATCCACTGGCTAACCGGGAGTTTTTGTTCCCCTATACCAGCGTGGTGGAAGTTCCTCAGGAGGAAATGCTGAATCAGATGGGGCCATCGTTGGTGGTTTCAGCAATCACTGGCCATGAAGATTTCATCAAACAGCTTGTTCATTCACCTTTGATCCAACGATTGAATATTGGTGATCATCCAACCACACGGGTACGGTGGGATCAGCCGCATGAAGGGAATTTATTCGAATTTTTGTATAAACGACGGGCGATTCAATTTTGAGTCAATCTCACCACAAATCAGACGAGTTGGCTGCACCAAAATTTGGCCATCACTCAACTTATAAACGCAGGTTTCACTGGAGCATCTTTTATATAGTATATGGAAACATTAAAGAGCAATATAACCCATTTTGATTTTAATCCTCATACACGGATTGTTTTTGGCGAAGATCGGGTAAACCATATTGGTGGCCTGGCTAAAGAACTGGGGGGAAACCATGTGCTACTAGTGACGGATCCCGGGATTGAGCAGGCAGGCCATATGGACCGGGTGCGTCAATCACTGGAATCGGAACATTTGAAAATCACGTTGTTTGATCAAGTTATAGAAAATCCAACCACAGATACGGTCGAACGATGCACAGAAACCGCGCGTCAAAGTGATATCGATATTATAGTCGGTCTTGGGGGTGGAAGTAGCATTGATACAGCGAGAGGTTGTAATTTTCTATTAACCAACGGTGGACATATGCAGGATTATTGGGGGGTGGGTAAAGCGCGAAAACCCATGCTGCCCATGATCGCGATCCCTACCACGGCGGGAACGGGCAGTGAATGCCAGTCATTTGCCCTTATCTCCGATAAAGACACACATCAAAAAATGGCATGTGGCGATCCAAAAGCCGCCGCCAAAGTGGCGTTACTTGATCCAAGGTTAACATTATCCCAACCAAAACAAGTGGCAGTATGTACTGGATTGGATGCCATGGCGCACGCTTTGGAATCTGCGGTTACTAAAAAACGTAATCCCATCTCCAGCCTGTTTTCAAAAGAAGCCTTTCGATTAACCCAGGCCGGTTTACCCCGAATTTTGGAAACTCCAAATGACTTGGAAGCTCGAGGCCAAATGCTTTTAGGAGCTGCTTACGCCGGCTTGGCAATTGAAAATAGCATGCTGGGAGCGGCCCATGCCAGTGCGAATCCATTGACAGCCCATTATGGGATTGTTCATGGCCAGGCAGTGGCGTTGATGTTGCCACATGTTATTCGATTCAATGGCAAGATCGATGAAATAAAAGCGATATATGATGAACTGGCACTTCATGCTGGCTTGATGGATAACTCTACGATTAATATGGATAGTGAAGAAATTATCGCCCAACGAATAGAAACCATCATGGATCATGCTGAAATGCCGCGGACATTGTCGCATTTTGATATTTTACCTTCTGATTTTAATAAATTGGCAAGCGAAGCAGCCCAACAATGGACAGGCCGATTCAATCCCAAAGAGGTCTCAGCTAATGATTTCGAAGGATTGTATAAACTGAGCTATTTTTAACGAAATTTAGTTGAGGCCATCTCTAACATATGCAGCAGGGAATTCATAAAGTATTTTGTTTGTGAATTCATAAGATTGCCGTTAAACTTTTTAAATAAAAGGAAAAACAGATGAAGGCATCACGTGAACATTCAACAAAACCAAGACAGTACAAAACGAAAATGAATACGTTAAACGCATCATTCAAAAAGAGGAATATGTATTCCTTGACTCGCATGTGGGTATTATTGCTTCTTTGTTTACTTTACGTCAATCTCGAAATACCTGCCAGTGCGGATGACTGGCCTATATACCGGGGAAATCCAGCCATGCAGGGAGTGGTGAATGAATCTCTGCCGGACAAATTAGAGCTATTGTGGCGTTTTAAAACAGGTAAACCGGTTCGCTCAAGTGCGGTTATTAAAGATAATCGTGCTTATATTGGATCGAACAATCATTATGTTTATGCCTTGGATGTGAGAAATGGAAACGAAATCTGGTCCTTCGAAACAGAAGACGTGGTCGAAGCGCCTCCATTAATCGTTGATAATCGTATATATGTAGGGTCAGCTGACGGTTTTCTATATTGCCTGGATTCAGAAAATGGTGATCTGCAATGGAAATATGAAACGGACGGGAAAATATTAGGTTCTGCCAACTATACCGCCCTATCGGGTGAGAGAACGGGAATCGTTTTTGGCAGTTATGATGGAAAACTTTATTGTGTCGATGCAAAGGATGGATCAGAAGTTTGGACATATGCCACAAATAATTATATCAATGGCGCACCTGCCATCAACAAAAATCGAATCATTGTAGGTGGATGTGACGCCCGAATCCATATCATCTCACCCACCAAAGGTGATGCGATGGATTTGATTGATACAGAAGCCTATATTGCAGCCACACCGGCGTTAAAAGATACAAAAGCATATATTGGCCATTACAGAAATGAATTTCTGTGTGTCGATATTATCAAAGGGGCAACGGATTGGATTTATAAATATCGCCCCTTTCCCTACTTTTCATCCGCAGCCGTGAATGATGCAAAGGTCGTATTTGGGGGGAGAGATAAACAAGTACATTGCGTCGATATCAGCTCAGGGAAAAGCGTGTGGCGATTTCGAACACGGGGTGATGTGGACAGTTCACCATTGATATGCGGTGACAAAGTCATCGCCGCCTCGTTGGACGGGCGACTATACATCATCGGATTAGAGGATGGTGAAGAACGATGGTCTTATCTTATAGGTGATGACATTATCAGTTCGCCCGCGCTCGCGGATGGGAAGCTTATCATCGGTTGTGATGATGGCAGTGTATACGCGTTCGGCACCAAACGCTAAGCATTTAGGAGAGGACTCAATGGTTACAGAAGCAATAGAACAAATAAAACAACCAACAAAGAAAGAGACAAAAGGGGGTAATTATTTTATTTCAAATTACCCACCCTTTTCCTTTTGGACAGCGGATTCCATTTCTGATTCGGTGAAGGTTTTGGATCAACCTCCGGCACCCGGTACCAATTTAGGGCTTTATATTCATATCCCCTTTTGCCGAAAACGCTGCCATTTTTGTTATTTCAAAGTGTATACAGATAAAAATGCAACCGATATTCGCCGGTATATCGCTGGATTGCAGCGTGAAATGAGCATGTATGTCGACAAGCCGTTTATCGATTCACGTCCCTTGGATTTCATCTATTTTGGTGGTGGTACGCCTTCTTATATTTCAGCACGGCAGTTACAAAGCCTGGTTGGGGACTTGAAAGAGATGCTGCCCTGGGATCAGGCCAAGGAAATCGCGTTTGAATGCGAACCGGGCACTCTCTCCGAAGAAAAACTACGAGCGATCAAAGATATTGGTGTAACCCGGTTAAGCCTGGGTGTGGAAAATTTTGATGACAAAATTTTGGAAATAAACGGCCGGGCGCATCGTTCACCTGAGATTATGAAGACCTATGACTATGCGAAATCGATTGGTTTTCACCAAATCAACATCGATTTGATTGCAGGGATGGTTAATGAAACCGACGAAAACTGGCAGCGCTGCATTGAACAAGCCATCGAGATGGAACCGGAAAGTATTACCGTGTATCAGATGGAGATTCCATTTAACACCACCATATACAAAGAGATGAAAGAGAAGCACGAAGATATCGCCCCGGTTGCGGACTGGATGACCAAACGGCGCTGGGTTACAGAAGCATTCGACGCATTTGAAGACGCTGGTTATACCATCACCAGTGGGTATACCGCTGTTAAAGATCCTTCCAAAGCCAAATTTTTATACCGAGATTATTTATGGACCGGCGCGGATATGATTGGCCTGGGGGTGGCGTCCTTCTTTCACATTGGTGGAATTCATTTTCAGAATGAAAAAGATTTCGTGCCTTATCTTCAAAAAGTCGAGGAAGGGCAACTCCCCATACGCCGCGCGTATCAATTGAGCAAGGAAGAACAATTTATTCGAGAGTTTATTCTCCAATTAAAATTGGGATACATTACATGTTCATATTTCAAAGATAAATTCGATGTTGATATTTATGATCGATTCGGAGAACAATTACGTGAAATTGAAGAAGCAGACCTTCTAACCATCCGCGGTGATGAGGTTCAATTGAATCGTGAAGGTTTGTTGGTTATCGATGGACTCTTGGAACAATTCTATTTACCGGAGCATCAAGGTGCACGCTATACATGAAAAACTAAGGTGGTTAACCCCATACCACAAAAACCAATATCTCTTTTCTCCACTGACTGATTTTTATTTCAGTCAGCGGTTAACACTCCCCCATTTTTACCCAGTGGGGGAAAACGAGATGCCTGATAAGGTTAAACATTTGCTGGTGCATGACAGTGATATGACCTATCGGCTGCAGGATTTTTTTGGTGATGAAATTCACTTGAGGGTTTTGAACACCTCAAAGTCCAACGGGAAATACTGCCGGGAAGTGATTTTGGTTTTAAATGAAAGCGAGAAGCCGGTGGAATTTGGCGCGATTCGTATTCACTTGGAACACTTTGCGGAAGAACCTCGCGAAGTGATTTTAGAAGGCTATCGGCCGCTGGGTGCAATTCTTCATGATTTCAAGGTTGAATTTGAAAGTTATCCATCGGTTTATTTTCAGGTCAAGCCGGATGAGATTATTCAAAATGCATTGGACATTGAATACACGACGTACCTTTATGGACGTTGTAATACGTTAACAAATCCCGCGGGCGATCTCCTTGCTGAAGTGGTGGAAATTCTCCCGCCAATGGAGGAGTCATAAGATGGTAGGCCATGTTAACGATTATGATGTCATTGTTGTAGGCGCTGGTCCGGCCGGGACATCGGCTGCCACGGTGTTGGGTCAGCTTGGGCGAAAAGCTTTAATCGTGGAAAAAGAGGTGTTCCCCCGTTATAAGGTTGGGGAATCGTTAATTCCATATTGCTATTTTCCGCTTGAACGGCTGGGGATGATAGAAAAATTAAACCAGTCCCATTTCACAGAAAAATACAGTGTCCAATTTGTCTCAACCGAAGGAAAAGTATCGCAACCGTTTTATTTCTTTCAGCATTACGATCATCCTTCATCAAAAACCTGGCAAGTGGTACGCAGTGAATTTGACCGGATAATGCTGGATAACGCCTTGGAACAAGGTGCTGATGTTATGATGGAAACGACGGTTCGGCATTTTTTACAGGATGGGGAGCAGGTTGTTGGTGTGGAAGCACAAAACAAAGAAGGGCAGAGGTATGAACTTCGTGCACCAGTGACCATTGATGCCAGTGGACGGGACATGTTGAGTATCAAACAACATCAATGGCGCGTACCAGATAAATCACTTAACAAGATGGCCGTTTGGACATATTACAAGGGCGCATTGCGTGATGAGGGAATGGATGCGGGTGCCACTACCGTTGCTTATCTGCCGGAAAAAGGGTGGTTTTGGTATATCCCGCTGCCGGATGATGTTGTTAGCGTTGGAATTGTTGCTGAACCCAGTTATTTATATAAAGACGGACGTGATTTTGCAACGATGTTCCAGCGGGAAATTGAAAACAATCCCTGGATCAAGGAACATCTCGCTCCAGGCAAGCAATGTGGACAATATTATGCGACCAGCGATTATTCCTATCGTTCAAAATACTGTGCGAAGGATGGATTGGTTCTTACCGGTGATGCATTTTCATTTTTGGATCCGGTATTTTCGTCGGGTGTTTTTCTTGCCTTGCGAGGTGGTGAGTTGGCAGGGGAAGCCATACATGAAGCCTTGGACAAGGGCGATGTGTCTGCTGAACACTTTGAAGATTACAGCAACACCCTTTGTTATGGAATCGAATCCATGCGGCGTTTGGTGTATGCATTTTATGATAAAGGATTCAGTTTTGGGGAGCTCATTAAAAAATATCCCCATTTGAGGGGTGATCTAACCGACTGTTTAATCGGGCATTTGTTTAAGGACTTTGAACCGTTATTCAGCGCGGTTGGTGAGTTTGCCAATATTCCCGAACCGTTAACCCATGGGCGTCCATTGGAAAAAGTAGCATGAGAATCATACAAATTACACCCGGTACGGGTTCATTTTATTGCGGAAGTTGCATTCGAGATAACGCTTTGGTTTTGGCTATGCGCTGTCTTGGTCATGATGCATTGATGGTTCCCCTTTACTTGCCATTAATGAGCGATGAAGCCATCGCGGCAGAAGGCTTGCCAACATTTTTTGGTGGCGTAAATGTCTATTTACAACAAAAATCATCTTTTTTCAGGAAATCTCCTTCGTGGTTGGACAACTGGTTCAATTCGCCAGCCCTGCTTCGCTATTCGGCTAAAAAGGCGGGCATGACCAAACCCGGCGAATTGGGCGAAATGACGATATCCATGTTAAAGGGAGAAGAGGGCTATCAAGCCAAAGAATTGGATAAACTAACCGATTGGTTAAGGACACAAAATGGGGCGGATATCGTATGCCTTTCAAACGTCATGCTGATTGGGATGGGAAAGCAAATTCGTGAGCGCTTAAACACCCCGGTCATCTGTACATTGCAAGGGGAAGACACGTTTCTTGATGCTTTGTCAGAACCCTACCGTTCTCAAGCCTGGGATATATTGATCGAACGTGCCAAGGGATTGGATGGATTTATTGCCGTCAGCCGCTATTACGGTGATGTCATGAAAGAACGCCTTCAACTGCCTGAGGATAAACTTAAGGTGATTTACAATGGCATTTCATTGGAGGGCTATGATCAAACCATACGCCATCCAGAAAAACCGGTGGTTGGTTTTCTTGCCCGTTTATGCAAAACAAAAGGATTGGATAATTTTGTGGAAGCGTTTATCCAGTTAAAAAAGAGTAATATGGTTGATGGTATAAAAGCCCGGGCAGCCGGATCAATGCCTCCCGCCGATGAACCATTTGTCAACCAAATGAAAGATCGCTTAAAACAAGCGGGCATTGAAAAGGATTTTGAATTTTTACCGAATTTGGATCGCAATCAAAAGATTGACTTTTTGCGAACCTTATCCGTCTTATCCGTACCAACAACTTACGGTGAATCGTTTGGCCTCTATTTACTGGAAGCCTGGGCAGCGGGTGTTCCTGTATATCAACCACGGCATGCGGCATTTGTGGAATTGATTGAAGAAACTCAGGGGGGGCAGTTATATGATCATAATGATCCAAACGCCTTGGCAACGGGATTGGCAGAATTGTTGAACAATCGTGAAGAAAGTCGATTAATGGGACAACGAGGGCAGCAAGCGGTTTTCGAACGATTCAGCATTGATTATATGGCTCGAGCCATTTTGAATTATTATCACGAAATTATTGAGAAAAATGCTGCTGTGAATGTGTAATCCAATAGGCATATTCTCCAATATAAAAAAAGAGACACGGGCATGGCATTTGAATTTAAATACCAACGGCGAGTGGAATTTGCCGATACAGACATGGCGGGGATCATGCACTTCCCACGTTTTTTTGATTTCATGGAAGCGACTGAACATGCCTTTTTTCGTTCGTTGGGTTTTTCTATCGTGACATCATTAAATGGGAGATCATATGGATGGCCGCGTTTGAATGCGGAATGCCAATACAAGCGACCTTTACGCTTTGAGGATGAAGTCGAAATCCAATTGCTTGTCCGTGATAAAAAAGCCAAAGTAATCACGTATGAATTTATATTTCGAAAATTAAACGCTGAACCGGTGGAAGTCGTCGCTATTGGATCATTGACGGTTATTTGCGTAACCGTGGATTTAGAAACCGGTGCAATGAAATCAACTGACATCCCTGCTGAAATCAACAGACGAATTGAAGCCGCTCCCTGCAAAACCCTGGAAACGGTAAAAACATAGTTTTAATCACACATCCAATCACATCATTGACACGAATCTCATAACACAGTCGGATTACAACCGTCTTTAATCCATCAACTTGGTTAAAATAGCAATAATACATGGCGGGAATTAAATCAATATGAATAAAAAGCAATCAATCGAAAGGAGATAAGTATGGGAGCAAGCAGTGCAGATCAGAGTATGACATGGTTAATATTCGCCCTCATGACAGTCGCCTCGTGGGGACTATATGGAGTCTTTTTGCATACCGGCCAGGCAGGGATGGCTGATCCGGTAAATGGACGTTATAAAGCCTATTTATTTGTCGGCATCGCCTATTTCATCACAGCGGTGTTGGCTCCATTGGGATTATTAATGGCCAGTGGAGCAACCTGGACTTTCCCTGTCAAAGGGATGTTATGGTCATTGCTGGCAGGGACGGTGGGTGCAATCGGTGCCTTTTGTGTGTTATTGGCATTTGGTGCGAAAGGCACTCCATCGGTCGTGATGTCCATTGTCTTTGCTGGCGCCCCTATCGTAAACGCCATTGTGGCGTTGAGCATACATCCACCGGCTGGTGGTTGGGCCAGTCTGCGCTGGCAGTTTGTTGCAGGCATCTTGATGGCAGCGCTCGGCGGTTGCCTGGTTACTCTTTATAAACCCTCACCAGGTGCAACAAAACATGCCACACACCCACCTAAGGCCGAAACACAAATTGTCCAAGAGGTATCCCAACAATGAGTGTTTTACCCTACTCAAATCGGGAAGAATTGGAAGCCGATCAATTGGCTTCTCTCAATCAATTATTTGAATCCATTGTTCCTGCGAATCGCTTTTATTCCAACAAATACAAGCATGAAAATATTGATCTTCCTTTCAAAAACCTGAATCGCTTCCATGAGTTGCCATTTACCACTAAGCAGGAGTTGATCGAAGATCAGAAACGAAATCCCCCTTATGGAACCAACTTAACATATCCATTAAATCATTACACACGTTACCATCAAACCAGCGGCACCACAGGTGATCCATTGCGCTGGTTGGATACCTCCGAAAGTTGGAACCACATGCTTGATGTATGGCAGCAGATTTTTGAGGAATCGGGTGTAAAAAGTGGCGAACGGGTCTTCTTTGCTTTTTCGTTCGGTCCATTCATCGGTTTTTGGATGGCGTTTGAAGCAGCGGAACGGATGGGATGCCTTTGCATCCCCGGTGGTGGAATGAACAGCACCGCCCGGCTTAAAACAATGATTGCCAATCAAACCTCGGTTTTGTGTTGCACACCAACATATGCCCTCCGCCTTGCTGAAGTGGCAGTGCAGGAAAACATCGATCTGAAAGATACAGGTGTTAAAACAATTTTGGTGGCAGGAGAACCGGGTGGTAGCATACCATCGACAAAAGAAAAAGTGGAAACAGCATGGAATGGCGCCAAAATAAAAGACCACCATGGAATGACCGAAGTGGGCGCAGTCAGTTTTGAATCATCCATCAAGGAAAATACTCTCCACATCGCTGAACAGGCGTTTATTGCTGAAGTGGTTGATCCTCAATCAGGTCAACATGTTAAGGAGGGTGAAAGCGGAGAATTGGTGTTAACCACTTTAAAGCGGACCGGCTCACCACTGATTCGTTATCGGACGGGGGATTTAGTCAAACCAGTCATTAATGAAATGACATACAGACGCCCTGAGATCGCACTCGATGGTGGCATCCTGGGCCGAATTGATGATATGGTATTTGTTCGAGGGGTTAACATTTACCCGGTTGCAGTGGAAAATGTAATTAGACGGTTTTATGAGGTGGCGGAATATCAAGTTGAATTGCATACCAATTCATCATTAACTGAAATGAGCCTCACGATTGAACCAAGCGATGAATGTATGGATCACCAAGGGCTTAAAACCCGAGTGGAAGTAGAAATAAGAAACGCCTTTCACATTCGAGTCCCTGTTAATATGGCAGAGAAGGGTTCTCTGCCCCGTTTCGACATGAAAGCGAAACGTTGGATTAAAAAGTAAGCAGACCTTTTAAGGATATTATCATGGCTGAGTCATCCCCCCTTTTGCAAGTCAATCAAATCACGAAAAACTTTCAATCCGTGGGTGGAATCAATCCCCATGAGATATTAAGAGGCATTTCATTCGATATTCATGCAGGGGAATCAATGGCCATTGTCGGCCCTTCCGGCTCAGGGAAAAGTACCTTGCTTAACATCATCGGAACACTGGACCGGCCAACCTCAGGCCAGGTGATACTTGAGGGGGAAGATATCAACGAAAAAGATGATCAACAATTGGCCCAAATTCGTAATCATGAGATCGGCTTTATTTTTCAGTTGCATCACCTTCTTCCCCAATGCACCGTTTTGGAAAATGTCTTGGTCCCCACGTTAGCTCAAAAAAACAACGGTTCAGAGTCCAAAAAACAACGTGCCATGCAATTGATTGAACGAGTGGGATTACAAGACCGGATTTCACACCGCCCCGGCTATCTTTCCGGAGGAGAACGTCAACGGGTGGCGGTCGTACGAGCCTTAATCAATCAACCCAAATTGTTGCTTGCCGATGAACCGACCGGCTCGTTGGATCAAACCAACGCCAAACAGCTGACTGACCTGCTTATCGAATTAAAACAGGAAGAAGAAATCGCCCTAATAATGGTAACCCATGCCACTGACCTGGCCGAAAAAATGGAAAAAGTCTATCGGCTTGAGAGCGGCCAACTCAGCATGCAAGGAGGTCACCAGTGAATTTTCTAACACTGGTTTTACGCAGCTTAATCTTTTATTGGCGCAGCCATTTGGGGGTATTAATGGGTGCCGCTGTGGGAACTGCTGTTTTATCCGGTGCTCTGATGGTGGGCGATTCCGTTGACCAAACCTTACATTCTATTGCCTTAAATCGGTTAGGCCAGGTTGGCCATGCACTGGCTAGCGGAGACCGATTTTTCCGAATCCAACTCGCAGATGAATTGAGTGAAGAGATTGGCACTCCCATTGCACCGGTTTTACAAATCAAAGGAACTGCCATTAAACCGAGTTCGGGTATTCCCGCCAATCAGGTCAATGTTTTTGGTGTGGATGACCGTTTTTGGGAGATGGGGAATACCCCATTCGATGTTTCACTTAAAAACAATGAAATTGCTGTCAATCAATCCCTTGCCAAAAAACTTGAAATCAAAACAGGGGATGAAATCGTCCTTCGTGTTGAAAAACCCAGCCTGTTACCACGCGATGCCCCCTTATCGACCGTCGAAGACTCTTCCATTGCAATTCGACTGAACGTTGTAATTATCGCATCAAATGAACAGATGGGACGATTCAGTCTGCGCGCGGAACAAATCGCACCATACAACGCCTTTTTATCCATTAATACATTAAATCAAGAAATCGAAATGGATCAAAACGCGAATTTGTTATTAGTTAAAAATGATCCCTCTGTTAATCAAAGTATATTGGAAAAGGCACTCACACAACGATGGACTCTGGCCGATGCCGCCCTTGAATTACGTGAATTAGAAAACCAACCCTATTTTGAATTAAGAACAAAACGAATCTTTTTGGCTTCAGCTATTACCCAAGCCGCATCCAAAGCCGGACCTGGAGCATTGGGAGTTTTGACTTACCTTGTGAACTCCATTTCAACCGGCGAGAATATGACTCCTTACTCGATGGTAACCGCCCTTGGCCCCCTGGATTCAAGAAATGCATCATCCACCCCTTCGTTCATGAAAAATGGCTTGAAGCAAGATGAAATCATCGTCAATCAATGGTTGGCTGATGATCTGAAAGTGACTATCGGGGATACAACAAATATCTCGTATTATGTGGTGGGGCCAATGCGCAGTTTAATTGAAAAGAGCCATACATTTACGGTTAGAAAAATTGTTGATCTCGATGGAGCCGCAGCCGATCCAACCTTTATGCCACCATTCCCCGGTATAGAGGAAAGTGAAAACTGCCGGGAATGGGATCCCGGATTTACCATTGATTTGGATAAAATTCGAGAAAAAGATGAAGCTTATTGGGATGACTTCCGGGGTACACCCAAAGCGTTTATATCATTATCAACCGGACAAGCATTATGGGAAAACAGGTTTGGCGACCTCACCTCGATACGTTATCCAAAACAAAGTCATGATTTGGTTTCACTTAAAGAAAATATACACCAGGCCATTGATCCCCAAACCATTGGGTTATTGTTTCTTCCAGTGCGAGAGGAAGCCATTAAAGCCAGTGAAGAAGGCATTGATTTCGGTCCATTATTTATCGGACTTAGTTTTTTTCTGATTGTGGCTGCATTGCTCCTTATGGGGTTGCTGTTCCGCTTTGGTGTTGAACAACGGCAGGAAGAAACGGGGATTCTCACCGCGGTTGGTTTTAAAGCGGCTCAAATACGGCGTCTATATTTGTATGAAGGCGTGTTATTATCCACCATCGGTGGTTGCATCGGTATCGGACTTGGTTTCCTCTATACCAAAAGCCTGCTTTACGGTTTATCCTCCGTATGGAGTGGCGCTGTGGCCAACACCTCCATACAATTTCATGTCAATGGGTCTACGTTAATTTACGGACTCATTTCAGGCATCATCATATGCGTCTTAACAATTTGGTATATCTTGCGCCGGCAGGAACGTTACAGTGTTAATGAACTCTTATCTCAAACCGGCGGCTCCGAACTAAATCTTACCAGTGTACAATCCATAAAATCCACCAAAGCGAAACTAACTGCTTTCATAAGTGGTGGAATAGCCCTTCTATTGTTGATCTATTCCTTATTGGTAATGCAAGAGCAAAACGCCGGGATGTTTTTCGGCATCGGAAGTTTGCTTCTTATTTGCGGGATTAGCTTCTCCCATTTTTTGATTGCTAAAATTTATAATCAATCCGAACAAATCAAATTATCCATTCCAACATTGGGCTTGCGCAATTGTGCCCGTCGGCGTGGACGAAGTTTAGCCACTATCTCCTTGCTTGCATGTGGCAGTTTTCTGGTGATTGCGGTAGGTGCCAACCGCCGCAGTGCCATAGAGGATGCCCATCAACGATCCTCCGGAACAGGCGGCTTCGCTTTTTATGGCGAAACAACGCTCCCCTTGCTGCATGATCTTAATACGGAAAAAGGTTGCCAGGCATTTGGATTATCACGTGATGACCTGGAAGGAGTTAAGGTTGTTCCATTACGCGTAAAAGAGGGAGATGATGCCAGTTGCTTGAATTTAAACCGAGCCCAACGTCCACGGCTTTTAGGGGTTGATCCAACCATGTTGGAACAACGAAATGCTTTTCGAATTGTCCAAAGTTTGGGAAATAAGTCGGATTGGTCGATCCTTAATGACAAAACGGAAGACGATATTCTTCCCGCCATCGCCGATCAAGCTACGATCAAGTGGGCATTAGGAAAATCTATTGGCGATACCCTAACCTATAAAGATGAAAATGGGAAACAATTTCAAGTACAACTCGTTGGTGCTTTGGGTGGCTCTATTTTGCAAGGAACAGTTATTATATCCGAACAAGCATTCATCAAACGCTATCCCTCCATAAGTGGTTACCGGGCCATGCTTGTTGATGCACCTTCTGCCAACCAAAAAGCAATTTCAAAACTATTGACAGCTGCATTGCAGGATATTGGTTTGGAATTAACTTCAACCGTTGATCGTTTAAATGCGTTCAACAAAGTTGAAAATACATATTTAACCCTGTTCCAGGCATTGGGTGGATTGGGATTAATCCTGGGCAGCATTGGACTCGGTATTGTAGTGATGAGAAATGTGTTGGAACGCCGTAATGAATTGGCCATTCTGCGCGCTCTTGGTTTTATGACTGGAACCATTCGTCAGCTTGTTATGCTCGAGCATTGGATTTTATTGGTGTTTGGACTGGCATGTGGTTGTATCGCCGGTTTCATCGCTGTACTACCCGCGCTAATGTCAGTTGGTGCTCCGATTCCTTATACTCTAATCATCAGCACCATCGTGATCATGATAGCCAGTGGAGTATTATGGATTGTGCTGGCTGCCAATGCAGCGTTAAGAGGTCCTATACTCAACGCACTAAGGAATGAATAATCGTAGGTGATCAGCCAGTTGAAGTACCATTCCCCTCTCAAGCCTGGGAGGGGCTAGGGGAGGGTTGATAATCAAAGGTAAAAAGAAATCCTTTACTTACTCCTAGCCTCCCCCATTTTATTGGAGGAGGATATAAGGAGGGCTTTTTTTTAGTTTTCACACCCTTCTTCTTAATATGGCTGATACGTCACGAAAAACCAAATTAAGGGGAAAAAATGAGAATATTCAATTTTTTAATTCTATTATTAACAATTTCAGTCTGCCTTGCATTTTCAGATGAGAAATCCCAAAAAGAAGAGAAACCAATTTATACGCAAAACTTTGAAAAAATCGAAGAGGGTGATGTTCCAGAGGATTTCTTTGTTTTGGAAGGGGATTTTTCTGTCAAGCAGGTTGAAAAGAATAAACAACTTGAATTGCCGGGTACACCTTTAAGCGCTTTCTGTATCCTGTTTGGACCTCGTGAACGTGATGGAATTTTTGTATATGCTCGCATTAAAAGCGAACGCCAAAAGCGTTTATACCCACGATTCGGTGTTGGATTGTGTGGGATCGCTGGGTATAAACTACGCGTTATTCCCGCTTCCCGCTCAATTGAATTGATGAAAGACGATAAAGCAGTTAGCAAACTAAAATACAAATGGGAATCTGGAACCTGGACTTGCTTTCTTCTCCAAGTTCGTAAACTCAATGATAAAGAATGGATCGTCGAGGGAAAGGTATGGCCCGAAGAAGGAAAAGAACCTAAAGAATGGATGATTTCATTTCATGAAGAGGAAGAACCCATTTTGGGTATGGCCTCGATTTGGGGAACACCCTATTCATCCAAACCAATTCAATACGACGATTTATTGATTGACAAAATCGGTGAATCCAGACCAGAACACAAATAATCGCTTCAATTAATGACGTCACTTTAGAAACATTTATCCAAAAAATGCTGTGTTTATACTACAAAGAACATTTGCCCTCTATTAATTTTTGTGTATAATGTCATTAAAGTAATGTTGATATTCATTAGTTTACTAAAACATAAAATGAGGGCTTTCTCCTCCTTTGCCGTAATCATAGGTTGAACCGGATTGATATCAGAAAACAATTACTGGTGCTTTCGGGATACATATGTGGCTATGAGTCAGAAACCTTCTGAATTTTTTGCATCAATTAAAAAGAATCCCAATGTTAGTACGGTGGGTGCCTTACTTGCAGTAATCAAATCAGAATTGTTGCTGCCCCGAAAAGAAAAAGCCGTTCGGAAGAGATGGAGGAAAGCCTGGGATAAAATCAATCGGGAAGTCGAAAATCCACAACAGTTGATCGATTGTGTTCCCCAATTTATTCCTTACCGGAATAAATCCCAAATTCAAGACTTATTCAGAAAATCGAACTTTCAGATACAGCATATCCATGAGCTTTATAGTTGTATTGTTGTTCAATTATGAAATGGAAGGGGGAACATATGCAATACTTGGGGAAAGAGAGTTTGTTCACCCGATAGAATCCGGTGAATCAATGTCCGTAGGGATTGAGGCGTATACCCGAAACGAGAGGCAATCTCCTTTATCGTGCCTTCTTGGAAGGCCACCGCCCGGATGGCTTCGTATTGCTTTTGCCTGGGCGATAGATTTTGGGTGAAAAGTTCGACAAGGTCCATGTGAATTACAACAAAATTATGTCGGTTATAATACATATATATTACATATAATATAACATGTTGTAAAGCAAAAAAAACAGATTTACCTATATTTTAATCGATAAATACGTCAATAATAACTTAAATCTAAAAAATACATCCAATCTATAGTCGCGTAAATAAGTCGCGTAAATACAATTTTAACCGTCAGATTTTTGCTACACGCAGTGAAGATTTTCTGATATAATCAGCAGATTTTTATTGAGTTAGATTAACTCTCACTGCAGAGAATTAGGAAATTGTCGGACTCCGTGAAAATCGGTGTTGAATACTCATCTATTAGTAGAAACTAACATCACCTGCGCGTACGCGCGAGCCGAAAACCCATCTCGAATGTACGGTATGTCGGCCGGTGCGCTGTGGCGGAATACCACAGCATTCCCGCCAGCTTCCGATAGAAACTTTTGCCCCGTGTAACCCGATACGCGCCGCCGTCCGGGCCGGGTGGATCGGTAATCGATTTAATATCATACCAATACCGTGCTCCGCCATCCTGGCACCATTCATTCACATTCCCCGCCAAGTCATATATGCCCCATGGGTTGGGTTTTAACTGCCCGACCGGTTGGGGGTGTGTCTTGCCTTTTTCGATTGTGTTTTCGCGGGACCAGGTTTGCTTGGCCAGCTGATTGAGGCCCTTGTTGGTAGCAATTCTTCCATCGTCGCCTTGAATACTAAACAAGAGGCCGGTTCCCGCGCGTGCCGCGCACTCCCATTGCGCTTGGGTGGGTAAACTGTAGTGCCAAGGGCCTTGGGCGGCGTTTAAGCGGTCTACGAAAACCTGGCAATCGTTCCAACTGATATACGATGCGGGACAAGTAGGATCGTTCTTGGCGTAGATGTGCCCGTCCCATGGTTTTGTTCCCATAACCGCAGTCCATTGCTTTTGGGTGACCTCATATTTCCCGATTTGATAAGGGGAGAGCGTCACTTTTGCCGGGCCCCAATCGCGTTCGTCATCGCGTTCCATCATGAAAGTTTGCTTTTCGATCGAGACAAAGGGCATAGCAAGATAATCAGACACTTCCCGGCCTGAATCGTTTAATTTGGCGAGAAAGGGCTCGCGGGTAGCGGGATCGACGGCTTTTCGCTTGGCCTGCGCTTGAAGTTGATTGCCTTTCTTGCGTGCCGCTGACCCGCGCAGTTCCTCATTGCCTGTTTGCACGCGAACAGGTCGATGGATGGGTTCAAGACCCTTATCGGGATGTCTCGGATCGGTTTGGTTGAGGTATTCTTCCACATTAGTGTAAACATCACCATCTGGGTCGAGTCCTCCATCCTCTGCATCCTGAGAATCCAATCCCTGCTCACGTTCCCATTTGTCGGGCATACCGTCGCTATCGCTGTCGGCGGGCGGTTTGGCGTTGTCGTAATGGGGCCAGCCGCCCACATCCCATTGCGAATCGATGAATCGGCCCTCGCGGTTGCGGGTTTCTTGTATTACGCGGTCATCCACCACATCGCGAACCGGCCGTGTTGCCCCCGCATAGCGCAACACCATCTCATATGCCTGGCCGGGCGCATGCGTGTTTACGCGGGCGGTTTCGAGTGGGTGGTCAACTACACCCATGCCGTCACTTGGCTCTAACCCTTGCGGTCGCCATGTCAAAACATTATCCGCGAAATACATCTTCTCGGCATTACCATTTAGCTTATCGAGGGATTGGCTGTCCGCTCCCTTTTTAACGGTGTTCCCGATGTAGTTTGCATGTGTGCGGCCTAGAAAGATACCAAAGGTTTCGCCGAAGTTATAGATCAAATTATTACGGAAATCGAGGATGGTGGGTTCACGATTTTCTCTGATGCTGATTCGTGGATGCCGCCGTTTATGGTGGGCAATTAAACAATGATGCATGGAAATGCGCTGGCCGCCAGAACTGCCAAATAAAACACCCATGCCGTGCGGACCCTCGGGGTGCAAACTATCAAGAAGCGATTCGCTGATTAAACACCACTGGAAGGTAATATCGCTCGCACCATACCAGGTGCCCAGGGTTTCATCGATCGCCCAGCTGACCGAGCAATGGTCGATCACAACGTTATACGCCTCGCTTTGATTTCCCAAAACGAAAAGTCCATCTCGATTGCCCGGTTCGCGCCCCTCGGGATGGTCGCCGACCCGCACGCGAAGATGGCGAATCACTACGTTGTGGGTTCTCACTATAATCGCGCCGCCACGAATGCAGATACCGTCGCCTGGCGCTGTTTGGCCCGCTACCGTAACATATGGTTCGGTAACAGCGATATCGCCTCGCAACACGATGGTTCCCCCCACGCGAAAAACAATAATGCGCGGGCCTTTTGTTCGCAACGCTTCTGCCAGGGAACCGGGGCCTTCGGCCTCGAGGTTGGTTACCGCGATTACCTGGCCGCCGCGGCCGCCGGGAGTGTTGGCGCCGAATCCTTGCGCGCCAGGGAAGGCGGGAACGGAATTTACCGAGGAGTTACTTGCAGGCATTTCGTTTGCATGAGTATCGCTGCCAAAAGCAAGAGGATCAGTCATCGTTATAAATAGAATCACAACTGTGATGTAGGACAAAGCCTTTATAGTATTCGTCATGGTTTTGCTCCTCTCCAATGTTTTTTATATAGAACAATCGATCCAACCTTTTTTTCTCACCTTTTTCCTCGTTCAGATTTTCGGGATTTTTGAGCACTAACCAGCGAGTCCCCTTCAACATATCCCGCATCGTTTTGTCTCTCATCTGGCTGTACAGTTCGCACCGCAACTGCGAAAGATTGTGATTGAAAAGCTTCACCACTTGTACAGGATGTTCACTTTTCTTTCTCTACTAATGGACTCACTTACCGGATGAACCATTTCTTTCCCTTATCGCAACTGCATGCCGCCATCGATAAAGATGGATGTTCCCGTGATATAGCGGGCATCTTCCGAGGCCAGAAATACCGCTGTTTTAGCGACATCCACCGGCTCACCGATAAAGCGGGATGGGATTTTGTTTATGACCTTGGCCTCATAGGCGGGATCGGCCAATACGTCGCGATTGATATCCGTTCGTATGGCACCAGGTGCGATGTTATTGATTGTAATGCCATATTGGCTGTATTCGATAGCCAATTCCCGCATCATCAAAATCATGCCCGATTTACTCATGCTATACACACAACAAAAACCAGTTGGTGTTAATTCATGCACGGATGAGATATTAATGATGCGCCCCCATTGTTTATCTTTCATGCCGCCGATCGCGCGTTGCGCGCAAAAGAATGCCCCTTTGAGATTAGTATCCATGATCTGTTCATACGTTGCTTCATCGAAATCCTGGAACGAGCGCCGAACTTCCATACCCGCGTTGTTGATTAAAATATCCACACGACCCCATTGAATTTCAATTTGAGAGAACATCTTTTGGATACTGGATATCTGGCTAATATCGGCATGCAGTGCGAGGGCCTTGCCGCCACTCTCCTTAATGCGATGTACTACATCCATTGCCCTATCTTCCGATCGATTGTAATTGACAACCACATTGGCTCCGGCTTGAGCCAGTTCCAGGGCGATCGCGGCGCCAATCCCTCGGCTGCCTCCGGTCACCAATGCGATTTTGTTGGAAAGAGATTTCATCGGTTACATGCCTCCCACGGTTGGATACCAATTTGGCCGCCTCGGATCCTGGTGGAACCGAGCGTAATAATCTCCCTTTTCATCATAAAAACGCTCGTACGTTTCCATCTTATCTTCATCCAATTCCACACCCAGACCGGGTCCGTCCGGCACACGGATCGAGCCCTCGATATAGGGCATTTTTCCACCCACGATAATATCATCTTCCAAATAGTGGTAATGCGCGTCACCCGGCATGTTCATGGTGGGAATCGTTGATGCGGTATGGAGCATGGCCGCCAGTTCCACACCAAATTCCGCGCCGGAATGCATCGCAACACCTAAGTTAAAGGTTCGGCAAACCGCGCACAAATCTTTTACACCGCGCGGACCTTCCCAGTAATGCAAATCAGTCAAGATGATATCGATACCATTCAACCGGATGGCGGGACCCAAATCGTCAAATTTATTTGGATACATATTCGTCGCCAGTGGTATGCGAACCTGTTCTCGCACAGCTCGCATTCCTTCCAATCCCCAAGCGGGATCTTCGTAATATTGCAAATCGATCCCTTCCAATTGGCGGCCGATTCTAACCGCGGTGGCAACAGACCACACGCCATTTGGATCGATGCGCAGCCCAAAGTCATCTCCAAGTTTTTCCCGGCACAGTTTCAGAACTCTCGCTTCTTCCATCGGCTCCAGGACACCAGCCTTCAATTTCATCGCTTTGATGCCTAGTGTTTCTTTCAATTCCACGCAGTAATCAGCTAAATCTTCCGCGCAGGTGTCATCCCCACCACCTGGGCGGTCGTATCTCCAAAAAAGGTACGCAATCAGGGGGATTTCATCACGTAGTTTCCCACCGATCAATTGATGCATGGGAATCCCGCATGCCTTGCCCTGAATATCCAAACAAGCGATCTCGATAGCCCCATAGAGCCGGGCGTTCGAAAGGTAGTAGATACTGCGCAGCACTTTCAGTTTTATCTCTTCCAATTGAAAGGGATCCATTCCCACCAGGCGAGGCTTTAAGCGAAGCAGGGCGCCGCGCTGGTCGCCTCCCCCCACTTCGCCCAATCCCACAATGCCTTCGTCGGTGATCAATTCCAAAATCGTTCGCATCAGATAGCCGGGGTGAACACCGGTGTTGTGGCGCAGCATGGCGTTGGTGGGTATGGCAACCGTTCTGACGCGTAAGTCGACAATTTTCATTACTAATCCTCAACGACAATCACATGATGTCCACTTTGTTTGCTTGAATGATTAACTGTAAATTCCTTCGTACCTTCATCGGTTTCTACAGTGATTTTGTAAGGTCCATAAAATCCATGGAATATGGCACGGCCAATGTCATTGGTTTCGCCTTCATAGTCGGTTTTCCACTCATGATTAATCAATTGATCGAGTACCTGGTAGGATTTCTTGGGTTCCAAATCCTCATTCAACAATCCACCATTCCATTTGTTTTCTCTGGGAACCGCCGTACCGTCTCCAAGGTTCCACCATGTAATACCAGCCATGTTCGGTGTGCTGAACCAAAGTCGGTAGAAGTTTTTCACCAATTCCGCTTGATCTTCCTCTCCAACCTCACCCAAACTGGGGATGGTGATTTCGGTGACATACAATGGAAGTTTAAACTCACGGTATAGTTCATATACTTGCATTAAGGTTTGTGGTGTAAATGCATTTCCAGCGAGAACATTCTTTAAGCCGCCTTCCGAAAAGATATGAAACTGATAACCAATTCCATCCACACGTATACCACGCGCAATGAGATTTTTGATTTGAAGATAATATTGTGTTTCTGATTTGTGATATTCGTGACTTTTACTCGTGACTTCATTGATCATCATAATGTTATCATCAGAAAACCAGCGATCGACTTCTTGAAATGTCCACGGCACATAGTCTCTTGGCAGTGTGATATTCATTCCACGTACCAGTGATTCATTTACTACATCCCAAATTTTTATATGCTGGCTGTAACGCGCAGCAATTTCCGCAAAGCGTTTACGTGCATACGCCTCCACTTCCGCTTGATCGTCTGGCATCCAATCAGGATACCAGGCATGCCAAATCAAAGGATGACCTTTCAATGTCAAGTTATGTTTGAATCCAAATTCGAGGAGCACATCCGGTGGTGGACGACGGAAAATCGGAGGTGAATCTTTCTGAAAGCGAATGTTCCCCGGTTCCGGTTCCAAGTCCGACCAATAAAAGGGCATGGTGGCGAAATTAAATAAGTTAACAAAAGTCTCTTCATATTTCTGATTCATCTCATCCGAATCAAATCCCTTCAAGAAAAAAAGGTTACATCCAAACAAGAATTCATGCCCTGTCTGAGCCGCTTTGATCTTTGCGTTTGTAACCGGTTTTCCATCCTCGGTAACAATCTCCAATGCGAGATGTCCCTTCCTGTATGTATCAATGTTGTTATCGATGGTTTGGTTTAATTCCGGGTCGTTCCATAAAGTTTCATATTTCTCAGAAACTTCAGCGTAGGATGAAATACTTGAAATAGACAAAATTGCAGAAGTGATGAGAACAATGTGTAATACTGGTTTGAAGGGATAAAAAGGTTTCATTTTTTTCTCCATTTCTATTTTTTTGAGAGCCTAATTAATCTTACTCTTCATAGTAATCGTTTTGAAAAAACATGTATTGAGCAAACAAAATAATCAATGCGGATAATAAATACACATAGCCCAGGGAGGATATCCCTACCGCCAAGCCCCAACTTTCCTTAACCCACCCTAAGATCAATGGAGCGAAAGCGCCCACGACAAAGGCGAAGGCAATCATGATGCCCACTGCGGAGGCTCGCACCCGAGGCTCGATAACATCGAACAAGGCGGCAAAAAGATTGGAATCATATATACCCCGAAAGAACCCGAATGCGGCCATCGCGATATAGCACAATAAAATGTTTTCCGTGGCTCCCATCAAGTAGATAAAAGGTGCACCTAAAAGCAATCCCAGGCACTCGGTTTCCATGCGAATGGTTCGTCTCTTTTGGGCCAGGTAATCAGATAGTTGCCCCCCTAATAAGACACCGATAAAGGCAAATAAATAATGATAGAACGTTGAAGCGAAACCAGCCCGGGTTAGCGATAGGAAATAATCCTCGTGAAGATACGTTGGCATCCATGTCATAAATCCAATGTTGACAAAAACCATCCCGCCGAATGCCAGGCAGAGCATAAGCGCGGTTGGTTTACGTGCAATGCTTATAAGGACGGTTAGAATGGGAATTCGCTCGCCAGCTGCCTCGTTTTTTTCGGGATCGTGATTGGGGTGGGGAGTATCTTCCAACCGGAAATAAAGAATAGCAGCCAAGAGAATTCCCAAAATTCCAAAGAGGTAAAAAGCCATGCGCCAGCCGAAATGTTCCCCAATATATCCTGCGATAAATCCACTGACGACAATTCCCGCATAAAGGGACGTTTGATGAATCGACATCGCAAGGGCACGGGTTTTATGATGGTATTGTCCAATCAGGGAATTAGCGGCTGGATAATAGAACGCTTCACCACCCCCCGTGGCCACGCCGCGAAACAGGATCAAAAGCACTAGCCCTGTACTGATTCCAGTAAACAAGGTAGCCGTGCTCCAAATGAGTAAGCTAAAGAACACAATCCATTTACGGCGAAATATGTCCCCAGCGTAACCGGCGATGGGTACCAGTACAGCATAACAAAGAGTAAATATCGTAGCAACCAATCCCAATTGTACATCACTTAAAAGAAGATCTTTCTTAATTAAGGGTAAAACGACATTGTATATCTGACGGTCACCCTGATTGAAGAAATAGGCAAACCACAAAAGAACAATCATTTCCCATTTGTAGGGAATCAAAGGTTGTTTTGACATTATCTCACTCTCCAAAATTAGTGAATATCGTCACGAAAAATTCTACAATTACAGTATGCATGTATTATTTCAATGCTTTATCTGAGGGAATGATAAGCATGGCTTTTTGTTAAAAACGTCCGTACCGTGCGTACACTTCAAAAGGATCGATCCCATTCCCCATGGCTTCCCGGCTTTGGGATTCGGATCGTTTCCATGTTTCGGCCTGTTCCAAAACTTGGAGTGTATAATCCTGGGGAATGATCACGACTCCATCGTTGTCACCCATTATGTAATCGCCGGGGAAGACCGTGATCTGTCCGTCAATCCCATTGACATAAATGGGAATTTGATAATCAACAGCCATAAACCGGCCGAATGCTTCGACGGGGTTCCGGAATCGGCAGAAGGTGGGAAATCCCATGTCAATCAGATGGTTGCTATCCCGCGTGCTGCCGTCGATCACCGCACCAGAGCATCCCGCGGCACGGGCCGCCGTTGCGCTGATTTCCCCGAATTGTCCGCAATTCCGGTTGTTTTGTGTGTCCCGGATCTGAATACAACCGGGGGTCATACTCTTTAGCATGCCGAGTCGGATATCATGTAAATTCTCATCCCGGCTGGGTGTGGAAACGCAATGAACCGTAAATGCAGGGCCAGCCACTTTCATAGTATGAATCAAAGGATAAATCCCACTATCCATGGCCGTGCATGGCAAACCAAAATGTTCACACGCATCATAAACCAGACCGGTATAAAGTTTTTTATATCGATCATTCACGCTAAGTACATCATAATCTAGATTCAAAGGGGCGTGTTTATAATCAGGAATTTTCATTTTTTTCTTTCTTCAATTGATTATTACGTTCATATGTTGGTTAAAACTTCATTATCATCAATATAATCACCTTTGAAACAAGGAAACGCCTGAAACCGAAATAGGGATACTCAACAAAAGACCGTTTTCGGCTTCGGTGACGACCAATCCTAAATTTCCTGACGGATCAAATGCTACATTTGTGGGTCTTTGGCCAGGCAAATCATAGGAATGGATTAAAGTGCCCGAATGATCCACCACACGAATTTGTCCGGTTCCAAATACGGCCGTATAGAGTAAACCATCTGTGCCTAGGGCCATCCCATCCGGTCCGATGGGCCCTCCCACTTCAGCCCAAGGCTGAGCATCAATCCATTCAGCGTTTTTCGGATCCCATTTTCCCTTCCATAACCGATGCCGATAGGTTTCCGCAATAATGAGAGTTCTCCCCTCATCAGCAAAAGCTAATCCATTAGGGAAGAACATATGATTCGCAACCGTTTTTAATGTGCCATCCAATCCAAGACAACAAACATAACCTGTTGGCTCGGTTCTGGAATCTCCAGGATTGGTGAAAACCAAATTCCCTAGAGAATCGAAAGCCAGATCGTTTGGTTTGGCGAATGGTTGCCCAGCGAAGGAATCCGTTATTGTTTCAAAATGGTTCTCGACCGGATCGTAGTAGCGGATTGCGTTCTGTTCTGAATCGCAAAACCAAGCTTTTCCGTGGCGGTCAAAGGCAAGACCATTAGGTGCGCCTTGCGTTGAAACGCGATGCAACTCATTTTTTGACCATTGGACCAGGTTCCCTCCCTTAAGTTCAACAAACCAGAGATTCCCGGCTGCATCAAACGCTGGTCCTTCAGGAAAATCTAAATGTTCAGCGATAATATTCACATTATCATTCATTTTTTTATCACTTTTAAAGATCTTTTTATTCAGCCAATTTAATTAGCGAGTTTTTGCTTATCCCGTCGTGATTCTTTAGCCAATAGGCCAAATGTGTTTTGATTTGTTTTGCTGCCCGGTCTTCTTCATTGTTTATAATCGCGTCAACAATCTCCGTATGTTTTATTTTTTCGACTACATTTTCATGCCCAGCCTTGGAAGCCATTACAAGATCGCCGGAAACCAAAGCATGGGAAAAGAAAATTTCCCATAATTTGCTGAATTTCATGAGCACGGAATTTTTTGAAGATGAAACGAGATTTTGGTGAAATTGGATTTCAAGTTTGCATAATTTATGTTGATTCTCTTCGGAAGGATTGTCATATGTATCCTGTTTGATTGCATCCAATTTCTCGGCAATCTCTCTCAATTGTTTCAATTCTTCCTTTTCGCAATTCTTGCAAGCCAACTGGGAGGCGCCTTGTTCGAAAATCAAACGCAATTCACAGAGACTTTTTAATGTTTTCTCTTCCAGAACAAAACCGAAAACAAAAGGCAGCAAGAATGGATCGACTCCTTCTGAGGAAAGAATAGCACCAACACCGGGGCGACAAATAATCAATCCAATGATTTCCAATGCCTTCAGCGCCTCACGCACTACACTTCGCCCAACTTGAAAACTGGATGCCAGTTCGCTTTCCGTGGGTATTCGATCTCCTGGCTTGAGATTATTCTCGATAATGTATCTACTTAATGCACGGACCATTGTTTTGGATAAATTTTCTCTTTTTAGTTCTTTAAACATGGCAACCTTCTTCTTAATATGCTATCTACATTTTATCAGACAAATATGTATTCTATTCAAAAATCACACAAGAAGAAACCTTTGTTCTGCTATTTAACAAAAGAGAAACAACCCTAAATCGATTTAATTCTCTACATTTCAAGTGATTTTTTCTCTTGGCTCTCCAAATAAAGCAACCTTCCGACCCGTAGTTCTAAAAATTATTACCCGCTTCTCATCATAAGATCCCCTTCGCTTAAAAGACCATTTGAGGCATCGTAAGGTATTCCTCGCCGATTCAGATCGGCATCCCCCACGGTAGCGTCTGGCCCAATACCCAGTAAAACCCATTGGTTTGGCCTAAGGGGGGAAATATTAAACGGCTTTCCGTTATCTCCACTTAATAATGGTATGTAATGGTCCGCGCCGGGAATACTAGCTTCATTATCATAATAAATATATGTACCAGCGAAGGCGGCTTGCAGTCGATCCGAAACGTGATTGCCGATTTTGGCAAAAAAGGGATCATTGGGTATAGAACTTAAATAGGCAACGGGAGAGGTCAAATTAGCATAAATACATATCTGGTTTCTTACGGTATCATCAAAATTGTTGACCGAACACAATCCCCATTTTTGCAAACGTTTTATCGCTCCCGCATCATTTTCATCAAAAAAATCCACTAATAAATTGCCCTTATCGATCCGAAACGATTCAATTCCAATCCCTAACGCTTTCATATCGGCTTGGGATCGGGCGATTTTTGCTCGTATTTGCGCATTTAAAAAGTTTGGAACAGCAATAGCGGCTAGAATGCCAATTATGGCCACAACAATAAGCAATTCAATCAACGTGAACGCATTTTTTTGTTGCATTATCGTTTAACCTCTTTAAACATATGATATTCTATTAATCATATTGTCTGATAAATAAATGTCAAGAAGAGATTGGCTAAAAAAATAAATATTTTTCTTCTTGACAACACTTTAAAATCTTGTAATATTGTCTGATTATCATACTATCAGGCTTTTAAGCAGACTTTTAGGAGGAAAAACTAATGAGAACTGGGACTTTTTTTTCCATGGTTATTGTATTATTCGCTATAACCGTGGGTCAGACGCATGGAGCGGTTGGAATTTTCGATCAATCCGCGGATTGGACTCTGGCCGGCAATGAAAACAAGGTGGATGGCTCCATCACAGTTTCCGGCTCGGGTGAGGATGCCGTGTATACCATCAATGGTAATGGCCGTGATATATGGAATGACCAGGATGAGGGTTTCTTTGCCTACACGGAACGAAGTGGAAGTTACTCCATTTCCGGCAAAATAACTTGGATAGATCCAGGCGTGGAGCAATGGAACAAATTCGGCCCTATGATCCGGCAGTATCCCCAAGAGCCGGGGGGAGTATACTATGGCGCCATGGCCAAAGGTACATGGGAGTACTCCAGTGCACAATGGCGTACGGAACTCAATGGAACGCCTGGAGTAGACCGAACCCGATTTCAAAATCAAGAGGGTAATATTGTCCCACTGGATGGTGGTTCGATGTGGCTTCGGCTTACCAGGGTAGAAGATAAAGATTGGGTTTTTGCAGAATTCTCCTCTGATGGAGATAATTGGATGCTGGGTCACTCTATGGTTTTACCAATGAACGATGCTGTAGCTTATGGATTTGCTATTACCAGCCATACTCAGGATGATTTTAGTGCAGTTGGAGAGATAACAGATGTCAAACTCGATACATTTCAATCTCCAATCGCCTGGCGATCCATCAAGGATGATATATTCCAAAATGGTAAACCTACGTCGATTTCAATCGAAGTTGCCAATCCAGGTGCTGCTATCTTGACAGAAACCATACCCGAGGGTTGGGACGCATCTGAGATCAGTAATGATGGATCACTCTCTGGTCATGTGATCACTTGGAATTTGACCGATTCAGATACGGAGGTCAATTACAATTTAATTCCTCAAAATGTTGATCTTTTTTCAAGCCAAAATGTCAGTTTACACGGCTCGATCGGCGATTTACCAGTAATTGGTGATTTCACAAAAGCCGTATTGCCCGGAGGATTGGGAGATTTTGAACATCAAATTCTTCTTGGTAACGCCGATTTGATGGGTTTGGAACCGGAATATGATAATGGAACCTATTATTTATCCGCAGGTGGTGGGAGTATTTCGAGCACGGACAACATGTATTTTATCTTCAATGAATTGAATGGTCCATTCCGCTTGAAAGCCAATGTCATTTTAGATCCCGCAGGGGGAGACGCAACCAACGCACGGGCTGGATTGTTTATTCGGGATTCATTGGAACCAGATGCCGTTTATACTTCTGCTCAACTTTTATCAGATAACAGTCTTCGTATGCAATCCAGAAAAAGAGTGGCGGATACAGAAGCGGATAATGTTGGAAACGTCCCTGAAGATGTTCATGGCGGAAATATAGAGATACTTCGTTCCGGGGATGTGGTTTCAGTTCTCTATACCAATTCATCCACTGGTGAAAAAACAGTATTGACTACTACCCGCATATTAAATTGGGACGATCCTGTTTTTGCGGGACTTGGTGTCACTTCCTGGAGTGGTCCGGAAAATCTCAGTTTTGCAGATTTCTCCGCCGTGGAACTCACTCAATATGAACTATTCGCAACACGTGAAATCCCAACATTATATTATGATTCCTCAGAGAATGGTGCGATTGAAAATATTACCCTAAACGCTCTTGCTTGTGGAGATTCTCCTGTAAGTGGAATTATAAGAGAATTCACTCCTGATGGTATAACCGCGTCAAATATCTCTGTCACCAATGGTGGATTTGTTATTGAAGATGGTGTAATCGTATGGACCATTACGAACCTAACAGGAAGCGCCCAACTCACCTATAACGCAGAGTATGAAGCCGCCAGTGGTTTTGAAAAGGTAGGCCTTTTATTCGATGGAACCAGCGCTGATTCCAGTGGAGATGAAATTCCAATCGCGGGTGATTATGAAGTTCAACCCATTATCTTCAGCGTGCCATATATTGAAGAGGCCAATATCACTCTGGATGGCTTAATCGGTGATGGCGAATATGCCGAAACCTACACCGAAATGTTCGATAATTATGTGCCTGATCCAGAGAATAATCCGTTCGGTGAACCACCGGGTGTTCATATCAATGGAAATACAAATCCACCGGAAATTCAACATGTTGTGCTCTACTTGCTTCATAATCAGGATTATCTCTATGTAGCCGCTGATGTGCTAGATCCGAATATTGTTTTAGATCAAAGTGCTCCTTGGGCTAATGATTCTGCGGTTCTTTATTTGGATGGTAATTTTACTCGCCTAACCCGCAAAGAAGCAAACCAGTATGGCTTTGGAATTGGAGTTGTTGTGGATGGGCACGTAAACTACGGAGATGGATCAGTTCCCAATGCGGCAACCCCAGTGGAAGGTGACGGTTTTTATTACACAACAAATGGAGTGTATTTGAATTATGCCGCTCGGATTAAAAATGACAATTCTGGCTATGTGGTCGAATTTGTCGTGGATAAATCGCAAGCTTTAGACCCACCGGATCGAAATATTATCGGTTTTGATTTCAAAATGATTGATCCTACAGATGGCTTATATGCCTATTGGCACATGAACGCCTATGGTGTGATCACAGAAAATTATAAAAACGATGAAACCGGATGGGCCGTGATTTCATTACAACAGGACGTGACAGGAATACAAAATTGGTCTCTGTTCTAACATGCTTCTGTTTGTCCAGATAGTGAATCTTTCTCTATTTTGATGAAAACAAGATAGAGAGGAGCATAATAACCCTGTGTGAGGGGATTCCTGAAGGAATCCCCTCACATTTTTCTTTTTGTTTGTCTATGAAAATCATTTATTTAAATAAGGTTATCAAGGAGGCACAAATGCAACCGAAATTCAAAACTTATTTTTATCTCATAATCGTATTACCCCTGTTTTTAATTCAACCATGGACGATGGATGTTTGGAGCGCCGAATCGTCGCAAGGTCTGCATTCACTCAAAGCAAAACCGGCACCGGAGTGGCTGACACAAGGTGTGATGTATCAAGTCTTTCTGCGATCATTCACACATGAGGGTACACTAAACACCGCCACCGAACGTCTTCCCAAAGTAGCCGAACTTGGCGCAGATATCATTTATCTCTGTCCGGTTAATCTTCAGGACGATGATACACGCCTTGAGTTTTGGAGTCCGCGCCAAAAAGCATCTGGCGCCAACAATCCAAAAAATCCCTATCGGATTAAAGACTATTACAGCATCGATCCGGAATACGGCACAAAGGAAGATTTACGAAAATTCATCGAAAAAACTCATAAACTTGGTATGCGTATACTGATGGATATTGTCTATCTGCACTGCGGACCGACATCGGTTCTGATGCAAAAACATCCGGAGTATCTCAAACACGATGCGGATGGCAATGTTTTGAAAGGCAACTGGAATTTTCCTGTTCTTGATTTCAGCAACAAAGAATGTCGTGAATACCTTTTGGATAACATGCAATATTGGGTAGATGAATTCAATGTCGATGGTTTCCGCTGCGACGTTTCAAGTGGTATTCCGCTGGATTTCTGGGAAGAAGCGCGCGAACGGCTCGACAGTATCCGTCCCGGCTTGGTTTTGCTTGCGGAAGGTGAACGAAAAAGAGATCAAATCAAAGCGTTTGACATTAGCTACAGTTTTACATGGATGAAAGCCATACATGACGTTTTCCTACGTGGAAAACCAGCTTCGTTTCTTCATTCCACATGGGAAAAAATGCGAAAAGAACGTCCAACCGGCGCCCGATTTATCCGCTATACGGAAAATCACGACATTGTCAATAATGAATTACACGCCGAGGTCGTCTTCAGTGAACTGGGTTCAGACGCGGTTTCGGTGATGAACTTTACACTGGATGGTCTTCCAATGTTGTATAACGGACAGGAGATTGGGGATACGACACCACAAAGTATCTTTACAGCATGGCCCATACGTTGGGAAGCCGACTGTCTATCAAGGTCAAAAGCGACATTCACTTTCTATCAAAAACTTTGCAAACTACGGCAAAACGAACCAGCGCTATATGCAGGTGAAGTAATCTGGCTTGACAATGACCAGCCCGGCTCAACAATCTCGTTCCTTCGCCGTGCGGGTAAAGACGAAATTCTGTCCGTTGTAAGTTTAACGAATCGGCCGGCCAAGGCCGTGGTTGATTATCATGAGGAATTCCGGCCATTGCTATCAAGCGCTGCCAAGTTCAGTACCGTGAATGACAAGTTGGTATTCGAGTTGGGGCCGTTTGGTTATTTTATTGGGGAACAGTAATTAAGGATTCAGCAATCATCCTTATAGGTACGTGAATCTCTTTTCTTTTTTGATGTTTTGGCCCGACAGTACTTTTAACTGTCGGGTGTTTTTTTAGGATATCAAAATTTTTTTAATTTTTTGTTAAAAACCCATTGACTTTGTCCTATAATCTTATTTTAATATAATGGACTATTATGATAAATTGGTGTAAAGAAACTCGTTTTGCTTTTGGGAGTTAATAATGAAACGCAAATGGAATGGTTTTACCCTAATTGAACTTCTTATCGTCGTGGCCATAATAGGAATCTTGGCTGCAATTGCGGTTCCAAACTTTCTCAATGCTCAAACCCGGGCAAGAGTTGCCCGAACCGAGTCTGACCAGAGAAATTTGAGTGTAGCGCTGGAAAGTTACCGATTGGATAACAATATGTATCCACCCGCTGTACCTGCCGGAAGCCGCAATTGGCGTTTCGGCCGACTGGCAAAATTAACCAGCCCAATGGCTTACATGAGTTCTGTTCCACTCGACCCATTCCGTAATGACCTCGTTGATCATTACCAGACAAACGCCTATCCCCTGTGGGATCCGCAGTATACCGATCAGCAGAAGAAATCGGCAAAGCTATTTTTGTTTATGCCGGATGAAATGAATCGCTCAGGACGTTGGCTCTTGCATGGAGCTGGACCCGATACGGATTACGAGGCAGATACTGGAACGGGGTATCTTCATTTTTATAACGCTTCCAATGGTGTTAATAGTGAAGGCGATATTTATCGCTTTGGCCCTTGAGGCACATCACTTTTACATAGATTGTTCATAAAAAAAACTGTATTAACAGGAGGAAAGAAGCATGAAGAAAGCAATTATTCGTTTTTCTTTTGTTGTATTGATGGCCGTATTGGTATATTTTACAGGTTCAGTGTATGCTGAAGTTCTGTATGAACAGAATTACGATGATCTAACCACTTTGGGTACAGAACCGGGATTCCAACCACTATCAGAATTAGAAAAGGTACCAACAGCGTTGGCGATTGATGAATATTCAAGAAATTCATATTATCGTCAAGACTTTCTACCAGTGCCAGGAAGTGTCACCATTCGCTTTTTCATCGCGACAACGGTTGAACTTACACCCGATTCCCCTGGAGGAAACGTTTATCTTGAAGGTGTCCAGGGGTCCAGTTATATTTCCGCGGCAAATATTCAATGGGGAAATGTAGCGGCAGGATTGGCCGCCTATCAGGATATAGGAGGCTGGGCTCAAATCGGGGATACCAATTTTGATGGAGAAGAAAATAATGGCGAAGAGTGGCCACCAGCGCTTCCCGTATCAGATCCGGAGAATCCAGATGAAGGGCAATGGATACCGGTTCAACTGGTTGTGGATATCGATCAGGCGGTTTTTGATTACTGGCAGGGTGAACCGAATGACATGACATTTTCAACTTTAAAGAAATATGGTGAAGAGCTGTATACTATCGATTTTCCACCGGATATTAATCGTTTTTATTTTCAAAATACTCAATCGGGGAACATTTTCTTGGATAATCTTGAAATCCGCGAAGACGACAACATTGTTTTTGAGAATGATTTTGAAGGGATTCCCGAACGTGAAGATGATGTAATCGCCGTCGAGGAAAAATCCATGGTCCTACTCAAAGATATTGATGATGGCATTGCGGAAATCCCAGATATCAGCGAAACCTTCACCGTTCGATTTCTGTTGGCGGTAGAATCACAAGGTGGAGTAAAGAACCAACGCGCTGCCCAACTTCAAGCTATTGCATCAGGAACTGGAATAGGTCCTGGAGGTATAGCCAGTTTTGTTAATTGGGGTGAAGTTGGACCTGGATTGGCTGCTTATTTTGATGGCACGGCATGGCGCGCTATTGGTGATGAAAATCTAAATGGTGAACAAGACAGTGATGAAACCTGGCCTCCAGCTTTGCAAACCACCAACCCGAACGAACCAAACGCACAAAACTGGTATCCCATTCAAATCGTCTATCATTACGATCCCGAAGGCGGAGTATTCAAAACGCTGGATTACTATCAGGGTGAACCAAACGATTTGGAATTCACTACATTAGAGCAATACGGTTCTGATATTATTTTCTGGAATTTTGCTCCCTTTATCGACGAGTTCGAATTCCAAAACGAAGAGCGTGGAGGCGGTACAGTATTCATCGATAACTTTATTCTCACTACAGAATCTGACAGTTATGCATTTGAAGAGGATTTTGAAGGAGACTGGGAACGAGTTCAGCCTCCCCATTCGGGTGGAGTGTTGGATAGTGAAATTGCCATTGGTTCGCAATCGATTCGTTTGCGCAATGGAACCGATGACTTGACCATTTCCTTCCCTGCGGCATCCGAAAACCTGATTGTCGATTTCATGTTGGCTATGACCGCTGAAGGCGGCAACGACGAACGGGGTTCACAGATCAGCTTATCCAACGAGGAAGTTGGTGGTTATGATGGATGGGCTCCATTTGTTTGTTGGGGGCAAGTGCAGCCCCAATTGGCTAATTATTATGACGGTTCTCAATGGAATATTATCGGCGATGTCAACAAAAATACCGCAGAGGACGGCGGCGAAACCTGGGTACCTGAAACACCCATGACCCATCCGGACGCGGGACTGCAAAATTGGATTCCAGTTCGCTTTGAGATTGATATCACAAACCATTCGTATAATTTCTACCTCGGTGATCCAGGCGATGACAGTTTTGGAAACTTGATCCAATACGGATCCGAATTGGAATTTTGGCATGCCATGGATCAGTTAAACTTATTGACCTTTATGACATCGAATGGTCGTGTTGGGGGTGATTTCTTTGTCGATAATGTGAAAATTTACACTCCAGAGGAAACTCCCGTGCAAGAATGGTATCTTTATTGAGTATATTCGTGTAAAAATAAATGGGGGAAATGATGGAAGAGTTTAAGCGCGAAAATCTTTCCAATATGATTGTCCGCGAGTTAGGCCGGCATATTTTGGAGAATCATATGGGACCGGGAGATCGCTTACCCACCGAGAAGGAATTGGCGGACAGTTTTCAGGTGGGAAGAAACGCGGTGCGAGAAGCGCTCAAGTCTCTGGAAGTTATGGGATTGGTTATAAGCAGGGCAGGGATTGGCACTGTGCTTACCGATAAAGGCGTGGAGCCAACCCTGCTGCCTTTTCTCTTTGGATTTGTCTTGGATGATACCGCATTTATGCGATTTTGTGAAATTCGATTAATCATGGAACAAGGCGCGGCCCGTCTCGCGACGAAATATGCTTCGCGGGAGGAATTGGCCCAATTATATGATAGTGCCGAGGCATTGGAAAAACTAAAAGAAACAACATATTTAGATCCGACTTTTAATAACCAAAAAGCCCTATGCCAAGCAGAAGTAGGATTTCATCAAAAACTGTTGGAATCATCCCACAATCCCATCCTAAGCAAGTTTGGGGCGTTATGGGAAGTCTTTTTTACCCATGTTCATGTTTCCGGCGATCTTACCCTGGCTTCCAAGGCCGGGCTGGAACAAACTGTGACCAAGGCAACCCACACCGAGATCGTAAAAGCCATCATGGAGGGAGATGAAAATCGCGCGGCCGATTATATCCAAAAACACTTAACTTATTGGTTTGAACGATCCCAAAAACTGTCACGCGATGCCTTGGTTCAGCTCGTCAGCTAACTACCTCGTTTATATTACTTTTATCAAAAATCATCATAGGAGTATTAAAATGAAATATTCAACTATTCGTCAATTATTGTTTCTGTTGCTTGTTTGCCTCCCTCTCTTCGCCGTGGCCCAAGAAGAACAAAATCAAACGTTATGGCAACCCTATTACGTTACGCCCAGGGTCGAGACGCAGCACATCCCCCTCGCGGAGGATTGGGAATTGGGGCACATGAAATCCGCAGTACAAGACATCGAGAAAATCGATGAAATGGAAGACTGGATTCTTGCCGAACGGCCGGGAACGGTTCATTGGGCGTTGTATCGCTCTGGGAGATTACCCGATTTTTATAAACATATGAATTCCAAAAAATATGAATGGGTTGAGGATGTCGCGTGGTACTACCGCAAGAATGTTACAATTCCCGAGCATGCTAAGGGAAAGTATATTTTCCTATGTTTCGATGGAGTTGACTATCTTTCCAAGGTTTGGGTCAATGGCACATATATTGGAAGGCACGAAGGTATGTTCGGCGGTCCCGCGGTTGAGATCAGCGATAAGGTTCAATTTGGTCAAGAGAACGAAATTATCCTCGAAGTGCAGTCAGGTAAAGATATGAGTCCAAACAATGCCCAGGTCCCGGGGCGGGTTATCAAACCATGGGAATTCACCGGTGGCCTTGGCGCGGAACCATGGTATACCGTCGGGATGTGGCAGGGAGCGCGTATTGAAATTGTTCCCAAGGTTCATATGGAAAGACCATTCCTTACCACAAAATCACTATCCGAGTACAAGGCCCACATGCATCTCAATATGGAAATTCTTGCTAACACTCAATCCCTAAAACATCAGTTGCACCGTTGGGACAGGGGCAGATCACATTCCTACAAAAACGCATGGACTGCAAAAGCAGTTGAGCCAGGTGTATCTCTCCAAATCCGTTTCCAAGAAAAGAATTCATCTAAAACTGCATACGAACATACATTTCCTCTTAATGTCGATCTTGGCCGGAATTGGATTGAGCAGGATTTTACAATAATCGCCCCAAAACTATGGTGGCCGAACGGTATGGGGCAGCAAAACCTGTATGATGTCGATCTAACATTAATACAAAATCAAAAGGAAATTGACCGGATCAGATTCACCTATGGTATTCGTACCTTGGATATGAAACCAAGCGCGGGTCCGCAAACGGATGACCGTTGGGCGGATTGGCAGTTTGTCATCAATGGCAGACCGATATTTGTGAAAGGTATCAATTGGATGCCTGCGGATGTTTTGCTTGATTTAACTTTGGAACGATACGAATGGCTGATTGACTTAGCCAAAAACGCAGGCATTCAAATGTTCCGCATTTGGGGAGCAGGGTTGTTGGAAACAAGAGAATTTTACGAAATGTGCAACCGAAATGGAATCATGGTTTGGCAGGATTTCCCCATCGCCAATTGGGATTCCCCCGAATATCCCCAGGATGTTTGGGAAGCTCAGGTTCTGTGGAATATCTTCAGAATCCGCAATCATCCTTCGTTGTTTTTTTACTGTGGTGGAAACGAGTTTAATCCCTATTCCAAAGGAAACGCCACTAGCATTGGAATACTCGAGCGCTCCCTAGACGATTTCGATCCAACTCGTCCCTTCTTGCGCACCAGCCCGGATGAAGGCAGCATTCATACCTATCCCGATATGGACCCAACCTGGTATGAAAGGATTTACAAATACGTTCCATACATCGCAGAAACAGGAATGCACAGTATCACCGAAGCGCGTAGCCTGCGCGAGATCATTGATGAATCCGAATTGGACGATTTAGGCAACATGTACACCGATGAGTTCAAGAAAAATCATCCGGAATTCATCCATCATTTTGTCGAATTCAATCCCGCACGTGTACCACGTATGTTAAGCCGTGCATCGCATATCGATGACATGGCACATCCTGTGCTCGAAGCGATTGCGGAGGCGTCACAGATTGGCGCTGGTGAATTTTATCAAGTACTGTCGGATCGAATGCAGGCGAACTTCCCGATCACAACCGGTTTGATGCCTTGGGTGTTCAAGCGTCCCTGGCCTGTCGTTGCGGGAATTCATCTTGTCGATGGTTACGGTCAGCCCTCGGCGCCCTATTATTTTCTAAAGCGCACCTATGAACCCACTCACATTATGGTTAAATTTCCACATTTACTTTGGGCGAGTGGCGAGGAAGTGGATTTACCGATTAGTGTTACTCATTCACCTGAACATCCGCTCTTTGATTTAACCGTATCCGTCGAAATGATGAATACCAATTTTGATGTTTTATGGCAGAAAACGAGCTCTATTTCACACATTCCAGCAGGACCATCCGTGACAGACTTGCCCGAATTTGGTTCGTTTCAAATTCCGACTCATTTAAAAGATCAATTTTTCTTGATCAAGGCAGAGTTGCTAAATTCTGATGACCAGATAATATCCCGTTCAATTTATTGGCCGCGAAGTTTGTCAATGATGGAAGACAATCAAACACGGAATAGTTTCCGTCAGGGACCTAAAGCCTGGCCTACGCTTGAGAACGGTCCATGGTTGAAAAGAGATGTTGCGAAGAAAACCACTTCTCTTGCGCTGGAATTGCTTGAATCTGGCCAGGATTTAGCAAACCGTAGTACAGCAAAAATTAAAGTCAAAAACATCGGTAACCTTCCAAGTTTCATGACAACCATCGATATAGCCCATGCCAAGCGAGCGTTTTATGCGACGGATAACTATTTCTGGATGGAGCCCGGGGAAGAACGTATCCTGAAGATATCCGTCCATTGGCGTGAACACACTCACAAGAATGCGAAAATGATCCTTGATTCATGGAATGCGAAACCGAAGGAAATCTCATTTGAATAGATTAAATAGGGACTTACAGAGAAAAGGGCACATTCATGTGCCCTTTTCATTTCCTTCAATTCTTTGGAAAACTTCGAATTTTGAATAAGCCCATGAAAAGAAGACACTTTTTACAACAGTCCGCATTAAGCCTGGCTGGATTGTCTTGTATGGCAATGAGTTCGCTTTCAACGGAACTTAGGTAATGATACACATAGAGAATTATAATTGGCGGGTGATTTGGC
>CAZFER010000039.1:0-56172 GCA_964517495.1 uncultured bacterium | reverse complement strand
GCTCCCGCCGAGCCGTTTCCACGTATAACAGCTCGGCGGGAGCCTCGCCCTCCCCTTTAAATTAATGACATTGGAGGTGAACTTATGTGTTCGCCCTGTTGTGGTACAGCAACCATTCGGATGATTTTGAAACAATCTTCATGTGTTTGTTCCCTATAAGGGATTTTCGCTAACGTATCAACATAGTTTAATGATCGAATATTTAAACGTCGAGTGAGAAAAACGAAATGAATCCTTCATATATTATGAGGTGTAAAGATCAAACCCTCCACCCCCTCTGATTTAAAAATCGGCTTTGGGGTAAGAATTTCAGTAACCGCATCCATAAACAACTCCCGATTAATTAATAATAGCCTGCATGGTTCTGAAGCGCGAATTAAGCCGGTAAAGGGAATCTCTTTCATGCTTTCATCCAATCCCAATGGAATCCCGGTTTTGATGGGTTCCGCGGTCCCATCTTTTACCAAAGTTGCTTTCCCTAAAAGTAAAACAGCAATTTCATGTGTCGTTTCATTTTCCCCAAATCGCAAGGTATCCCCATCATTCAAGGTAATGTGCCTGGATTCAAGGTAGACCCGGGTGATGAGGGAATGTGGAAAATCCTTTCCAATCGTTGTTTGGCTTAAATAATGCATCCAATTATCACCGGTTTCCGCTTCTTTGAGAATCGATTGTATTTTGGGCGTTGATTGATCGATATCATCACGATGCACACACAGTGCCACAACTGGTTCCAGTGCTCGAACAGAAGCCGTACGGCGATGCCATGATAAAAAACCAATTTCCCCCACAAAGTCTCCTTTGTCCAAAATGGTTAATACGCTTCGTCCAAACGTCCTGTCTGTCTCCACAGAAACACGCCCTGACATGATGATGAACAGATGGTTTTCCCGTTGAAATTGGCGAATTAATGTATCTCCCTTATCAAAAAGGGCAAGCCGGGTTTTGTGTTCGACCTGTTGAACTTCGTTTCCACCATGCGCAAATGTTGGAACTTTGGTGAGGGTTTGAGCAATACGATCTTTTGTCCAGTCTTTCAAATAAGGGACAGTTACAGAGATGGGCATCATGGAAAAGAGCCGCCTCGCTTCGATCCAGGGTAAATAGATCAATATATGGCGAATGATTGAGCGCATCGCCCAATTGCCGGTTAATTTTCGGGCATTTTGAAAAAATCGGCGAATCCCTTCCTCATTTGATTCAGGAGGGATGGGAAAGTTGGGCCTGGCATTATATAAGTCCGACGCGGCTTTCAGAAATTCATTATAGATATCCTTAAAAGCTAATTCAGTTCGAAGCGGAATCGGTTCATTGGGATGAGTAAGATGAAGAGCCGTTTTTGAACAGGCGGATGATCGTAACGTTAAGCTGCTCAATGAGATAATGGAGCCAAAACATATTACAATTATTTGCATCGTGAAAGAGGATGAGTGGGTTAACTCCCATTGAAATGCCATAAAAATCAGGACAAAAGACAAAATCATCGAAGATGTGGAATAATTACGTAAATTTCCAATAAAAAGAGTCCCAGTAATGCAGGCCCCGCTTATGAATAGCAGCAAAAGGCGGGCTGTTTTTCCCATGAAACTTGTAGAAATGGGAAGCCAATCATAAATGATGAAATAGGCAACGAGTAGCGAAACAACAGCGGAAACTGTTTTAACAATCAATAGACGCTGAGGCAATAAGGGGCGGAACTTGAAAGCATAAATATATATAAGGTAAAAAAATAACAAAAACATTAAAATGAATCCGAACCCAGAAATAACAGGGTGGTGTAAAAAAGGTGTTCCTGCCAGCGTATTCTGTTCACCATAAAGATGTATTTGCCTTAAAATAGAATATTTGAATATACAGTTGATACCACTGGCAAAAAGCAATATTCCAAACAAGGCAACAAAAACGTTCATCCATGTTTCAAATCCCAATCCCTCACGCCGCCAAAAATAAAGCCCTGACAGGACGAGGAGAAAGCCGAAGATAAACTTTAAAGTGATCATCACCGCGGGATTAAACGGACTAAGTTTCCAGATAATTTGGATAAGAATAAACAATAAAACCGATGCAATCGAAATCACAATAAGATGATCCCGCTGCGGCCAAAAACGATGCCGGACCTCATTCAGGGTCTCTTTCATTAACCATCCCAAAAAGGTTAGGATGACGCAGAAAACAGCGGCACCCCCCAGTGCCAGTATAAAGAAAAGAAAGGATAGAATCAGAGAATTATCTTCCCGCAGGAAATGATCCGTCAGAATGGGGATATTCCATCGAAAAACAGACGCCAGTATGCGAATCAACATAAACGCACTGATAATTGTCCAACTTCCCCAATAGATGTATAATTTCTCATTTGGTTGTTGTTCGGATTGGCTTTGCCAAAAGCGCTTGATGGCTTTTCTAACCGATTCCGCCATCAATCTCCATACGGATTCCCCTCGAACTCGCAAGACTATTTCTCTTGATATAAGCGTTGAATTCCATGGTACGGTCAATAAAAAGGCAACCAGAAACCATGACATGGCCAAATGAAAGAGCAACTCACTTCGCGGCGGCTGGCTTTGGCCGCCGATTAAAATGGCTAAACTGGCAAGAAAAACCAAAATACCCGCCGGTGAAATGGCCTTCAACAGGCTCTTTTTCAGAGGAAGAACTCGTAACCGCCGGCCGTCCAAACGAAAGATTGGGATTATATAACGATAGTCTGTTAAACAGGTTACGGGCGCTGGATGGATTGATCGCAACACCAGAGTGGAAAACCATGACGCCAGGATAAATCCCCCAATGATGGAAAGAAATACCACCAACATCGCCAAGGCAACTGATTGACTAATCAGCAAAGGTGGGGTTTGTGATAAAAATGTCCATTCTTTAATGAAGGAAAATAAACATAAGATTACAGTTAACCCCACAAAGTATGGAGAAGAAAACAAAGCCCCAAGCTTTGCTTCAAGCGAACCGAATATCGAACGAATGGTAAAATAATGGCTATAAGGCAGGCTGCTGTTCCAATAACCTTTCCCTTCTGGTTCCCATTGAATCGACCAGGGACTTTCTTTCAAAAATCCATACCGGTCCAGATCCCATAACAATTGTCGTAAAGTTGCCAAAGAGGCTAAATCCTGCTGAAGAATCTGTTTTATAATCTCCGCTACTTTTCGTTTCCCATTCATCATATCGATCAGCCTTTTTTCCAAATGGCTGACTCCAATCGCCGCTCCCGTATCCTTGACAATTAACACCAATTCAGTGGGATGGTCTTCTGAAGGTTGAACCGAATATGGTTTCAACCTAGGACGGAATGAGAAGAAAGTTTTTGATATCATTCGATTTACAGTGCCTTAAACGAATCCTTTGGATTTGCAAAACAAGTTCATTTTTCCAAGGATTAATGAAGATAATTTTACTATAAGTTCAATGTTATGTTAAAGATCGTCTATCCCAATTCTTATTAGGATTAATACAAATGAATCCATAATAATCCAGACTATTATCTCAAGGTGATCTTATTTTTTTAGGGTAATGTGTAACTAAATCATCTTTTGTGTTGCGTTTTTTGTCCGGTCCAAAACAAATAATCTCAAAGTCTTTGGATAAAAAGATATATTCTGTCTGCCAGGGATCAGTTACCACACTTTCAATGGGATCGTCAAATTCATCTTCCAGAAAATTGAAAAGCTCTTCTGCACTTTGGGGATAACGATGGCTTGCATGATAAAACTCCATCAGCTTTTCGTGTAATTGCCTCATCTCCATCCTGGCGGCATTGGCGGATATTGAATTAAGCAGGCCTGTGATTACATCATCAATCGAACCGGCTGTGAATTTAACCAACATACCGATAACAACTGTTTTCATTATTAACGAACCCAGGCGCATCATGACACTCCGAAAGGAATATGAAATGAACCAATCTATTGATTTTTAATAACTTGCAAAACCACGATTTCCCACGCAGGAATTGTCACTTCCAAGAATGAGCCTTTACCCTTATATTGCGTTTGTTTAGCGTGGGGAAAGCGTTTATCTGGTATAAGTTCAAAATCCTTTTTTGCATGTTTAATTGAACAGGTTGCTTTTTGGGAACTAAAATTCGATAGAACAATCGTATCATTTTTGAGATCATATATCCCAATATCCTGACTTGAATTAACTTGTACATTCATATTCGAAGATATTGCATGGCGTAACACATTGCCCAGCTGAGCTGCCCAGGAGTGCTTTGCGTTCCAATGGGTGAAATAAGCGGGGCGGGGAGGTAAAAACTGCTCTCTATTGGGAGAAAATTCTTCATGAGTAAAGGTTTGTATGTTTAAAACCAGAATCTTGGAACCGTTAGGTCCCTTATTTTGGGTTAAAAGGGGATATTCAATATCACCCGATTTTGCAGAGCAGAGTATGGATGCAGTTTTTGGTTTGGGAATCGGACGAATGTTAATAGGGGTAGCCGGCTCAATCGAATCTTCACCTTCTTTAAACTCAATTTTATCGAAGGACTTTTTTGTCAAGGATAAATGCTTGATAGGCTCGTATCCGGCAGCGTCATAGAGGTCATTATCATCCAAATGGACTAGAAAATCAGGTGTTATAATTAAAGTGACTCCCTGATCGATCCATTTATCAATGGCTTCTGCAATGCTTGGATCTTCAGCCGCTTGCCGGGGAAGAAAGACCGCCTTAGGTTTTTCAGGAAGCTGGGCAGTCATCTTGGTCGGTATACCCAGCATGGCTAAATAATCATAAACATAAAGATTCGCTGCTCCATCCGAATCGCTTCCTTCACTATGGGGTGGTTTATAAGCGGTAATACCTGTAATGCTTTTTCCCTTGACGATATTTGAAAGGGCACTCACGGCCTTTTGACGATGGGTAAATCGGCTAAGGCATTGATTTTGTTTAATTAAACTCCCGGCTTCGAAAAGAACTATCTCGTCAGCGCCAGCAAGTACAGTCTGATAGGCCTGCATCAAATAGAGTGGAGCGCTGCAATCTCCAAAGTCAAACCATCCCCCACCGATCTTCTCTACAGCGATGGATTTAAGCCAGGAATAGTTAATAAACCCTTGATTTGGCATAACATAGCCAAAACGCTGGGTATCAGGCCGGCGGGTTTCTGTTCCAACCCAAATTCGATCAAAAATCCCAGGAGAGCGCGCTACATCGTAACCAAACCGGTGAAACCGGTCATACCATTGGGGGAATTTCAGGATGAACGATATTTTGGGATTTATTTTCCTGGCGGGTGATAAAATAACATTTTGAGCGACTTTCATCATTAAATCCATCCGGTAGTCCGGCCATGAGCGCTCTCCCTTGGCTTTGATGGATTCTTCGCTTTGATCATCGGTGGCAAAGAAATCATCGATCATAATCTCATCGAAAAGTGGAGCGATTCGCTCAATATGATGCCGCAAGTCTTGTTGAGTTTTGGCATTCTGATAATTTAGCCAATACCCAGAGCCATTTGTCGGTGTGCCAAATTGATTTCCATGCGTTGTGGTTATCCCCCCTGAAACACGCAGCCCATGTGACTCAAAGTAATCACGCGCAGATTTCAACGTGGAAAGCGCAGGTTGATGCCCACTGCGTAATGTTTCAATATAGACCTTTTTGATGTCTAGATCGTTGAATACAGACAAGGCTTGCTCAAGCCCTTCCTTGGTAGATAAATAAGTATCGACCTGTTGGGCAGTTACATAGGTTTGAAATTCAACAGCAGAACAAAAAGGACAAAAGATGGTTAATATTAAAATAAAGGCCAAAATAGTTGATTTGATAAGAGATATGCGCATTCAATAACTCCAATATAAAAATTAAGTTCAACATTGTGCAAACTATCCTCTCCCTTATTTATGGGAGTTCGTGTATTGATAATACTAAATTTATGATCAAATCATACTCCTCAATCCTTGTTTTTATGCATCAAAATGATGAGAGTGGCTTATATAATGAAAAATAAACATTGGAAACACCCTGCAGCGATTACCCTTCTGGTCTGGTTTGCCAGCATTTTTATATTGCTCCCGTTGTTTTATTACCTTGCTATCAATCCCCAAACCATGCTTTGGATCGAAGAAGCACACCCGTCTGCTGCTTTCACGCATGGGCATGAATTACTTTCCACAGGTAACATTGATGATGCCTTGGCCGAATTCAAAAAAGGAACGCAATACTTTAAAAACCTTTACGAAGACGGTGGCTTAAACAGCCACAAGCGCATGTATGCCTACGGGCAACTTTGTATCGCCAATGCCTTGATGGAAAAAAGCAACGCCGATGCCTGGCGAACTGCGATATCCTATTATGATTCTGTCATCGATTTGGTCCCCTCTCTATCCCAGGGACAACCTTATCTGGCCCGCGGGGATGCCTTTCAGTATCTCAGTGAATATAAACAAGCGATTGATTCATACAAACAGGTAAGTCAATACGGCCAGCCGGAAACCATTCTCCATGCCTATTTTGAGCAGGCAAAATGCTACTATTCAATGGGGAACAAAGAACAAACGAATCAGTGTATCTATTCATACTTGCGATACTCACCCGAAAATCATTTATCCCAATCAACATTACAATTCCTTGATAATATTGGAGATGTAGGATTTATCGATCCAATCCTGCAAGCCTATAGCTGCTGGCTCAACGGATTTAAAGCCAAATCCGGGGAGTTATTAAAAAATCACCTAAACAATGGGAAAAAGAATCGATTTTATCGTTATGTGATTAACTTGGTGCAAGAAAAGCCCTTCAATACAATTGAAGGATCGATTGAAATAAACGAATATTTCCCCCCCTCAAGTGGAACACCAAGATCAGAGAAAACAACATTTGTTGATATTTATACTAACCAACAAACTTCTTATCAGCTTGTGATGGAATTATCTGCCACGTTATCCAATAACATTGTCCCTGATTTAACAATAACTTATGGACAAGAAAAAACCATCGCGGTCCCCTATTCAGAACCCCAAACCGTCAGTATGAATATTGAAATACCAACAGGAAAAACCATTCTAACCCTTGAAGTGCTAAAACCACCCGACTCCGATGCAATCCCCTCTGTTTTTTTGCATTCAATGCAATTAAACCCAATCAACAATTGATAAAGAATAGTGATAGAAGGTGGACATTCGCCTTACCTGCATTTTAATGGGTTATAAGACTTTATTCGTAACAAAGAAGGATGTTAAATCGTTTTATTCGAATGATATGCCGACCCACTATCTTTTTATAAACCAATACCTATCAAGGAAAGGAATAAACTCCGATGTGTTCGAATGGAAATGTACGCAAACATGCCAAACTAATTTTAAAATATGCCTTAACAAGCTTTCTGATCACAATGATGATGGTTTCCTGCGGGAAAAAGAAAGAAGAAAAACCGCCCGAACAGTTAAATATTAAGGTATTTTTGTCCCCTGATTCCTCAACATCAGATGTGTACCGCAATGTGATAAACCAGTATTCCACCGCCCATTCCGAATTGATTGTCAATTCCACCATGGAATCCGACTCGCTCCAACAAATCAAAGCCAATCCCTCCGGCTATTTAACCAATACCGACGTGATCGTATACCCCAGTACCTATAACACTGTGTTTCGTAGCCAACCCAGCGACTATTACCCATTATCCGCAACCATCGCCCAAATCCCCCCCGTGGCCGATCAAGCCTACCGAAAACCCGACACAGGAAAATTATGGGCCTTACCCCTGGTGGCTGATCCCCTGGTAATGGTTCTCAAAAAAGATGCCGCCCGCGTAACCGGGGATAGCTCCCCACCAAAAACCTGGAGCAAAGTGGATATGATCAGCGGGATCAATTTAAGCAATGGGCTGGCGATGCCTCATTTTGTGTTCCTAAACAAAGATTCCCTCTACCTGGCGGATTCCATGGCCGCTATTCAAATGGCGGTTGGCTTCTATCAGGATTTGTTAAGAGGACAGGAAATTGAAGAAAAAAGCACCGAAGAAATGCGCCTGCAAACCCTCCATCAATCCGTCATGCACTTCAGAAACTATTTCAATGAAGAAGGCGAAACCATCAATCAGCTGCCCCAAGTAACTAGCTTATCTGAATTTATCGAGTCTGATGCCCTGTTTACCATTGCCCGTCACTCAGATTATATGAACCTGCCAAAAGAAATGCAGGACCAATTATTCCTCATGATTATTCCCACGGATTACGAAAAAGTCACCATCCCCTGCCATTTAATCGTTAGCGCTGTCCCCATTCAATCCGCAAATCATAAACGTGGGATAGAATTTGTTAAATTTTTGATAAATAATGCTGATGATATCGCGGACGGAATTGGAGGAATAGCCATTGATCAATCCACCCAAAAGAACGATGCAAACTCATTATTTTCGATGGATATTTACCTTGTTCCCCGTGAATCCGGCTTGGCTATTGGGCAAAAAACAGTGATTGATGTGCTGAATGGCGATTTTTCCATCAAAGAATTTACGCAATTATGGGCAGAAGGCTTTTATTTGCCCGAATAACTATGTTATCTTTTGAATGATAATAAACAGAATGAACTATATTTCTTTGCTAATTTTGTGAAAGAATGATAATTGATTCATTTAAAAGTCGTCATTTTTCGAATTTAGCGTTGACAATGAAAAATATTTGTGCTAGATTGCTCCCAAATTCTTTTTCTTTAAGTTGTATATTGTTTGGAATGTATGATGGTCTTTTTTGAAGGGAAATCTTTCCCAGGTTGGAACAAGCGGAACAAACAAGCATTCTCGCTCTAAGTCGAGAAGTTAGAATGCTTTTCTTTACCTTCGATTGTGTGCTGTCGTGGGAAGTTTGTTCCGGTACGTTGGCTTGGAAAATGAGCGTGTTGAAAGGTTAAGGTTTGATAAGTCATTTTGTTTAAAGAGTTTAAGTGAAGATTAGATGCATGTTAGGTGGTTTGGCATGTTATATGCTAGACTTATCTGCTTGTTTTGTGTCTTTTTTTTGATGAGAACGCATGTGGGAAAAAGCAAGTCAAAATTTAATGTAAGTGAAATGAAAGGAATGAAAACTATGTTTAGTGAGAGATCCTCACCAAGCCAAATTCGGGAGGGACCTATGTATGAAAGAGGGAACAATTTGTGTTCACACAATTTGAATTTGAATAGAAAGCAATCAGGAAAAGGAGAAATCATGAAGAAAGGAATCATCGGCAGTATGATGAAAAGTCAAAGTGTATTGTGGTATGCTATTGCCTTTTCGCTGTTGTTGCCGGCAGGCTCCGCGATGGCTCAATCATCGTGGAAGTTTGTTGATCTGGATGTGGACTTTACTAAAAGCACCGCATCCGGAACCGTTAGCAATGTTAGCGGTATTCTGTACGGCAAGGATAGCGTGAATGGCACGGTTTGGGGTAACAATCGTGACGGTAAAATTAATACCGGCTCCAAACAGGGTAAATTTTTGAGTACTAACGATAAGCCCCTGTTGGCGAACATTGAAAATGGCGAACCCATTTATTTGTTTGCCGTGGTGACCGGTGTTGATGAACCGACCGTTCTGGGAGTAAAGGAGGAAAACGCATCAACGCTTGCTGCAGTTAAAAGCGTTGTTAACGCAACCTTCCCAGACCTCCTTTTTGGTGGTGAAACCCCTCAAAGTATGTACTCAGAAGTTTCGCCCACCAGCGTCACTGGTATCGCGAATGACGATCCTAACGGATTGGATCTCGATAAAGATAACACGCTGCTCTGCACATGGAAAATCTCAGGGCTGGTTGTTAAAGCCACTCAACCCGATTCAAAATTTTCTACAGATGGATTGGAAGCCTTGATGTCTATCGCAGGCAGCACTCAATTGGATGGCGCCACCGGCGTTACCAACTTGATCGGTGTGGAAACCACCGGAAGCGGCGCGAAACACTCCTCCCCGCAAATCAGCTCGATTATGATCAGCGGCGGTACGGACACAACGACGAAGCCGCTCTACGATTCAAACCTCACAGCCTTTTATCAAGGTACTGGCGATACGGCCTCCTTCCTGCCGCTCGATCCCAATACACCCATCACAACTGAAATTCCCTTCCAGTTCCGTGGTGGCGATATTGTCGAAGTAAAAGCAGTTATCAAACCTAACGCCACAGCAGACGGTGAACCGGATGCCTACTTTGGCAGTGGCGGAACCGATCCATATCAATTAACAAAAGATCATGGTGATGAATCGGCTGCCGGTGGTAAAGTGGCTAACCAGGTCAATCTTTCCAAGAGCGGAAGTGTGGCCCTTACGAAAGGCGCAACCTCCGAACTGACCGTAACCATGAAATTGAAAAACCGTACCGGTAACTGGGCGGATCTTTCCAAGGTTTATGCTTACACTCAAATGTCAGGTAGTGATGTCATTCTTTACGTTACATCACAAGTTATCAATAAGCCGCTTGACTTCAGCACACTTGGTGCTCAAGAGCAACTGATTGTTGATATTGCGGTCGCTGATGACGTAAGCGCAACCACCAGCACTACCTTTGGTGACAGTTCAAGCGAACCATTCTGGGCGGATACCCTTCCTGTCTTTGTTTCGAAGGTCTCCTTAACGCCTGAAGAAGATAACTTCCATGACAAGATTGGTCCATCCTATGCTACCAATTCGGACAACGACCAGGCAATTCTAGAAGTGGATATAAACCGTAGTAGTGAAAGCTTGTTAAATGGTAGTTGGTTGAAGATGGCGCTAAGCGCGGATGCTACTGATAACAGCTGGGATAGCTGGGCGAAAAATGAATCCAGAGTCACTATAGATGAAATAACAAATGGCAGCGCAACTGGCTATGCCAATGGCTTTACCAGCAGTGCAACTGAATTTGTTAATGATGCTTTAACCGTTGGTGGTGGTAACGAGCCGGGTGTTCGTGCCAATATCAAAATTCAAAGCTCGATGTTCCCAGTTACACAACGTGATCCCGGAGCAGGGATAATTGTTAGTGTGAGTGACGATGCGCGTAACCCTGCCATTCTTTATGCACTAAATGATCAATCGCGTACATCAGTTACATCACGTTCACAAGCGGGCGATAGCCTCCTCGGCTTTGTGGATACCAGCAAAAAGCAAGTTGCAATCTCCAGTGAATCACCGCTAATCGCTAGTATTGTTGGACCGGCCACAGTGGTTGTTGATGCTTTAGCGCCATTGGTTCAGGAAGTTAAATTCGCAGTGACTGGCTATCCGAGTGGTTCTGGATTGGGCAGCGATGCGTTCAATCTCCTGAAACAATCACCTGAAATTCTTAATGCTCCAATCAATGTTGGTGCAGGTGATGTTAAATACGTAACCCGGGCAGTTGCTAAACTGGGGGTTTCGCAAGCCAGTGAAACCCAAAACGGCAGCAAAATGCAGGTCGTGGTTAAATTTAAACCGACTACTGATTCTGCCGTTGATCCCGACAATGTGCTGCCTTCAGGTACCTCTGTTAACAATTACATTAAGCAACAGTTTGTTTATAACTTGACCAGCAGTAAGGTCGGATATGTTACGACCTCTGATAAGAAACTGGTCACTAACCACTGGAACTTTGTTGAGGGTAAACTTGACTCAGCAAATGATGTTGCGTATGCAACGTGGGAAAGCAAAAATGAAATCACCGTCAATACGCCTGTCAGCTTTGAAGATGCTCAATTGTCAGCACGCTTGCATGACGGTACTTTTAACTTTAGTTCTTCCTCACTGAGTAACCCAGTGGTTGTTGATATTAACCGGGCAACTACAACCTTGGTTAATTATCCTGGATTTAACAACCAGATTGCCACGCCAAGGCTTACACAAGCCACTCCAGAATATGCAAGAACCGTTGTTTTGGTTACTTCAACCGACAACCGTTCATTGACGGATCTGGAAAGTGGAATCAACTATGATCCATATGCGGATAGTGTATTGGATCTTGCCCAGTCTGGTTCAATCGCTGGATTCAAGAATAGCGTGCCAACATTTGTACAAAATTCAAACCTCTTTGTTGAGGCAGGCGATTTGATTATCGTTTCTACTAGCTTCAAAGAACCATTTGGTGCAAATGCTGAACCCGGAATGTCCAATACAGGGAATGTTGCACCGTATATTGGTGTTGATTTTGGTGAAACTGTTGGTGATAACGTTATTGGTGGTTTATCAACCTTCCCATATAACGTGAAAGATAACGAATCATACTTTAACACTTTCAAAACCATTACGGCTGACTTCAGCGATTTCGTTGAAGGGGCAAATAATGTTCTTCCTGACGTTACAAAAACGGTTGATCTGTCCGGCGGCGCTACCGATCTTAATCAGGCTGCTGACACATCGATTACTTACGCGACATGGTACTATCTGATCCCACGATCCGGTGCGGACTTGAATACCGTACTTAGTTCAGGTGATGTTCGCCTTGTTACGTTTACCTCACGTGATATCAGTGGAAACATTAATAAGTTGCATACGCCAGTTGCCTTGGCTGACTTCCAGGAACCAGAACCTGCTATCGTCAGTCTTAAAATCAGCAATAATCTGGTTTCTGACCTGCTAGTACAGGATGAAGCGCATGGCACAAATCTGGTAAGTTCAAGCATTGATAACGCAACCATCGTCGGAACCTCAACCATGCAGTTGGTGGTTCGAATTGGTGGTGGTACCGCAGATGATGAATTCCCAGGTCAAGGCGGTGGTGGTCCATTTGCCTCAAGCAACTTTATCACTGCCGACCTGAGCGCATTTGGTGTGTCAAGCACTCAAACACCAGATACTGTTGAATTTATTCCTGACGTCTCTGATCCTGGCTTGGCAGGCGAAACCACCGTTACGTTTGCTACGTTTAACATCAGTGCTGATGATGTTGACAATACATCGGCCAAACACACCAACGGTGCTGCCAATGCTCAAGGTACCGTAAACGTTGTTTCCAAGAGCGGTGCAGAAAACTCCGTGAAAACCGTTAAACTGGATGTTGATGGTAAAAACCCAACAGCAACAGGTAACCAACGTGTGATCGTCGAACTGCAACATCCGGCAATTCCGGATGACCCGACAGACGACGGCTTCTTGCGTGCTGGTTCAATTTATGTGGTCACCGCCGAATTTAACACTGACCTCAACGACCGCCGCGCACGCAATATGGACTTCAGCGCGGACCTGAGCAAATTCACAAATAACACTGAACGCCAAGCACCTAATAATGTGTATTATGAATCGCAAGGTAGCGTGACGGTTCCGGCAAACACCGTACTAGCAGTATGGCAAAATGCCGTTAGCGATCCGCCTCCAGCCACAAGCGGAAACATTACCTTCTACGCAACCGACGCCTCTAAATTGACAGCCAGCAGTACCTCAAAGAATCAATTCTTCATTGCTTCTGGCCAGGTCAATATCTTTGATGTCGTCATGGATGCTTCACGCGAAATCAACTACGTGACCGATACAATTGGTATACGGCGTGACTTCGATGGTGATGTGACTACCAATGACTGGATTGTCCAGAAACTGGGATCCACTATTAACCGGAATGATACTCAAACCGGTGTTGGTGGAAATACCATCGGACCAAAAACCACTGTTAAGAATGAAGATAAACTCAGAGTGGTTACCAGCTTCCGTCTAACGGACCCGGTCTTTACCTCTCCGCAAAAAGTCCAGTTCGACTTCACTAAATTTGGTGGCGACGTTGTTGAGATTAATCCTACTGATAACGAGGATATGTTCGAGATCGGTTCTCAGGTCATTCGTGCTACGTACGAAGCCTCAGTCGGCAATGCAGCCTCTGTTGCTGAAGCGACTGTTCCTGTCACCGTATTCGATAAGGCTGGAAATACAGCGGTGAGCTATGCCCCAGCCTTCCGTATTGACAATACTCCACCAACTCTCACGTCCGTTGATGTGAAATACTTCGAAAAGAACAATCAACAGACTGATAGTGAATTGAATCCAAAAAGTGCATCAGCGACTATTCAAATTGTAGTTGACTATCCGAGCGCTTCTCAAACGATCGGATTCCCAGGCTCACTCTGGGGTGCGGCATATGATGCGCATGGCAACAACAACGGAATCGCTGATAGATCGCTTGTCAGTATCGATGGAACTAAATTTAACCCTGTGACCTTTGATGGTGGAAATGCTGAGAGCATTATCCCGTCAAACTGGAAACTCACTGGTGCTGGACCTACGATTTGGGACACAAGTTCAGCGGCCGAAATTAAAGCCAGCACAAACACAAAACTAACCGCATTCTTCGGCTTTGAACCATCTCTTAATCCGGAAGGTGTTGGTGTTGGTTCGAAACCACGTCCCGGTATTGTGTTCGGTAACTCCAGTGTGGCAAGCGCAAACTTTGTTGTAAGCGCGTCCGACCACGTTGGTAATGTGACCGATGTCACTACTAGCCCGGTTCAGTTGGATTCCGACAAGCCGAAAATCGAAAACGTCGTTCTTGACGTAGTCACTGATAGCCAGGAAGCCGGCGTGGATTACCTGCCTGCCGTTTACGCTGCGAAAGATGAAATTGTTCGCCCGACGCGCGTAAAAGTCGGTACGGTTATGAAAGCCACCTACAAGATCAAAGATGCTCCTGTGAAGGGTGATAAGATATTCACCGCTTTAAGGGCACAGCAAGGTACATCCATACCAGGACAGCTGGGCACACTTGAGCACAACTTCGATTCGAACGACTTCTCACTAAATCTAAGTAACGCCACATTAGTCAGTTCAAGCCAGAGGGATGATCACCTGTTCGCTGATGTTCTGCCTACCGATACCTACGCGGTGTTTGAAGTAACCTTCACGGTGGGTTCGGATACCAGCAACAAAAACATCCAGAATAAAGCGATTAATACTGATCCAACATTCCCATTGGATGTTAATAATCCACTGGCCTTGAATAGTTACTATGATGGATCAGAAGCTGCAAGCATTGCTGTTTGGGCAACTGATACTGCCAGCAATAAACAAACAGAGGTACGCAGTAGCGTAGCTAAAGATGGATCACCCATCGAAATCGATACGCAGGGACCACGAGTGATGCAGCAGATTGTCATCGCAGTGAATGATGGCGAAGTTGATGGTGTTGATGCAGCGGATGTTGGATCGATTGCACCTGCACAACAAACCCTCTCCAATCAGCTGGCAAACGCCGCTCCATCTCAGTGGATCGTCTGGGCTGCCACTATGGTTGTTGATGGCTCTGAAGCAGCCAATCTAAATGTACCAACCTTAAACTGGCGTGCTAAATTGAATGACAACGTCGATGATAGTGATCCGGGTAACGATATAACTCGTCTGGAAGGCTCCTCAATGGATAAAACCTACAGCGAATTTATCATCGAATCACCAACCCGTTCCGTTGTCTTCGTGCGCAATGCCGTAAAGGTTGTCAGCAATCCATTGTCCAAACAGCCGATACAGATCGATATCTCTGCCCAAGACATCTTTGGCAACAGCATAATGAATAGTCCAAAAACAATTCCAGTTGCTATCGGTGCCAAAGGCCCATCCGTCTTCTCACTGCTCGTCAAAGTGGATGGTGTGCCTGACACCGAAGGCGCCTCAAAACTAGGAATCGGTAGTAACAATGTTGATGGATCCTCTTCGACGGTTGAATTGAAACCAGGTAACACTATCGAAGTTCAAGCGACGATCACAACAGATGAAGATGGCAATATCCCTGAAAAGATCTTCGCTGACTTTAGCGCTCTCTTCCCACATGCACTCCGCAAGAGTGTTGATCGGGTGGTTCCCACCACACTGGTTCAGGAAGAAGGTGATCTGGTTGTAGCAACCTGGAAGAATATCCTCTACAACTTCAAACAAGGCAATAACGATAACATCGCTTTCGCTGATACATCATTGATTGGTGAACAAAACGTGATTCCTACCGGTGCCATTCTTGAAACAACCGGCGTGGTTACCAGTAATGGAATTGCTGATTCTGGTGATTCTGCGAAGGATGTTTCAAACGCGATGTTGAAACAACTTGTTGGACTCCCCGCTATCCAGGTACAACCGGATGCGAACCCCAACAAAGAAGCAAAAATCACCGTCTTTATTGATGATGTTGATGATCGATTTGGTCAAGAAACCACTGAATCATTCAAATTCGCCGTCGATTCTCAACGGCCAACAGTCGATACGAATGTTAAGGTTACACAGCGTGGTAATCCTCCGGACTTCACCTTCATCAGTGGTGATCGCGATGGATTCCCCCTCGCACCAAATCTAACAGATGATACTGATGAGATTACTGGTGTGCCTAACCGTGTGACCGGTGGTGACACATTACAAATCGTTTACACCATCACAAACCCGAATATTGAAGATAATGGAAACGATCGCTTCCGTTATATCATGGGTGATGATGCGAATAAGATCTTCACCTTAAACACTTCAAATATGGACACTGCCGCATCTCAATTGATAAAGAGCATCACCGCTGACCTTTCCGGTTTCCTAACCGATGAAGGTAGTGACAGTGTGGCCCTTGCAAATGCTGACCAGGTCAGTGTTGAAGTCGAAGCAGGCAAACCCTCTGTTATTACTGCAACCTTTAGTTTGGTTGTATCTGATGACGCTAGGGTTTCACCTGTAAGATCACCAGAACTTGCTAATCAGCTGCCAGCGGCCAAGTTCATCGTGCGCGTAACTCCATCACTCATGGATGATGCGATGAACACACCATTCAACACACTTTGGACTCAGGTACTTGATAGTTCCTCTGATGTGTCTGTTGATAATGTTGGCCCGTTCTTCCGTTCAATAACTGTTAGATTGCAAGAAGGCAATGCCTCTGACTCAACTGGTGATCCTATTAATGAAGGCAGTGTTGTTAGCGCAGGTTCTGTTGTCGATCCTGGTTCGAAACTGGCTATCGAAGTTTCAATCAACGAAAATGTTGATGATCCACTCGATATATTCTCGAATTCGAACTATGGCAATATTCAGTTAATAGCCAATGGATTTACTGTTGCCGAATCTGAAAGACTGATTACAGATACTCAACAGTCTGGATCACTCATCTCTGGTCAGTATGTGGTCACCATTCCTGGAACAGATAATGGTAAACCATTTACTTCCTTTGACTTCGTTGTGAATGCATCAGACACTGTTGGCAATGTCCAAAGCAAACAAACCGCCGCCTTCGCTCTTGATGCCACACCAATTATCACTGTATCAAGTGATGGAGCAGAACTCGAACTGCCTCAGACATTCAGAGTTAATGCAGAAGACAGCATTACCTTTGATTCTATGGCGAATGATCCCGGATTGCTTTCATCACTCGAATGGATCGTTTCACCTGAACCGTTTGATGGCTTCCAAGCCGTCACCGACCAGGGAACATTCAAGGTCACTTCTGAAGATGGAAGCAGCGAGTTAGCTCTGTCCTTGACAGTCACACCCGCTCTTAATAACACCAATCAGCAGATGACTGCCAAGACTGTTGCAGTGGATGACAGTGCGGTTTCAGCCACCAGCGAATTGATCACGGTCAGCTTTAACCAACCAGCTCTCTTCGCCGATGCATTCAAAGGTACAGAAACCACCTCTGCAGGTGCTGTACTTGAAACTACGGCAGAAGAATCAGTGGCTGGCTGGAACAAGATCGCTGGCTCTGATATTCGCGAAGTCACCGTACCTGAAGGCTCAATACTTCAACTCAATGTGTTGGCAACAGATGCGAACGCTTCAGACAGTGTGGAATTGGGAGCTTCAATTGACACCGAAATACCAAGTGATGCTTTCGAAGCCTGGATCGATGATACTCAGTTAGGTGATTCAGCCTTCAGCCAAAGCTTCGCCGGTGGTGTTGCTGATGCGACCTTTACCTTCAAACCTCTGTACACTGCAGTGAAGGGTGAAACTCAGAACGCCAGATTTAGCATTGATCTAACAGCAGTGGGTGGAACAGATTCAGATGGTAATGCGATTGCTGCTGATACCAGCACCATTACTGTCAATATCGTTCCCGCGGCTGCTACTCCGGAACTCGAAGTTGTTTCAATCGTCTCCGGCGATGAAGATCAATCAGCCACTCTTGGCGATTCAGTTGACGTGGCAGAAGATGATACGCTTGTTATCACACTAAAAGCCACTGATCCAGGTGACGAACCACTCTCCTTCACGCAAACTACCACACCAGCCCCGCTTTCAGCGTTGAACGTGGTTGATGAAGGTACCAGTGTTAAGACTGTAACTTACACCTACAAACCAGGGTTCAACGAGGCCGATCTGCCAGGCCGTCCAAAAGACGCCGATCCGTTCGTCCTTGATGTTACCTTCACGAATGGTACGTGGAATGTAAGTGGTCAAAAAACCGTTGAGATCGAAAACACCAATCAGGCTCCGCAAATTGTTGCAACAGCTGGATTGGCACAGGATGATCAACGACCCATCCTTGATAACGGTGCTGTGATCGCGAATCCGGGTGATATCGTATTCTTCACCTTCACCGCAACTGATCCGGATGGTAACAACGTATTCACCATAACTCAAATTACCGATCAGAATGGTATTCCAATCGATGAAAGCCTGATCAGTTCAACTTCACAAAGTTCGGCTGGAGAGACCGTTGTTAAACTCCAGGTCACCGTACCAAGTGATGCTGAAACAGGTATCATCGTCCAACTGAGTGCGACTGATACGGATCAACAATCCACAGTGACACTCAACATCAGGCTCGAAACAGCTGTACCAGTTGATGAAATCGACGAAGTTGTACTGGCCCAGGGAATCGAAGGTGAAGGTAAACTCCAATTCAAGAACTTCGATCCGCGTTCTGGCACACCAGTTGGTGCAAATGTACGACCTGCGTTGAACGGTATTACCAATGTAAGTGTTATTGGTGGTGGTATTGATCGTGGCGTGTATGTTGCGGTGGGTGATGTCGACATGGATGGTGATCCAGACATGGTCCTCACCAACACAACCATTACCAATAACTCAATTCTGCCGAACCGCTTCATCGTTCGTGACATGAGGACCGGAGAACCTGTTCTAACTCCTGAACATGCATTCCCCATCCAAAGCCCGAACCCGATTGATTATGAGTACGGTGATATGCCAGTTGCCGTTGGTAACTTCATTGGCACTGCAACCCCGCAAATCGCAGTGGCCCAAGGCTTTGGTGGAACCTCATTAGTACGCTTGTTTATGTACAACCATAAGGCACAAGGTGCTGGCTTCGAATGGAAACTGGTTGGTCAGTTCCAAGGTTTGGCCGGACCGGCATTGAATCAAAATGCTGAAGGCTTTATCTCCATCGCCGCTGGTGATGTGGATAACGATGGCATTGACGAATTGATCGTTGGTCAGGGCAATAGCGCATCTTCAAGAACTCTCTTCAGGGTCATTGATGTGCAGCAAACCGAAGGTGAAGGATTTGCTGGAGCAGAAGTCCACAATAGCTTGGATGATGATGGTAACCCGATTACTGAAAATGGTAATCCTGTTCCACTTCAGAAAGCCTTTGCCGCCTTCTTCCCAACCTATCAAGGTAACGGTGGAGCCAACTATGCCATTGGTGATATCAATGGTGATGGTATCAACGAAATCGTTGCTGCCAGCAATGGCGATGATACCGGTAACGCCACACGGCCTAATGGTGATGTGATTAATAGTCACCTGACCGTAATTATTCCGACAGTTGTTGAACGACCCGATGGAACCAAGGCTGTCGATGGCTTCTCCTATGCTTCAAGTGCCCCAGGCACCCAGAACATAGTGACTGCCTTCAACGTTGCTCAGAACCCATCAGGCAGTGTCAACCTGATCTTGGCTGAAATAGATGGTATTGAAGCCAACGGTATGGAAGTCGTCGTCGGTACCGGCTCTATCACAGAAATCACTGGTGATGATACTGTGGAAGTTGCTGGGCACTCCTTTACAACACCTGGTGGACGTGAAATCACAACCTTCAGGACTGTTGTAAACGATATGGTCGTCGGCTCAAAAGAAAATACCGCCGCACCGCAATCCAAGTTCCGTATTATCAAACCAGAATTTGATGGAACTGCGATTTCTAAAACAAACGGTGTGTTAGTCGGTGGTGTTAACTTCGGTCGACAAATTGGTATCGATGCATTACTGGGTGTTGCGAATCCTGCCAGTGGAGCAATCTTCCTCGGCGCCGGGAATTCACATCCCACCAACGAATAATCGGTTGGAACAATAGCTAAAAATCGGGCGGTGGCCAACAGGCCACCGCCCTTTTTCTTTTTATCATGAAGACTATTATATATTACAGATATCGAGGGATAACGAACTCAAACACGAATCCCATGTTCAAAAAGGGTGCGGTTAACCGATTCCGCCCATCCTCTATTGGCATGAGGATTCGCGGGGCTGGGGTGAAGGATCTTGATGGTTTCAATATCCGAATGACCAATGGCTTCTTTAATTCGCTGTTCAGCAAATACCCCGATCCCAATCAAATAGTCAGGCTGGTAAAATTCAACAAGACGATGAAGCGCATGATTACACGCTGTTAAAAGGGGAATGCGTTCTTCGTTGGGTAATTTATCAGGTGTCCGGTTACGCCCCGACTCTTCTAAAAAACAGAGAGGGCAGTAGTTGTAAATAAAGAAACGTTCAAAAAAGGCATCCGGAGTTCCAAAGGTATTACAAGCCCATCCCCACAGCCTTTTACCACTCACTTCCCCACGGGGACAGTCAAAGCCCAACACCGGTCGCTTGGGATGCTCAATTTCGGGCTTTGATACAGGCTTTTCGATTTTTAGCCAATCCCGAACCATACTAACATCACCAAAAGGAATCCCCGTTTGCACCATCCCAAAAGGCCCGGGATTCATCCCGATCATTAAGATTTCCTTCTTTGAACATCCATACTTCTCAATATACTGTTGGTAGGATCGCCATGCATATATCAATGGATTATAAACATGGGTAACCGGGGGAGAAAAAGTAAGGCCACGAATATCATCCAATAACTGTTCAATGATTTTCTTAGGTGTCATAGTTAAAATCTATCGGAGAATAAAATGTTCCTTCAACTGCTTCAAACGTTGTTCCCCAATACCTGAAATGGCATCCAACTCATCCCAAGATTTAAATCTGCCCTTCTGCTCTCGTGCTTTCAAAATAGAATCAGCTAAAGCATCACCAAAACCTGAAATGGCCTTGATGTCTTCAGCTGTGGCGGCATTAAGATTCTTCGGCTGATTGGAAAACTGCTGTTTTATGGGTGTTTTGCGCTGATAGAAAGGAATAAAGGGTGTAATTTGCCTTAACGGGGTTGGAGTCCGATTTTGAAGAGTTTGGATGAATTGGAGCATATCTTCAAATTTTGCGGTACCAATTCCATTTATGGCCAGGACGTCCTCCATGCTCTTAAAGGATTTGATTATCCTGCGTTCGGTAATAATTCGCTTTCCAATCGCCTCACCTATTCCTGGTATTTCCATCAATTGTGAAAGGTTCGCTCGATTAAGATATTGGAGCACCCACTGCTCAGTTGGGCTTAAATGCTGGATGGTGAGAGTTGCTTGAGCTTGTCTGGGCGGTTCTTTGATAGAAGTGCCTGAATCAAACGGGGTTTTATCGGAGTGAACAACAGAAATCTCTGCTGTCTTATTCGCTCCACGCCAATGGTCATAAGCCAGACCAGCTAAGATAAATGCCAGTAAAACAGCCGCGATCCCCAGTTCATTTCGATTCATGTCAGTATGCCAAAAATCAGGATTACTTTACCACAACGTTCAGCAATTTCCCCGGAACATGGATTTTCTTGACCACCGTTTTATCTTCCAGCCAACGGGTAATCATCGGTTCCCGGTTGGCGGCTTGCCAAATGGTTTCTTCATCCGCTTCGGCTGGAACCTCTACTTTTCCGCGTACTTTTCCATTGACCTGAACAACAAGCATGACGGTTTCCTGCTCCAAGGCGTCAGGATCATATTCAGGCCAGGATTGGTTTTGGGCTATTCCCATGTTGCCTAAGGCTTCCCACAATTCTTCGCTGATGTGGGGAGCAAAGGGTGAAAGCAACAACGCGAGGGTGTGCGCGGCTTCTTTGAAGATTGCAATATCAGAAACGGCAACCGTATCATCCTGAACCACGCGATACATTTCATTGACCAATTCCATAATCTTGGCGATGGCCGTGTTCAGGCTGATTCGCTGGGCAATATCTATAGTGACGCCTTCGATGGTTCGATGGCAAATTCGCCGCAGGTTTCGGGCCGCTTCCGTTGGTTCTCCTAAGGAAGAGGATGGAGACGATTTTAGATCATCGGCATAGCGCATAATCAATCGATATACCCGGTCCAAAAAGCGTGATGCTCCAATTACCCCCTCATCACTCCAATCCAGGTCACGCTCAGGTGGGGAGGCGAAGAGGATAAAAACCCGAGCCGCATCAGCGCCATATTGCTCAAGTATAGGCCCAGGTTCGACCACATTTTCTTTGGATTTCGACATCTTAAAGCCATCTTTGGTCACCATTCCCTGTGTTAACAATTTTTTGAATGGCTCACTGCAATCAAGCAACCCCATATCACGCAGAGCTTTGGTAAAGAATCGGGAATAGAGGAGGTGAAGCACAGCATGCTCCACGCCACCAATATATAAATCAACCGGCATCCAATCATTAACCTTTTTGGTGTCGAATGGCCGGTCCTCATTGTGGGCATCGATATAGCGAAGAAAATACCATGACGAATCCCAAAAGGTGTCAATGGTATCGGTTTCGCGTTTGGCTGCTTTGCCGCATTTTGGACATTTTACATCCATAAATGAACTCATCCGGGGTAGTGGGGAGCCTTCACCGGTAATTTCCACATCAATGGGTAGTTTCACGGGGAGGTCCGCTTCAGGCACAGGAACCACACCGCATTGATCGCAATGCACCAAGGGGATCGGCATTCCCCAATAACGCTGCCGTGATATTCCCCAATCCCGCAGGCGATAATTAATGGTGGCATTGCCGATGCCTTTTTCTGCCATCCATGCTGTTATGGCCTTTTTCCCTTCAACATTGGGTGTGCCGTTAAATTGATCGGAATTTACCATTATTCCTTCACCAACCCAGGCTTTGGTCATCTCTTCAGCGGAGTCATATGGTGCATCTTCCGGCTTGACGACCAGGCGCATGGGGAGATTGAACTCGCGGGCGAATTCAAAGTCACGCTGGTCATGTGCGGGGACTGCCATTATGGCTCCGGTACCATATTCCACCAATACATAATTGGCGATCCATATGGGAATCTTTTCGCCATTGACGGGATTAATAGCATATCGGCCGGTAAACACGCCTTCTTTTTTTGTCGCTTCATCGGTGCGAACGGCTTTATCCATGCGTGCGACTTTGTTGATAAACTCTTTGCATTCAGATTCTTGAGGGGTATTGGCAATCAGTTTTTCCACCAGTTGTTGTTCGGGTGCCAATACCATATAAGTCGCGCCAAAAATCGTATCCGGCCTGGTGGTAAAAACGGTGATGGGTTCTCCTTCGAGTGGGCCATCCGCCACTTTAAAATGAATTTCAGCTCCTTCAGAGCGTCCGATCCAGTTCTGCTGCATTACCGTGACTTTATGAGGCCATTCCTTAAGCAATTCCAAATCATTAAGGAGTTCTTCGGCGTAATCGGTGATTTTAACGTACCATTGGGGCATGTATTTTTGGGTCACGGTTGAATCGCATCGCCAACACAATCCATTCACCACCTGTTCATTGGCCAATACGGTCAGGCAAGAGGGGCACCAATTCAGCAGGCCTTCTTTGCGGTAAACAAGCCCTTTTCCCCAAAATTTCAAGAAGAGCCACTGCCCCCATTTATAATAATTTTCATGACAGGTGGCTACCTCACGGTCCCAATCATAAGAAAGACCAAGCGCCTGTTGTTGATGGCGCATTTCTTCAATATTGTTATTGGTCCAATAGGCGGGTGGAACTTTATTCTTCATCGCCGCATTTTCAGCGGGTAAACCAAAAGCGTCATACCCCATCGGATGAAGCACCCGGCACCCCTTCATGCGGTAAAAACGGGCCATGACATCGCCGATGGAATAGTTTCTTAAATGGCCCATGTGCAGTTTGCCTGAGGGATAGGGAAACATTTCCAGGCAATAGAATTTATCCCCTTTGCCTTCGATGGGTGTATCGAACGATTTTTCTTCTTTCCAGCGGGTTTGCCACTTTTTTTCCACCTCAGAGAAGGGGTAATGATCAGATATGTTTTTTGATCCGGTAATGGGTGATGGTTTAACGTCTTGTGTCGACATAATGACCTCATTTATTTTAATATCGATTGATATCCGATATTGTATCGACAGGGGTGGCAGAGAAAAAGGCCGAACATAAACGTCCGGCCCCGTTTGCACATGAGTGTCAAAATTGAGGTGATTACATAAGTAATAATTTAAGTAAGGATAACGCTAGATTTTAGAGACGTTTAGAGCTTTTAATCCTTTGTCCCCCTCAATCATTTCAAACTCAACCTCTTCTTCCTCTTTGAGTGTTTTGAATCCATCACCCTGAATATCCTGATAATGGACAAACACATCCTTTCCTTCTTCACATTCGATGAAACCATATCCTTTTTTGTTGCTAAACCATTTGACTTTTCCGCGAGCCAACTTACTAAACCTCCTTTTGTTGAAAACACAGCTTGAGGAAATGCCCCCCTAAGCGACTCCAAATTATCAAAAAAGTCGTACTCGGTCAACTGCATTTCAATAGAATCGATAAAAAGTTGGAAAAAAATGGTGATCAAGGCATATTTTTTTACATTTTAAGGTCTTCTGGTGTTAATGCAGCGCCCGGTGGGATGTTTCGGGCGGCTTTTTTGCCCAAAATGGTGTCCAGCTGGTCTGCATGAAGCGGTCCTTCTGGGCGGCGTATAACGAGATGTTCCATTTTCAAGGTTTCTCCGGCTTGTATTTCACAGCGGGTATATATCGCACGCCGGGCGATTTTGCGAATGGGGGTTTCAACGGTCAAAACGGACTTAACTTCAGATTTTAGAGCTTTTTCTGTATTCTTGATCTGCGTGATGAAGCGTTTCATTTGATCGGGATCGTATGAAAAGGAATGATCCCATCCTGGGAGGTGATGAGAAAGCGTGAAATGCTTTTCAACGATACAAGCGCCCAAGGCGACAGCGGCGATGGCGCATAAATCCGAGGTGGTATGATCAGAATATCCAACCGGGCAACTAAAACGTTGCTGCAGGAGTGTAATATTTTGCAAGGCGGCTTGTTCGATTGGGCATGGATAGGCTGATACACAATGTAACAAAGCGAGGGGGGGATCTCCCGCTTTTCTGATAACAGCCACGGCCCGATCCAACTCATCCAAGGAAGACATGCCGGTGGAGAGGATAATAGGTTTTTGTTTTTCAGCGATATAGCGCAGTAAATGATGATGGGTTACCTCGCCAGAGCCTATTTTGAAGGCGGGGATTCCAATTTCAACCAGCAAATCAACGCTGGCTTCATCGAAGGGGGTGGATAGCAATATAACATTGTGTTTTTCGGCGCTGGCAATCAAATCGAGATAGATATTCCGATCGAAGACCACTTTTTTGAATTGATGGAGATCGGGATGATCCGGGGGGAAAAGTTCTCCTGGTGTATAGGTTTGGAACTTAACCGCATTCGCGCCAAGTTGAGCCGCTTGTTCGATCAAGCATTTGGCTAATTCCACATCGCCGTTGTGGTTTAAACCTGCTTCAGCGATGATAAAACAGGGCTGGTCCGGGCGGATGATATTTGAGCCTATGTTTAGTGATTTCATTTTCTTTTCCGATTTTGTGTGTGAAATTTATTTTAACATTTAATCGCTAATTCAAGGCGGTCGTTTTGAGAATATGGATCAATTTCGAGATGGAGTTTTTGGATGATTGGTGTTGGGACTTCAGGTTCTTTCCCCTGTGCGACATCCGGCCTCTCTTTTTCGAGAGCGTCGAGATTTTGTATTTTATGGTTCATCTTTTTTTCTCCTATTTTTTTCGTGATATCCTGAACGGTTTGAGGTATATTGCGTTCTTTTAGCATGCGTCGGATTCCCTGGAAGAAATCAGCCAAAAGAGTATCTGCATCCATGAATTTATAGGGCCGGCCAGACATTAAAATTATGCAATGAATATTTCATGAAAGTCAAATCATGTGATCATATAAAGGGTTAATCAGAAATGCTTCGAGCATTTTTTCTTCATCCTTGTGTTTAGTTTCGGGGCGCCCCCCGAATTAAAAACCGGGGCGCCCCGAAAAAAAATGCAATAAACGATGTTGAATACCATATGTAAGGGCAGACCTACGTGTCTGCCCGGTGAGTGGCACAATTTATGTTCGATGATAGGGAGGGCGACGCTCCCGCGGAGCCGGTTTGAAACACCAAAATCGTAATGGGATCATGTAGTTTGACCCATCAAGGAAAACCTTAAAAGAGGTGTATGCATTTAAAAATGACATTGATATAGATACACCATCAACGATGCGGTAAAAAACACGGATAAAAAAATGATTCACCCTCCCCAAAACGTGGGTTAGAGGAGGGTAACAGTCATTTATTATGCTTATAATCTAATACAATGCCCATTCATGAACGAGAACATCGGGAATCTCCACACCCGCTGCGAAGTTTTGAGCCACTTCATCCGCGGTGAGTCCTCGGGTATATAGACTGACCAGGAAAAATTCACCAAGCCAGGTTCGATCCTGGTTGATTTCATTTCCGAGGCCAAATTCATAACTGGGATCCCAATTGTCAAAAAATAAATCAGTGGTGGTTCCTTCATCTGTCACCTGTTCACCGTTTACATATATATAGGTGAACCAATCTGCATCCCGCACGAATACCACATGAGTTAAGGTGGTTGTAACCGTACCAGGCTGTGTACTCAGGAAGGGTTGGGTGCCATTTCGGTTATTATTATTGACCTCAAATCCCGTCCGCAGCCGCATTTGATAAAAATCAGCCTGCTGACCCAAAGTAAAATTACGGAATGAGGGATTATCCGAATAGGTTACCATCCGGGCGGGACCCGTTTGTTCTGTATTTGCAGGAGCAATCCACGCCTCCACCGTGATTGAACCATCATGCTCAAAGTCCGTAAACGTGTCATACAACTTGGGAACCGGTCCCATTGAGCGGATTTTTGTGTTCGCATCGATTCGCAACGATCCCGCTCCCCAGGTAACATTGCCAGGATCACGAATGGTCAAATCAACCGGATCACCCACACCGGATGTATCATGAACCGTATCCCCATCACCTTCGGTGAATTCGTACAGCATTAAAATACCATCTGACACACGGGGAACATCACCACCAGTAAGCAGCAAGCCGGTTTTCCCTAAAATCTGCAAGCCACCAACAATGGTGCCTTCCCAAGTGGCTTCACTGTCAGGAGAATCGGGTGATATGGCCTGATAGGTCAGTGTGGTCACACCCGTGGGCACATCGGTTAAGTTCCAGGTGATGGTTTCATCGCTCACCTGGCCATTGTGGCTAATAGTTTGAGCGGTCCAGCCATTAGGGATGCTTTCTTCGATCTCCAATTGTCCGGCCTGGGCTGAGTTGTGAATATCCAAACTCACATGAATGGTGTCATTGGCTTTAAAGACAGGTTTTGAGAATGTCCGATTGACAACGGGTGGGGATGGGTTAAGGGATACATGATCCGCTTCGGCTTCCACCACCTCTTCATCATCCGTATCACTGGCGATAAACAAACCATATGCCAAGGTTCCCGATGACCACGGGAAAACCTGACGATCAGCCAGCACCCAATTTTCACCATCAAGGGAATATTCCGTCAAAAACAAAAAAAGATCTTTCACATGTGTCAAACGAAACCATAATCCTGTGCCGGGATCCACCAGCGGTTCATCATTTTCTGTTCGTAGTTCATTAGTAGGTAAACCACTAATGGCCAGAATATTCCGATATCGAACATCACTGCGTTGCTCGCCATCCACCACCCGCATGACCGCTGAATAATGCCGTGCGCTGGGCTCCTGCCCGGATTCACGGATCATCAATCCCACGCTTCCCGCCTCGGGTGGGCCTGGGTTATCCCATGACAATCGGCCTTGAATGCTCCAACTGTCATCCCGCTCGGCAAAAACAAACAACCCCTCGTCGCTGGCATTGGTTACCCCTAATCCGTTGCCATTGCCACTTAATGAATATACCGCATCTTCACCCTGTCCTGACACCTGCACATTGCCTTCAACAAACGAATCACCAACCACCGGCCAGTCGGTGTTGATCAAATCAAAAATCCCCTGCGCATAAGCAGGTGAGGTTCCCCATAACAAAACAACTAAACTCATGATTGGTAAAAACACCGTGTTTAAAACCACAGCACGTATTCTTTTTGAGTTTCTTCGCATTAGCCTTTATCTCCTTTTCCTTGGATCAATCCCAGAGTAAAAACTTATTTGTCGTGCAAAGGTGCGCTCCCAAGGCCAGTTAAAATTTGATGAATGTGCAAAACCCAATCCTTGCCTGAACCATGTGTTGGAGATGTAAATTGATTGGGAACACCATCCTGAATCTCGATTTCCGGCCCGCTGTATTCGCCGCTACGGGGGTTATACCATTGGGCCACCAAATTACCTGTGCTTTCTGTCAAATCGACTTGAACATCACCTCCTTTTTCCATATAAACCACGTACTCTATTCCATCTTTTGCAGACGCAATGGCTTCATCTCCTCCTAAAATCCAATCATCATCCGGCACCAATTCACGTAAATCGACAATGAGTTTCTCGCTCAAAAAATGGGTGGCGTGCCCAATCCAGGGTGCTCCCGGATTGATGACTTCTTCCCAGTTAACATTGCCTTGGTTGTAATCCGGGAACAAGGCCTGCCCGCCAGCTAGCGCACAACGCCAATGAGCATAGCGAATCTTTTCATGGGTCCAATTTCCCCGTGTATGAAAAGGCCGCCAATGATCCGTATGAGCCACTGGAAACTCACGCCGGATAGCAAGTTCCCAAAAATTACGAATCAATTCACGCCAACTTGGGAGCGTGGCGCCACCTGTACTATAATAGGTAGCGCCTTCCGGTATTTTCCCACCACTTCCACCTCCGGTGCGGCTCCCCACTGGATGCGGCCAGGGATCATTCTCTTTTATCCACTCTGTATACCAATCTATCCAATCCAGCGAGCGGTATTCGCTAATGTCGATCCCGCTATCCCACAACACAATGGGGTAGCAAGCCAGGCGAGCCAATGCATATCGGAAAAATTGAATTTCACGGTCAGACTGAGGTGTCAAACCAAAGTTATCTGGTTTAAGTTCATCATCGCTGTAAAACATGATGTAATGCCCCATTCCCATATCACGCGCCGCATCCATTTTGGCGTTGAGTTGATCCCAAAATGGTTGATGAAAACGCACCCCTTCTTCCCCAATTTCATAAGGCACAGCTGATTGGGTATAACCGCTGGCCCAGCCGGTGGGTACAATCAGCAAGGCATCAAACCCCAGAACGCGTGCTCCTATGGTTTTTGCCGCCAACTCCAATGTCTCTTGTATAGATGGGTGGTTTACCTCGCGTGCCCGAAATCCCCAGCGGGTTTCATCCCGCACGGGTGGGTGCCAAATAACCGGCATGGTGCCACCTTCTTCAGTTAAAATCCAATGCGGTCCATCATTCGTCAGCATACCCGGCAGTTGGGATTCAACACATCGAAAGGCCCCTGATCGTGCGTTGAGATCATCATCGCTTGATTGAGTTTCAAACGACCATGTTCCGGTCTCATCCGGCATAAAATAGAGCTTCCAGGTATTTTCTCCTGCATAAAATCCCCATTGCTCCAGCGTTCTTCCGCTGGGACTTTGAAAGATCCCTTTTAATTCAACATGAAAAGGATTTCCATCCCAACTGGTATTCTCCAGAGCATATTCAAAGCGTTTCCATTTGCCCACCTCTTCTTGGGCTTCAACACGACTAAATGGTGCAAGCAAAACACCTGATACAATGACCATCCAAATATAATAACGCCAATTCACACTAACCTCCTTCTGTACTCTCTAAAATCAAATTTCGAGTCCTTACCCCAATTATTAAAACAATGTTGGATTGCAAACCTTTTTAACATAACAAAACGCAACATGTCAAGCTTTTTTTTGTTCCTTCATTCTCTCTTCTGTTAGGCGGTAGTGAGTTAAGCCATTGTGCGCTATGATACGCACGATAAATCTTTGATATATCAATCCCTCTGAATAAGCGAATCGCTAAAGTTCGATGTTTCTTTTTAAGATTATTGTGTATTAAATGAAACGAATTTTATGTAATCCTGCGATTCGAACGGAATGACAATAAATGAAGATACTGTACTTTAATCCATTTGCAGGAATTAGCGGTGATATGTGTTTAGGAGCACTGGTGAATGCTGGGTGCCCGATTGATGAAATCAAAAACCAACTGAAGGGATTAAATATTCCCGGTTTTGATCTACAAGAAGAAACCGTCCAGCGGGGTCCATTATCGGGTACGTATGTGCAGGTTTCCGTGCAAGAAGAACACCACGTGCATCGCACCTTGAGCGATGTTCTTGATATTGTGGACCAAGTGCAATGGCCGGAGAAGGTGCGAGAGCAAATCGAATCCGTATTCACTGTACTTGCCCATGCTGAAGGAAGTGTCCACAACAAACCATATGATAAAATCCATTTTCATGAGGTAGGCAGTTTTGATGCAATTGTTGATATAAGCGGAACACTTTATGCCTTGCATCTATTGGGAATCGAGAAATGCTACGTTTCCAACATTCAGGTTGGTTCAGGTTTTTCCGGTAAAACCCGTCATGGCCATCTCCCCCTACCGGTTCCCGCCGCATCTTATTTACTTAAAGGATTCGAGCTATTCTCAACCGGTATTGAGTTTGAACTGGTAACGCCTACCGGGGCAGCCTTGCTCAATACGCTTTGTGAAAACTCTTCCCCTATGCCGGTTATGAATTTAGAACAGGTCGGCTATGGTGCCGGAGGGCGTGACCTGAAAGAAATTCCCAATCTGCTCCGTATTTTTATAGGCGAGCAAACCAAACGGGAAAACGATTTCGTCAGCGTGATTGAATCCAACATCGATGACATGAATCCCGAATGGTTTGAACCCCTTATGGAGGGCTTGCTTAAAGCCGGTGCTTTGGATGTCACCCTTTCCCCCATAACCATGAAGAAGGCCCGGCCTGCTACATTGTTACGAGTCATAGCACCGAGTTTTTTGAAAGATGAACTCGCGCAGTGGATATTAAAAAACAGCACCACAATCGGTCTTCGCATCTATGAATGTGAACGCCGTATGCTGCAGCGTGAATCCGTCACCGTCTCCACCCCGTGGGGAGAGGTTAAAGGGAAGCTCTGCCGGGGCCATGGGATTGAAGAGCGATTTACCCCTGAATATGAGGAATGCAAGCGGATTCATCACCAAACGGGAATTCCCATTCATCAGGTTTATCACGAAATAATGCATTCTTTCAAAACCGAACAGAAACCCACATAACAGGATGGTTTTATGAAATCAAAAGCAATTCAAATCACCTTGGCGGTCCTCATCGGTGTTTTATGTCTTTATCTATTTGCCACCAGCATTGAAGATTGGTCCAAAGTTTGGAATGCCATGCTGAGTGTTCACATTGGTTATTTTGTGCTGGCGGTGTTTATCCAATATTTATCGATGCTTATCCGGGCTTTGCGGTGGCAATCATTTTTGCATAAGCCAGTGGTTTCTGTTTCTAAATTGTTTTTGATCAACTGCATCGGCTTTATGGGCAATGGTGTTTTCCCCGCCCGCATGGGGGAGTTGATTCGGGGTGTTTTAATATGGCGTTATACTCCACACACATTCACCACCGGAGTAGCCACACTTGTGGTTGAACGTGTGTTTGACTTATTGGGATTATTACTCATTTTGGGTTTTGTGCTTTGGGTCTTCCCTTTTCCCACCACGGCTCCGGCGGATATCAATTTAAACAATGTGGATGTACCCCTTAACGCAGAACAAATCGAGATGCCCAACGATCCATTAACGTGGATTCAAAACCTGGGGATCATCGGTGTCTTTTTGTTTGTAGTTTTAATCAGCGTGATTGGCACCATGAGTTACGCACCGGATTGGAGCTTGAAGGTCGCCAGAAAAATACTGAAGCCCTTCCCCGAAAAAATATCCGAACCGTTGATCAAGGCGGTTATCTCGTTCGAAAAGGGAGCATCCACCCTGCGCCGTCCGTCTTCATTCTTTTATTGCTTGTTTCTGACACTAACCCTGTGGGTGGTGATTGCCTTTAGTGAATTGGTGATCTTATGGGCGCTGGATATCCACAGCATTGGGATGTCTGGAGCATTATTTATTATGGTGGGCTTGTGCTTCGCAGTGATGTTCCCCCAACTGCCGGGGTATGTTGGTCCCTACCATTATGCCTTTTTGATTATGCTTCATCAAACTTTTCATATTGATGAATCCCTGGCAGGTGCTGCAGCATGGGTGATGTGGTTTTCTCAGGTCCCGCCGGTGATCGTCCTTGGTTTTGTGTGTTTGTTGATTATGGGGGTCTCATTTCGGGAGATATCCCACATCCAGGAGCAGGTGCCTGAAACCTCTGATACGCTTAACAATTCGAATCCATGAAACTGCCCTACGATACTGATTTACAAAATCCGGAAGGCTTATTGGAGTGGTTGAAAGAATTGGATATCGAGGTCGATATCCGCGAACTGGAGGAATATCCCTCTCGGCCCTTGGTGTTTTCCGATTATCAACTAGAACCGCCAAAAATCATTATATATCGCTATAAACCACTTGATGATTGGTTAAACCTGGTCTGCCAGCACCAAACTGGTTATTACGGCCCCTGGTATTTTTTGCACATTGTGTATCAACTCTATATTCTATTTGAACTGAATGGATATTATGAGATAGAACGAAAATGGTACCATCATCTTTTCGGTACCTTGTCAACGATGGAGAAGCGCGCCTATCGTTTCGTCAGAAACATATTGGGCACCCTTCATCCCCCCCAACGGTTTGATGAAACCGTGGAACAATCCTTCCGACCGGGATATATCCCTTAGTTCTTATATAACGCATACAAAGGTATACCATCCACTTCAATCGAGAGCACTGGTTTTTTGTAGCGCACCAGATACCATTCATCCTGCCGGAACATGCCCTGGCGAAATTGAAGTAGTGTGTAATCCGCTGGATCATCGATCGCTGCGTCAATCCAGCCTCGTTCCAAGTAGTACTCATACACAGCAAACGACATACTGGCTGGTTTAACCGTTTTGCCGGGTGGAATGATTTCATTAGTTTGCTTCAAAAAGTCACCGGTAAGGGCATCGCACCAATAGGTGGTTTCCATGCCTAATTCCTCAGCGCCGGAAATCCCACCAGCGAGAGCATTGTAATAAGCAAGGCAATAAGGACGCAGGCTGATATAGGTCCACAAACTTGGAAGAATAAGTACGGCCATCATGATGGCCGTAAGAATATTTTTACGCTGAAATCGTGACAAATAACGCAAAACTATATCAAATCCAAAACCAGCCAGGCAAGCGGCAAAGGGAAAGCAGGGTAAAAACAACCGGCAGCCGTCATACCCTTGCGCCAGCGGTAAAAGAATAATCAATATAGGCGTGATAAAATGAAGCATGAAAAAGAGATACAGCCCTAATTTATCTTTTATTGTACTTCCATTGTTATGTAATCCCTGCCACTGGGTTGGGAAAAGAATAGCAACCAACATTAAAACCAGGATACTTATTGGAACAGTTAGTCCCAACATCACCAGGGGATAATGCCAGGGGGTATTATTGGCAAAGTAGGTATTGAAATAAAAAAGGGGGATAGGGCGAATCGTGGTTTTTTCTGCCAGGTCCAAAAACCGCTCCATGATCCGCGGGATGGTATCATGCCACAACCAGGGCTGTAATCCAACATAGATGACCGGTGTCAGTACGATCGCCCACCCCGCTGCTATGAGCAATCGTTTAAGCATTGACTTATTCCATTGCTTTACCCAGCCAATGTAAATCAGCGCCCAAAGCAACAGGGGAAAAGGCAAAAAAACTGAATGCAGTTTGGTGGTAAACGCAATGGCATATACCAAGCCAAATAACCATGAATAGGCATATCCATTAATCACCAGGTATCCAACCATCGCCGCCCAAAACCACCAGCACATAATGGGTACATCCAGGCTGAAAACATGGGCATGCCCAAATAACCGCGGCATCAAGGCGATGGCCAATCCACCGGCCAGGGCGGGTATACGTGACATAAAAACGCGTAAGAACACGAAAATCGATGCAGCTAACACTGAAAACATCAGCGCGGAAGGTATACGCAATGCAGTGATTTCATCCATCAATGGCGAAAATAAGAGGTAGGATAATGCGGCAACGGTGCGTGGCAGCGAAGGATGGTCGGAGCGGGTTTCCCAATAGCGATCGATGGTTTCTTTGGAAAAGGGACGTTCAAGCTCAAAGAGATGGCTGATCCAATAGGCTTGATTTTTGGCGCATACAAAATTAGGCGCTGCTTCATCCCAGGTCACTCCAGGGCCATTCAAATCAATGAACAAGCCGATAAAAGCAGCCAATCCAAAGCTTGCTGCGATAAGCCAATCTTTCCTAATGATCGGGTGTTGATCATTCATCACAATTGGTCCTTGGGTTTTATCGCCACCGCAACATAATTCAGGGCGTAAATTTTTCGTTTCTCCACCCGTTGGTCAATCCAGGCAATAATACGCGCATAAAACGTGTTCAATGAAATCACTCCTTTGCCCAGGAGCGGGATTGGCTGAAAAATTGTTTTAACAATCACCGATGGAATATGCCCGATAAATGAGATTAATCCTCCCGCCGGGATGATTTTAATTTCAGAGAATCCTGCTTTTTGTAAAAGATGCCTTAGCCCATGACGGGTAAAACGGAAGAAATCATTAGGCTCGTTATGAAGATAGGATAAATGGGGCACGGTGACAATCAAACACCCGCCGGGATTCAAGCAGCGATAAAATTCGTTTAAAGCCTGTTCTGGTTCTGGCACGTGCTCCAAGACCTGGCTGCAAAAAATGCTATCGAACACGCTGTTTCGCCAGGGAAGGGATAATACCGAACCACTTACGTTCATACCCGTTCGGCAGGTCACATCCATGGAAATATATTCACTGGCATGCTGCTTCAATTTGAACGCATAGGCCATCCGTCCCGCCCCGGCATCCAGACAACAGCCCTGAATGTGTTGTTCAATCAATGGGAACACAACCTGTGACAAGCATACCCGCGTAGGCGATAAAGAAAAATAACGCCCACCTTTCGCTGTTTCATCGGCTATTGCCTTGTCACGCTGTTTTAAATACTCATACATAGTTAGTGAGAAGCGATCCTTTTATAGAGATCATAATATTGATCAGCCACGTTGTCCCATGAAAAGTTATGCGCATGCTGCCTTGATTTTTCCTGCATGTCTTTCAATCGCGAAGGTGAAGGTATCAAATCACTCAGCGCTTTAGTCAAGTCCTCAACTGATCCGGCTGAGATTATTAATCCATTGCCGCTGATTAATTCCCGGCTCCCGCCGGTATCCGTCAAAACCAACGCCAGCCCACAGGCCATCGCTTCCAGGGCGGCATTCGACATTCCTTCCGCATAGGAGGGCAGGGCGAAAATATCACAATGGGGAAGAAAAGCGGCGATTTCCTTTTTTGCCATCATGCCATGAAAATGAATGTACTTTTTAACATTGGCTTGGTCTGCCAGTTGCATCAAGCGTTCCTTTTCCGGCCCTTCACCAATGATATGGCATTGGAGTGGTGTTTCTTTTTGGATAAGTGACACGCAGGCGTTAATCAATAGGTCAATCCCTTTGCGAGGAATCAAACGGGCTACGGTAACGATATGAATTTCACTTGAATGCTCACCGGGGCATGGTTTAAAAAAATCGGTATCCACACCGTTGGGGATCACATGAGCACACAACTGAGGGTATTGGCTATCAAACAACGCCTTCAAGCCACTGCTATTGGCCACTATGCTTCGGCTTTGATGATAGATTTGCTTCAACAATGGCCCCAGGATCACATAATCGAGCGCGAATCGCTTGTTATACCCCGGCACATCCGAACCTCGAACGGAGACGAGATAGGGTACAAGCGAGCGATTCAGATAAGCGAGTAAACCAGTTGGAAAACCAAAAAAGACATGGCAAAGATCATAGGTTTCCTTTCTCAAATGAGTTCCAAGAAAACGGTAATGATCCCATAAATAGCGAATGATTTCAGAACGGCGCCAATATAACAACGCTTGTTTTTTTATGGGCAACAGGATGTGCCTCATTCGTGGAGATGAGGATTCATCGCATCCCTCTGGTTTCGGGGTGGGAGCAATCAGAGTGGTGGTAAGATCGTCGTAACGTGTTAGAGAGCGGAGGATATGCTGATGAGCGTTTCCGCCACCTCCTCCAATAGGGGGATATTCATAATTTAAGGTTAATAAACGCAACACGCTGTTGACTCATCATTTTTCAGTTCAAGGCCGCTGTGGCTTTTTCCAGAATCCGGTTGGCTATCTCGACAATACGTTGAAGCTCTTTATCCTCTTTTTCAGTCAATTGATGCAATTCATCCGCCAAGTTCATAGCCACCAGCAAGGCAATCTGCAAGGGAGGAGCGGTTGGTGCACGTGACGAAAGTTCATCCGTCAATTCACGCACGTATTCACCGGCTTGCTGTACAGCCTCAGGTTTATCGCCCCCCCTAAGCTGAAGCCGGGTTCCTAAAACCTCGATTGTAATGATATCCGATTCAGGGGACACGCTTCCGCTTCCCTTTCAGGGGCCGGATTATATTTGATCAGGCCTCAAGTTTTTCGATCTTCTCTATAATCCCTTGGATACGGTTACGCACTTCGGATTTATTTTCCTCATCCGAACTTAAGCGCTGTTCCAAATCCTCTCGTTTTTTCACTTCTTCCTGTAATTCGGCCAGCAGTTGATCGCGTTCTGATTTTAAGTCTTGAATCCGGCTCACCAGTTGATCCACACGGCCTTCCAATGATTCCAAAATTTCGGCTAAATTTTCTACACTCATACCTCAACCCTCATTATCCTAAGCACGTAATGTTACGTCGAGCTCTTTATTCAATTTTTTTAATATTTTTTCGATCAATTGATCGACCTCTTCATCTTTCAAGGTGCCGTCCACCGACCGGTAGGTCATACGAAAGCCGGCACTCACAAAACCTTCTTTTATTTGTTTTCCGCAGTAATAATCAAACATATCCATGTTTTCCAGCAATTCACCGCTTTCATTGCGAATAACACTCTCCACCTTTTTCGCCGGGACACCCTCGGGCATTAGTAGCGCCAGGTCCCGGGTCATGGCGGGGAACATGGAGAACGGACGATAACGCACAGAATAATCCCGGTACGCATCCGAAAGGGGTTGTAATTCGAATTCAAACACCAACACCCGTCCGCTTAATTCATACTGCTCCACCAATTGGGGATGCAGTTCACCAAACCAGCCAATGGGCTGACCTTTGACTTCGACCATTGCGCTTCGTTTTGGATGAAGGCACTCCGGACCATCCAAAAGCCGATAACATGTAATAAAGCACAAACTTAATAATTCTTCAATAATCCCCTTCAGATCAAAGAAGTCATTTTCCTTTTTTGTATTGCGCCAATGATTATCCGGCACACCAACAATCAACCCACCAACCTTGCGAATTTCTTCATGCCCCTCTTCAGACGGAAGATAGGTGCGTGCCACTTCAAATAGCCCAAAATCATTGTTGCCCCGGGCGCAATTGCGTTTAGCACAGGATAGCAATGACACCAGCATCGATGTGCGCATGGTGGCCTCATTCATATTGATGGGATTTTGAATGGTTGTCACCGCATTGTCATAATCAATCCCATCTGAGGTAATCGCTTTCATCGACTCTTTATCACCAAAGCTATAGGTTACGGCTTCATCCAAGCCGGATGTGCTCAAAAATCGACGAATAAGGTTAATCATCTCACGGTCGATTGCCTGGGGTTCTGGCGCTTTGACCGGCGCCAGCGGTAAGGTGGGTGAAAACGCGTTATATCCAAAACAACGCGCCACTTCTTCAACCAAATCCGCTTCCCGGCATACATCAAGCCGGAAGGAGGGAATCTGGATGGTTAATTTATCTTTGGTTTTCTTTTTAATGTTAAATTGAAGTTTTTTAAGAATATCTTCTATTGCATCGCGTGGTACTTCCTTACCAAGCAACCGGTCACAGTAAGAAAAACGGAAGACCATTTCTTTTCCTGAGAGTGATTTGATCTTCTTTTTGTCTTTGGTATCCGCCATTCCCATCTTGCCGCACACCTTGCCGCCAGCCAGTTCCAAAATTAGCCTTGCGCAGCGATAAGAGGCGGGTATGACCATATTCCAATCCACCGCCCGTTCGAATCGGTAAGAGGCTTCTGATGATAATCCCAGCCGCTTGGATGTACGGCGAATGCAGGTCGGTTCAAAAAAGGCGCTTTCCAACAGAAGGGAGGTCGTATCATCACCCACTTCACTATCCAGCCCTCCCATCACACCAGCAATCGCACAGGGCTGTTTTGCATCAGCAATAACCAGCATGTTTTCATCCAATATCCGATCTTCACCATCGATGGAAACCAGATGTTCGCCTTTACGGCCACGGCGAACCACGATCCGCTCTTCTTCCAATTTGTCCAAATCAAAGGCATGAAGGGGCTGGCCATATTCCATCAACACCAGATTGGTGGCATCAACCACATTATTCACGCTACGCACTCCGCATGCTTCCAGTCGTTTAACCAGCCAGTCTGGTGAAGGCCCAATCTTTATGTCTTTAATGATCAATCCCGTATAACGTGGACACCATTCTTGATCTTCCAATTTAATCGATGGAACATAGTCTGGTTCCACATCAGGCTCAATGGGGGAATGATCAGGATACAACACTTCGGTATGATGAGCGGCTGCGATTTCACGGGCAATGCCGATCGCACTTAAACCATCCGGACGGTTAGGGGTTACGTTGATATCAAATATCTGGTCGTTTAATCCCATTTCGTCGATCATCCGGGCACCCAGGGTGCATGATTCCGGCAGGATAATGATCCCTGCATGGTCATCACCCAACTGAAGTTCCCGTTCGGAACACAACATGCCATTGGATACTACCCCCCGGATTTTACGGCGTTCCAATTTAAGGCCGCCTGGTAAGACCGTTCCGCTATAAGCGAGAGCAACCTTATCTCCCTCTTTCATATTCTTGGCGCCACAGACAATTTCGAGTTCATTCTCCCCATCAGTGACTTGACAGAGGGTTAATTTATCGGCATTAGGGTGGGGAGCCATCTTCACTATTTTAGCCACCACCACATCTTTAAGGGCTTCACCCGGCGAGGCAACTTCTTCCACTTCAAAACCACGCATAGTGAGGGTTTCCGCCACTTCATCTGCCGGTGGGATATAATCGACCAGTTCACTTAACCAGGAATAAGGGAGTTTCATAATAAGAATTCTTTGTAATTTAGGATTATGAACCACTAACCGCAGTAAAATTAGGATCGTATCGGTCGGCTTGGATGCCGTCAAGTCTTGTATGTTCAGAATATTCTTTTCATAAACGCAGAAAAAAACACTTTTTTTAGTTGCGCGTGTTCTGAAAACGATGATATAAATGGGTATAGTATCGGCCTAATTTGCTGATATCATGGATTAATGGTATGATTTATGTTAGGCTTTTTGACGCTATGGGAGGCAAGGTGATGAAGCGAATAAACTTAATTCCCGTTTTTGGATTATTAATTATTGGACTCGTTGGATGTGCCAGTTCCTCGAATAAAACCACACAACCCTCATCTGCTCCCAGCTTTGTCCCGTTGGCCAATCCTTATACTGATACACAAGATGTTACATCCAATGAGCGATTTGGCCGCCCCCATGATACCATAACCAGAGAAACGGAGGAATATTTGGCTCAAACAACAGAAGCGCCTGAAAACCCTGAAAATTATGGGGATGATTTCAGTGAAAAAGTATCCCCTCCACCTTCCTATTATGTTGACGAAGCGAACTATTTTATTCAGACCGCACCTTATGATAATCCTACTTACCCCTATTATGACTATTCTGTAAATCACTACTATTATTCATCCAATCCCTGGGGATACCCTTATCGTGAATCATCATTATATTATCCCCGTTATTCAACCGTTTATGTTTATGATTCATGGGGTGGTTATGGCCCCTATTACGATCCTTATTATTTGGACGCCTTGGCTTATCATAATCCATTTTGGGGGTATCCTGCCAGTTATTATGGTTATTGGGGCTATCATTCTGGGTATGGCTCCTCTTATTGGGGATTTCATCATTTAGCCTATTCATGGCCTTATCACCCCTATCGGCCTTATTATCCCTATTGGTATGATCATCCTTATTACCGGGATTTTTGGTTTGATTATGTTGACAGGGTAGATGATAACAATGGAAATGGAACTAGCCCCTTGCGGCAACCTCGGCCCGATATTGAAAATCGCCAGCCACGCCCCAAAATTACCACAAATCCCGATCTAAAGCCCAATCGTGATGGATTGGATACCAAGGCCATTCGGACCACGAGCGCTTATTCCTCATCACGCAATCCGAAAGAAGAAACGGAGCGCCAGCGTAAACCTCAGCATAATATCCGCCGCTGGCAAAGACCCATCATATCCTCGTTTTTCCAGCCATTGTCTCAGAGAAATAATAATCAGCCATCCCCATCCACTTATACCCGGGATCAGGATATAGGCAAAACCATCCAAACCTCACGCAACACACCTGCACTGCAGAATCCTCGAGTAGGAGCACCCCAAAAACAGCCTCGAGTTGCATCAGAAACAACGCCCGTTTATTCACGGCCTCGTTCTCAAAGCCAATCAAACACCCAGCGTTGGATTTATATCCCCAATCAAGGCAGTCGAAATCGACGGATTTATGTATCGCCACCCGATTCATCCAGGGAAAGCAACCACGTTCGGACATACTCATCAGACCAGTTAAATTCCAGAAATTCAACTAATTCTGTTAATCCACCCCGTGAAACGCGCGAATCATCCCCATCCCGTTTTCAGGTTACCATACCGTCAGGGCGCCAATCCACACCATCGGTGCCTCGTATCCATACTCCCGAACATTCACCGTTCCGATCAATGAATATTAATAACAGGCGTTCATCCCTCACCACTCGTTCGTCTTCCTCTTCTCCAAGAAGTTACTCTCCATCACGATCTTCCTCCATTCGCATTGAAATACCGCGTACGCATAGTGTTTCACCTGGCCGTTCAGGGGAAAATTTTTCCGCCCCATCATCTCGAAGCAGTTCTCCTCCCCGAAGCATCAGTTCTCCCCCCCGATCCTCCTCCATTTCGGCGCCTCGCTCTTCATCACCTTCACGATCTGCCTCTCCACCTTCGCGCACTTCTGCGCCGCGCCGAGCTTCACCCCGCCGGTGATGTAAATTCTTTTAACTCAATAATTTGGATATGAGGTTTCTCCTATGATTACTCTCTGATGGGAATCAGAGAGTTTCTATTCGCGCATAATTCCAATGAACCGATGTTTAATGAATTTTGATAAGTTTTATCAAATCAAACTATTTTTATTGGGATTGGAAAATATATTTGCATATTTCAAGTAAAATACATTATAATAATGTAACATAATCTTCCAATTATATTGGCATTGCGAATCATATAAAACAGGAATGATAATTGCATCAGAAAAAGGGATTATATGGGATATTTATGACTAAGTCCTGAAAAAGGAAGGGGATTGGTAATTATTTTGAGAAATATTGGCACTCAGTGAGAATAAAATCTTTTGTTCTACCGTTTATTAAATGATCTTTTTCTGAAAATTTGTATTCCAAAATAATGCGGGGGGCTTGTTTCGAAGTTAAATATTATTTTACAGTAAAAAGAAAGCTAAACGAATAAATTAAGTTAAGTTACTACTATTTAATTTAGGTTAGCCGTATAATTAATGAAACAAACCTAAGGGGGGCATAGCAACTAAATGACAAAGTTGAAACGTATTTAGGCGTTGCAATAACTCTCAAGTTTGATTGAAAATGTTTATTATTTTGCTTGAATATAACCGGGAAAATTACCAGGCTAATTGCCGATATTTGAGGAAATAGACTTGAAACTCCCTTTCCGCCGCAAAGAAGAGCTTCCATTCACCATAACCGGCAAACCCGACCGGATATCCCAGACTTTATTTGGAAAATATGGTGAAGAAAAGCGATGGGAAGCACTCGATGCGATTTCAATGCCGGGCCAGAATGAATGGAATAAACGTTTGCTCTTATGGACATTAGCCAGTGAGAGCGCGGAAATGCGCGAGCGGGCGTGGGAAGTTCTCGACAACCTTGATATAGACTTCGATATGTTGGTCAATGAATTATCCTGCCCAATGTGGCAGGTCAGGGTGGGGGTAATAAGGTTAATCGCAAAAAGTGGGCGGTTGGATGTAGTCCGCTTGTTGATTGCCGGAATTGAAGATTATCACCAGCATGTCAATGATGAAACCAAGCGAAGCCTGTATCGTTTGATTGAGTTTGCCGCTCAGCGGAAAAAAGATGGTGAGTTGCCTCTTAGTGAAATTCAGGATGCCCTCAACTCCCTTTTCCAAATTCTTTATACCTCGAAACGCTCTCCCCGATTTCAAGCCCTTCAATTTTTGTTCCAACTGGCACCTCTTGAGGAGGATATGTTTTGGGAGATGTATTTAAACCTTGATCTCCCCCAATACAGTGTCTTGCATGAACAATTTATCCGTTATCAAAAAGAGGGTTCACTCGAGGTGCTCTATCGTGGTTTATTGCAGAAAAACGAGCAGATTCTTGAGCGTATCACCAATTTTCTTTCTGTTGCGGTGCGAAATAGTGGTGATAATGTCAATTATCACTTGAATGCCATACGAAAACTCAATCGTGAGGATTTTGTCAAAGTTGCCTTTGCCCTGCAGCATTATCGCATTTTGGTCGAGTTTCAGGGTTTGATCAAACATATGAATCCCCCTGAGCGCATCGTGCTTTTTGATCTTCTGGAAGCGGTGGGAGCAGAGCAAAACCTTTCTTTTCTGTTGCGCTGCTTGCAATTGGATGATATGCGTATCCGGATTCGAGTGCTAAAAATCCTGGGCGAAAGCGAAAACCTGGGGTTGCGCAATGAAGTTTTTGAATTCCTTACGGAAACGGATGAGCAGGTATTATTGGCCACCCTGCGTTATTTGCAAAAAAAAGGCGACCTTTCCACGTTAGAAAAAATCTCACACCTCACCCGCAGCAAGAAAAAGAAAATCCGCCAAGGGGTTATCAGCACCATGTTCAAGATCATGAAAGATAGCCTGTTGCGAAAATTTGATACACTGCCTAATGCCCGCCGAACAAAAATCTTGCAATCCCTCAAGAAAATGAAACCGACCTTTTTTGATGAAATTGCTTATCTTTCCGAATCAGCGGAAGAATCGGACCGGATTAAGTATTTGAAAATGCTGGAGGTGGAAAGCCTTAATCGTGCCATGTCAGATTACCGGCGAATGGCTCAGGATTCCAACAAAAAAGTGAGAGCCACAGCGATTATGGGATTCAGGCGAGTAAAAGATGATGATACACGGTTCAAACTGATTCAACAGTATTTTGATGATCCAGATCCCCGCGTACGAGCCAATGCGATCGAACTTTTACCTGAGCACCGCCCCGATAATCAACAGATGATCAAAATCGCCAAAGAGGGAAGCATTTCTGATCATTTAAGAGTAAAAGCCAACTCAATTGCGAAACTGTTGAATTGGGAATTCCCGGATTATGAAAATGAGTTAGTGGAGATGCTGGATAGTGATGATGAATGGACGAAAGCCAGTGGATTGTGGGTATTAGGCGTTACTGATATGCCCCACTTGATTGACCGATTGCGTGAGTCAGCCAATGATCCGAGAGCTAATGTCCGCAAAATGGCGGTAAAAGGTATTGGGTTAAGAGGAACGGAAGATGATTTACGGGCATTGATGCCATTTTTGCAAGATCCCGACCGTAATGTCCGATTGGCTGCCCAGCAAGCACTACGTTCTCGTTTACATTTATCTTTTGAAATTGCATGATTTACAAAGATTAATCCATAATGAATGAGTCTCAACACCCTTTCAATCCCAAAAAACGGGCTGTCGCTTTACGGTACCAGCAAGGCGAAGATGACGCGCCCGTTGTGGTGGCAAAAGGAAAAGGATTAATAGCCGATAAAATAATCGCTCTGGCAGAAGAGTATGATATTCCCTTATACCAGGATCCGGATTTGGTAGAGGTGTTAAGCACAATTGATTTAGGCCATATGATTCCAGTGGAGTTGTACCAGGCGGTCGCTGAAGTTCTGGCTTTTGTCTATCGAATGAATGGAAACTTTGGATCCAAGTAATGTTGGTGGTTTAACCTATATAAAAAACATTCGCAAAGTTATAATCGATCAAGAACGCATCATAAGTAATTAAAGGATGTTATATATACTTTTTTTTATCAGCAGTATCATGCGGCTTGACTCTTGATTCAGTAAAGGTATTCTACTTTTCACTCAAATTGATGAAAATAAATGATAAAAGTGAAGAACGATGAAACGAACGTATCAACCCAGTAAAATTAGACGCATTCGACGGCATGGTTTTCGTGCCCGAATGAAAACGCGGGGAGGCCGTAGTATTATCCGCCGTCGAAGGCAAAAAGGACGGCATCGTTTAGCCGTTATTCCTAGCAAATAAAAGTTTTCACATATCTGATAGACAGAGCTGTTATATCAGGCTTATGTAGATGGATATGTGTATTTTGTATATTTAAAACAAGTTTGCTATGGTTTCTATAGCAAAAATTCGTGAACAAACGTTTAAGGAAAAGCGAACGGCTGCGCAAGCGCAAAGAGATTCAGGATATTATTCGCCAACGTCCATTGGGTGGAGATCTATTTTTAATCCATTTAAAAGAGAGTTATTTTCCTTACTCCCGAATGGCGGTTTTGGTCAGGCGAAAAGTGGGAAGTGCGGTTGTTCGTAATAAAGTCAAGCGGCGAGTTCGTGAAGTTTTCAGGCGTGCAAAAGGTCAATTCCAAACGTCCGTTGAAATGGTTATTCGGCCCAAGCCCCCTGTCCGTGAGGCAACATTTAAAGAGATCGTTGAAGATTTAGCCACGATTTTTTACCGGCAGGGTATAATCCGGAATAAAGATGAAATGATAACTTGGGTATTGGATAATGAGACCAATACGCCCAACAGAGACGGAACAGGAGCACCCCAATGATTGTGGTGCAAGAAATTGTATCGTTCCCGGCCAGGTTTGTTGTTTTGTTATTAAAAGGGTATAAACGCTGGATATCCCCTTTTTTACCGACCGCATGCCGGTTTTATCCAACCTGTTCGGAATATGCCATGCAAGTTATAGCCACTTATGGGATATTTTATGGTGGGTATCTTGCTCTAATGCGTCTCCTAAAATGCCATCCCTTTCATTCTGGTGGCATAGACATGCCACCGCATCCTAAAGCGAATGGCCGGCTTCAACGCTGATTGGCTTTTTCTTTATACGTTGATTGGATCAACAACAAATGGATGTCGAAAAACGATTGGCGTTATGTTTTGTCTTATCAATGCTTGTTATGATTGGGTTTAATTGGTATTATGCCAAAATGTATCCCGATCAAACGCGTTCAACCACGCGCAAAACTGCAACGGCCCGCTCTACGTCACAGCCATCGCTGGATTCCCAGCAACCCACGCCAACACCGGATCAAACAACAGGTGATGGTGAAGAACTTCCAACAGCCGACACAACCCCCTGGAGTTGGCTGGCATCGGCTAAACCATCAGCGGATACCTCTGAAGTGGTGGTTGAGAGCGATTTATACCGCATTGTTTTTTCCTCTCAAGGTGGGATTCCTACTCGCTGGGAATTGCTGCAGTTCCCCGAGCTGCATGCTGATGAGCGGCTGCTCGAATTAAAGCAAAACAATGCCCCTCCCGCAGAAAAGAAAAAAGCCATTCTGGAACTGAATTGGATTAAACATCAAGCCAGTGGAGAACCTCCTCCCGTTAATGCTATCGATCCAACATTCGATCTGGGTGAAGCGGGTTTATTATTGCGCTGGGGAAAAAACATCACGGACAAAAGTATACCCTATGCCCCATCATCAACTCAATTGTATGTTGATTCAGAGCAATCACTTACGTTTAGTTATACAAACAATGGGATTACCATCGAAAAAACCTTTCGTTTTCACCCTGATAGTTACCATGTTGAAATGAGGGTACGTATACTCAATCAATCCGGAAAAACGTTGGCGTTTGAAAAGAATGGGCATTATGATGTTGGGTGGTTTGGAGGATTTGGTTTTCCCTCCATCCGCACGGATGCCCAGAATGATGCGCTCATTCATCTGTTTGAACAAGGGATTACCATACAACCCACTCAAACATTAATAAGCGAGCTGAGCAAAAATTCTTCGGGATTAATGAAGGATTTCAACACCAATTATTACACCATGCCATTAAAGAGAGAGACCGTGGGATGGGTTGGCGTTGGTCAAAAATACTTTTTAGCGGCGGTTTTGCCGAAAACACCGACCAATTTTGCATTCAAAGGAGTATCTTCTCCCGGCAATAACCTGTCTGCTTTACGAAAACCCCATGCCGGTGTTCGTATGAATATTGATCCAATATTGGATGGCATGGAGCATGTGGATCAATATACTGTTTATGTTGGTCCACTGGATGAAGATGAATTAATAAAAGCTGATTCCAGCCTTTCGGATGCCCGTCAGATATTCTGGCGAAGTTTTACCGGCCCGATTTCCAACTTTATGTTAAAATTATTAAAGGGCTTTTATAAAATTGTCCCCAATTATGGGCTGGCCATTATTTTTCTGACTTTGTTAGTCAAGATATTAATGCTGCCCCTTTATCATAAACAGATGAAATCGATGAAAAAGATGCAAGCGCTTCAACCCCAATTGAACGCGTTGAAAGAACAGCATAAAGACAATCCCCAGAAGTTACAAAAGGAACAGATGGAATTGTTCCGCAAACACAAAGTGAATCCTTTGGCGGGTTGTTTGACCATGCTTCCCACGCTTCCCATATTTATCGCTCTCTATTCCACCTTCCGAGTGGCGGTGGAATTGCGTGGGGCGCCTTTTTTTGGCTGGATCAATGACTTATCCGCACCGGATAGTGCGTTTTTTATCCCAATTGGGACATATATATTTACTGTGAATATACTTCCGTTGGCATACGCAGTTTTAATGCTCTGGAGCACAAGCCAGCAAAAGGTGGAAGGACCAAATGCAACGATGATGAAAATTTTTCCCCTTATGTTTGTCTTCTTTTTCTGGTCGATTGCTTCGGGGGTCATCTTGTATTTTGTCATCAGCATTTTCATCGATGTATCCCAACGGATGATAATGGAGAAGTTTCAGAGTCCTGAACCTTTACCGGCAGGAAAAGGTAAGTAGCTGATTGACGTGTATTTTTTTTGCTGTATATAGACGCCCGATATCGAGAAATGGAACGACGGAAAAACCAAGCCGGTACGGAAACGTTCTGAAACTCCTCTCAATAGATGGAGGCATACCATGAAGGTAATTGTAGGAGAAGGCAATTCGATAGAAGAAGCCACACAAGATGCACTTGATCGAATGTCCGCAAAACGCGAAGAAGTGGAAATTCACCCTTTGACCACGGGATCAAAAGGTTTTTTGGGAATTGGCAAGAAAAATGCACAGGTCAAAGCGGAGTTACGCCAGGATGACCGTATCCGAACCGTGGTGTTTTTACGCAATATCCTTGAACACATGAAAATCGAATCACCCATTGATGTGAAAGAAGAGGGAGAGAACATTTATGTCTCACTTAATGAAAACGCTTCTCCCCTGATTGGGCATCATGGTCAAACCCTTGATTCGCTTCAATATCTCTTGGCCCGTTACTTGAATGAAGAAAAAGAGGAATGGCGCAAAGTCGTCATTGATATTGATCACTATCGCGATAAACGCGAAGATAATCTGCGCAGCATGGCACAGCGCCTGGGGGATCAGGTGGCCCGCACCAAACGGGATGTTCGGACGGATCCTCTTTCCCCTCCCGAACGGCGTATAATCCATATGACCTTAAAGGAGAATACAGCGGTCACCACCTTTAGCATAGGGAACGGAACACACAAGCGGGTAGTGATTGCTTCATCAGACCGTTCGTCTTCCCGGCGACGTCCACCCCGCCGCCGTGGCGGTGGCGGAGGCGGTGGTAGTGGTGGAGGTAGCGGGGGTAGCGGGGGAGGCGGCTACGGCCGTGGCCGGCGTCGGCAACCCCGTTCAAAAGAGGGCGCTGGCAACCGCTCATAGTTAAAAAAACAATTCGATATCGGGTATAGTGGGAGAGGGGTTTCCTCTCCCTTTTTATTTTATCCAATGGTCTTGTATAATTTTAGAAGTAATATGTGGAGCGAAAGGAAACATTTTCAATTCTTTTCACTAACTAAGGCTGAAATGTTAATAAATTGTAAGCCTAATAAATGGGTATAGAGATGAAATATAACTTCCAAACGGATTTTACTCTTCAAAAAATTAAAGAAACAATTATAAAAGCTGTATCACCCAAGAAAATCATCTTGTTTGGTTCCAGAGCCCGTGGTGAAGTCGATAATAACAGTGATTATGACATTCTTGTAATAAAAGATAATATAAAAAATGAAAGAGACATTTCACGAAGGATTAACTATGAACTGCTCAATGAGCATATCGAGTCAGATGTGGAAATTTTGGCGACCTCTACAGAAAAATGGAATAAGCATAAAGATAACATCGCCTTTATTTATAAAAACATAAATGCTGAAAGTCTAGTCCTTTATGAAAGATAATTACAAAGACTGGATAGCAAGAGCGGACAGTGCCTTATCACTTGGGAAGGCAGATAAGAAAGAAGATATCTTGTATGAGGATTTGTGCTTAGTGTTCTGAAAGGGAAAATTGGGGGTGATGACATTATTGTTTTGGCTGTTTTTTTGAAAGTCCATTCCCTGAGCGATATAAATACGTCCCCCCATGCTTTTAACAATGATTCCGGGTTTTAGTTTTTTCAGAGTATAGGATGTCATTAAAGAAATGGTTTCTGTCGTGCCATTGATTGTCCCATCGATGGGTCCATTAAAGCACACAAAAATCTCATTATCTTTGTAGGTTCCAGTGGTATCGTTAGTGAAGGTTAAAAACGCAGAGGCTTCTGTAATGGTGGGCGAAGATAGAGCAGCGCTAGCAACCTGGCTGGACAGAGTAATAGCTAATAATATAACAACCTGGGCATAGAACTTCATCATTATATAACTTTCTGAATCGATAGATTTATCGGCGAAAGTTTTATATGAGAAAATAAGAATCAACCCAAGTTGCATAAAACTTGATTAAGTTTACAACAATTATAAACAAAGTCAACTCCATATTAATATATGCACATATTTTTTGCAAAGTTTTAACTATCCGGATAAGGCCCTTTACTGGAATAAATGATCCAGCCATCTGAACGAACCCCATTGGTTGGATCGTATACACGGTCATGAGGATCGGCACTACCCCATCCCACTTGGGCAGCCATGAGGTAGTCAGGCCAGGGAGCCCCTTGGGTATTGGCAGGGCCGGGTGAGAACATATACCATAGATAACCAGCGTCATAAACACTTTGCCAGCGTCCGGAACGCCAATCGGGATTTTGGACATTATTATAAGTAAACGTTGCACGCACGGTGTCTGATTCCATGGTGCCTGCGGGTGCTTTCATAAACGGATCGTGGGGAATGTTGCTCATATAGGCCACCGGGGTGGTCAATCGCAGGAGGGCTTGACGGTTGCCATGCTGCCAAAATCCCATGGACATTCCTTCGAGTGAACCGATGGGTGCCCGGCCTTCATCCAAACTATACATTTCGATGGCGGTGGAAATATTACGCATGTCGGCAAGCACCCGCGAATGTTTGGAGCGGATTTGCGCATTGAGGAAATTGGGAACCGCTATAGCGGCAAGTATACCTATAATAGCGACAACGATAAGTAACTCAATTAAAGTAAATCCAGCCATTGACAAACGAAATGAGCGCAACATATTGTTTCTCCCATTCACGTATCGAATGAATTATTTTACTTGAACGAGAAATTCACCGATACTTCACTCTCTTGATTATTTCACATAAGAATACCAATGTAAATAGCAAATATGACACATTTGATCGAAGGAATACAGTTTGGTAAGGGATAGTCCGATAAGAGAATGTAAACCGGTTTACTTTCTATCTTTTGGTGTAAAATCGTTAAAAGGGATATTTAAAGAGATAAAGAGAAGTCAAGGCAGGCCAGTTTAATAACAAGAAAAGGGAGACATCATGGAGGCTTTGGATACCACAGCACGTTTGCTTATCACCTGCCCGGACCGGCCAGGGATCGTTGCATCCGTAACAAATTTTTTATATTCCCATAATGTGAATATTACCTCACTGGATCAGTATTCGACCGATCCGGAAGGTGGGGTGTTTTTTATGCGGCTGGAGTTTCAAACTCCTAATTTGGATTTATCCAAAGCAGCCTTGGAGCAAGCTTTTGCGAAGGTGGTTGCTGAACGCTTTCAGATGGATTGGCGGATCAGCTACGCCAAACCCTTTAAACGGATGGCCATTTTGGTATCAAAAACTGACCATGCGCTGTTAGAGTTGCTTTGGCTATGGAAGCAGGGACAGTTACAGGGCGAAGTCGTTATGGTGATCAGCAACCATCCTGACCTGCAAGAAGCTGTGGAGTCGTTTGGCATCCCTTATCACCACATCCCGGTCAGCAAAGAGACCAAAGTTGAAAGTGAGAAGCAGGTACTTGAATTAATGGATGGGAAAGTCGAACTGGTGGTTTTAGCCCGTTACATGCAAATCTTGTCGGGTGAGTTTGTCTCCCATTACCCAAACCGGATTATCAATATCCACCATTCATTCCTGCCGGCCTTTATCGGCGCGAATCCCTACAAGCAAGCTTACGATCGTGGGGTAAAGTTAATCGGTGCCACGGCTCATTATGTCACTGAAGATCTCGATGCAGGCCCGATCATCGACCAGGATGTCGCACGCGTATCGCACCGCAACACTGTAAAAGAACTACGTGAACTGGGCCGTGACCTTGAACGCCGCACCCTGGCCCGCGCCACCCGCTGGCACCTGGAAGACCGGATTATCCCTTACGAAAACAAGACAGTGGTGTTTGCAGTGTGAGGGAGAATTTAATAAGCATAATTCAGGTTTGCTTGCTTCTTTTTTATTCATCTCGGATTTTGCGAACTGCTTTTTCAGATGGTATTCCACCTGTATAATCTGGAGCGCACCCCATCGCTTTTCGCCAACTCCCCAAAAATGAAAAAGGGGCAAATGTGTTATGATGAGATCACATTCAGCCCCCTGTACGCTATAATTAGAATAGGTAAATCAAACCACGCTCATCGCTCTTGCTTGTATTGCAAGTTCGGCTCGCGCGCCGCTTTGACTTCATCGAGTTTTTTCACCGGAAGGGTGTGAGGGGCTGTCAAAGCGTGTTCAGGATTTTTATCGAAGTTATTGATAATTTGGGTGACGGCATCAACAAACCCATTCAAGGTGCGTTTGGATTCTGTTTCTGTCGGTTCGATCATCAGTGCTTCCTTGACAATCAGTGGGAAGTAAACCGTAGGGGCGTGAAAGCCGAGGTCGATCAGGTTTTTGGCTAACACCATGGCGTTGAGTTTGCCGAAGCGATCATGATCCTTCATGGTCAGCACAAATTCGTGCATGCAATCGCCTTCGACGCCTGCGGGTATATGGTCCTGCAATTTCTTTTTCAAATATCGTGCGTTCAACACGGCGTTTTCACTGTTTTTCCGGATTCCTTCCAACCCATGCACTCGCATATAAACATAAGCGCGCAGGACAATACCCACATTTCCGAAAAATGTGGATAACTGACCAATGGATTTTTCCGAATTGTAGTTCAAACGATAGCGGCTATCTTCTTTTTCAATCAGAGGAACGGGCAAATATGGTAATAGTGTATCGCGCACACCAACCGGACCACTTCCCGGACCACCGCTGCCATGTGGGGTGGAAAAGGTTTTGTGCAAGTTAATATGAACCACATCAAACCCCATATCACCCGGGCGAACCACACCCGCAATCGCGTTCAAATTCGCGCCGTCATAATAAAGCAGCGCCCCGGCATCGTGCACCAGCCGGGATATTTCAAGAATATCTTTTTCAAACATCCCCAGCGTGTTGGGATTGGTGAGCATCAGCGCAGCCACATTGGAATCCAGTTTCTTTTTCAAATCCTCAATATCAACACATCCGTCAGGATTGGACGCCACCTCAACGGTTTTATACCCCACCATCGCCGCGGTAGCGGGATTGGTTCCGTGGGCGGAATCCGGAACCAGCACCACCGAGCGATCATTTTTGTGCTCGTTATGATAGGCCTTGATCATCATAATCCCACACAATTCACCATGCGCCCCCGCACAGGGATTCAGGGTCACCCGCGTCATTCCAGCCAAATCCGCCAGAAAAGTCGAGACCTCATCCATGATTTGCAAAACACCCTGCGCCATGGTATCACCAGCCTGTGGATGCAGATTGGCGAAATCCGGCAACTGCGCCAGGGCATCACATATTTTGGGATTATATTTCATCGTGCATGAGCCAAGAGGGTAAAATCCACTATCGATGCTGAAATTCATCCGCGATAGTCGGGTAAAATGGCGAACCACTTCCGGCTCACTCACTTCGGGAATGGGGGGAGGCGCATCAAGTAATACGCCTTCCGGCAAATAGTCGCTGATCGGTTTTTCATCCTGTATTTGCTTTGGAAACCAATCACGCCCTTCACCGGCATGATCAATTTCGAATAACGATGGTTCGTATGCATCCAAAGGCATTATGTATATCCTTTCTGGCCTTTCATTACATCAGGCTATCACCCAGTACATCGGCGTATCGCTTTATATGCTGTTCGCTGGTCAATTCCGTGGTGCAAACCAGCAAAGCCTCTTTTTCGGTCATTTCACCCGCTTGAAGGTGAATGCCTGGGAGTAAATTCTGTTCCTGGGCGTTTGCCATAAAATCGCGAATGGGGATGGGGAGTTCGAGCACAAATTCATTGAAGAATGGTTTGTCAAAGGCAAGTTGGACTCCCTCTTTTTCACATAACAGCGATTGTAAAACATGCGCGGTTCGCACACTGGCTTCGGCAGCCATGCGTAATCCCTTGGCGCCGATGGTGAATAAGTAGATGGTCGCGGCCAGCGCGCATAAGGATTGGTTAGTGCAGATATTCGAGGTCGCTTTGGCGCGCCGAATATGTTGTTCACGCGTTTGAAGGGTTAGCACATAGCCGGTTTTCCCGTCAGCATCTGTGGTCCGTCCCACCAACCGGCCGGGTAATTGGCGCACATATTTTTGCTTGCACGCCACAAAGCCGGCATACGGTCCACCATAGCTCAGGGGTAATCCCAAAGACTGAAGATCCCCTACAACCAGATCGGCATCATAGGTTCCAGGAGGTTTCAACAGCCCCAACGAATGGGGATAAACCACAACACCGAGCAACGATTTACCTTCACTCATCAGCTGGCTTACCTCTTCCATCGGTTCAATAATGCCAAAATAGTTGGGGGATTGTAAAAAAGCCCCTGCGACCGAATCATCAAGCGCCTGCTTCAGAGCCTCGATATCTGTCGTACCGTTTTGATGCGCAATTTCAGTATACTCAATGCCAACCGTATCCAAATACGCCTTCAAAACATGGCGATAATGAGGATTAACAGCCTGGGATACGATTATTTTTTCTTTGCGGGTGACACGGCATGCCATCAGTGCCGCTTCTGCCAATGCGCTGGCCCCGTCATACATCGAGGCATTGGCGACATCCATACCGGTCAGCCGGCACATCAAGGTTTGGAATTCATATATCGCCATCAGGGTGCCCTGGCTGGCTTCGGCCTGGTAGGGCGTATACGCGGTATAAAAATCGCCACGCGAAATTAGAGCTTTCACCGCCTGCGGAATAAAATGGCGATACGCACCACCACCAAGAAACGAGACCATTCGGTTTCCCTGGTTTTGCGCGGCGAACGCTTCCATCAACTCTCCTATTTCCATTTCCGTCAACGGTGGTGGAAAGGGAATCCGAGGATTACGAAGCGCTTCGGGGATGGTTTTAAACAGCTCCTTCTCGCTGTCCAATCCGATAGTATCTAGCATCTCCTGGCGGTCATCAGGAGTATGTGGGATGAAATCCATGATTTCTCCTTTAAACATGTATTGATTTATTAAATAAAGTTGATTACCAATTCAAGCAAAACAGATTATCACATGGCTTAAATTTGGTTACCACAATCCAAAAGAATAATCATTTAGCTTATTCGGATAAATAGGATTAGCAACGCATGGGATAAACAAATATTAGTCGTTTTATTCCAATGAAGCTAAATGAGACTGGTAAGCGGCGGCGTCCATCAAGCCTTCCAATTCAGATGGATCGGACATTTCAATTTTGATGATCCAACCTTTGCCATAGGGATCCTGGTTGATATATTCGGGATGGTCCCCCAGTTCTTCATTCACGCTTACTATTTTCCCCCCTACGGGTGCGTATAAGTCTGCGGCGACCTTGCACGATTCAATCACGGCACACTCACCGCCTTTATCAACATCTTTGTCTTCGGCAGGAAGCTCAACAAAGACAATGTCCGTCAATTGTTCCTGGGCGTAATGGGTAATGCCAATTACAGCCGTACCATCCTCATTCCGCACCCACTCGTGGGAGTCCGTGTATTTTAAATCCTCCGGTATCATATGCATCTTCCTTTCTAATTCGGATTATCCTTCAATTTCAATCTGTGTAATCATAATCCTCAGCTATCTGCCTTCACCTTCTTCGAAACAAACGGCAATTTGACTTTTTTCGCTGGAATCATCTTCTTCCGAATTTCAACCGCCAGCGCCTGGGGTTTAACATGATCAGCCTTTACCAAACCCAGGCCAATCCCTTGTTTTAAGGTGGATGAAAATCCACCACTGGTCACATATCCAATTTCCATATCACCATCATAAAGGGCGTAACCCTCGCGTGGAATTCCCTTTCCTTCCACCACAAAGGGGAGTCTGCGGCGTGGGATGCCGTTTTCTTTTTGCTGCTGCAATACATCCTTGCCGATAAAATCATCCTTCTTCAAATGCACAGCCCAGCCAAGCCCGGCTTCCAGCGGGGTAATCTCCTCCGTCAATTCATGCCCATAGAGGGGATAGCCCATCTCCAGCCGCAGGCTGTCCCGAGCGCCAAGCCCCGCAGGTTGAGCGCCTAATTCACGCGCTTTTTTCCAAAATTCCACAATTTTCTCGTTGGGCGCAATAATTTCACATCCATCCTCACCGGTATACCCCGTGCGGGATACCAGGATATGGTCTCCTAAATCGCGTGCTTGAAAATAGGGAAGATCCGTAAAATCCTGATTAAACATGGTGTTGACGATTTGAAGCGCTTTTGGCCCTTGAATGGCAAACATGCCGGTTTCGAAGGTGCAATCATGGAGTTTGGTTTTGTCACTCAAGTTTTGGTTGAACCACTCCAGCAGTTTTTCCCGGTTAGAGGCATTCACCACAGCAAGATAGCCATCCTCGGCCAGTTTGGTGACGATAATATCATCTTTGGCGCCCCCCTTTGGGTTGCAGACGATGGAATACCGTGCCTGGCCCTTATCCAGGTTATCGATCCGGGAAACAACCAGCCGGTTCACATCCTCCATAGCGTTTTCACCTGAGAACCAAAAGCGGCCCATATGGCTGACATCAAACAAGCCGGCTGAATCGCGTACCGTTTGATGTTCCTGTGTAATCGACTGATAGTGAATGGGCATTTCCCAGCCCGCAAAATCAACCATTTTGGCCTTTTCGGCCACATGAGTTTCATATAAAGGCGTTCGTAAACTCATAAATCCTTCTTTCTATTAACGTTTGGATATCTGTTAGTTTACCATGAAGAGGCCAAAGAAGCCACGGACGTGGCTTTTCTCACGGAGAGCGGGCATCCGGCCCGCTCGTCACACCCTAAAGCCCAATAGCAATAAGTAATAATTACCCCGTACTA
>CAZFER010000038.1:0-56352 GCA_964517495.1 uncultured bacterium | reverse complement strand
TCAGACACAAGATATAAAGCATATCTGAATTGGTGATGGGATAAATGGTTGCGGTAACGTGGATGTGATATGGGTGACAAGGGTAAAACGTTGTTTTTACCCTTGGAAAAAACTCTTACATTTTTTATTGAAGAGTTGGATTGAAACATGTATTCTGCAGTTTAGGCAGGATGGTTTCAAAACGATATAATAATCCACCGGTTATATGCACCAACAGTCATCCATCCCCCAAAACCTTGTGGAGAACATTGGTTGAAACCATAAATCTGTGATAAGTATTGATTCTGCTTTTGAATGATACCTAGCCCAAGCCAGTTGTACTACCCTGTAAAGATTGGTATTATTACTAAATAGTTCAAATGAATTCTTTGCTTGAATCGTTCGAGATATTCAAAAAAGTGAATCTAACTCCTTACCACACGAAATATTTCGCTTATGAATTAACCAAGCACTGTTCTTCCGACAGTGTTGAACAACTTGCAGGTACGTTTATAAATGCGCAAGTGGAATTGAACCTCAATCAAGTCAAAGCGGCACTTTTTGCATTCCGGTCGTCGCTTTATATGGGTGCGCTACTTGCGGATGAATTCGGGCTTAAGAAGACCAATAAAGTGAGGCTTGTGCTTTATCAAAAATGGGCTGAGAAAAAGCGCAAGATTATAATCATCGCACCAGCCAATTTCCACAATCAGTGGTATCAGAAATTATCAGAAAAATTCTTTCTTCCTTACACGATCCTGGAATTAAAATCTTTTAATACATTGATCAAACAGTGGCTACTTAATTCATTTGAATCGAAAGAGATCGTCATTTGCTTGTATCATTTTGCTAAAAACAAGGCAAATGACGTGCAAAGAATTCCTTGGGATTTGGTGGTGATTGATGAAGCGCACCGATTACAGAATGAGTACAAACCTTCCAATGTTATCGCTAATACGCTGAAGATAATTCTCGCTAGCAGGAATAAGATACTTCTTTACTTCATGCCTCTACAAAATTCTCTGTTTGAATTGTCCGGTTTGTTTTATTTTACTGATAAGTATGTTTTAGACGATTTGAACAGTTTTCGAGAGCAGATAGTGAAGAAACTGGCACAAAAAACACTGAAACAGCTCTTTTTTACAATACGGTGGAATATGAGGTAAGAGAATTATATGCCCACAACACTGACACCATTACGATATCCAGGTGGCAAAACAAAATACACTGGTTTGTTCGCTGATATCATTTCTATAAACAAACTTGATAATTGCACTTTTGTTGAGGTTTTTGCAGGAGGGGCAGGCGCCGCAATCTCGTTGCTACTCAAAGGGCATGTTAAATCACTAATTCTTAATGATCTGGACGTTGCGATTTATGCATTCTGGAAATCTATCAAAGAATGCCATGCGGAGCTTGTTAAACTCATTCGGAGCACAAGGATTAGCATGGAAGAATGGCGTCGGCAAAAAGCAATCTATGATAGCAAGAATACAAGCGACATGCTTGCACTCGCTTTCTCCACTTTTTACTTGAACCGCTGTAACCGTTCAGGAATATTGGGGGCCAGACCCGTGGGTGGAATGAAGCAGGATGGCAACTATAGAATAAGTTCTAGATATAACAAGACCACGTCTATTGCCAAGATAGAAGCCATTGCCAAGTATGCAAACTCAATAGAAATCTTTAATTTAGATGGTGTGAAGTTTCTAAATCTACTTAAAAAACAATATCCAAATAGAAATTGCCTGATATACTTCGACCCTCCTTACTTTCAAAAAGGACCAGCTCTTTACCTTAACCATTTCAGTCATAAGGACCATGAATCTCTTCGAGATTATATTCTGGAATGTCCGTTTCCCTGGATACTGTCCTACGACGATCACGAAGACATCATAGATATGTACTGTGACCATAATTGCAATCTGTATCGAAACAGCATCAGACATACTATTACAGGAAATACTAAAGCAGAGGAATTAATCATCAGCATACTTAATCTTCCTGGTTATCTTGATCAACACATGATCAACACCAATCTATTGATAAAAGGAGATGGCGATGGATATAACAAGAGTAGATTATCTTAAGATAGAATCGTTCAGACGATTCCATAATATCACCATCCCCTTCGGCAATCATGTAACACTTATCGCTGGTCAAAATGGAACATCCAAATCCACCTTGCTGGGTATGTTGGCACAACCATTCTCTTTCGGCATAGTGCGTGGTAAGACAGCGAAGCAACCTGATGATTCTACATATACGAACAACTATCATGGTCTCAATCTTCATGAATTCCTTGATCATGCGGGAAAATTATTTATGTATGACTGCGATAACGTGTTTCGTTTATCAAAAGATTTTGATTTTGGGGAAAAATATCAGTACAAAACCATATTGTCGTTGCCAGCAGGGGCAATAATAGACCTCCCTAACAACACACTATTGACGAGATCACGGGATCGAAAAAATGGATGTAATATAACAGGAATGCGTTTCGTGACGGGTCCAGGAGCTAGTCACGAGTCTGGTGAAGGCAACTTTCCTCATCCTGTCATCTTTCTTGGTTTGAATCGATTGTGGCCTCTAGCCGTTACAAAAAAATGTTCGTTTTCAGTCGGTAAACTTTTGGATAAAGATAAGAAATGGTATGTCGAGAAATACAATGAAATTCTCTGTTTGGATGAACATACCATTAGTGCAAAGTTCATGGACACTGTGGAAAAGAAGCGGTTCATCACTCCTCATAGCAAGGACTATGATGGTGAAAGTTGCTCAGCCGGACAAGATAACCTAAGTCAAATTCTTACAGCAATACTGTCTTTTCGAGACCTTAAGAACAAACTTGGAAGCAAATATCAAGGTGGGATGCTTCTGATCGACGAATTGGACGCCACACTACATGCTTTCGCACAAGATAAACTTATTGAACTGATCTGCACAGAATCGCACGAACTGGGTTTGCAAATCATTGCTACAACGCATTCATTACGTATATTAGAAAAAGCATATCAATCCTCGCTTAAGAAGAAAATTGAGATTATATATCTTGCCAATAAGGATGGCGCAGTCGTTCTTCAGCAGTTTTCAACTTATCAGGATATCAGCGATCACTTAAAAGTTGAGTCAACTCTTCCTACCAATAAGAATCCAAGGAAAGTTTCGGTAATCTTCGAGGATAAAGAAGGAGAATTTCTGTTTAAACAGATTTGTGGTTCAAAACTCAGAAAGTATGTATCTTGTGAAAATGCTAACTCTTTGGGTGCGGGCAAACTAAAAAATCTCGCTGACATGTCAAACTCTCTACCTGAGTTGAGGGACTTAATCTTTGTTACGGATGGTGATATGGAATCCACATGGAATAAACCACCAAAAAATCTACTTGCTTTGCCTGGAGGCAAGCGTCCTGAGACTCTTGTCTATCGGCACCTCTACAATATGAAAGATTCTGATCCCTTTTGGAAGACTGTTGGAGAAACTTACACGAAGCAAGTCGCCATAATTTCTAAAGGTGGCACTTCCATGACCAAGGGTGACGAGAAGAATTGGGTAAAGAATTGGTATAAGGTGCAAAGTCGTTTTTGGGGGGGGGCAAATCAATATGTATTCAAATCGTGGGTTCAGGCTCATAAAGCGGAATGTCTAAATTTCTGTAAGAAGTTTTTGAAACTCCTTAAGGGACGATACAAAGGTGAAATTCCCAAGGATGTGATTTATAAAATCTTTGCAGAATTTGAGGATTCTTGATAATGAAACATATGTATCATAACTTGAATTAACCTGGATTAACAATGATAAACGTTTCTATTAGTTATTCCAAGAGACATCACCCACGCAGGCAAGAGGGCTACGATTGCCCTATGGCTGGTAGACGAAAGGGTGTTTCGGCCGTTGATCGGCTTAATTTCGTTGCGCATGACAAATTAATGGATATTATCGATGAAGCAAACCGGCCAGAATCGGCAATTCATCTGCAAACACTTATTCCAGGTGAAAAACAACTGCAGCAAAAACCGGTCACGGTCGTTTCACAATCGAAACTGGATAGATAAGTAGGGGTGGGTCAAACCGAAGCGTAACCCACCAGTCATACGCACCAACGGTCATTCACCCCCCCCCGAAGCTTGCGGGCAATTTAAATAAAAAGATCTCGAATGAAACATTTCAGATGATTGACGCGAAATCTTTTTTGCCGGATTCCATTATTAGTGGAAAATTAGCAATCGGAAAGCAAAAGGATAACGTTTTATCTTCAGTTGGATATCTTAAACCAGATACATTTTTGTTTAATGACGAATCAAATTTTGTTTATGCAAATAAAATACCAGAACAAAATTATTTTGATAGTATATCTGTCTTCTTCGTGAATGCTAATGGTATTGATCGTGTTGATCGAATACAATTAACTATATCAAGGAAGAATCAACCTGAGGAAAACTTGGAAGATAATAATAACGCATTTATTGAGAAATGTATTTCGCATTTGGGTAAACCAGATAAGAAATATCTTGTTGCTTTGCATGTTCGCAATTCAGATAAGAAACTATATTTATCCGCTCTTTTGTGGTTAATTGATGATCACGCATATTTTGCAACCTATAGATCGAAGCGTTACAGAGATGAATATTTGGAAATTATGGATAAATTTGTTATCTGTATCGATAATAAAAACAATCCAGCCAGGCGATAAAAACCAACCCGCAAAGCCAAAAATGGGCTCAAAGCAAAGCGTAACCTACCAGTCACACACACCAACCTTTATACTATCACCTAAAGTAGACTTCCTTTTTTACTTGTGAGATAATCGATTCTATTGTTCTTTCTTTTCAACTTCTGATCAGTGAGAAATATCATGGTTCGGCATGTCTTTTTCCAATTTATTTTGTGGCTGAATATCAGTATGGCGTGGGCAATGATCCAGGTTTTTCCATGTATGGCAGAGGAGTCCATATCGAAACAACGTATTTTTAACGCCACCGCCGATTGGGGGACGGTTGAGAATCCTCCCCAGCAAGGTTACTTTAAGATTCCCGGACGGGTGGATGTGACAAAAACCAATGAAGGAATCGTGTACGAGGTTTATGGCAATGGAGATGATATTTGGGGTAAAACAGACGAAGGGTTTTTCGTGTACACAGAAAAAAGTGGTTCATGGAGTTTGTCGGCAAAACTCAAATGGATTGACGATGGAAACGCGAGTTTGAATTGGGGAAAAGCATGCTTGATGGTCCGCGAAAAACCGGAGAGCGCGAGTTCAGTAAATTATAATTGTATTTTACGTTCGGGGGGCGGTTGTAAAACCTCCTGGAGAAATACAGATCGACCGTTAGCCAGTTCAAGTGATTTCTTTCTCGATTCGAATGGCCAACCCATTGCAAAACCTAGAGATGGAATATATCTGCGCGTCACTCGAATCGCTCCTCTAAACTTATTTATTTCGGAATGGTCTCATGACGGAGACACATGGAACAACGGTCACCAGATCAAAATAAAGATGAAAGATACAGTTGGTTATGGCATCGCGGTCACCAATCATGCCGATAATCAAAACCTGGCCCATGCAAGAATAGCAGAAGTTAAATTAACGCCAGCTGTTTCAAAAATTATCGCGTCAAGATATCTGGCTCCAACAGGCTATGCGGAAGAGATCAAGGTGTTTATCCGGATTGTAAATACATCTTCTTCCACAAAAACAATACAAATAATTGACCACCCTCCCACTCAGTATACGGTAACAGAGGTCGGTCAGAATGGAATCGTAGAGAATGAATGCATTTTTTGGAATATCGATGTTGATCCCGGAGCAACCGTTCTTCACTATTCCGTTTATCCATTTTCTTCCGATATTCGTAACGCCACGTTTCATGGAACAATTGGATCGGATACCATTTTTGGGCAAAGCAAAGCAATCAATCATGAAATTTATAATAAAAGTTTTTACTACCTGGTTTTTACAGGAATCCCGCTTGTCTTATTTCTCATTCATTTTTGTTTATTCTTGTTCAATTCTCGCTTACGAGAACAGGTTTACTACGCACTGTTTCTCCTTTTTGCTGCAGCAACGCACGTTACATTGTTTAACATTCCCTTTATTGGTACACATATGTACGAAGTGATAAATACGCATAGCCTGTCTCTTTTCTTCGGCAACTTGCAATTCGCTATGCTTTTATTATTCTTTCACAAATATGTATTTCAAAAACTGACATGGTATTCCTGGTTATTGCTTGTCCTGCTTGTTTTCAGAGCTTTTTTTTGGGGATCCGTTTATTTCTTGATGATGTTTTTCCCCAATCAAGATATTGTCTCTATTTCTAATGATTCATTTTTGGCTGTGTTTACTGGTTCATATGTTTCTGGTATCTTCTTTTTTGAACTCATCAGAATTCTGGTTTGTGTTATTTTTAAGAAATTACCCGGAAAGATTTTTATCGTTATCGGCCTTTTTTTATTATCGATCATAAATTTATGGTCAGCTTTTCATATCTATATTGGGCTTCCCGATTTACCAATCGCATTTCCCGAACGAGGAGGATATGCCAATATCCTGCTACTCTTATCCATGTCCATCTTTTTGGCTTATCGTTTCGCCAAATCGCAAAAAGAATTGGAAACCATTAACCTTGAACTCGAAGATCGGGTTGAACGCCGAACGGCGGCGCTTAACCAAATGAATGCCGAACTGCAAGAAGCCAACGCCGAACTTCAACAACTTGACCAAATGAAATCGGCCTTCGTCTCACAGGCATCCCACGACCTGCGCACTCCACTCACAGCGATTAAAAGCAGCCTGGACAATGTGATCCGCGGTGTTGGGGGCGGACTCAATGAGAAACAGAATAAAGTCATAGGGCGTGCTCTCAATTCCGTTGATCGCTTGACTCATTTAATTAATGATGTGCTTGACATCAACCGAATCGAATCCGGCCGTGAAGTGATCGAGAAACAAAATATAGTATTCGATGCACTTGTAAAAAATGTTATTTTAGAAAACCAACCCGCCGCCCATCAAAAGAATATCCAACTCACATCATCTGGACTCGAAGATCCCTGCCATTTGATGATCGATCCCGGTAAAATCGAACGCGTGGTGGGTGAACTCATTGGCAATGCAATTAAATATACACCCGACGGAGGCCGCGTAGATATTACACTAACAAAAAACGATACCAATGTTAGCCTACAAGTAAGGGATTCCGGTATAGGTTTGACCCGTGAGGATTGTGAAAAAGTATTTGAACGCTTCTATCGTGCTCAATCTTCCAAAACCATGGCAAAAGGTTCGGGCTTGGGATTATCAATTGCCAAGGAACTTGTGGAATTACATGAAGGAACACTTGAACTTGAAAGCATAGTGGGAAAAGGGACAGTATTCAAACTGAATCTACCTGTAATGAAATAACCTGGTAAGGTAGACTCAAAGCGACGCGTAACCCACCGGTCATACTACATGGTTTTATCGATTGAGAGAATATTAGCGGTGCTTTGAGAACAAAAGATGGTCAAGCATCAGGATTTGTTTCCTGGCCATCCATATAGGGACAGTGGCCAGGAGGAGTAACACATCACGCAGTAGCACCTGTATCCCCACACGCTCGGCATCGGACGTGCTAAAGCAGCCGCATTCGATATCCAAGCCCCTTAAAATGGCCGATTCCACAGCGATTACAAAGGCAATTAACATGGCGGTAACCACTGTTAATGCCCCATCGGTAAATAGGCCGGCGATTAAGCAAATACCTGCGATCACTTCAATCCCCGGCAAGGTCATGGCAACCACATTCACCATATAATCAGGCAATAGGCGGTAATTGTTGACAGAAACAGCCATTTCCGGCAGTTCAGCCAGCTTCACTATCCCTGCATAGATAAAGACCATGCCCAATAGAAGCCGCAATCCAAAACTCACATATGAACTCAAGATGATAGTTTGAATTTTATCCCGTATGCCTGTATCCGTCGTGTTGACACTATTTACATTGGTTTCATTCATGTCGGTTTAACTCATTCCTCCACCGGCAATCCTTTTTCTTTCCATTCCAGCCAGCCTCCCTCATAAAGGGATAAGGCTTCAAACTCCAACAGGTTCAACTTGTGGATCACTTCCAGGCTTTGATCGCAGTCTCCACCTTGGCAGTAAATAACAATGGGAAAGTCCCGGGGCATTGCCATGCCAAATTCATTAAAATATGATTTGAAATCACTGGCGGGTATATTCACCGCACTGGGAAGATGCCCTTCCGCATATTCATTCGGATCACGGGCATCCACAATAATGGCGGTTCCCTCATTGATATGCTGCATGACAGTCTCCGCATCCAGAATAGGCCAATCCGACCCGGCTGTTTTGGGTTTATACACCCAATCGAGCGGATCATTAGACACGGCATTGACAATCAGCCCCAGCATGGAACCCACAATAACGATGAGTAACGTTTGCCATACAATTCGAAACAAATAGCACATATTTTCTCTTCAGGTATTTACGATTTAAGGACGAACCAAAACGGAATAATGAATGGTGGCTTCCGGATCTTTCTTCAAGCTGGTTTTCATATAAATTTTCCCGGCGTGGTATCCGGTCTTATCCGGGGTAACCAGGCTTAACCTTAATTTCATCACTCCATTAGGTTGTTGATTGATGATCTCTCCCTCGACATCCAACGGTTCAGATGTGATGTTGGTGATGGAGAATTGATCGGCCAGTTCAGGTTTAGTCAACGAAACGGTGATTTCACGGGTGGTTTTGCTGCCCTTTTTAATGCTGCCAAAGTACACCCGCTCCGGTTTGAATTGGACATATCCTACAATATCGGCACTGACTTGTACCTGACAGTAGGGTTGTTCAGGATGGTTTGTACGGATCTCCAGGGTATCCCGTAATGCCTTTTTGGTTTCACCTGCCGCCACGGTTACTGTTATGGGAACACCTTTTTCGGTTGGCTCACCAACATCCACTTTTATTTCCGGTTGATTGACTTTTGTTCCTTTGATTTCAAATGGATCGCCATCAATATTTTTCAACATTAATTCCTGGGTTTTGGTGGCCCCAAAGGGGATATCCCCCAAGGCGAAAGATTTTCGGGGAGATAATAACCACACGTTCCGAACATTGGCTATGGTGGTTAATGTGACCACGGGATTGTCAGAATCATTGGAATGAACCATGCTACGTTTACTCATTTGAAGGGGCACCACACTGGCCGTCATGGTTATTTTGAGCACACCCGTGGCCGATGGGGGGACCGAGGTGGCCGACAACACCGCCGCCGTGCATCCACACGAGGTTTCAACTTTATGGATGATAAGCGGTTCATTTCCTTTATTTTCAAAGACAAAATGATTCACCAGTTCCTGGTTGGGATAAGCGGTACCAAAATCATACGAGCGGGTTTCAAACTCGATGCGCGGCTGGGCCAACGCCGAGGATGCAATGAATACTACGAGCAAACCGAATAAATAGTGTAAACGCATGGTCTTTCCTCATCATTCCCTAAGGATTTTTTTAACATTCACTTAAAAATATTAGCATCTTCAGCGAATTCCACCAAGCGCATGAGATAATTCGAAGTATCGTATTGAATAGAGTTCAAAAAAAAGTTATAACGAAAATCAAAGTGCGTTACAATATGCTTCACTTTAAGTTATTCTCTTTAATCTCCAAATTCTCCAAAAACAGATTGGCTTTTTCGAATTGTTGTTGAGTAAAATTCCATCCTAAATTTTTGGCTTTTTTCTCTATTTCTTCGGTAGTTAAAATTGGATCATTTAAAAAGCTTTCTTTCATGTAATTGCCGAAAAATCTTGGTTGCATAGAACGATTCATTTTCATTATAAAGCTATGCATAACTCCTAAAGAATGTTCAAATCGAGTGTGCATGGCACCTGGATAGACTAAGTAGGCCATTGCGAGTTGTTTGATTCGGCGTAGACGTTGGAAAATATTCGTATCGATTATTCGTTCTTCTAATTCTGAACGTTGTATAAAACCATGAATTGAATCTCTTATCTCTCTCATTTTTTGTTGCACCCACAGATGACATTGCCACATAATATATCATAAATCTAAAAATTGTTCACCTATCCTGTTTGGGGGGATCGGAGGGGTGTTCGATATCCGGGGGATTGTTATTTGGATTAGCAGGATTTGAGGGATTATTTGGGAGAAGGGGTGTATCCTGATTTGGTGAGTTTTGGTTTGAGTTGGTGTCTTAACAAAAAATCCTGTGCGTAAGTGTTTGGAATATATATACTTAATAGAATTAATCCTAAGGCAAAACGAATCACGTTTATCATGGTGAATACCTTTCTGTGATTGATGTTTACACGGATTATAATAATTATATCATGGATATAGATGATTGAAAAAATGGCTTCTTTTATTCGAGAATAGGTTTATTGGTGTATAGGGTTGAAAACCTTAACTTGCTGTACACTTGCCACAAGCGAAATCGGGTTATAAAATTATAATGTTGAAATTATAACAAAATATGAGTTAAGGAGAGATCAATGGCCCAAGAGATCTCAAGTGACAACTTTGCAACGGATGTATTAAAATCCGAGGTACCCGTTCTACTTGATTTTACTGCGTCATGGTGTGGACCATGCCAACAAATCGCTCCGTTGATAGATGAACTTTCGAGCGAGATGGATGGACGCGCCAAAGTCTACAAAGTTGATGTAGACAACAATTCGGAACTCGCCCAGCAATATGGGGTAATGAGTGTGCCAACTTTAATGCTCATTAAGAATGGTAATGTGGTAAACCGCTGGGTTGGATTTACCCCTAAATCAACCCTTGCTGAGGCGATTGAAGGTGCGATGGTATCCTGAATTGATCTGGAATCGAAGATAGTGAAAAGCCGTTGTAGAATCCAACGGCTTTTCTTCGTTCCTGTTTTTGTATAAGAAACTAATCAGAAAAGTTCCCGCTCTGATCGAACGACTGAGTGCGCAACTCGCTGATTGATTTGACGTTTGGATGATTATGCAAATTCGCGGCCAAGGCTTCGGAGACAGCAATCCCGGCAAGTTCCAATGTGTTTTTGATTCGGATTAGTTTCACTTTATTCCTATTAATTCCTTCGCCGAGAGATAGAAAAACATGCTCCATGAGTTCATGGTCATTTTCAAAATACATGGGAATGGCGGCGTTGGGTGTGTTACGTGATATAATCGCGTTTAGATATGTGGATTTGTGGTCCATTTTATCGACAACTCGTTTATGGCAAAAATCAGCCAAACCCAATCCCACGGCGTTTCCTTTGGATTCCGCGGTGACATCACGAATCACAATCCGAGTTATATCAGGTTTTTCCTGCCATACAGAATTTAAACGGTACCAGCGGCCAGTAATGTTGGGATCCAAGCCGGTGCCGCTGATGTTTTTTCCAATTTCATCGATGATTAAAATATCCGCTTGATCAACGGGTAGTGAAGGCATCAAGGCTTTAGCTTGTTTAAGCAGTTCCTTTTCACGTTTGGCGATTGAATTAACCGGGATAAATTCAATGTCTGCGGTTTCATGATAGGCATTTTCCAGAATAGCGAATCCGCCCAGGATGTTCCCGCTCTGGTAGACTATTTCGGCCATGGTTTGGATCATTTTATCCGCTGAAAACTTGCCCATTCGGCTGTGGAAGGCATTGGCTCCTTCCACTTTTCCCAAACCGATGGCGGTCATTTTCATCAATCCGCTTTCCACTTCACCGTGAAAATCGGTATGTGGTTTAATGCGATTAACTAAAACCACTCCATCGGCTTCATAGGCTGCACGGCCTATAAACACCGGGATTCCATCTTCAGTTTCGCCGACTTGGACGCTTTCCATGGAGGGATTGATTGCGACCCCCATCGTTTCGGAATTAATGTCATAATGCTTAAGCACATCTGCTTGCCCTTCATCGGTTGCACCGCCGTGTGATCCCATGGCTGGAACGATAAAGGGTTGCGCTCCTTGCACTTTCAAGGTGTTCACGATTTGTTTTAAGATTCGGTCAATATGAGAAATTCCCCGGCTGCCCGTTGTTACGGCAATGCGTTTACCTGCCAAATGATCCCATACGGCTGAGTGGATTTGAAATTGTTGTTGAAGCCGCTGTTCAATGGAGTTTAATTTGGGGGCTTCAAAGGTTTGATTTACGGTTGCCATTCGGGGAAAATCCACCATTGTTTTACTCTCCTTAATCTACATAAATCTCTATTCTGTAATTTTGTTCTAAATCACGCTTGGATGGAATGAGTCTAACACTCTTTGAAGAGCATTGAAATGGCAGGTGTCTATTCATGTTCACCTTTCATTTTGCGCCTTTCAGCGGCTAATATTGCTAAATTGAATTCAAAATATAACACCATGAAAAGGCCTAAACGATGACTATAACCATGAGCACCCTCTATATATTTGCTGGTATTATTCTTCTTTATAGCGGCGGAGAATTTTTGGTTCGCGGTTCGACTTTTTTAGCACGAACCTTTGGTATAAGCCCATTGGTAATTGGTTTGACAGTGGTGGCTTTGGGAACATCAAGCCCTGAATTGGCCGCTGTGCTGGTTGCCGTGATCAAAGGTGAATTTGATGTGGCATTGGGAGGGATTGTTGGTTCCAATATTTCCAATCTAGGACTTATTTTAGGGGTGGCCTGCCTGATCTATCCATTACAAGCGGCCAGTTTGTTTATACGGCGGGAAGTGCCTTTTATGATTTTTACCAGTGCGTTGCTTTTGCCCTTAGTATGGGATAGTCACATTGTGCGTTATGAGGGTTTGGTTTTAATTATCCTTTTGATTGTTTTTATTGTGGTGATGATTCGGCAAAGTCAAACAGACCGTGAAACAGCGATTTTCTCTTCAGAAATTCCTGACGGGCGAATGAACCTTCCTTTGGCAATCGTTGGGGTTATTTTTGGAATCGCATTTCTTGCAGGCGGTGCCCATTTGTTGGTTGAAGGGGCAATTCGACTTGCCAATTATTATGGGGTACCTCAAAAGGTTATTGGTTTGACGCTGGTGGCGTTTGGCACCAGCTTGCCGGAATTTGCCAGTTGTACGGTGGCGGCGTTTCGGCGTGAATCAGATATGGTATTAGGAAATGTCATCGGTTCTAACATATTGAATGTATTGTGCATACTTGGGATTAGTTCAGTTGTCAAACCGGTGTCAGTCGCTTATGAAACGATTGTGACAGACATTATTATTATGCTGGGTTTCAGCCTGTTGATCATGCCCTTTTTGGTTATTCGGCTTAAATTAAACCGCTTGGAGGGGGGCATTATGTTGATTTTATATTTTGGTTATATCTACTATCTATTCGCTGGTGCGGCTTGAGGATAGCCATTGGCATCGATCATGATGCGTTCGATGTAGGATGCCTTTCCGGATACATCATCAATGTTAATAAAAACGGCGCACAATTTAACATTTTCGGTTGCCACTTTATGATTTTGTTTTATGCCGGTGATAAATTGTTTGGTTGATGAGTCGATACGAATTCCAATCACGGAATCATAAGGGCCGGTCATGCCTACATCGGTGATATAGGCTGTTCCATTGGGTAAAATACGCTCATCGGCGGTGGGAATATGGGTATGAGTACCCAATAACGCGGTGACTCTACCATTTAAATACCAGCCAAGCGCCATTTTTTCGGAAGTGGCTTCGCCGTGCAGATCGATGATGCGAATGGTGGAATCACTGATCTTTTCCAGCAGGCGTTCGGAAGAGCGAAAGGGGCAATCGGCATTGCCCATGAACAGGCGGCAGCATAATTGGGCCACACTGACCATACAACCATTGGGTGTTTCAAAGGTGATAAAGCCACGCCCTGGCACTTGAGGGGGATAGTTAAAAGGCCGAATAAGATTTGGATCGGTGTCGATAAAGTTAAAAATATCCTTATTATCCCAGCTATGGTTCCCCAAGGTTAAGATATTGGCGCCTGATTCATATAATTCATCAGCGGTTTTGCGGTTTAAACCCCGTCCACCGGAGGCGTTTTCCGCATTCATTACGCATAAATCGATGTTATATGCTTGTTTGAGTTTGTTTAATTTTTCCTTGACAATTTTCCGGCCTGGCTGCCCGATCACATCTCCGACAAATAATAGTTTCATTTAGGTTGGTTCTTTTCTAAGTTGGAAGGGTTTGTTCCAACGATTTTTTTACCTCGAGTGCTTGATTGATATTGTTTTTCATGGTTAATACGCGTTGATGAATGATGGCTTCAAAGTCGAATTCGCTTAATGATAAATCTTCGAATTGATAGGTTATGCTGCGTGATGCGTTAACTACCGCTCCCAAACCATTGGGATAAAAACAGTTGGCACATGTTTCAGGTGTACCGCCTTGTGCGCCATATCCTGGCACTAATAAGATGGAATAGGGCATTCGCTCTCTCAAAAAGCAAGCTTCTTCGGGATAATTAGCCCCCACAACCGCCCCGATTGAACTGAAGCCATACTTCCCAATGGATTCTTTTGCATAGTGGTTCACCTGATCGGCCACTTTTTCATATAACTTTGATGATGAAGCGGTGGTTTGATCCTGGAAATCTTTTGAACTAGGGTTGGAGGTTTTGACTAAAATAAATATACCTTTCCCGTACTCATGGCAGGTGTTTACAAAGGGTAATAGACTGTCATGGCCCATGTAAGGGGAAACGGTAACACAATCAACATCGAATACTGGATATTTTTCGCCAAAACAACCGGTTTGTCCTAAATATGCGTTGGCATAGGCTTGGGCGGTGCTGGCAATATCGTTTCGTTTTACATCGGCAATGACCAATAGGTTCCTTTCTTTTGCCATTTGCAGAGTTTTTTCAAATGCTATCAAACCGGAAATACCAATTTGTTCAAAAAAGGCGATCTGAGGTTTCACGGCGGGAACCAGCGGCGCTACCAGGTCTAAAATTCGGCGGTGATAATCGATAATACATTCTGCCGCGGCTTCTAATCCACTACCCAATCGTTTTTGGACCGATGAGACAATAAATTGGGGCATTTCGTTGACACGGGGATCAAGCCCAACGATGCACGGTGTGCCTTTTTGTTCAGTTGCCTGTATTAATCGGTCTGCGAAAGATTCCATGAAAAACTATCATCACTTTCAGTTGCATTGATGGTTCGAACGACGTGACCCATCCCACGATTATGGATATATAGATTATTCCCAAGATGTGGTTTGTCCAGGTTACCTGGTGAATGCATATAGATTGGCATTCGAGAAAAAGACAAAAAGATAAAATATAACAAATTTGTGTTCGATTAAGCAAATAAAAGAGGGGGAAAACCTCTCGGTCTTCCCCCTTTTGAAGATTAAGCGTTGTTTTGCTTTAAATTATCCACCCAATAAGGCTGGATCAAAGGCACCTGCTTCGTCATCAACGATACGAATCATCGCATCGGATACCATGGCTTCAAAATTAAAGGCCTGAACGACCAAAAAGCCCGGCAGTCCATCTGTCGATGTTCCGGATACGCGGACGTGGGTGGTGCCATCTGTCGGCAGGTTGGAAGCGGGAACATAAGCATTCAATGTACCCGTACCACTGGCGAGAACCAGTGCGAAGAACGCATCTGCCGGGGCGCCAGCCGCTGCTTGCACAGCACATTCAAGGGTGGCAGTACCACCGCTCAAAGCGGGCTGGGTGTAAGCATTAGCCAGATTATCGTCGCCGCCAGCTGTTAACGTCAAAACGCCACCTGATACGGAGACATTACCCACACTCTGTCCTAACACGTTTTCGTTCCAATCGGCAAGTGCTGCAACATCCGCTGTGGCATCCGCGTTAACGGCATAACGATTGAGCGGACCAGCTTGGATCACTTGATAATTGGAGATTTCGACGGTGATTTCTGAATCACCTTGGTTCACTACCTGGAAGGCAGGAAGAAGATTGCCCGTGAAGGATTTCACAGTCACGGCAATATTCTTTTTCACACCTGTAGCCACATTGGGTCCCAGCAGCTGGGTGTAATTGACGGCGCTTGGATTCAAGCCACCATCAAAACCAATGACTGCAAGGTTGGCAGAACCACTGGCTTCATAATCGAAGCTAATAGTCGCATATTCGCCAACTTCAACAGTGTTAGCGGCGATAACCAAGTTACCTTGGCCAGCACCAGCTGTCACTGTGGCGGAATCACCAGCAAAGTCGACAGAACCTTGCGGAGCACTACCAGCAGGGAACAACTGATTGTCGGCTGCTGCCAATGAAAGATCCACCGCAGGAGCGGCCAACAGGTGAACACCCGCTAATTCGCCACCGGCTTGGGCGCCGAAGGACACGATATGGGGAGCGCTGAAGCCATCTTCCGCTGAAACGACATAGGAACCATCCATGTTCAGGTTCGCGGACAATTGGCCAGGCACTGAGGCGGTGTTAGCGCCTTCTGCTTGGATCGCACGGTCTGCATCAGCAATCGTGACGATTAAGCCAGCACCACCAGGAGTACTACCATCTGGTGTACCACTGCCAACATCCGGAAGACCCAATGGAACTATGGATTCCAGGCTTCCACCAGGGACAATACCGCTATAAAAGATATTGCCACCATCCATTCCAACGATACGATTGTTGTCATCGGTCGCTGGACCATTCGTGATCTCCAGTGCGTAGACCGGAGCGGCCGCGAGGGCCACAACTGCCACCAGGCTCATGAGAGTAAGAACCGGCACTTTTCTCATATTGTATTTCCCCCCTTTCTGGGAAATTAAAGGATTTTTGGTGAAAATCACCAATTTTTAGAGGAGCAAATGAGTTAGATGTCGGCCTTACCTCCTTTCCATATCCATCCGTTCATAACAAAATTTACCTCGATTATAAATTAATGTTAAATTATATTCTCAAACTTACCCTTTATCAAATATCGACACCCTAATCTAAAACTTTATTCAAAAAATGTCAACGGGTTATTGAATATCTAATTCAATTTGAATTGAACTAAATCCACCTTTTCCTTCGTCTTAACCTAATATAAGGAAAAGCCAGAATTAAAAGGGTGGAACGCACCACATATATGTCAATATAGCACATAATAGGAAGATATGGGAATTTTTTTTTAAAGTCAAGAGGATACAACAACTTGGATAACCAAGATCGTACAAATGCCCGAATTCCCCAGTTTTTCAACACATAATAGGTTCGCAACCGTTCGTGATAGTAATGAAACGCGATTTTCCCCCGCTGGGTGCGCCCTGGTTCAGCATAGTGATGGACAATTTTGACCTCAGGATCGAGCACAAAGATGTAACCTCGTTTCCCCAAACGTTCGCATAGATCACCATCTTCATATAAATAGAAGAGATATTCATCAAAACCACCTATTTCCATCAAGGCAGGACGGTGAAAGAGGCTAAAGCAAGTGGATAAAATCGGCGGCTGAGTTTGAATGTGCATCGAAGCCACCGGATCATGATTGCCTTCCCAATCCATGCTGGGGGAACAGCACCAAAGGTTTTGGCACTCATCATCTGAATAGATAAGTCCAGCGGCGCCAGCCACTTGAGGGGTTGATTCCACTTGGTTTACCAGGGTTTCCAAAGCCTTTGGAGTGAGTAATTCGGCATCGGAATCCATGAAGAGGACATATTTCCCCTGTGCCGCTTTAATACCTTGATTACGGGCCGCACTGGCACCGACATTCTTATGGTTTTCAATGAGATGAATATGGGATTGAGACCGCAGCCAGGGCAGTGAATCATCGGTTGAGCCGTTGTCGATCACAATGAATTCCAAATTGGGGTACTTTTGCTCTGAGAGAGAATCAAGGGCTTTTTGGAGGTAATCCAACCGGTTCCAGCTTATGAGCACGGCGGAAATCAAAGGATGCGAGGCATGAGATGTGGATTGCATGATGTTTTTCCGTGATCAGGCGTGGGTCATAGTGGTCTTGAGCTCTTCATGTTCCTGAAGGCTGGTCAGTACAAAGCAACTGTGGCAGCATGAGCAAGTGGTGATTTGTCCCCGGCGTGTTTGAGCTGCTTGAGAATCCCACAAGCGCTGCAGGTCGAAATCAAAGTCCGCCAAATGGGCAAAGGGTTTGGTGAATTCACAAGCGGAAACAGATCCGTCGCTGTAAATTACCCCAATGGTTCGTCCCGCGGATATGCAGCGGAATGGAGTGGGTTTGTTTAAGTACTGATTTATCTGGATTTCCAACTGTTGCATGCATTGATCAAAATGCCCACCTTCCCGCGCATTAATGCGTTTGATGGTTTCCATGATCTCTTCCAGTTTATCTTTTGGGGGGAGATCACAATCGCGGGGATCTTCAAATTCCTTGATGGCTTCCGGAATACCCCAGGCGGAGAAACTTTGGCCGCGGACGAGATCATAGGTATGCTGGACACCAACCTCGTGCCATAAAATATCGGCCAAAGGTTCAATTTCGAGGTAGTTCCCTTTATTGACATTGGTAAGCACCACAACGCGGAAGTAGGGATGGGTTTTGGTTAATTCAAGCAGGCGTTTTAGGTTGTTAAGGATTTTCTGGAAACTTCCGGGCAAACGGCGCAACCGGTCATGGGTTTCTTCAAGTCCATCGATGCTGACTTGATAGGTCAAATAGCGCTCATATTTGGCAGCCAGGTCTCGGCAAACCAATTCTTCCATACGTTCCATCAAGAGGCCATTGGTGTTGACCTGAACATGGTGGGTTTGGTTATCGCGAAAGAACGCTTCCACAATCTGGTGTAAATCTTTGCGTAGAAATGGCTCGCCACCAGTCATAGCCACCGTGCGCAACGGTTGAGCAGTGCGGGCGACGGTTTTTAATTCATCCAACGTCATTTCATCACCGGGATCGTCGATCCGCTGCCAAAACATGCAATGATCGCAACGCATGTTGCATCGATCGGTCAGAAAGAGGATGATATCTTTTAACCGATTGGCCGGATACATATCCCAGCTATCGATCTCGGGTTGACGGTTACGTCGAAACAATTGTGTAAAACGCATGGTTTATTAATCCATCTTATTGAACTGTGCAAATCATAGCAGAGCCTTATGAACTGGCAACCGTACACTGGCATGGATGATCAATTTAGGGAAGCCTATCAGCGCCCCTTGTTCAGCCTTTTCCTGGCGTTGATGGGGGGAATCATCTATGCCGAGCTGTTTCCAATAAATATGATGTGGCTTTTGTCAGGTCTTTTAGCCATTGCGGGAATAGTGGGATGGCGTTTGGCCAGTACTACTCATACTTACCGAAACTTTCAATTCATCTGGTTCTCTCTTCTCTTATTCATGGCAATTGTGGGTGCATTACGCATGGAACTGCTGATGCAGGAATGGAACCGGTGGGATAGAATCTTAAAGGGATTTGCTCACCAAGAAAAACTCGGTATAGAAGGCACGGTCGACGAGATGCGGGCTGGTTCGGATAACTATGCTTCAATGATCCTCAGCCAGGTTAAACTCAGGGATGCCAACCAAGGGGTGGAATTGCCAGTTCGTATAGAGTTGCAATGTACCCGAGCACAGGTAAAGCAAAGTTTTCCAGGTGACCGGATATATGCAGAGGGTGTTCTAGAACCTATTTTGGGGACGCAAGTGCCGGTTCCCTTTGACTTTGGACGCTATCGACGCTCCCAGGGAATCTTTGGGCGGTTTCGCGTGGAGAAAGATGGGCATATTGCCATTCAAACACAGCAGAGTTGGACAACAGTGAGAGGATTCTCTTATGCCGTGTTGGACAAGATGCAAAAGACGGTGTCAAAAGGGCAGGATGAATCAGATATTATCACTCCATTGATTGGGAGTATCTGTTTCGGGATTCGCACCAAAATGCCCCATGATTTTAGAAACGCATTGCAACGTTCGGGATTGGCGCATATCACTTCGATCAGTGGATTACATGTCAGTTTAATCCTTTATCTAATTGCTTTTCTATTGAAACGATTGGGATTAAGGCGAAAACATGCGGCGTTGGTCACCATCCCGATTGGTTTTTTGTATTTAATGTTAGTGGGATTCCGCATCCCCACGCTGCGCGCGGTGTTGATGGCTTATGTGTTTATGGGGGGATATTTGTTTGAGCGGCGGGTGTCTCCATTCAACTCATTGGGATTGGCGGGTTTGATAATCCTGATTTCCTATCCCGCGGAGTTGTTTTTGCCTTCTTTTCAATTGTCATTCACCGCCGTCTTTTTTCTATTACTTTATGGATCTGCTCTTTCACGTCTTGGTGAAGGGTTCCGGTATCGAATGCCATTCGATTTATTGCGGGTTTGTTTGGCGTCGCTGATTGTGGTTGCTGGATTGGCTCCATTTACCATATATTATTTCAACCTCTTTGGATTGGGAGCAATAATTGGGAATGTATTCGCGATTCCCCTGCTGTTTTTGTTGCTTCCGTTCACGTATCTATGGGCATTATTTCTGTATATGCCCTCCTCTTCATTTGAAACATATCTCGGCGAACTGGTCATACGTATTGTGGAGATTTTGGCAGGATTGATTCAATGGATTGGTGGTTTTGCTTCGTTTTGCTGGAGCATTCCATTTCCAGGGATGTTGCCGTTGGTCTTGATCTTTTGTGCTATGGTTCTGTTCAGCCATCCGATGAGGGAATTATATCGATACAGACATGTTCGTCTGCGCGCCTATCATGCATCATTGGTATTGATTGTGGGGGCGATATGGTTTGGCCCTGTCATGCGGAATTTTCAACCGTTTCAGGTTGATTTTATTGCATTGGGACAGGGTGATTGTATTTTGATGGAAACAGAAAAAGGCCGAACCGTATTGGTTGATGGTGGTTCGCCTGTGCGAAATCCTGATAGTTATCGAGCCGGATTGTTAAATCGTTATTTATATTGGAGAGGGATACAACGAATTGATATAATGATTCTATCTCATCCCCAGGCCGATCATATTGGAGTGCTGAAATCGGTGGCGGAGGAATTTCCGGTAGGTGTGTTAATTGAAGGAGCGCAAGAATATGATAGCAAGACCTATCACGATTTCATTCAAACCATAGAAGAAAAAGGAATTGAACGCTGCCAGGTGCAAAAAGGAGATATTATTCACCTTGAGGATGATATTGAGTTTATCGTGCTGCATCCTGATGAAAAGGCGCTACGGGATAAAGAGAAGATCAATGAGCAGTCGGTAGTGTTGATGCTGCAAGATAATGGATTGGAGATGCTGATGACGGGAGATATTGGGCATGAAACTGAAAAGAGACTCTGCCAGCATTTTGAAAATTGGGATGTGGATATTCTAAAAGTGCCACATCATGGCAGCCGGTATTCAACCCATCATTTATTATTAGAGGAAACCAAGCCTGAAGTGGCGGTGATCCAAGTGGGACGAAATTACTACGATCATCCCCACTCACAAACGTTGGAGCGATTACGCCGTATTAATGCACTGGTGTTGCGAACCGACCTGGATGGAACGATTCAGATTCGCAAGCAAGACCATCGGCTGAGAATTTATACCTGGGGCTCGGAACGGCTTATATTAATGGATGATGATAGGATGTGAGATAAATTCACCCAACCTGGGCGGGTTCGACGGGGACGGTGAGTTCCTTGCGGGGCCAGACGGCGTAGCCGACGCCGATGATGATAATAAACGCGCCCAGTGTTTTATATAGAGTTAAGGTTTCATTGAGCAAGTACATGGAAAATGCCACCCCGAAGACGGGTAATAAGGTTAGTGTCATGCAAACGATGGAAGCGGGCAAACGCCTCAGGGCCTGATAATATAAGAAATGCCCCAAGCCGGAACAGCACACACCAAGGTAAATGGTGGCCAGCCAGGCTTTCAGGGGGATATGGGCTGGTGGCCACAAAGTGCCGCGAACCGCATTAAATAGTCCCAGCATGAGAAAGGAGAAGATCGAGACAAAAACAAAGGTTTGAATGGTTCCCGATTTTTCCAGAATCTTTTTACTATACACGGTATAAAGCCCCCAAAATACAACGGAAACTAAAATCAAGAAGTCACCGTAAAGCGTTTTCCCCATATGGAATTCCACTTGGATTAAATCATCCAAAATGACCAGCGTCATTCCCGCTACCGCACAAATACCTCCAATGATGGTTGGTTTTTTAAGGGCTTCCTTCAGAATAATGACCGCTAAAAAGGTTGAAAAGACTGCCTCGGTTGAAATAATGAGGGTGGCGTTGGTTGAGGTGGTCAAACCTGTGCCGTAATATTCCAAACCCATCGCACCTGCACAAGCGATACCACCAACGAAGAATGCACGCTGCCATTCGGCTTTGGTCCAATGGGTTTTTGCGTTGGTGCGTAAGTAAAAAGGCAAAAAGGTTAGAGTAGCCAACCCAATGCGGTAAAAACCCAATACAAAGGGATCAATGCCATAATTGAGCACATATTTATTAAACGCAAAAGTGGTGCCGAATAGCGCTTGCGCTGATAGTGCGAACATGATTCCGATAATCCAGTTTTTGACTGAATGGGAATCTTTAATCATTTTCTCTGTTTAGATTCTCAATGATCTTTTTCACCTCAAACATATCCTTGACGTAATAATCCGGAAAAGGATCGGGTTTGCTTTTAAATTCCTCATTGCGCCGTATCCAGGCGGTTTTTAGTCCAGCGGCCTTGGCGCCCAGTATATCCTTATCTGGATTATCTCCCACCATGAGCACATCGCTGGGTTTTGCTTGAACGGCATCCAGGGCTTTTTCAAAAATGCCGGGCAGTGGTTTTGAAATCCCCACTTCCTGAGCGATGAATATGGAGTGCAGGTACGGCTTCAGGCCGGAGATTTCAACTTTCTTGCGCTGCATTTGTCCATTTCCGTTGGTAACCAAAACAATCGGTAGTTGGCTGTGAAGTTCGGCTAAGACTTCAAGGCTATCGTCATAACATCGGTATGTTTCAAGCCGATGGGCTTGAAAGGCTTCGGCAATTTTAAAGGCAAACTCATCATCGCTATTCCATTTGAGAACTTTAAAGATTTCACTAAAAATATGGGCGCGAACGTCCACTATATCTATCATTGAACCGATGGGGGATTCATCGTAATTGCGCCAGTGCCAATTATTGATCTCAAAAAAGGTAGCAGTGAGACGTTCTTCATTCAAGTCTGAAAACCGTTCGCTTAACAGAGGTAAAACCTGTTTTAATGAAAGCAGGTTGCTTTGCGAATCCGCTGCCAAGGTTTGATCCAAATCACAAAAAAGTGCTTTTATGGCCATTTTTTATCCGTTTGTTTTTAAAAGGTGTTAAATTATGCATGGAGTATAATTCCCATAAACGGATAGTGTAGGCCTGCTCAATCAACCTATCAGGCTAACATGAAACCAAGCAATCCAGCGGCCAGGGCGTAGTAAATCATGGGAAGGACGGTAATACGAATCAGGTCACCTTCTCGTCCAACCAAGCCAACCACGGCGGCGGCGGCTACGACGTTGTGAACGCAGATCATGTTGCCTGCCGCACCACCAACGGCTTGTTCAGCCACGATCCAGAAATGGGATAGATTCAGGAGATCCGCCATTCCCCATTGGAACAGAGAAAAGGTCATGTTGCTGATGGTATTGCTGCCCGCGATGAAGGCGCCCATAGCTCCGATCCAAGGTGAAACGATTGGCCACATTGAACCGGTGATTTGTGAGACCGCTTGCGCCAATACGAGGGGCATGGAATCGAGTTCCCAGTTATTCAGGCTACTGTTAATAAAGATTTGCACCATAGGTACAGCAAATACCAAGGCCACTCCAGCTTTGGACACGACAATGAGAGCCTCTTTACATGCGGTCAAATACGCTCCCAGGGCCTGATTCATACCATCTCGATATCGGTAGAGTAACAAGATCGCAAAAGCAACAAACGAACCGAGCATAAATATGCTGAAAGGTAGATATAAAGGTTGAGACTGGGCACTAATTTCCGTACCGAATAGGTTTGGAAATGACAACGTCACCATATCCGATCTCAGCCAGCCCATGATGGGAAGGGTTTTTAAACGGGTTAACACCAGCAACAAGCCGATAAAAACATAACAGGCCCATGCACGCCAGGCGGGAGGTGGATTTTCCACATCGTCTTTTTCGATTTCCAAATCGCCCCACCAGGTTTCTGGTTGTTCATTGCGTGTAGGGAAGTCCCATGCTTCTTTTGGCGTCAAAATCTTTTTATGAGCGCAAAGGGTAACCACCGCCATTCCGACCAATCCACCAACGAGCGATGGAAATTCAGGGCCAAGAAATACGGCGACCAGCGTGTAAGGTATAGTGAAGCTTAATCCACCCAGAATGGCAAACGGCCATGCTTTAAGACCTTCACCCCAGGATTTGTTGGTCCCGTAGAATCGGGTTAATACCATACACACCAGTAAGGGGATTAAGGAGCCGATGATTCCATGTAAAATCCCCACCCGCATGCCAATGGCAAATAAGACTTGCTCGAAGGATTGCTGATTGACCGCCAGGAATTGGTCGACACTTTCCGCACCGGAGAGTCCGGTTGCGACACCCAACAGAATCGGTGTACCGGTTGCGCCAAAGGAGACCGGCGTGCTTTGGATGATCAACGCCGCGGTGGCGGCTGCCATGGGAGGGAAACCCAGTGCCATTAGAATAGGGCCGGTTACGGCAGCGGGGGTGCCAAAGCCTGCTGCCCCTTCAATAAAGGCTCCGAACATCCAGGCGACAATAATGACTTGCACGCGGCGATCCGGACTGATTTGGGCAAAGCCTTTTCGGATGGAAATGATGGCACCGCTGATCTTTAGGAGTTCCAACATTAAGATCGCGCCGAAGATAATCAATAATATATCAATGGTGATGGTAATTCCCCGTACCATAGCCGCAGCAATTACCCATTGATCCATTCCCCAGCCGAAATAGCCGCTCACAATGGTGACCAACAAGGCACACATCATGGCCTTTTTAGCGGGCCATCGTAAACCAATCAGCAAGATACATATTGTTAAAATCGGAAGAATCGCAATTAGAGCAGCCGTCCAAATATTCATATGAAACTCCCCATAATAGATTTGTTAGAGACCATTCATCTAAAGATCAATATGTTAAAACAGGTGTTATTATTCAAGGGTGAGCTACAGAATAAAAAAGAAAAAGAAATAGGGGAAGGATTAAGAAGGAGTTTCTGGGTATTTCAATATATCCAGAGCCTCTCGAGCATTTACGATTGGGATACCTTTAACTACTTTGAGAGAGAGTAAGTGTCTTTTGTCACCAGAAACTATGAGATTTGCATTTCCCGCAATTGCAGTTGCTAAAATCATGTTATCTTTTGGATCAGGAGAAATATTAATAGAAGGTATTTTGTCGAAGATTACAGCTTCCGCATCAATTATGTTTAGCAGTTTTTGGGTGGATGAAGTTGAAATGATGGACTTCAAGGGCTCATACTCAAAAACTCGCTCAATCTCTTCAACCTGCGCTCGAGATGTTATAAGTTTGAAATAATTACATTCCCAAGCCTGGTAAAGCATATCAGGAGGTGTATTAGTAGTAATAAGTGAGCTTACTGAAATATTAGTATCAAGAACGACTCTCACGTGCCCAATCTACTGCTTCATTGATAATATCCATTAATTCCTGTTGATCTCGAGATGCATTTTGGGTTTTAATGTTTTGGACGATCTGTCGAAAGATTTTCTGGCGTACGGCCTCATCTACAAATTTGGATAGATCATTTATTTCACTGTCCTTTTGAGAAAGATATGCCCGTACGGCCCGGTCTGTTTTTTCTGGTATCGTGAGATTCCATTGAATCATTGGTTTTACCTTTTCTCACTTTAATTTATATGACTTATTTTACATGAATTAATGGTTGTTTGGCAAGCATTTGAACGTAATTATTGAATAGGAAATGATTAATTTTAAGATGAAGAAAAAGTGTTTATTAGTCATCATCCCTCATGAAACGATATACTTAACGTAACTTAAACGATATGTGATAGAGGAGGGCTCAATGATGAAAGCAATTCAACCTAAAATGAAAGGATTAATGATGTTGAGCCGAATATTTATATTTGTTTTTGCCTTTTTGCATTTTCCTCTTGCTTCTCTAGCCATCGAGCCGGTCTTTCGAGCTGAGTTCAATGAAGCGGAATTTGCGCAAAGCGGGTGGCAAAGCATGGCTGCTGGTTTTGGACAGTATCAACCGGCTTCGGTTTCCATTGGCCCGATTCCTGGGAGCCCTCAAAATCCCGATCTGTCCAATGGACGAGGAGTTATTGTAACTGCGTTATCCGGCCAGGGTGCTTTTGTTTATGGGCCGACTATTCAAACGGACAGCCGTTTGATGTTGCTGCGGGTATCGGTGATTTCCATTTCCAATGGTGGCAGTGTGGCAATGGGTGCGTTGGATGTGGCGCCCAATGGGACCATTGGTGATGTGGATGGCAGCCTTTCGTATTTATTTGAAACAAATAGCAATACCTTTCGCAATGAATATCAGCAGATCACGATGCTATACCAGCCCAAGAGCAATGCCATGATTCCTTTTATTCAACTGGCGGTTGAATCCTCTGATCCTCCTCAATCGGTTACGGTAATGTTCGACAATTTTCTAGTGTATCCATTGGATACCAACACGGTAGCCGATCCAGCATTGCAGCAGGTTTTTGGGATAAGCGAGGGGGTATTGCAGCCGACGTCCACGCCAACACCCACTTTTACGCTACCACCAGAACCAACCCAAACGCCTACATCCACCCCGACATCCACACCGACAATCCCTCCGGGTGATACGATTACAGGAGATGTTTTTTCTGTTTCCAGCATTGATGATAATCAAGATGCCATTGATCCAAGTGTTGCGTTTGATCAAAACCAAACTTACAGCGTGGTGGCAGCGGATAATATGAGTGGATTTCAGGATATTGTTTTGCGGAATGTGAATACAGAAGATTTGAGCATTTCGTCTCCGATAACTGTCAATGAGACGTTTGAAGATACACGAACGGAGTCGCCGGATGTGGATATCGATTTTGGTGGGACTCGCCATATTGTGTGGACCGACAACCGTTTTGAATTGTTTAGCATATATTTGGCGCAATACAATTTTGCGGGCAGCCGGCTTGTGGATGCAGATTTTGAAGTCAACATGCTGTTTGAAAACACCAATACTGAAAAGCCAGTGGTTGCCGCACAGGATAATGGAAATTTGATAGTGGGTTGGCGTGATGACCGTAATTTCCTGTGGGATTTTCATGTACGACGTTTATACTGGGATGGTGGCACATTAAATCTGATTGATGGTGAAGATTTCCTCGTCAATATTCCCCGAGAGGAAACGGATGTTGACAGCTTGGATATTGAAGTCGAGCCTTCCGGACAAATCATGGCGGTCTGGTCAGATAACCGGGTGGAATTGGATGGCGAACCCCGCAATGATATCTTTGGGCGGCTGTTTACCATGAATACGGCTATCGACGGTGGGGAACTTCCATCATCGGTTACTGAAATCAAAATCAGTGATTACGATAATATTCGGGATGATGCCTTTGACCCACAAGTGGCATATAACGATGGCTGGTTTCTGATTGTCTGGCGGAATTTGCAGTTTGATAATGTAAATGGCAATGAGCAGCCAAGCAGCCATATTAATGCAGCGGTGGTGGATAGTAATGGCAATGTACGCGAGAGTGAATTTGTGATGGATTCCAACGAAGCCGGACTGCAAAATGTGGCTCCCTCTGTAGCGCCGTGGGGCGAGGATAGTTTTGTGGTGAGTTGGTATGATGAGATTAATGAACAAACCTGGGCTCAGTGGTATAATGCCCGGGAGCACATGTACTTAACGGATCCCATCCCGTTGGTGCAGGATGTCAGGAGTTTAAACAAAAAAGGTATTGCCACGGATGGTGAAAATGGCTTCCTTTCGATCTGGGATAGTTTTGTGGGTGGTTATCATGATATTTATGGATTTGCTGGCTGGTGGCTAAGTGAAAACACCATGTCAAAAGCCACACCACCCGCCAAATCAAGTGGGGCCACGTTCTCCATTTCAACAGCGCCGGCCAATAATAAAGTGTTCAAAGCATTACGGCAGGGACGCAATACGAAGCCCGCACGCGAGCAAGGGGAACTCAAAGCCCGGCGGTAGATAACACATTAATTGAATATAGCGAAGAAAGGTGGGAAGTGACCTTCCACCTTTCTTCTACGGGGAAAGAGAATCTCTTATTGTGTTCTATATAAATTACGGGTGATCCAAACTACGATAGCCATACAATGAAATCATCTTGTTCTTACTTTTTGGTAATCTTTTCTCCAATATATACTATTTTGATTTTATTTTGACCTGGTGGGCGTGGCCATTCAAAGTGGATACGTATTTGAGGAGTTTTGATTTTACCATGCCAGGGACAAAATATTTTGTTTGCAGTATTTGAAGGATCTGAGAATGTCATTTTATCCTTGTACTTGAGTTTGTTGCTATCTGATTCATCCGTAAACCGTGCTTTTTCACCTTCAAAATGCATATTTTTTAGTTCCAAGCCACACGTAGAAAGTTTTCCATCAATATCACTTTCCATAACAAGTTTATTGAGTATTTTTAGCAATTCAAGAATTCTGTTTTTTACATTTTCATTGTATGGAACTGAATTTTTCATTGACTCCATAGCATTTTCAGAAATGATCAAACCTTCATACCGGCATAGAATTTCTTCCTCCACATCCAACCAATTTCTATATATTTTAACAGATTCAATTGCTTGCCTAAGTTTTTCAATTTCCCAATAATTTTCGACAAAAATTGTATCTATTGGGTCTTCTGGGAGACCTTGTTGGACTTGTAATGGAGTTGTATTAAACGGGAATTCACTCCCTGAAAAACTGAATACATTGGCTTCAATTTCGACCAACTTTCGGCGAGCGGCCTCACCTAATCCTTGATCGGTTACATCAATCGACTGGTATACAAAATAATCTTCTTCATTATGCTGCCGTCTGTCATCCCAGAATGGGCCCGATTTATTTATCCACTCAAGAACCAATCTGATGTAATTTTTATCCTTATAGGATTGAATGGCTTTTATAAAATTAAAATCCCTTGTGATTTTTCTTTCAGAAATTGATCGAGAACAGTACAAATGCTGTCTAAAATATGAATTTCTCATACGAAATTGAAGCAAGAATTCTAATTCTGTTTTAAATGATTGTGGATCTGGGAATTGACCGTTTAATGACAAGTCGTTTATATGCCATTCCATTAAAACCACCCCGCCAAACGAGCCAAATCATTTTCGGCTTGATCAAAAAAACCATCAGGCCATTCGCTGAGATTCCCTTGTGAATCAATCAAAGGGGATTGCACTTGCGCATTACCTTTTGAAACATTCATTGGATGATTGAAAAAATGAATTGCAACTTTTTCAGGCTTAACAACTGCTTTTTGTACGGCCAAACGTATTCCATTTAAAATATGATCACTATGCGTTTCTATGATAATTTGTACACCAGCAGCAGACATTTTCGCTAAAAAATGCCCCATTTTTGATTGGCCTAGTGGATGTAAATGGGCTTCAGGGCTATCAATTATCAAGATATGATCTTTCCTGGCGAGGAGAGCTGACACAATAACGGGAAACGCATAAGTCAATCCATAACCTATGTTTGATGGACGCCGCCAATCACTTTTATCTCCAATGCGAAGTTCAAGACGTAACAAGCTTGTTTTATCTATTCTTTCTGCATTCCCTTGAGCGCCTGGAAAGAGATCATTAGCCCATGCGTTGAATTGACGTCGCATGGTATTTGCGGGATCAGAAGGATTTAAGCGGGATTGATCAATTGTTTCATCCAGATTTCGTTCAAATAACCAGGGTGCGAACTCACCTTGCAATCCAACATCAGCGTTTGAAGGTGATGGGCCATTCGGAGTTGGAAAAACATCAGCGGTTCCAATTCGAATAGCACTTAGAAAAACTATCTCACGTAGATGTTTGACTAAATCTTTTGCATTCTTGTTTGCTTCACGTGGTAATAGGCGATCGAGGTGATTGAAATTTTTGTTTTTCTCTGATACGTCTTCATCGTTTATCTTAATTTGTTTGATTCGCAGCGCATTTCCCTTGGTACGATCATCAGGGTGTAAAATCCATTCAACATTACATTGATTATCTTCTATATTAAATGCCACATCGCCACTTCCAGAATACAAAACCTCACCAGGAGTTCCTAAACAAACAAGCGTTCCATTCAACGGTATCTTTGAAGACTTATCGTTATATCGTAATGCTTGAGCAAACAACAAAAGGCTTTGTATAGCAGTGGACTTGCCGGCAGCATTAAATCCTGTCAATAAAGTCAAAGGCGCTAATTGCAGCGAAAGTTCGTTAAAACATTTGAAGTTTTGGATTTTTAGACACGTCAACATTATTGTTGTATCGCTTTCCTGATGGCATTATTCATTAATTCATAGCGTGTTTTTACTTGATTTCTACTATTGGTAGAAGAAGTAATGGATTGATTAAAACAATTATCGTCTAACAATTTTTTTAATTCTTTTCTCAAATTATCCGAATTATTATTAACCTCTTTCTCCTCTAATTCTGTAAATAAGACAGAACAAACATCAAATAATGAAATATTTATCGGATTCCGGGGAGCACTTTGATCAAGAGCAGCCAAAGACTTTCGAAATGCATGCCGCTCAAATAATTTATAATTTATTTCCATGGATCGAGTGAATGAATCATATAAATCATCGAGTCCCATTTTGCCGCACGTATTCATTTTTTCCAAAACACGTGCTAAAAAATCATCCATATCTGATTTGTATTCATTGACACCTAAAAGTTTGAATGCACAAAAGCGATTAATTGCTTCACGGTCACGCATCGTTTTTTGATTAAGGCTTCTATCTGTCGCTTTAACAAAAGAAGCACTTTCTGCTGCTTTTTTTAACCACTTTGTTGCTTCCCCACTATAAAGGCAGTTACGCATTTGTTGCCGTGTTAGTGCAACACCTCCATTCACCCTTTCGAAAATATCCAACTTGGCTCGTTCCGGAGCGTTGGCATCAAGGATATACAAAATGAGTTGCGTATCTTCCAGTCTTTCTTGCAAATTTAGAGGTAGATCACTGAATTTCTTTCCTATTAGAGGATTCTCTTGGGGGGCATCTTCTCTGCCATCTCCTAATTTGCTAAGAAAAAAATCATCATTTAAATATCGATAAAAAGTTGTAAGTCTTTGTAATCCATCAACGACGATTATGCGGCCATCTTTGGCTTCAGCCACATAAAACACAGGAAGGGGAAGGCGCATAAGACAGGATTCAATCAAACGTGATTGTTTCTTTAAATCCCAAACAAATGCACGTTGGAACTCTGGATCCAGAATATATCGATTGGCCTCAATTCGCTTGATCACTTCATTCACTGTTCTTTGTTCTTTTCGAATAAAAACTGAATCGAGTGGGTAGTCACCCCAACCTGATGATTCTGAGATATCAAGTCCTTCAACTTGCTCATTATTTGTTGATTGTGAGGTTAATAAATTGCTTTCACTCATGGCATATATCCTTTATGAATATCTTAATACTATATTCATTCTCTTCAATATATATAAGCGCTAACTGACAACAAAATATTTTTCATTAAATTTAATTTATACTCAAACAATTGAGAGAATTGTCTTCAAAACAAGATGATTTAATAGTATACCCTTCACCTCCTGGAGTTGTTTTACACTGGATTTCTACCATTATGCTGTTTGATAGGTTCCTTGCCTGGTGGCTATGGGGAGAGGGAGGTCGTGCAAGGAAGGATAACGGCTAAAGGACGCATCCAATTTGTCCAAGGTGAAATCATCGATGGGTAATAACTCCCCGCTTAATTGGCCAACAGTTAAGTCCGGCAGTTCCACCACCGCGCTGGCTGCCTCATCGCTCTGGAAAATGTAGCGCGAGACTTTTGCTTTTCCATCCAGGGGAGTTCGTTTTTTTAGATCGACAGGAATTTCCAGGGTGATGTCTTCATACAAGCGGTCTCGTTCCTTTCGTAATTGCCGATGCATCAGCACACAGGTGGCTATTTTATGCTTGACGGCATTGTCAATCACATAGAATGAGGCAGAAGGAAATACATCGAGAAAGGCTTGAACCGCCTGGCTTTTTTGGGTGATCTTTTTCAATTTTTCCGCGGTAAGTTGGGTTTCTTCCAGGCGTTGTTTTTTCTTGGGGTAGCGATAGATCACAATTTGCATGGGGATATAAACGGCTACCAGCCAGCCTCCACCATATGCCAGCAATAAGTGCAGATTAAATGCCACACGGAGAACAACGGATAAGAAAATATGAGCGATAAGCAATTTTCCAATGATGGGGGCTAATTCCCAAAGATAGGAAGCATGGGTGACATCGCAAAACTTTCGTTTCAGAGAGGAAAATACCGCAGAAAACCAGAAAAAGGCCAGCATGGATTCAACCAGCCAGGGAGGATAAACAAAAGGAATATTTAACGGGGGATAGATGTGGATGAAACCCGTGGATATAGCGCCTGGATTAAATGCAAGAACAAAGCCTGCGATTACAAAGCCGATGATCAACATGCATGCTGTGACGATATGGACGAATATCCACCACATATTCATAAGTGTTTTTCTCCCCGGGCGTGTGAACTTTGCTCATAGGTATTTTATTCCAAATTTTATGCTGGAGTAGTTAAACCTCTCCAAGGCGAGTTTAAAATCCATGTTTGCCCCATGAAATAAACATATACGAGACAGGGTGACAGACTAAAAAGGATTATGTTAAGATTCCTTAACAACCATTTTTTGGATTAAAGGACAAAAATCATGAAACGACGAACATTTTCCAAACTTTCACTTACTGCTGGAGCGTTCACCGCATTGGGGGCCAAGCGGGTGTTGGGAGCCAACGACCGCCTTGGAGTAGCCGTGATCGGATGTGGATCGCGTGGTTCTGGTCATATCAACGAAATTGCAGCCTGCAAGAACCAAAACGCGGAAATTCGTGCGGTCTGTGATACCCATGAGGCTACTTTGGAGCGTGCCTATGCCTCGGTGGTGCAAAAAGACCCTGAGAGTAAACCTGATAAGATCATTGATTATCATGAAATACTTAAACGTGACGATATTGATGCTGTGACTATCGCTACCCCTGACTTCAGTCACGCGCGTATCATGATTGAAGCGCTTAAAGCTGGCAAAGATGTTTATTGCGAAAAGCCGATGGCTATTACCCTTAAAGAGGCCAATCAATCATTGGAAACGGTGCGCAAACTTAACCGGGTGGTGCAAATCGGAACCCAATGGCGCAGCGATGGCGGCTATATCGCTTGTGCTAACGTTTTGCAGTCAGGTGTTTTAGGGGTTATCACCCGCGTGCAAATTTCTCAAAATTTCAACCATCCACGCTGGCGAAAGAATTATTCCGGTATCGATAAAGAAGATGTCGCCTGGAACCTTTTCCAACTGCATGCTCCCAAACACCCCTTTGATCCTAAGCTCTTCAAGCGATGGTACTTGTACCATGATTATACCAATGGTTTGCCAGGATTATGGATGTCTCACTATCTCAACCTGGTCGCCTGGTATATGGAGGATCTTTATCCTGCCGCTGTTGTTGGCAGCGGAAATGTTTACCGCTGGGGCGATGACGGGCGTGAAACCAGCGATACCCTGGGCGCTATCCTTAATTATCCAAAGGGCTGGCAGCTCAATTTTTCCATGAGCCTTTGTAATTCTGCCGATACGCACTGCATCTTTTATGGCAGCAATGGCAAACTCGATGTGCTTAACCGCACTCTTTCGGGTGATGGTGGTGCTGGGCCTGATCAGATCAAGGAAACCAAAAAAATCGAGCCGGTTGCCTCAACTGGTCATATGTGTAATTTCCTCGAGTGCGTGCGCTCCCGTAACGATCCACGTTGTCCTATTGAAATGGGGCATTCGCACTCTATTGCCGGGATTTTGGTGGCTGAATCGATCCGCCAGGGTCGCCGCCTAGGCTTTGATCCAGAGAAGAAACGTATTTATCAAGTATAAAGCTCCATTTCATTTATTATTTGGAATACCTGATTACATCAGCCTTCGGACTTTATCCGAAGGCATTTTATTTGAATAGGTGTGAATGTGGGGAATCCCCGAACATATCTTCTTTTTTTTTCGACTTATACAAATAGATAATCGTTATAATAAGTAATGAGCTAATTTTGCTTGAAACAAATCTAATTAAAGAAGGAGGAGTAACATGAAATATTTATTCACCCGATTCTGTATGAGTTTTCTCATCTTCGGTGTTTTCATGATCGGCATGCAAGCACTGGCTGAGGAAAATTTCGAGTCGAAAATCGAAGCATTAAAGAACCGTGCGGTTGAATTAAAAGCCAATGGTAAACATGAGGATGCTCAACGTTTAATGGCGAATATTGAGAAGATGAAAAAAGGGCAAACTCAGGCCCTTCGTGTGCGTCAACGACTGGCCGCGATGAAAGGTATCCACCCGGGCATGGCGATAGATCACCTGAAACGAGCCATCACTATCTTAAAAGGTTCCGGCCACGAGCAGCTGGCAAACTATCTGACCGAGAAGACCCATGAGATTGTTCGCGAGCTGGGTGATCTGCCTAAACGTGATAAGGAACATTCAGAAAAAGCAAAAGGGGATCAACCTCAGAGAGGTTTCCAGTATATGTTCCGTGAACATGCCGAGAAACATGAAGGCAAAGAGAGTCCCGAAGAAGCCTTCCAGCGTGATCGCGAAAGAAAACGCGAGCATGTTGAAGAGCGTGAAGAACGCCACGAACGCGTGAGAGACCGTGAACAGACCAAAGAACGTGAGGAACGGCACGAGCGAATAAGGGAAAGTGAGCATGCCAAAGAAAGTAAATGTGAGGGATGTGAGAAACATTGTGAACAAATGAAGCAGCATGCGCGTGAGCAGAGTCGAGATCGTAAGCATGCGGAAGAGCGTGAGAGGTCTGAACGGCGTGCGCGAATGGAGCAGCGTGAACACGAGAGAGAACGTGAACATGCTGAAGCAAGAGAAAGAGTGGAACGCCGTCTACGAGATCAGCAACGTAAAGCGGTAGAACAACGTGCACGAACTGAAGAATTGCGTGAACAACGCCGCCGTGAAAGCGCTGAACGGCGTGAACAACAGCGAGCTGAAAGATTTGAGCAATTTCAACACCGGAAGGAATCAGGACGGCCCTTTATGGAAGAGTGGCACCCTCCAGTCAATCAGTTCAGAAAATACGTTGGTCATTTGCGCGACCAAATGGTGGAGATGAAAAAAAATCCACCGATCAACCAAAAGGTCAGAGAAGCCATCGGCAATCTCAGTGAACAAATGAGACATTTGAAGGAAGAGATGAAACGTATGCGTGAACATCTCGAACACATGGGTGAACGGCGTTAAACGAAGAGACACCGATTGTTGAAACGGCAATAGAAAAAGCCTGGACAGTTGTCCAGGCTTTTTTGTTCGAAATTATATCACTACATACTCATTTAAATAAACGAAATATAAACCCTTTTCCAACACGGCCTCACGTGTGATTTCTTCCCAGCGTTCAACGTAGGTTTGGATTTGGGGAAGGTAATGGGCGCAAATGTTGTGAAGTTGGTTTGAGGTGACTCGATCGGTTTTATAATCCACTATTACCCAGCCGGTTTTTTCGCGAAAAATCAGATCAATGACTCCGCGTTGGAGGATAGGTAATGCTTTCTCCTCAGGGGGTAGAATCATGGTTTCAAAGGGAATCTCAACATAGCGTTCTGTGCTTTGTTGGGCACGCTCCCAAATATGGGAATGGATGACGGATTGCACAGTGTCGATGGCTTCATCCAACAGGCTGGAGTCAAGGTTGGAATCGGCCAGGAAAGAAGCAGCCAAACTGGCCAGATCACATTCAGGTTGACTCATCCGGGCTTCCAGGAGCATATGGATCAACGTTCCCCACTGGGCGCCGTGTTCATCCCGTTCGATATCGAGTTTGGTCCAGGATTGGGATACTTGTTTGGCATGTTGGGTTTCATAGGTTGGGGTGCAAATCATATCCCATTGGCAGGTGATAGCCTCCAAGGCCCTTTGCGGCGCGGTGGAATCGATCCGTATTTCATTTACGATGGGCACGGCTTGCCGGCCTGGATCGGGAATATCAAAAACATCACCAAGGGCGTCACTGAAAAAGTTCCAGGGATTATGATGATTGTTTTTTTTGCGCTGGGAAATGATCATACGCTTGCCCGCACGGGTCGCTGCCACATAGAATAACCGTTTTTCTTCAGCGTCTAAAAACGTTTTTTCCTTTTCTTCATATTGCTCCCACTGGTGGGGATGGGCCAATAGAACATTTTGATATCCAGAACGTTTTAAAACTGCCAGAAAGCCGCTTGAACGTCCCTGTGTCCGATCGATATGAATATCCACGGGATGTTGGTATTTCCCGCTGGGATCGGCCAAAAAAACCACCGGTGCTTCAAGGCCTTTAACTTTGTGTAAGTTCATAAGCCGCACATACGATCCCTGACCGGGATGAACGGGAATACTGTCATGCACTTCTTCATGATGAATCCAATATCCCAATTGATTAACAATCTGTTCCAACGACCATGTGTCAGCTTGTTTTTGACGCAGTAGTTCGATGGCTTTGAGCAGGCTGCCAGCCTGGTTGCTTCCCGCCGATTTGGCGGCTGCCAATGCAAGTAAGCCGGAATCTTCAATCATTCGTTCGATTGCCGCTACAGGTGGATAGCGATGAAACCAATGCGCATAGGTTTTGAGATGTTCAAACGCTTCATTAAACAAATCTTGAGTTTCCTGTGGCAGTGTTTCGGGCACTGGGGCACGAAATGAAAAGGCGCCCCCTGCTTGTTTGTAGTGGAATAGTTCTTCATCACTAATCCCAAATAATCCACTGCGTAACACACTGACGGTGTGGATGGGATTATCAGGATTAATTAACACCATCAGGCAGCGGTAGAGGAGTTCCAATTCAGGCACTTCGTTCATGGAACTGCCGCCGGTGACTTGATGGGGGATTTCCAAGTATTCCAATTGACGGGCATAATCGCTCAGGTGGCTGCGATTACGGGTTATGATCATAAAGTCACCCGGTTCACTTCCCTCATTTATTGCTGCACGGATCAGGCGGGCAATCCAATGGGATTCATGCAGCATAACATCGTCATTTTTGCTATAATCCTCTGGAATTAAAAGCCGGGTTACTGCTTGGGGGTCTTCAATTTGTTGTTCTGTTTTTCCTGGTTCTAAATTCACATAGGCGGGGGAGAATTCATCTGCAGTTTCGGAGAAAGCCGAATGAAAGGTTTGATTGACCCAATGCAAGATGGGTTCTTGCGTACGAAAGTTGGCGGAAAGAGAGAGGACTTTCCCACCGCTTTGTTCGATGATGGTTTTGACCTGATTATAGGTCACGATATCCGCACGCCGGAAACGATAGATGGATTGCTTGGGATCGCCGACGACAAACAATGAACCGGGAACCGGTTGGCATTGGCTCCAATCCGGTTCCGAGGTGTTATCCGCGGTCAGCAGAAGCATCACTTCCGCTTGGATGGGATCGGTATCCTGAAATTCATCCACCAGCAGGTGAGAAAACCGCTTGCGAAAATAACGGCGGACATGGGGATGATTACGCAACAAACGCGCCGCTGCCATCAGCAAATCCTGAAAGTTTAGCCATCCTCCCATGTGACGAATTTTGTCGTAGCGTTCCCTCGCCGGTTGCAGCACGCGCATGATCAATTCATAACGCCGCACTCGCCAGGCATTCAGCCAGGGTTTTGCGTATTGTTCAATAAATTGGTTTAAGGTATCCAATTCATATAAAGCCTGTTCTTTTCCACCCGGCCATTGTTTTTGCACTACTTTTTTGCGGTCGTAGGGTTTAAAACCAATAGAATCCAGAATATCCATCCAATCTGAAAGTTTGTGAGGATCGGCATAGCGCACTAACCGGGGAACGGTGCGATAGAGGGGCATCAATCTATCATTGCCGATATCATCAGGGAAAGATTTGGACATGGAGGTCATATGATCCGCATATTCGCGCAGGCGTCTTACAACTTCACTTAAATTTGGCAGCGCGGGTTTTTCCACAGGCCAGTTTTCAACATCGGGAAAATCAGCGAAACGTAAAAACGTCTCTTTCAACTGCCCTGGCTGCAAACCCATTTCAGTAAGTTCATCAATAAGCGCGTTGTCTTCTCCATACAGACGATCGATATATTCATCCCATGCCTGGTTTCTGAGCTGACCATCGGCATCATCATCGATTTCCTCAAAACCGGGATCAACGCCGGCCTCAACTGGACGTTCTCTTAATAAACGGGCGCAAAAGGAATGGATGGTTCCGATAAAGCAACGGTCGATGTTTTGCAAGGCATTGGCTATATGAACCGAAGATTCAGCTGTTGGGTTTTGGTTTTCCTTTTCAAGCGCGGCTTGAAAACGGGCACGTAATTCAGCCGCCGCTTTTCGTGTAAAGGTAATGGCAGCCAGCGAGTCAACAGAGGTTTTTTGTTCCCTAAGCAAGGCGGTCATTCGTCCAACCAGACTGGTGGTTTTACCGGTCCCCGCCGCGGCTTCCACCAGGATGGTGGTATCCAGGCCGTTTAAAATACAATCCCGGCTGGCTTGATCTGGTGGTTGTTGGATGATGTTATCGGTCATTTTGTCTTAGTTCCGCAAAGGGGTGCGATAAAAAGTTTTCAGGATTTTCCAGTTTCAATTGGCTCGCTTCTGTAATGGCTGCGACATCCCCGCAAATCGCTTGATAATCACAATATTGGCAATCACGGCTGTTGGTGGTGGGCATAAAACACCCACTGGCCATCAAAGAAGTGATATTCAACAATGGCGTTTCATTAGACAGTAACGTATCCGCATTCATTTCAATGCGGCGACCTTTTCCTTTAACACTCGGGAAGTAAAAGATGAATTTTTCCAACTTGGCATTTGGAGATATGTTTTTCTTGAGCCATGCGTCGGCCAGTTTTACATACAAGGCATGCTGCATGATACGTCCATGATCAAAGATATCCTTGGTTTCGTATTTGCTGGCACTACCGGTTTTATAATCGATCAGGGTGAAACTATTGGTCTTGCCTTCGATACGATCGATACGGTCCAATCGGCCTTGAATCTGAATCGATGCTTTACCTTCATATTGGTCTTGGATCAATTGCTCAAGATAAACAGCATGGCTGTGTTGGCCGTACACTTCTTCATCGGTCAAGAAAATATGAGCCGCTTGTTTTAATTCGCTATACTGGACACGATAAGCGTTTTCACTCACAGGCGGGTATAAATGCACATAATCTTTAATTTCTTCTTCCAACAAATCATCCAGCTGTTTTTTATGGTGCTTGTAAGAGGGTGTTTCACCGGCTGCTATTACGTTCTGCATAAATTTATGAAACACATCGTGCAACAAACTGCCGTAGGCCAATGGATCAAGCCAGCGTTCAGTATCCACAATGAATTCATCCGGGACTTTAATTCCAAGGATATAACGAAAGAAAAATTTCAATGGACAGCTGCCTGCGGTTTCCAAGGCGGTGGCGGATAAAATTTTCGCTCCTGGTTGTGCCGCATCGATGCATTGGCCTGCTTCGGGAACAATCCCATCATAGGATGTCAATGCATTTGAATAGCGCTGTTGTGTGGCTTCCTGGCCCCGCCGAAGGTGGGGAAAGCGGTTGAAGACCAATTCATCAGACTGGGAGATTGTTTCAAAGCCACAAAATCGCCAAAGCCACCATTCATCCAGGGAATAGACTCCCGCTTCGTCATTTGAAGTATAAGAAGCAGGAAGTTCAAGCCAATTCATGAAGTCCTGTTGATCCGCCGCTGGTTGTTCCGTGAGTGAGCGATAAACATCCAATAATATCGGGCTGGGGAAACACTCGCGATCTTCGATAATATCATAGCCACTGAATCCAAATGTAACATCGCCCCTTAAGCGACCCAGCATTAAATAGAATTCTTCTCTTTTTTCCTCAAGACGTTGATAAGAGCGTGTTAAATGGGGTGACACCGCAGATCGTTCCTGATCCAGCAAAATGGGATCCTGTAATGCTGAACCGGGGAAACGGCTGTCATCCATACCAATTATAAATATATGCTCTCTGCCTGAATGTCCACCGCTTTGAATATTGGAAACATGCAAATGCCCTGGGCGTGGAGCGCTGCCCATTACATAAAGCTGGTCCGGCAGATCAGCCAGCCATGCCCAAATATCCAGGTTAAATTCATCTTCACCATCTTTAAACCAACGCTGCATGCGTTTGATTTCATCCAAAAGCCGATTACGGCTGTAGTGATCTAATTCCGATTCATGCTTTACGCACTCTTCGATATACCGCCGTGCTGAGTCCAATTGTTTAAAAGGTGAATTTTCCTCATCCGGTTGAATCTCAAACAGCCGTTCGATCATTTGAATGATGGCAAGAATACCATTCACCCGCCGCCGCAAATAATCCATATCACGTTGTAAATCGGATTCGTCATCCTCCTCTTGAAGGGATATTTTTTCGTTAATCCGTTCGTTTATGGCTTGTAATTGATCGTTTAAGATTCGTAAATAACGGTTTCTGCCAAAACCAATACCAATGGATTTAAGTATTTCTGCCAGGCGAAAATGGCCCCATGTCCCCTGCATGGATTCAGGCAATTCAAGCAAGCCTTCTTCGATCATAAGGACAAGGATTTTTTGCATATAATCATTTCGCATCCACTCCACCCAGGCTTTTACGGCACGTCCTGGCCGTGAGTAACGAGTGGAAATTCCTTCGGCAAAAGTAACCGGAAGGCCATGTGTGGATGCATCGTCACTGGTATTTATACGCTGGGATAGCTCATAAATAAGTGGAAGGTAGGTTTGGCTGTTGGTATGAATGAGTTCCACCTCATCCAACGCATAACCAGCCCTTAGGCATCGTCTTAATACCTCTCTCACTTCATTTGACTCACCCAGTGCTTGAAAGATCATCGTTTTACTGGCAGGACATGGGCGGGGGGGATCGACAGGCAGCTGATTTACTTTTCCTTCAGGAAGCGTATCAAGCAGTTTTTGCTCTAGAACGGATAATGTTGTTGACTCTGGCAAGAGAACCATTAGGCCATCCAGAAATTTATGCGTACCTTTTTTGGCGGTTTGAATTGACCATTGCAATACATCCGCATAATCAACAACACAACGTTTTTGCAGTTCATCTTTATAGGCGCGTAATAAGTTAAAAACATCCTCCCCTTTTTCGGGGGTATCAAACTGCTCATGTTTAAATGAATCAACACTCAAACCGGCAAGCCTTATTGATTGGAGGGTGTTGAATAATCCATTGAAAAACATCTGACGCGGTTGAAGGGATGAAAAATAACGCAGCTGTTTCTCACGCAAGCGATTCCAAATCGCTTCCATGATAAACGCGCCATCAGCGTTGGAGATAAGCGCCACATTGCGGTGAGCCAAGGTATCGCCGGATAATTCCAACGCGAGTGATTTTAACGTAAATATCCGAACATTAACCGCCGCTTGTCCTGTTCGGCAGACGCTATCTATCCATTGATAGCCTACCCGCCGATTAGGTGCGATTAACCATTTCTCGTTCAGAACATGCCGTTCACAAATGTTGGCCAACGACTGGATGAATTGATTCATATATCATTTCAGATTGATCTCAATTAAAACGGGTAAATGATCGGAAGGGAAGCGCCCGTTATATTGATCATCCAGCACCTTGTGGGTTAAAACCTCAAGCCCTTTTTTAACAAAAACATAATCAATCTTGCTTTCTGGGGGGCCTGTTTCAGTCCATTGATTACGAGTAAATGTTGCGGTTGGCCCTTCGTGAGGTTTTTGGCTGGCATAACGGGCATCTTCAAGAGGGCTATCATCGCCGGCTAACACGGCATAGGCCTCTGTGGTTTCACGGAGGTTGAAGTCACCCGTTACAAAATAGGGGGTATCGCCCGCTATTTTCGGGGCTTTTTGGGTAATTAGTTTTGCGCTTTCAAAGCGTGCCTCTCGACCGCGATGATCGAAATGAGTGTTGAACAGATAAAAGGTTTTTTCTGTTTTGAGGTCTTTAAACTTTCCCCATGTCACAATCCGGGTAATGGCGGCATCCCATGAACGGCTGCCGGGTACGGAAGGGGATTCGGACAACCAAAAGGTTCCATTATCCAACAGTTCGAACCGCGCCTTGCGATAGAATATTGGGCAGTATTCCCCTTTATTCTTGCCATCATCACGTCCCACGCCAAACCAGGTGTAATCATCCAGGCGGTCTTGCAGGTCGTCAATTTGTCCTTTGAGCGCTTCCTGCAATCCCGCCAGATCGGCTTTGTGCTTTGTGCCGATCATATCGGCGACATGATCCTTGCGGTTGGGCCATGCGTTAATTCCGTCTCCAGGATTGTTATAACGGATGTTGAAGGTCATCACGCGCAATGCGTTTTCAGCGGCGAACACAGTTACGTTGCTAAAAGCAAAACAAAACATCATTGTAATGATTAGGATTCGATACATGCCAATCTCTCCATTTTCTAAATAGTAAACGTTTAAAAGATGCGCAAGCATCCCGCTTGCACAGCCTATGACTCAACAGAAGGCCAATGTTTTTAGAACATTGGGGTGGTCATCAATGAGATAATATAACGCCGGGTAAAATCAATTAATAGAAATATCACAATGGGGCTGAAGTCGATCCCACCGCTTGCCAAAAAGGGAAACGCACGCCGCACAGCATCCATCAGCGGATCAGTCAACTGATAAATAAGCCGGACCAGTGGATTGCGTGGCGGGACCTGCACCCAGGACAGAATACACCGCACGATAATAATTAGCTCATACAAACGAACCACCGAGTTTAATAAATTGATTATAAAAATCATAGTTTATAGACTGTTCTCACTTTTTGATTGATTTTTGTATAAGAATAACTATACAACCACAACCTCGATCACTCAATTCATGTTAGCAGAGGATGTTTTGTTTCATTATACCCATTGTCCAATGAACGATCCATTCAATCCACCTATTATCCATCAATGACGATGCTATTTATTTATTACGTAATAAATAAATCTGGCAGATATCCATATCACGATCAAGTAATAATGGCTTTCCCCTGAAACACTAAATGAATCGATTAACATGAAAAAATGTTTGAATTTATTAAAATTCAATTGACAGATTGAGATTAAACATGATAGGCTCGATCAACATTATTTCATTCCCCCTGATTTTTGGGGTAAGGAGGGTATTAATGAAATTAAATACACGAGTAACATGCTTTTTGATCGCTTTTTTGGTAATGAATTTTATCATCATTGAATCCTCTCACAGCCAAAATCTCAGTCTGTTTTTCCCTGCTGTTCATATTGAAGAACAAGAGGATACCTTTGGGAATGTTTATTCAACAGGGCCTCAATCCGCCATTGTGGAATATCCAATCGATGAGCCATTTCTCATTCGAGAGGATAATAAATGGTTTCTTTATCCAGCCGATTTATTGGATTCCAGGGGTTTTGATGGTGTGGTTTCCAATGGTCCAGGCTCGGATGAAGATGCACCAGAGATTCAAACCAACATAACTGTTGCATTTGGGGGGACATATGAAGTGAAATTTCATTATATGGATTCGACGGCGGCTCCGGGGGAAGGAAAAATTCAAGCCGCAGTGGGAGATGAACCATTCGAAATCTATTCGGCTGAAAATGGGAATGAATTAGCCGGTGGTTCAGCGATTGCCATTCCCAATGAATTTGGAGAACCCGAACCGGGAGACAGCCTTTTCTTTTATGATGCTGTTATTGGTGAAGTCACGGTTGAAGCAGGCGAAACTATTACCATTCGTGTCGATGACACTCAGGAAGGAGTGGCCGCCATATGGATGGTGTGTATGTATCAAGGGATCACCTTAACGGTTCTGGAAGGGGGACCGGATGTGATTACGGTAAATCCACTTCCCTATCAGGAACAAACCGATAAAAGCGGGAATCGTTTTAACACCACCGCCAGGGATGATAGTTTGGCTGAAGACACGGTTTGGACTGCCGGAAATAGCAGCACTGATAATCTCTGGCGCTTGCGCGATATTGGGATTTTTGGGAATTCGCTGGTTTCTCGTGGTCCCAGGGCAGCGGATGATGGCAACGAAGATTGCCCGGCGCTTCGAACTTCTGTAACTGTGCAAAATGGCGGGACCTACGAAGTCTTTTTAATGCATGGCAGTTTGGGAACATGGGGTGAAGATAACCGGCCATGCCCGATCTCTGCCGCCATTGAAGGGAATGAAATGATGACCTTTGGCCGACGAGATGGTAACTTTTTAGGTAAATTTGGTTTTAATATAATTGAATCCTCATTGGGAACGGTGACCGTAGCCGATCAGGAAACAGTCAATGTCATCATTGAGGATATCGTCGATCATCCCGCCTTGACCGGTGAAGACCCGGGGAATGGAGATTACCGGTCTGTTTATTCAGGATTGCGTTTGCAGAGAGTAGGGACCGATGTGCCTGAGTGGTATTTATATTGAGAAGATTCAAATTATGAAAAAATCTGCCTTCACTTTAATTGAGTTACTGATCGTTGTTGCTATTATTGGAATCCTTGCCGCCATTGCGGTTCCCAATTTTATCAATGCTCAACTAAGGGCAAAAATCGCCCGTTCACAAGCTGATATGCGCTCGTTGGGAACAGGAATAGAAACGTTCCGTATTGACCAGAATTTATTGCTGGTTGATGTATGGGATAAAGATACTCAACCCGGTGTGGATCGCATCAAAAAATTTGGAGTGGGATCGGTGGATGATGTTTATCCACCAGCCCGTACCCATGTGGATATTTACGCGCCTCTAACAAGCCCTGTTTCATACATGACCAGTATTCCCAATGATCCCTTTTTGGAAAAATTCACCGAAACCAGCGATCGAATTATTATTGTGTTGAATGGAAAATATTGGTATGGAGATTATGATCCGGGCATCCCGGGAGAGAATCATAACTTTGGTGCGCTTAAACCAGGGAATGCGGAACGGATTGGGATTCAACCGTTGAAGAGAAACCAATGGGTACTGATTGGCTCCGGCCCTGATACCACAGCTGAGGAATTAAACGATTCAAGTTTGCGTGGTCTACCCTACGCCGCCACCAATGGGTTGCATAGCAAAGGTGATATCGTTGTACGAGGCGGATAACGAGAGGTTCATGTTTAAGAAATTCACAAGTGATTATGGCATGTTATTGGTTCTGTTTGCGCTCTGTGCTTTGTTTAGTGTATTGACGTTGAAAGAACAAATGCCTACCGGTGATGAGGCTGTCAAGCAAATTATAAATCAAATCAAAAACCAGCATGATCCCTCTGATGTCATACTGGCTGTCGGTGCCCAAAATACGGACAGTGCCCAATTTGCAAAAAACCTGGGGGTGCAATTAAAACAAGCGGGTTTTACTCACTCGCAAGTGGTCGTTGGAAAACCACGTGACCTGCGTTTAAAACTGGATGAAATTAAAGATCAGGAGCAAAAACTTGCCGCCATCGGAACGACAGGCGATGTTTCAAAATGGGGAGTTTTTGATCTTATTCCTGATAAATATCCAGGATTGACTGATTTTCAACTCTTAACACCATCTTCCCATGTATGGCCAGACTTCCTCAAAGGTTCGAATCTAATTGCCATTGTCGATCGCATCGTCGTTATCGCAGTGATTGCGATTGGCATGACGATGGTGATCATCACGGCTGGAATTGATTTATCGGTGGGGAGTTTGATTGCCCTTTCTGCTGTGATCGGAACGCTGGTGATGAAGAAACTGGGTGGATTGGAAGCATCTGCATGGGTGGTGTTTGTTGGCTTTATTGCAGGAACATTGAGTAGTGGCGCTATTGGGGCAATCGGTGGTTTTTTAGTGGCAAAATTCAAAGTTGCTCCATTTATCACAACACTTGCTGTCATGATGATCGCTCGTGGGCTGGCGTTTCAAATCACAGGGGGATTTTCTATCTATCAGGTCCCCGATTCTCTTACCTGGCTAGGGCAAGGACGTACAGCAGGTATTCCAAATACGGTTATTCTACTGATTGTGCTTTACAGTATCGCCCATATTTTTATGGCTCATACCCGGCTGGGCCGATATATTTATGCCGTGGGAGGTAATCATGAAGCGGCTCGCCTTTCGGGAATTCCAGTTGGACTTGTTATCGTATTTGTCTATACCATCAGCGCATTGACCGCTGGATTGGGGGGCTGTATCCAAGCCTCACAGATTAATACGGGCACACCCAACATGGGTATGATGTATGAACTCTATGTTATTGCTGCTGTGGTGGTGGGCGGAACAAGTCTCTCGGGAGGTTCAGGACAAATTTTTGGTACGTTAATTGGCGCGTTCATCATCTCTGTGATACAAAACGGCATGAACCTGCTGGGGCTTGAGAGTTATACCCAACAGGTTGTGCTTGGTGCGGTTATTTTGGCCGCAGTTTTACTCGACAAGGTCCGTGGTGGAGAGGGCTTTCGAGGTTTGATGAACTGGGTTACAAAATCTTGATAAGCCGGTTTACGTGTAAATCCGATTATTGGGATTTTATCTCCCTTCGGCGTAGTTGACCCACAATTTGTCTAAATTCCAACCAACGTTTTGCTGTGGAGCACCGGCGGCCACGACTCGATAACGTAAATGCCAGGTTTCTCCTTTTTTCAACGTTTTGGGTGTAGCGTAGTTGGGTGAAGTGGAAATGAATTGCATACCCGTGCCCAGGACGAAGAAGCGGGAGGGGTGTCGATCATTTTGAGGGTGATCGAAGATTGCCGCTGTGACAGGCCCCCCATTCTGCAAGCCGGAAAGGGCACACCATTTAGCGGGTTTGCCCATACAGGCTTCATCGCCAACATCCCCTTCTGAATTGTAAAATCGCGGTTCGGCAAACGGACCCAGCCGGATGGTTAATCCATGATATGTGCGTGGCTGCCCCTCATCTGAACCAAACACGATTTCTGGCTGAAGGGCTTCAAGCCTTATATCGACATCCAAAAGTTGCAGATTGCCCTGTGGTGGATAAAAAATCCAAATATAACGGCCCGAGATCATGGCAGTTCCGTTTTGATCCTGCCAGCGGTTCTTTTCAACTAAACGCACCTGGCCGTTTTTCTCTTTGTCTACGGCAATGTCGATGGGTTTAATGGTGCCTCGACGGCCAGCAGGTGAGTTTGATTCAGCCCAAAAATCGATATTGGAAACATCCGGCCACCCGATGCATAATCCACGGTGATGGACATGATCAGCGGGGGAATCGTAGGTAATGCAACGGTGATCGGGTGTCCAAAGGGGGTGAAAGTAGGATTTATCCAATCCCGCCCCGGCGTGATAAACGGCGATTTCCTTATCCCCACTCAAAATGGTGATTTGTTCACGCATAACGCGTTCGAAGGATAAATCCGTTTCTTGGGCTGGAAGCGGCTGAATTTGAAGAATCAAAAGGGCTGAGAAAAATCCCATCAAGAGAATGTGAAATTGTTTCATTGTTTTTCTCCCAAAATCGATTACGATAAAATAGTAATTGGCTTAATCTGGCGTTAATTAATGTCGAAAACCATAACATATCAAATACGATGTGTTTATAATAGTGGGACTAAGATATTTTTAATGGGTTATAATTGGTTATGATAGGGCTGGGACTCATTGTATTTTGTGTCTATTGGTTACAGCAACCGCCCTTGGATATAAGCGTTATTTTGGTAAGTCTGGGAGGCGAGATTTGGTATTCTTGTGTACAAATCCTGGTTATTGCTGGTTTGATGGGTTTTTTAGCCTTCTATCTTCAACAGGCAGTAACCCGAAGTACCAACTTAACCACTGATTTAACCTTTCCCCTATTATCAACCATTTGGTTTGGAGTCATTATCGGTGCTGTTCATTTTCCCTTTGGGGTACCGATTATTTTCATGGCTATCGTGGCATCACCGGTTATTTTTTTGCCTCCATTAACCTATTGCGTGACCAAACCCACCATATCTGAGCAATCGCCTAAACCGCTTTTTTCACCTGAAGAAACCTGCCGACTGAAAGATAATTTGACTCTGCCCAGTTTGGTGCGTGAATTTCGTGAACGGTATCCGGATGCCAAGGCATATGTCTATAAAAAAGATTCTAACCACTCAGCGGGTGGATTGTTTTTACACAACCGTGAAAGATTGCCGATTCCCTCTCCCACATATATAGAAGTCACGTTGGATTGCCCTTTTACCCACAAAGCAGGAAATTTTGCCTATGGCCGCGAGGCGTTTCGGGCTTATTTGTCACGCCACCGTGAACATGGAAGCATTGTGGAAGACCTACCCCAACAGGATTGGGAAAAGTGGTTGCTCGGGCTGGAATCAAACGAATGGTTTAAGCGCATTGAACGGTTAAACGAAAAAAGGCCCACCCACCCCAACCTGGGCCACCTGCCCTACCAGTTGTTTGACAAAATAACCAATTGGGAACCGATCACGCTGCTGTAAGGCTGTGCTCTTATTTCGATCCCCCATAATTTAAGTTGCCTAAATCGTTTAAAAGATTTGATCATTCCTTATAATGGATTATATATTGAAATTAAAGTAATTTTTGGAGGTATACATGAAACTAAACGCATTGGTGAAGATAATCGAGAAAGCCATTCCGAAGGAATGGGCGTTGCCGGGGGATCCAGTAGGATTGCAAATCGGGGATCGTGATAAAGATATCAAACGGGTGGCGGTATCCCTTGAAGTGTCGAGTAATTTAGTTAAGCAAGCAAAGCAAAAGAAGGCGGAACTGATTTTGGCTCATCATCCGCTTATTTTCAAGCCGGTTTCAACACTGCTGGAAAACAATCCCGTCCAGCGCCTGGTACGCCAATTGATTCGTGACGATATAGCGTTATATGCTGCACACACCAATTTTGATTTACATCCGCAAGGCATGGGCAAATGGTGGGCTGAGAAACTGGGGTGTAAATCCTGCCATCCATTGGCATCCAAACCACAAGCGGATCAACTTAAGTTGGTGACCTTTATCCCACCGGATTACACCGACCGCCTACGCAGCGCCCTATCCGAAGCAGGCGCGGGAATTATTGGCGAGTATGACCAATGCTCGTATACCCTGCATGGCTTTGGGACCTTTCGCGGTTCGGAACACAGCAATCCATTCGCTGGACAAGCAGGGCAATTTGAAACCGAGGATGAACAACGCATTGAAATGGTCTTGCCTGCCTCAAAAAAGCAGAGCGTGGTCAACGCCTTGTTTCAACATCATCCGTACGAAGAACCGGCCTACGATCTTTACCCACTGGAAGATTTCCGCGATTTAAGTCAGGCGCTGTGGATAGGCGAACTCGACAAAAAAATCAGCTGGAACGCCTTTCAAGAGCGCGTAATTAAAAACCTGCCCCGCAAACCTGAACTGGGAGGTGTGCGTCCCGACACCAAACGCAAAATCAAAACCATTGCGTTATCCACCGGCAGCGGCAACAATTTTCTGCCCATCGTAAAAAACCTGGGTGTCGACGTCTACCTCACCGGCGAGATGGGTTACCACTTGCTATGGGAAGCCAATGAGGATGAACTGAATGTCATCACTGTTGGCCACGGGGTAAGCGAATTCTGTTTTCCTAAGGCTGCTATTCCACTGTTGTCAAAATATGGGGATGATGTGGAGTGGATGGAGATGGGGTGATAATTTTATGAAAAAAAAAACATCCGTTCACGTGCTAAATGCTCTATTTGGATTTTTTTACCTGTTTTATATTGAATCCATTAACTCTTTCTTGCATTGCCAACCCTTCGAACTTATTTCACCCCTTTACAATCAATTCTGATTTTTTGATCATCTCCATCGCTTCTTCTATCGAATCGGTGGTTTGGATCAAATTTAAATCACTGGTTGAGATATTGTTGTCTTCCAGCATCCGTTCGTTGAGCCATTTTAATAATCCATCCCAATAGTCCTTTTTGTAGAGGATGATGGGGAAGCGACGGACCCGGTAGGTTTGAATCAAGGTTAGGGATTCAAAGAGTTCATCCATTGTGCCATAACCGCCAGGAAAGATAATAAAGGCCACCGAATATTTAACCAGCATCACTTTTCGAACAAAGAAATAGCGGAAATCCAAACCGGTGGTGATATAAGGATTGGGGGCTTGTTCAAGCGGAAGTTCGATGTTCAATCCGACAGAGATGCCATCCGATTCATACGCCCCCCGGTTGGCCGCTTCCATAATCCCTGGGCCGCCACCGGTTACGGTGGCGAATCCTTCCTGGGCGATCAAGGCTCCCAACTTGCGGGCATCTTCGTATAAAGGATGCCCTGCCGGTGTGCGCGCAGAGCCAAATATAGTCACCGAATCCGGCAGTTGAGCGAGCGTTTCAAACGATTCCGCAAACTCCGCCATGATGCGAAACACCCGCCAAATATCATCAATCCCCATAAAGTCAATAAGATACTGCCGATGGGCCAACTCTTCATTTTTATCCCCATTCAGTAAATTATTCATCAGATTATGATTATCTTTCTTTCTCAAATTTTTCATGACTATCCAATCCATGGCAACTCAAGCTTTTCACACGATGAGCAGAAAACCTCACCATAATCCAAGAGGATACCAGAAGAACGACTGAAAGAAACAGTTGGGATGATATCCCCGTTGAATGCTTTTTTATAATGTATCGATACAATTTCTTTTCAATGGCTATTTTAAGATCGATTCAAAATACAGAGAGTTTGAGGAATTATAGTGGATAATGAGTGAATTTCCTCAGGGGCATACTTCGAGAAAATTAATTGTAACATCCCAGCCACCCAGGGAGGGCGAGGTTCCCACCAAGCCGTTATACGTGGAAACGGCTCGGCGGGAGTCTCGCCCTCCCTATTCAACGAACCAATTTGATCTTAAGTTAATGACATTGGGGGCGAACCTATGTGTTCGCCCTCTGTTATGGTTCGGCAAACCCATTACTTCTCCAACGGCTTAATGTAGATATTACGAAATTGGATTAGGCTGGATGCCGGGCTATATTCACCCGTTTTTTCGTTGAACCCGCCATGATGCTGGAGAGCGATAGGACCTTCCTCAGGTACATCCGGCACTTTGGCGTTGTCGATCACCAGTTTGCCGTTGAGTTTGACCGTCACCCGGTTTCCCTTCATGGTGATATCAAAAGCGTTCCACTCACCCACCGGGTTATCCGCTTTCACTTTGGGAACCGCCGCAGCGCGTTGTTTTGGAGTAAGGCTTTGATCGTTGCGCACACCCCACATTTCGCCGGAGCCAACCGGCCAGCACCAGATATTGATCTGAGTTTTTGAGGTCCCTCGTAAGTAAATCCCTGAATCGGCGTTTGGGGTGGGGGTAATAATTCGCTTGCCGTTTTCATCGGTTTTATACGAGCCATCGGGAAGAATAGTGGGCATTGAATATAATCCGGAGGTGCGTTTGAAACGCCATTCCACATGCAGTTTAAAATCTTCAAACGATTCCTTGGTCCAAAGGTTTTTGTCGCCTTTGGCTTCTGAGCGGGCGTCATAATCGATCACCCCATCCACCACTTTCCAATGGCCGTTATCACCATTGGGAATCTTCCAGTGACTCAGGTCTTTCCCCGTAAACAAGGGTTCATACCCTTTCTTTATCCATTTATTCGCCTTATCCTTGGTTTCCGATGCATTAACCACCATCACCAATCCGGCCAGCAATAAAACGGATAACATAAAACTAAACTGCTTTTTCATCTCATTTTCTCCTTTTTGTTTACCTATACATTAAAATGGAATTTCTTGATACTATCACTGCATGATACATTTATTGAATCCTGGTGTATATGTTAATGTTTTTAACTCAAACGACCCGATAGTGTCAATATTTAAACATAAGGAAGAATGGAAAAGAGGAATCACAATAAAATGGAATTTTTTCTAAAAGATTCGTTGGAACATTTAAGGAGCAGTGAATTAAAATCATTCGTCAGCCGTTTTCGATGTGGACAATATATCACTCGAAAAGAAGATTTGATGAACAGTCTTCATGATTTTCTGATTAACGAAACGGCCAAAGCAATTGATTTTCTCTCGTCTGATGAAAAACTTCTTCTTGCCGATATTATCCATCATGGTTTTAGTAACCCCGATACGTTTACTGCCAGATACCAAAGAGAATTTCCTTTGATAACAAAAGGTTATGAGAGAAAATCGTTAGTTTATGCTTTTATAACCAATCAGCATTATCTGAATGATTTACGAATACCCGCTGAATTAAAGGTACCGTTAAAACGTTTACTTCCCGCACCCAAAATGGTCGAATTAAAAACAGAATCCGAATTGCCTGAAAATTGGAAATTATTAACAAACAATATTTACGGGCTTTTCTGTTTGAAACATTGGCCACCTTCGGTTTGGTTGATGTGGCATACGTCTATCCGCACAGGCTTTGGCCTGAATTTGATGGTTACTGGGGGACGGAGCAGATGGAATTCTGCAGCCGCTATGATGGCTTGCAGTATGTACGGTTGAATGCATTAGGTGCCTATTGTTTGGGTAAGTCGGAACAATATGAACCACCTGAAATGGAAGACCCACGAACCCTGAAAGTGTTGCCCAATCATGAAATTATATATGTCGGTAAACCGGAAAACTACGATCATGCTTATCATTTTTTGGAAATGCTCGCCTCGCAGAAGGGCGATTACAAGTGGATCATGGATCAGAAACCCATCCTCGATTATATCGAGAAAGGCGGCTCCATTCAGGATATTCGGAATTTTTTATCCAAACATTCCACCACCGGCATTCCGGAAGGGGTTGAAATCTTTCTGCAAGACATCGAAAAAAAGATGGGCTTGTTCAGCGAACCGGAGGAAGCCCTGATCTTTAAAGTCAATGATGCTTCAACCGCTAAACTGCTCGCACATAACTCCCGCACAAAACGATACTGCTGGTTGCTTGAAACAGATAAATTGGTGGTACAAAAGAAGAATTTAAAATCCTTTCAAACCGCCCTGAAAAAAATAGGGTACCTCCTAACCTGACCGGCTGTCGAAGTAGAAGTACATCTCATTCTTTCCGATACAAATTCAGATTATCCAGCAAGATACTGCCAGTAATATCAGGGCCGCTGAGTTGAATAACGGTGATAGGGCTGGGATTGACCGTACTGGATTGAAACTGACCGCCAAGCACAATACGCTGGTATTCCTCATCGGATAGATGATTGGTATGACGATAGTGAATGAGAGTCTGCTCCCCTGTCACCACGGCGAAAGCGAACATCCCCCCCACGGCGTTGCTGCGTTTTGCCATTACACTGGCGAAGACCTGTGCCGGCAGCGATGGGATCGCTTCTCCATTCACAGCGATGTTGGATAACAGCTTATCAGGTGTTAGCGCCAGTTCGATGCCTTGTCCCTGCACGCCTTCGGTTAGTTTTACCTCACCAGTTTGGGCGCCATCGGGGGGAAGAATCAGGTTGGGATTCATTCCCTCGAGTGACGGGGTGAGGCTATCAAACGTGGTATCCGTCTTCATTGACACAATGGCTTTTTCGCTGGAAACATAGCGTTCCGCTACAACATTATCGATATAGACCGTGACCTGGTTGTCTGCTGAGTTGGAGGGCAAAGTCAGCTGCATGGCGGGATAGATTTGGTTGACAGGCGCATCATACATTAATGACATACGCCGCCAATGGTTGGGTTGGCGGTTGGTCATCCATTGCAAGTAACTAAGGCTGTTGTCGATGGGATAGGCCAACGCTACCAGCGCAGTGTTGATATCCGCAGAATCGCTGCGCACCGAGGCGGAGATCTGCATCTTTTTGGTTTTTACGTCAATGGGGTGATCCAGCATGAGGAATACCCCTTCACCAGGATGCAGGGTGACAATCAGGCCTTCGCCATCAGTGGCATTCTCAAACGTGTTATCGAGGGGAACCTGTCCGATGGTGACGGAATCAACCGGCTCAAAACCATTCACTGGTTGGGAGGTTAATTCGCTGAGGTTCACGGTTTGAGGCGCGATGGTTTCATGGTCGTTCAGCATTAACTTGATGGAGGGATTCTGCCCGTAATTATCCCCATAGTTATCCACAAAGGCGATATCCTGCCACCCATCATGGTTTAGATCAAGAATGCCCAGGCTGAGTTCGGAATAAAGGCCATAATCATATATCGTGGGGAACGATACCGAGCTGTCAAAGGTGCCCAGGCTCTGGCCGCATAGAATGCTGACTTCATCAAACGTGCCTGTGTTGGTGGGAGTATCGCTGGATGTGAATTTATGGCGGCTGAGCACCACCAGGTCCTTGGCGTCGTCGCGATCCAAATCCACAGCGGCAAGGGCGTCGTGGTTGGCGTCATCGCCCAGGTTGGAGAGAAGCGTTTCCACGATCCGCTCGCCCTGTTTGCGGTATAGCCGCATGGTTCCCAATCGTTGCACCAGCATAAGGTCATCCTTGCCGTTGGCGTCGATGTCGCTGACGGTCAGGCCTACCACGTTTTCACCAGATATGGGGCTTTCCAGGCTGAATTCGATGGACATCGAATACTGGTTGTTCTCGGTTCTATCGCATACGTATAATCCCGGATTTTGATAGCTCAGCACCAGCAGTTCTTTTTGTTGATCGTTGTCAAAGTCAATGAATTGCAGAGCGTGGAAATCACGGTTTTCGATGCCTTCGATGCTGAATTCCTCCACCTCATAATCCGTGGCGGTCTCGTTCAGGGTGATTTGATGGACGGCGTCAAACCAACCCGCTTTGGGTTGGATTAAATAGAGTTCATCACGTCCATCATGATCGGTATCCGTGCAAACAAAGGGGCTTACCTTGGCCTGCGACATTTGGCTGGTGGGGTAAAATTCTATTTCAATATTCAGCGTTTGTTCAAATCCACCGGAACCATTGTTGAGCATGATTTCTAGCATGGCATCCAATAAAGAAAGCACGCACAAATCCGTTGCACCATCGCCGTTAAGGTCACCAGCGGTTAAAAACTCAGGTTCGAAATCCAATGGATAGTTTTGAGAGACAAACGGCTGATTTATATCACCGGTAGAAAAATAGGTCAACAGTTCAGGTTCAGATGGAATGGTAAGAGCAAGGTCCGCATAGCCATCCATGTTAAAGTCTTTGGCCACCAGGCCTTTGGAATGATCCGGCAAGGGGATTTCAACCAAATCCTGTAATTCGAAATGCTCTGAACATTGATGCTCAACCACCGGCTCCAGGGTTGGCTCAGGTGTGGGAGTATCCTCCGGTGTGGGAGTTGACGTGGGTGAAGGCGCATCAGTTGGAATGGGTGAAGGCGTGGGCGTCGGTGTTTGAGTCGGCTGAGGGGTAACCGTGGGGGTATCGGTTGGTATTGGCGTAACGGTCGGCGTTGGAGTATCAGTTGGCAAAGAGGTCGCCGTTGGCAGTGGCGTTTGCGTGGGTGTTTGAGTTGCCGTGTGAGTCATGGTTGGCGTTATTGTCGGAGTGGGAGTCGCCGTATTCGTAGGGATTGGGGTATCCGATGGCAGTGGTGTCATAGTCGGTGTCGATGTGGGGAGCGGTGTTGATGTTGATGTATGAGTCGGCGTAGGGGTAACTGTTGGCGTATTGGTCGGCGTTTGGGTGGGAAGCGGCGTCTCTGTTGGGGTTGATGTAGACGTATGGGTTACCGTCGGTGTATGAGTCGGTGTGGGAGTAACCGTTGGCGTATTGGTCGGCGTTTGGGTGGGAAGCGGCGTCTCTGTTGGGGTTGGTGTAGAGGTATAGGTGGCCGTTGGTGTATGAGTAAACGTTGGTGTTATAGTTGGCGTATTGGTTGGTGTTTGTGTGGGTATTGGGGTTGGTGTTTGTGTTGGCGTGGATGTTGACGTCGGGGTGTTAGTCGGAGTCGGCGTGGGAAGTTCACGGATAATGCTTAAATCTCCAGTAATATCTTTGGTGACGGTGACATCATTATGATGAGCATAAGTGATGGTGCCGAAAAAGTGTTTGGTTTGGACTTCATTTGAAGGTATGCGAAGCGTATATGATACATGTTGAGAGGGAAGCCCTGCATCGTTATAAAGCAGCCACTTCACCTGACGGCTGCCAGGATTGAACGGAATATTCGGCGCAGGGGAGGAGGATACGAATTCCAAACCGGCTGGAATGGTTTCAGTAATAATCACGCCATAGGGCGCATCATCAGGGTCAACATCGATAGCAATCGTAACAGTTAGTTCTGTGCCGGGCTGGTAGGCATCAGGCATGCGTCGGCTTGCCTCAGCCTGGGCCGCATGGATATCATCCACAGTGGAAAGCATACATAGAGAGATTACAATAAACAGATTGATGTGTTTAACAAAATGATGCATGGGCTTCGCTCCTCATGGTGTTTTAACGGTAGGGTGGGTTAAAAGCCGTGTCGTTTAC
>CAZFER010000037.1:49937-58431 GCA_964517495.1 uncultured bacterium | reverse complement strand
GCCGTTATACGTGGAAACGGCTCGGCGGGAGCCTCGCCCTCCCTATTCAACAAAATATAAAATCATGAAGAGGCGAAATGAAAAATGTAATCTCATCACTCCGTCTCATACGGAATCGGCGCATACCAATGCACGATCCAAATGACCACCGCCCCCAGCAACAATACAATCCCTTCCAACACGAAAATAGTATGAATCCTCATCCAGGTGATAAGATAAAATGCCGTAAACAAGGTTCCGATAATGCTGCCCAGCGAAGAAATCGCATACAAGTTCCCTACCCCGCTCCCCAACCAACGCAGGCTTCGAACTTGCAACTTGACTGCGTAAGGACTGACCATTCCCATAAACACCGTGGGAGGGAAAAATAAGATTAATGATGCCACCAACGGTTCCATCCGAACTCCCAGTTGACGGTCAAAAATCCACAAGCATACCGCATCACAATAAAGTGGAAAAAGGCACAAGATCAAACCCGGAATGGCCAGTAACATTCCAAAACAAAATAGCGAGGTAATTTTATCCGCCAAATGGCCTCCACACCAATACCCCACCGTTAAGCCACCAAGAAAAATCCCAATTAAACTGCCCCAAACAAAAATGGATTCACCTAAATTATACGACAAGACACGGCTGCCTAAAATTTCAAATGACATCACCACCGCACCCGATAAAAATACAAAAAAAGGAATCAATTCTCTACCGCCTTTCTAGCACGCAAAATCTCTACAGGCGCATAATCATCTGTCAATATATCCGCATGGATGTCTTTTTCTGACAAGTCTTGCATGGTCCGGGCATATGGAAGAACCTCAAACGGAAATTTCCGCTTCGCTTTCAAATGCCGGCTGCGTTCAATAAATGTCTCTTTGGTTATATCACTACCCACATCCGAAGCCATCATAATATAGTTATTGGTCCCCACCGCATCCAAAACATAAAGTGAATTAAACACACTTTGATACGTTTTTGCTTCCGCCAAGTAAAACTGATCGTTCCTCGGTCCCCACACATTGGCCGCAACCCATCCTCCCGGCTCAAGATGCTCTTTCACAATTTGAAAAAACTCTTTAGTCGTTAAATGAAATGGAATTGAGGCATCATTATACGCATCCAAAAATATATAGTCATATTTCTTGGAATGCCGCCTTAAGAACCGGCGCGCATCCTGAACAAAAACCTTCATCTGTGGAGTGGGTTCAAAAAAAAAATACTTTTTGGCCACTTCAACCACATCAGGATCAATCTCCACAACATCAATAGCTACATCAGGATAGTGTTTTGCCATCACTCTGGGCATGGAACCACCACCCAATCCCACAAACAACGCCTTTTCCGGAGGTTTATCCAACATGGCCAATGCCACAAAACCAGCCTGCGTATAAGCAAATTTCAACTCATAATGGTTAAAAAGATTGACCGCACTTTGCCGGCCCCGCATTTTATTGAAATACAAATAACGATATCCCCCCGTTTCCACCACCCGAATATGATGATAAAGAGAATTCTTGTCATAGATAACTTCTGATGATCCATTATCTACAAATACACTTAAACACAATATAACCAATACAATAAATACAACGAGTCCCGCAATAGACTTATTTCCATGCTCTGAATTCAAATTCATATAATATTTACCTTTGCTGGTTTATGATATTCAATAATTATTGCAACATTTCTGTACTTTAGAAATGATTAACACCTTATTTTCAGTCAAAATACTTTATTTCCATTCAGGAAGCAATTCTTATAAAACCACTTTCTATCCCAACTCCTCGATATAGTTAAATTATTCCCCATCCTCTTTTTGGGGCATATCACACAACCAGTGCGTCAAAATTGTGCGTTTAGCCACGTCTACACTCTAAATCTTGATTGCAAAAATGCCTCATGGCGCCCTAACTTCAAATCATTTATACATTTTTGATCGATCCAATAAACAAGGTATAGAGATTGCTTGTTAAAAATATAACCATTTTAGAAGAGAGGTGTTTTAGTATGTACGTGCAAAGGAAACATCAACAACATCAACGCTATTTATTAGGATTGGCTATAATGGCTTTTGTTCTAACCCCATTATTTGCCAACGCAACAGGACTGAAGGCAGAAATTGAGAGCGTAAAGATCAACGACCTCTTGAAACCGGAAGTGACCTTTACCCTCCAAGACAACGAAGGAGCCCCCCTGTCATTGGATGATGTCGAAACCAGGTTCATCATTGCCCGGTTGGATGTCATCAACGAAGAGACTGGCAGTGCACGCTACTGGAGTTACAACCACCGCCAGCAAGTGGTGCCCGATGGTGAACCCAATGCCGGGGCCTCAGCCATGCAGGCAACCTACGATTCCGGAGGCGAATACACTGAATTGGGGGCGGGACGCTATCTCTATACCTTCGCAACCGCTCTGCCCATTGATTATGACCGCAGCAAAACCCACACTGTGGGTGCCCAAATGGAAATTGAAAATGATGAAGGGCTTTTCGTCGCCAATCCCCTTCACCATTTTGTACCAAGCGGCGCTGAAGTGGTCCACTTAAGAAAAGTGGCAACCACCAAAGGATGTAATGAATGCCATAACGGAATGGGTATCCATGGTGGAGGACGCCGTGATGTTGGACTGTGCATTCTCTGCCACTCCCCTCAAAGTATCGATCCCGATACTGGCAACTCAGTGGATATGACCGAAATGATCCACAAAATCCATATGGGTTCCCAACTGCCAAGCGTGCAAAACGATGAACCTTATCAAATAGTGGGTTTTCGCCAAAGTGTTCATGATTATTCCAATGTGGTTTTCCCCATGGACATTCGCAACTGCCAAACCTGCCATGACGATACTCAAGGGCATCTCTACAAAACTGCTCCCACCCGTCAGGCCTGTGGTTCGTGCCATGATGATGTCAACTTTGAAACCGGTGAAAATCACGGCCCTCAAATCGCTCAATCAGATGACCAACTCTGCGCCTTATGCCACAAAGCGGAAGCACAACAGGAATTTGATTTCTCTATTCCCGGCGCCCATGTCATTCCTACCGAATCTGAGCAGCTCAAGGGATTAACCGCTGAAATCATCAACATCGAAAATGCTGTTGCAGGCCAAACTCCAACCGTTACCTATGCGATCAAAGAAGATGATGGAACGGTCGTCGTTCCCACTGATCTTGCCACAGTCGCTATCACTTATGCATGGCAAACCGAAGAGTATAAAGACTTTGTGCGTGAAAACGCACCAGACACCTCGGTTGACAATGGTGACGGAACCTTTTCATACACCTTCAGCCAGCCACTTCCTGAGGATGCCGAAGGAACTTTCACGTTTTCCATGGAAGCACGCCGCCTTCTTGAACTGAATGAGACCAATATTACCGAATCAGCTTTCAATCCCATCTCACTGGTTAATGTATCTGGTGAAGAAATTCAACAAAGACGCCAAATCGCAGACGTTAATAAATGTAATGTTTGCCACAAAGAAGTGGTATTACACGGCTCACTTCGCAAGAATTTTGATTATTGCGTAACCTGTCACAATCCCAATGTAAGTGACATCGGACGCCGTCCAGAAGGTGTACAAGGTGGTGAATCAGTCAGCTTTGGATATATGATTCATAAAATCCATAAAGGTCATGACCTTGAACAACCTTACACAGTCTATGGATATGGCAACCAGCCGCATGATTACACCCACGTCCTTTTCCCAGGCAAAAATAATAAATGCAGCATCTGTCACGTTGAAGATGTTCCATCTCTCCCCTTGCCGGATGTGGTTAATCCAATCAATTTCATCAACAAAGAAGGTGAAGAAATTTTGATTGCACCAACGGCTGCAGCCTGCATTTCATGCCATGACAGCGAAGATGCGGTCAACCATGCCAATAACTTTGTGACGAATTCAGGCGTTGAATCATGTGCAGCCTGCCACCAGGAAGGCGCCAGCGCCGATATCGTCGAAGCCCATGCGGTTAATGAATTCCTGAATGTCGAGGAAACCATCGCTCCACCATCGACATCCATCCGTACGTGGAATATTCATTAATCAAGCCCTACATTAACGGTAATCTATCCCGAAAGGGAAAAAGAGAGTGGGAATCCTCCCACTCTCTTTTTTTTCTTTCACCACAAAATCAATGCGGCATATCACCCAACTCAAGTGGTCCTTTAACCCAGTAATTTGTTATCATTTCAGAGCGATTTCACATTCAGGAAAGGGGATTAATGTTGTATTTCTTCATTCGGTATCGAAGGGTATCCCTTGAAATGCGCAACATACGAGCCGCCTGGCTTTGATTCCAGCCGGTTTTCTCCATCGCATCTTTAATTAAACGGGTTTCCTGCTCCACCAATGGGGATAAATTTTGCTGATCGGCAGGCTCCTCTGAAGCGGATGTATTCAATTTCGTGATCTCAGGTGGTAATGAAGACACTGAAATCGGACCTTCTCCACCCAATAAAACAGCACGCTCCAAACAATTCTTTAATTCACGAACATTTCCCGGCCAGGGATAAGATTGCAAAGTTTTAACGGCTTGAGTTTCAATCTCCAGGTTGGGTTTGGAAAATTCAGAGCGAAATTGCTGAAGAAAATGCTCAATCAGCGCTGGGATATCATCAAGCCGCTCCCGCAAGGGAGGTATAATAATAGGAATAACGTTCAAGCGATAAAAAAGATCCTGGCGAAATCGCCCTTCCTCCACTGCATTTTCCATATCCTGGTTGGTGGCCACGATCACGCGAACATCAAGGGTACGTTCTTTTGTTGAACCAATTCGCCGAAAGACCTTCTTCTCCAAAAATTGCAGCAATTTGGCCTGAACACTCAGTTCAATATCACCAATCTCATTAAGAAACGCCGTTCCCTTATGGGCGATTTCCAACAGACCTTCCTTACGAGTTCGTGCATCAGTAAACGCCCCCCGTTCATGGCCAAATAATTCGTTTTCCAACAAATGCGAGGGAAATGACGGACAGTTAATCTCAACAAAAGGGTCTTTCGAACGGGGACTCAAGGCATGAATGGCACGCGCAAGCAAATCTTTGCCCACTCCCGTTTCTCCACGAACAAACACCGTACTATTGCCTTGATGCGCAATACGAGTGACCAGATCAATGATATCCTGCATTGGCTTGCTTACCGCCACAAAATTCTGCAATCCCTCATGGTCGGTTTGCTGACTTCGATAACGGTAAACTTCCTTTTCAAGTCCCTGGTGATCAAGCGCCTTATCAATACGCAGAATCACATCATCCAGGTCAAAAGGCTTAGGGATGTAGTCATATGCCCCAGCACGCATGGCTTGAACCGCATGATCAACATCCGTAAAAGCCGAAAGCATGATGACAATGCATGTTAAGCCCTGTTGTTTAAAACGTTTAAGCACTTCAATTCCGTCAATATCCGGCAATCGAATATCCAATAGAACCAAATCTGGCTCATTCTTTTTAACTGTATCCAGGGCTTCCTGGCCGGATGCAGCAGTCGAAACAGAAAAACCCGCACGCTGCAGATCATTTTCCAATGACCATCTCACCAATTGTTCATCGTCCACAACTAGAATATTGGCACCTAAGTGTTGTGTCATAATACATCCATTATTTGAATTGATGACGGCCATTTACTTATTCTCGTTACGAAGGAATACCCAGATGCATAAAGCAAAATACAGGCCGTTATTTGTATCTCATTGATTGTTTCCTATGTGCAAAGGTTACAATGAAATTTTAATATGGAATACAGCCATTCCACAATTCTTGTATTAATTCAAGGGAAAATCACGAATCTGGAAAAATAACGAATCATATTAAATTGATTTGATTTAACTTGAGTCGAACTTTAATGCTTTAGTTTGATACCAATCAAGGGTTCCACCGGCAGGCAAATTACAAAAGTGGCTCCACCATTTTGGTTTTCATTATTACGTGCAAACAGGCAGCCATGATGTTCACGCACAATCCTGGTCGAAATCGATAATCCCAATCCCGTCCCCTGTTCCTTTGTCGTCACAAAAGGCCGAAAGATATTAAACATATCTTTATGGGGTACCCCCGGTCCGTTATCGGTGATGCGTATTTGCACCACACCCGTTGTGCAGGTCAAATGCTGATTTTCGATCTCCTCCATATTCTCATGTTGAGTGATACTACGAGTCATCAAACAAGATTCCACTGTAATTTCAAGGTCACTTTTTTTGGCCTGCCGTGCATTGATCAGGATATTTAACAACACTTGCTGCAACAACTTTGGATCCCCGTTAAGCAAAGGTAAATCAGGCTCTAACTTACGGTGAATCACACATTTATTGGTACCTTGGTTTTCAAAAATGATTAACGATTGTTCTATTATATCATTGATTTGTATGGGGATGGGTTCCGGTTTTTCCTTGCGCACATACGAGAGCAAGCTGCGCACCAGGGTATCCAATCGGTCAGCATTGCTTCGTATTTCCTGATAAATCTTCGAAGTCGGATCCGAGTTGGGGACATTCCGGGAAAGCGCTTGTATCGCAGCCCGAATCCCCGCGATAGGATTCCGAATTTCATGAGAAAGGCCACTCACCAATTCTCCGATAGTAGCCAGCCGATCAAATTGGTGTAACTCCTCACGATGGCGTTCATCCTCCTTTTTCCGTGCTGCTGCAATTTCTTTGGCCATGGTATTGAATTGTCGGGCCAAAATCCCCACTTCATCAGGAGATTCATCATTGATTTGCACCTTTAAATCCCCCTCCGAAATCTTCTTCATCGCCTGATGAAATGCGGCTATCCGCCGAACAAACACGTATCGAAGCATATAGAGAATAATCAATGAGAACACAATAAACAGCACAACGATTGAACCCATATGATACCATTGGGCATTACCAAGCATATTGTATATTTCCCGCATGGAGAATCGAATTTCAGCAAAACCCAATAGATCGTTTGATTCATCATGGCACCGCTGGCACCGCTGTTCATTATATAGCGCCGTACTGAGGATGAGTTCATCCCCTTCCATGGTTGAATACCAGCTATCGATCCCCGCATTTTTCTCAACACTGTTTATGACCCTTTCCTGAGGGATCGAAAGTTGATTACCAATTTGATCGGATTGATTGGAAAAATGGACGGTATTTTGATTATCAGTAATATGGATGGAGAGTGTTTCTTTGGGTAGATTGATTGGCTGGAAAGAATGAATCAATGATTCATCCTTCAAGTTTTCCATTCGATGAAAAGTGGTATTCAGCAGCTCTTCCGCACGTAAACGGCCCTGCAAATCAATGATCTTTCGTGTTGTGGATGATTCAATCAAAAAATGGACAAAGAAATACAAAGCCAGAATCACAAAGGTGGTTAAAACAATGGCAATCCATATTTTAAGCCTAAGGGAATGCTTTATCGATTGAATCATATCCGATAGAACCTTCAAACGCATAAAGAATTAAACCAAACTCCCAAGCAAAAGATTTTCGTTTATAAGATAAAAAACGATTCACTATGTTATGAATCACTCACCCATGGCAAGGTAACTGCCCATTATTTTACCCTGAACATTCAAAAGATGAGCTGCAGGATAATATAAAAATATCCTTTCTCCTTTCAATACCTTTTTTGATTACGAAATGCTAGGCAAGTGAATTGGATTACGTTAAACTAAACAGACTTAAACTACAGCGAAATGCTGTACCATAATAATGTTTAAAGGATAAAGGAATGATGGATATATCCCGACGCTCGTTCGCCCAACGCAGTCTGCTGGCAACCGCTGGGGCAATACTCCCAGCAGCCGTTTTAACCCCAGCTCAGGCTATTGAACCACTGAAACGAAACCGAAAACCGCATATGAAGTTAAGCCTGGCCGCCTACTCCTATCGAAAATACTTGCAAGCCAAACCTGAGCCTACCATGACCATGGAAGGTTTTTTGGAGGAATGCGCCAAATTTGGTTTGGGGGCTTCTGAGCCTACTTCGTATTATTTCCCTAACGACGCCGACGAAGCATATTTCTTAAAGTTTAAACACAAAGCCTTTATGTTGGGACTGGATATTAGTGGAACCGCTATCGGGAATACCTTTACCTCTGGCCCTGGTGAACAACGAGAAAAGAACCTTGCCCTAACCAAACGTTGGATCGACAATGCCGCGATTTTTGGCGCACCCTGTATTCGAATCTTCGCAGGCCGCACTCCAAATGGCATGACTGACGAACAAGCCCGCAAGAACTGCGTGGAAACCATCGAAGAAGCATGCGATTATGCGGGTAAAAAAGGGGTCTTCTTAGCCCTGGAAAACCACGGCGGGGTTGTCTCCGATGCCAAAGGAACCCTGGCCATTATCCGTGAAGTTCAGTCCAATTGGTTTGGAGTAAACCTGGATACCGGCAATTTCCACACCGATGATCCCTATAAAGATATTGAAGCCGTTGCACCTTACGCCATCAATGTCCAGGTCAAAGTTGAAATGTCCGATTCAAACCGAAATCCCATTAAACCGGATTTTGAACGAATCATCGG
>CAZFER010000037.1:0-49837 GCA_964517495.1 uncultured bacterium | reverse complement strand
AATGTGCATATGTGGGGGTATTACCATCGCCAGGAACCAGCCAACGGACAATGGGATCCACTTAAAGCGAAAATCATTGTGTTTCACGATGGAACTCAACACGCCGCCCTGGTTTCCCTGGATTTGGGACGGACTCCTCCCCCGCGTGAGATACAAACAATTCAACGACAAATCAAGGAAAAGTACAACATTCCCCAAGTGCTTTTGGCCGCCACTCATACCCATGCGGGACCCTACTTCGGCAAAGCGGATCAACCTCAGGAATGGTTGGACAAACTGGTTGAAAGGATCATCTCAGGGGTAGGAAACGCTCAGCAATCCCTTCAATCTGTCTCTTTGGAAATTGGATACGGCGAGGTAGACATTTCCTATGACCGCCGAGTCGTCAATGAAGATGGAAGTGTAACCATGAAATGGCGCAACCATGAGCGGGAACCCACTTCGCCGGTGGATCAAACCATGGCTGTTTTGATCGTTAAAGATGATGATAAAAACATTCTGGCTACCCTTGTCCATTATGCCTGCCATCCGGTTTGCTTTGGGGGAAGCAACCTGAAATATTCCGCCGATTTCCCTGCTGGCATGTATGAGTATGTGGAATCAAAAACCAATGCTCCCTGTATTTACATTCAAGGCGCTTGTGGGGAGATTAATCCCTACATGGCTGGCATTGAAGCGAATGAAGAGGGCTACAAAATCACCCTGCAAGAAGGCCGCAAAACCGGCAAAGCGGCGATGGACATAGCGCAACATTCCTCCCCAATCGAAGGCCCGTTGAGCATAAAAACACACACTGAAACGACATCGATCGGTTTAAGATATCCCATTTCTGATGAAAGAATCCAAAACGTGTTGAAAGGATTATATAGCCAAAGTTGGTTGGATCAGTTTATCCATAACGAGGAAAAAACATTTGCTGTAGAGACACCTATTTTAGCCTTGGGAGATAAAGTGGCCTGGGTTGGTTTTCCAGGTGAATTCTTCAGTGCCTTCCAAACCGGCTTACGTGAACGATCGCCAATAACCCATACATTTTTTGCCGGTTATTGCAATGGCTATTACTCCTATTTCCCAACCATCCAGGCCGCGGCAGAAGGAGGATACGGCGCCGATTATGGTTTATTAACAGAGGTTGGCGCAGGAGAACGGCTTTTAAACAATGCCATCATTCGCCTCTATCAACTAACAGGCCGATTAACAAAGGAATAATTCCCGGAGAGCGGGCATCCCTGCCCGCAAGCGGGAGCGAGTGAAAACATTGAATTACATATTCCCAGAATGTGCGTAAAAAGAAGTGATAAATTTATATTGAATACTTAAAGGACGGAGTTTTTCATGGTAAATCGATCTCATACTTTATTCACTCCCTTCGTTGTTTTTATCTTCGCTTTGATTATGCAATCCCAAGCCACTTCGGCGGAAAATAAACCATCACGCGAAGCATGGTTTATGGATGCGGGCCTGGGTTTGTTCATCCATTGGAGCATGGACAGCCAACTGGGATCGGTGATCAGCCATTCGATGGTAGGGGCATCGGAAGATTACCTTGACCGCTATATCAATATCCTGCCCAAAACGTTTCATCCTGATAAATTTAATCCAAAAGAATGGGCGGTTCTGGCTAAATTGGCCGGTTTTAAATATGTAGTCTTTACCACCAAACACCACTCCGGTTTTTGCATGTTTGATACCCAAACCAATGATTTCAACATTATGAACACACCCTACGGGAAAGACATCACCGCCCAACTGGTTGATGCCTTTCGGGAGCAAGGCATGGCGATTGGCTTTTACTATTCACCGGATGATTTCTATTTCCTTCATAAAAATGGCAAGTTGATTAGCCGGCGCCGTCCTGGTGTCGCCCCGCACGAATATCCCGCTTTGCTTGAATACGACCGAGCTCAGCTGAAGGAATTACTCACACAGTATGGAAAAATCGACGTGATTTTCTTAGATGGCCCCGCCAAGGGCCTGACCGATTTGTGTTGGGAATTTCAGCCTGATATTGTCATTACCCGCGGGGTGATGGAAACACCGGAGCAGTTTATCCCCACCAAGCCCATGCCGGGACCGTGGGAAGCCTGCCTGACCATGGGAACCCAATGGCAATATAAACCAACCAATGAAACCTACAAATCCGGAACCCAGTCAATCGAAATGATCATCGAAACCAGGGCAAAGGGTGGAAACTTACTTTACAACATCGGCCCCAAACCCAATGGAGAACTCCCCATCGAACAAGAATCACTCATGCGTGAAGTGGCGCTTTGGCATTTCGTCAACGGTGAATCCATTCATTCCGTTCGACCATGGGTTGTGACCAACGAAGACAATATCTGGTTCACCAAAAAGAAGAACAACGATACCGTTTATGCATTCATCACCAATACAGAATGGAAATATGGGGAGAAAAAGAGATTCACCCTGCATTCTGTTCAATCAACAGAAAAAACCGAGGTTACGGTTTTGGGCCATAATGGAAAAGTATTAGAATATCAACCAAAGGTCGATCCTGAAACAACATGGTCGCAGGATGAAAAAGGACTGCACATTACCGCGTTCCGGGCACAACGGCTTTATAATGATCGAAAATGGCCAAATCCGGTGGTTTTAAAAATCACTCACGCAAAACCAACGGTGAATGAGGATTGAACTTTTTTCGGTCAACAGTCGTACTTGTAAGTAAAAGGATAAATCCAATGTCTGAAAAAACCATTGCTATTGTGGATGATGAAGAAGAGTTACGTGAAAACTTGCGCGACCTTCTTGAATTCAAAGGTTACGGGGTTGAAGTGTATGCCACCGGCGAAGAACTATTGGAACGCCTTACAGATATAAATGTTGACCTAGTCTTGCTTGACATCCAACTGCCTGGAATCGACGGGTTGGAGGTTTTAAAACAACTCAAAGAGGTCCACCCCCATATACCTGTGGCAATGGTGAGTGCCTCTTCGGTGCGAAGCGTACTGGCGGATGCCGAAAAGAACAAAGCGGATCGCATTATATTAAAACCTTATTCCCAACAGGAGATGCTGGCGGCCGTTGAAGAATTAACTGCCAATAAGCCAGCCACCAATGGTATTGTATGACAAATAGAAAAATGATTTTAATTGTTGATGACGAAGATGAAATTCGTGAAAATCTACACGATTTCGTCGAATTCAAGGGATTCAATGTATTGGAGGCCGCCAATGGCCAGGACGCGCTGAATCAGTTGGATCAGCATCCGGATCTCATTTTATCCGATTTAATGATGCCCCAGGTCAACGGTTTGCAGCTGCTGCAAAAACTGGCTGAACAAAACGTTGATATCCCCGTGGTTATCATGACCGCATTTGGAACCATGGAGTATGCGATCGAGGCGATGAAAAATGGCGCTGCTGATTTTATCACCAAACCGATCGACCTCCACTACCTGACCACGGTGATTGAACGTGTGATTCGCCGTAGTGAAATGGAATTTAAGATCAAGGAACAGCAACGCCAGTTGGAGGAAGATTTACTCCATGCGGCCACCGTTCAACGAAGCCTTCTGCCTGGAACCATCGACAATCCCCATTTATCCTTTCATTATCGATTCGAACCTTTGATCGCTATCGGTGGCGACTATCTGACCGTTCATCAATACAGCCCAAAGCGCATTGCTATTGCGCTATATGATGTGAGCGGACATGGGGTGTCTGCCGCCCTCACAGCCAGTTTGGCCCATAACCAGCTTCAAATGCGTATGGCGGAAGAATGTGAACCGGCACAAATCATTGAACATTTAAATCACTTTGTTTCATATCACATCGAAAAGGTATCCGTGTTTATCACAATGGCGGTGGTATTGATCGATTTGGATGATCGCAAAATATACATTTCCAACGCCGGTCATCCTGACATTTTGATTTGGAAAACTCAGACCAATGAATTAAAGGCAATCTCCTCTCAAACAATCCCCATTGGCTTGGATCCCGAACATTTTGGTGAAAACAACCAAACAACATTTGAACTGGAATCCGGTGACCGGGTGTTAATATATACCGATGGCTTTCCTGAATCCTGCGACAAAGATAAAGTACTGCTTGGACGGGAAGGGCTAAAAAAACTGGTATCCAAACACATCCATCTTTCATCTGAAGATTTACTGAACAAGATGTTCGAAGAACGGAAATCCTATCATTACGGCGACCCGGAAGATGATTTGACTTTTGTGATTGTTAAAATCAAGTAATTATTCTCCTCTTTAAAATGGAATCCTAATGGTTGTTAAAAACTCATACCTCCTCCAACACACCATCCGCTCGGTTGAAATCGGTCCGGATCAACGTTTAAAAATCAGGCCATTAATCCACTTGTTACAAGAATCCGCCGTGGGGCACTCACGCCAGGCAGGCGATACCTTTCCCCAGCAAATCAAACGGGGGACGGTGTGGGTTCTCACCCGACTTCACATCCAAATGCAACGCTACCCCCTCTGGGAAGAAACCCTCAAAATCAACACCTGGTCGGCTGAAATCGGTAATCTTTATGCCGTGCGTGAATTTCAGTTGGAAGATGAAAATGGCTCATGTGGGGTAGTGACTTCCCAGTGGATTTTAATCAATATCCAACGCCGCCGCCCAACCCGTATCCTAGCCGAATTGGAAAAAGGCTATGGAAACCATCCCGTCCGTCTCATTGATGATCCCTTCGATCCCCTTCCTTCATTGCAAGAGGTTCAATTCACTCATCCCTTTACTGTCCTGCGCTGTCATCTCGATTCCCTAAACCATGCCAACAACGCCTTTTATGTCGATTGGTGCCTTGAATCCATTCCTCATGATGTCATTTCAACCATGCATCTCGCCTCAATCGAAATCTCCTTCAAAAAAGAAGCCGTGTACGGCGATCAGATTACCTCCGAATCCCAACTTAGTCATGAAGATAAAGATGGTAAAACCTTTCTTCACCATTTAATCCGAGCATCCGATAATGAAAAACTCATTGAAGCCCGGTCACATTGGCAGTCTGTCGATCGTTAGTGAATGGGCGATAAAGCCTGACATAGCCATTTGGATTTACTACATTCTAATAATTCATCCATTGCTCAATCGACACATCGGGAGGTTTGACTAGAAAATCGATGTCTTGTGTGGTTCGAAACCACCAATTTCCTTTTCGTGGTGGTGCAAGACGATAAATGCTTTTATGATAATCCGGCCCGGCAGGGCGAACCCAGATATCCCAAATGACAAGATTGGCCCCATCAAGCAGGGATTTGGTTTCATTCAAATAATCTTCATTGAGTTGTTTAGCAAGAACTGAGCAATAAGAAGCAAATGCCGTGATTTTAGCGACATCCATGCAATGCTCATAATCAACATCACTATCAGTCCAACCGCTCTCATAACCCGCTAAATACCAGGGTTGAGGTAAACCTTTTTCATATCCAATCCAGTGATTGCGAATTTGATTTGCATGGTTAATAACCGCATCTGCAAATCGTTGAGCCGACAAAAGTACTCTTTCATCGCCACTGTGCAAATGATACCGCTGCATGGCGTCAATCAGTAGAGTAGTCATCCAGGGTGAAAAAATCCAATACGGTTGAGAGGCTTCCCACCACCCTTCATGTTTAACCATGGAATGCATAAGCGCACCGGTATAGGGCGCCTGGCCATGATCAGGATGCGAGGGTGGATTTTCCTGGAAGTGAAAAATGTAATCGGCTTGATCCATGGCACGAAGCGCATAATCCATTTTCCCGGTTGCTTCAAACGCCACAATGTTTATCAACCATGCAAACGCAAAATGACGCTCCGTCCAAAATGTGTTGGTTAATGTATCATACACATAGTTATGTTCGGCTGCCGCTAAGCCTGTTTTTTCGATCCCTTGAATGTTTCCCATATCGCCCATCAGGATCAGATCGGTTAACATGGATTCCGCATAGGAATATTTCAAATCCTTCGATGGCTGTCCCCCCTCCCATTTCATATTGAAATAGCCATCCTCACTGATTTGAGATGCATAGTAGAATGTATTTCGATGCGCTTGCCGTAGCACATCGATGTTCCCTGAGCGAATATAAATGGCGTACATCGTCATGGCTCGGTCATACAACCAGGGTTCATAATCACCATCAAAACCTGAATTCCCTGGCCTTAAATAATGGATTAAGTTGATATCACTCCCTGTATCCATTACGCGTTCATCATCGTTGATCATTGTCTTAAAGAAGTTCTGCCCATCGTTTATGGTGGGATCATCGTTAGTCAGAGCATCATCATACCAATCAAAATCTTCAAAAGTATGATAGGGAATACAATAGGATTTTATTGCACACGCCCCTAACCAGCATGGGGGTAACGTCGCATACACAATGGGTTCATAAACACCATATTGAGCAGGAAAGGTTTTATCATCCACCAAGGTCCAGTTTTCCCTGACAGGAACTTTGGTCTCAATATTTTTCGTTCGCTGCGTGCCTGTTTCAATAGTCAAGGATATGGGTGTGATACGATCCGTGAATAAATAAGATATTTGAATCAGGGCGGAGCGTATATATTCAAAATCCGTATAGGATGACAAATCGCGCCAGGGGAGAAGCACTTCGACATAGGCAGGAATCTCATTGCCCTGCTGATCCAAAACACGTATAAGGTTCGGATCGGAAAGGATACAGGGTGGGAACGGCATTCCAAAACTTACAGTAACCGGGTTCCCAACAGGGCAGTTGGGTTGCGGATACAGCATAACGGGAATGTGATCTTCCACGCACCAATGAATGGTGTTATGCGACATTTGGCAGGGATCGCGTGGTGTGGGTTTAAAATGCAAACTGGCTTCGGTGGTGTTACCATAACATCCCAAATTGACACGGCTGCCATTCGGCTCGGATTCGTTGTCCCATGGGGAAAGTGGATTTCCTGCATCAATACATAAACTATGTTTATCATCAATCACCCAATCCCCCATCCCATCATTGGTTGTTTGATCCCAGCGCCCTCCCTTGGATTTTAAATGGTAGTCATCCTGATCAGGATTAGCAAATTCCGGAATATAGCTAATATTCCCTTCACCGTCAAACGATTGTTCAGCATTACTGTAACGAATGCTAAAACTGGTATTATCTCCTTCATGTAGAATATCTCTCCCACCATTACCCCACAAAATGCAATTCATAACCTCAGTATTCGAATGATCCTGAATATATATCCCATTTCCTCCGTAATAACCGAGCTTGTTGTTATCCACGATCGTGCATTGATCGATGGTAACCTTTGCCATCTTGTTCAATCCTGAACCGCTTATTGAAATCGTCCCCCCAATGGAATAACTTTCTGATATTCGACTGTTTTTAAACAACAATTCATGGTGTATGTTTACGTTGGCCTCATCCGTTATAAGGATACCGGCCCCATACCCAAAGGAATGGTTATTCCCTATTCGATTGTATGAACAAACTGCCGAGGTTTCCGGACCTTCAAGGAAGATGCCTCCTCCGAACGGGTAATAACCAGATTCATTGGACGTGCTGTTTTCTGTTATGTTATTCTGAGTAATGGTTATATGTGTCTGGATGGCGTGAATTCCTGCGCCTCCGACGTAACTGTATGAGATATTGTTTTGAATGGTGTTGCCTTGAATCAACACGTTTTCCCCACCTTCAATGGTTATACCTCCCCCATCGCCGGCCTGGTTATTGCGAACAATATTATCAAGGATTGATATATTAGAATCTTTGGCATAGATTCCCCCACCTGTTCCCATGATTTGATCATTGGCAAGTTTGGCAGCATTATCTTTAATGATATTATTCGAAATTACTGGAGAACCTCCTTGAATATAAATACCGCCTCCTTTGCTTGAATTACCTTGTTGAAAACCAATTCCCCCGGTGATGATAAATCCATCAACAACGCTTTCTCCCGCTTCCACTAAATAAACTACGGTACTGCTTTCATTTCCCGCTATTGTAGTTTGGCTGGTAATCGTATCACGCTCATTAAAATCGCCCCCCGCTCCCACTTCATAATCGGTTTCAGAGCTTCCAGCGTATCCACCCTCAAGGTGAATGTGTTTACCTTGTATTACGATGTTCTCATTATAATCACCTTTAGCAACTTTTATCGTTATTTCTGCCGATAAAGTGGAATCAATCGTCTTTTGAATGGATGAATAAGGATAAAGCGACGTTCCATCCTCTGTGCCTGTTTGGTTATCATCATCCACAAACAGAACCAATTCATTATCCTGAGCAACCACAGGAAAGCTCCAAAAACTGATTAAAACGAACCAGATGCAAAATGTCAAAACGTTCCTCACCAAAGGAATATTCATCGCCTATTCTCCTTTTTGAATTGAGTGAATAGAAGGAAATACGTTTAACAAAGATTACCCCAACAAATCTCTGTTATTCCATCTAATTGAATTTATCTTGATTTCCGTCTGATTCTCTTATCCCAGATTATGCGCGTCTAGGGTAAATTTCAAAAAAAACACACAAAATTGAAAATCACAAATTTCAAGCCATTTCTCAATCACTTTAGCTGGATTATTCTATACTTTCTTGAACAACGATTCGTTTACAAAGGAGTCTCATCCATGAAACATATTCTTCTCAGCCTCTTTCTCTTACTTTCTTCGATCACATATTCGCAGGAACTTTCCGATTGGTACCCTTGGAATCCAAACAACAACCTGGATGTCGGTGAGATTGGAATGCAGGATTGGATTGAACAACCTGCTGGGCGGCATGGCCGGATTGCACGGCAAGACGATGTCCTGATCTACAATGGCAAGCCTATAAAATTATGGGGGTTAAACCTTTGTTATAACGCGGGTTGCGCGCCGGACAAAGCGATTGCCGAACGGCGAGCGAAGTTTTACGCTAAATATGGTATTAATGCTGTTCGGCTTCACAAATATGCCGATGGCCCTGGATGGCGTGGAATTAACTCAAGGAATTCCTACGCAGAGTTTGATCCGGAAGATCTGGACCGTATGGATTATCTCATTGCTCAGTTAAAGAAAGCAGGGATTTATATCTTGCTTTCTCCCCATTTTGGGACAGTACCCCTTGGGCCGGATGACAAGCAAGACGTGCCCTACTTGGATGAGTTGGCGACTCAAAGAAGTGAAGGACTTTTGAAAATGGAGCATTGTGCCGTTTATTATTCGCCTGAAATCCAGGCAGTCACCTTTAAACATGTCCGGAACTTGATGAATCATAAGAATCCCTATACCGGCCTGACCTATGCGGAAGATCCCGCGATTGCCTTTGTTGAAATCATCAATGAACAAAGCATTATGTTCTATACCTCCATGAATCCCCTGAAGGCAAGCCCGACATTGCGCAAAATCGCAGGCAAGCAGTTTTGTGACTGGCTGCGCCAGCGTTATGGCGACAAGGAGGGTTTGATTAAAGCATGGGGTAAAGACGCGTTTAATTGGATTGAGAAGAAGAGTTTCCCCGATCTTGATGAAAGCCTTGATGAGAACACCATTCTTCCACTGGGTCATGTCTGGTATTGGAGCCCTGAGTTTCTGGCAAAGACTGAGCATGACCAGCGCATGCTTGATACGCTGGAATATCTTTATGAACTGCAAAACAACTATTATGACCGCTATGAAGAAGTTGTCCGGAAAACAGGCTATACAGGCGAGATGGTCGCCTCAAACTGGCAGGCTGGCAGCAATTACAGCCACTTCGCCAACCTGCATAGTGACTACCGGATCGGTACGATTGATCGCCATAATTATTATAAAGGCGAAGGTAAATCGATGCTGCAAAATGCGGGAAGCGGATTGCTCAGTTCGGGCATGCAGCAGGTTGTGGATCGCCCATTTATGCTTTCAGAATGGCTCTGCCCCTCCCCTAATGAATTAGCGGCCGAAAGTGTCCCTATCATCAGCACCTATGGAATGGGATTGCAGGGATGGGATGTATCTTACATATTCCAAAACCGTGACGATGGAGAATTCAAAAATTCCTTTGAACGTTTTGATGTCGCGGTCCCCAATATTCTCGGTCTGTTCCCCGCCATCTCACGCCAGGTGTTGCGTGGCGATGTAACCGAATCCGATGTGGTTTTCGCCCGCAATGTTCATGTGCCATCGCTCTTTGAGGCTAAACTGGGTTTTGTTGACGAAATTGAGCAAGAGTATGATGATAAACAACTCTCATCAAGCAAAGTTCCCGCCGGTGGGCTTGCTGTGGCCCGACAGGTGGTGCGCTTTACGGATAAATACCAGGATACACCCGTTTTTGATATGGCCCCATATATGAAGGATGGAAAACTGGTCTCATCCACAGGTGAGTTATGCTGGAAAGAATCCAGTGATCAACTTGGAGGGTATTTCACCATCAATACGCCTGCAACCAAGGCGGTTGTAGGTTTCGCAAAAGATCAATCCATCAATCTTGGTGGTATCACCATCCAATCACAAAGTGAATTTGCTGTCATTTACTTGACAGCCAAAGCACATGAAAGCACCATCAGCGATGCAAAAGAATTGCTGATTACCGCAATGGGCCGTGCTCGTAACACACCCTCCAAAAGTGATAATAACAAGCGAAATCGCGGCCAGGCCCCCATCCTGCTCGAACCGGTGCAGGCTAACATTAAACTTAATCGAAATGCCGAAAAGGTAACCATCCTTGACCATGATGGCTTTGTTACGAAACAAGCCATTCCTGTGAACAATGGTATAATCAAAATCGACACCGGGCGGGAAAAAACGCCATATTATATAATAAGGTTCAAATAATCCTTTTTCACTCAAGATTTTCACATAAAGAAAGGATACCCTCTGATGAAATGGGAATATAAGACTATTAAGTTATCCACCACGGGGTTCATTGGTGGTAAGTTGGATGAGGACAAGTTGGACCAGTTGATGAACAAACTTGGGCGGGAAGGTTGGGAGTTGGTCTCCTCCTTTGATACCAACCAGTCATATGGCGCTTCGCGTGATGTGGTTGCCATTTTTAAACGTCCTTCATAACAGGATATTAAGCAGAACTTTTCCTTTTCCAGCCGGAGTGATCAGGATATGATGTTGCTTCCATAATTGAGAAAGGAAACCTTGCAATGCCCACATTGATTGAATCTCCCACGCGGATAGAGGCGGCGGGAAACAAGCCGAAACTTATTGATGAATATCTTGGCCGGGTGAACACCCAAACCCAGCAACTCAGTATTGCGCATATGCGCTCGCCCTCCGGTTGGATCGAACCTGGCCAACGCCCTGAATTTGACGAATATACAGTGGTGTTAAAGGGCTGCCTGCATGTCAAATCAGGACAGGATGAATTTGATGTCAATGCCGGTCAGGCAGTGATCGCCCACAAGGGTGAATGGGTGCAATACAGTACCCCCAATGAAGAGGGTGCTGAATACATTGCCATTTGTCTTCCAGCCTTTTCACCGGATTTGGTTTACCGCGATGAAACATAATTGGTTTGGCAAATGGTCAGCCATTTAAATTCCATTCACTTCCAAAGACGGGGATGGGCTAGGGTTGATTAGAAACCGTGATGCAAAATCCTTCCCCCCCCTCCAAACCTCCCCCATTTCATTGGGGGAGGAGTAGTGGGGTCGATTCCAGTTTTCACTCAATTATTCTTCGTGTGGCTGGCACGTTGCATGGTTTGTATTGATAGGCCGAAAATTATGGCAAATAATACGTATTTAGTTAACTCCATATCAATACAATGCCCAATCTGTGACTGAAGTATCTGTGGGTGGATGTAAGAATTCCTCCGGAGTTAGAACTCCGGCACTTAAGCGGACTTCATCCATATGGCCGCCAAGCACTTGTGCGGTTGAACCATCGGGAGCACGTCTGGCCCCTACGATAATCGGTTGATCACTGTCTTGCCTGAAGGCATCATAGTCTGAAATACCGTCATCATTTATAATATGAGTTTCAACTTGAATACCATCGACAAAGAGTTTTACCTTTTCACTCACCAGCGGTGCCTGTAGATCTATCACCGCGGCGTAATGATGGAAACCAGCGTCTCCAGGAACCACGTCCACCCTCGAGGCAATGTGCAATCTTCCGCTAAAACCGGAATCCGTATCCGCATCGTTAAAGAGAAAATCAAGTGTGCGTCCTCCTTCCAAACCGATGCCAAATCGCCAAATGCCATTCTGTTCGGCATTGGATTCATCATAGCGGTCCAATAACACCATGGGGACCAATCCCTCGATTAACACCTGGGCGTAACATTCGATGGTCAGTTGCTCGTCAACATCCAACACATCCTGGTCCGTTCCAAATATGAACCCCCCATCATCATCCAGATTTATGGATGTTAAATTTGGCGCTTCGGTTAATGGAATTGGATTTTCTGCCCCTGGTGGAGTTAACTGCGCTGATCCTAACAATTGGCCAGCCGGCATTACTCCACTGCTATCCAGCAGAGTGTTTTCAAAACGGTAATAGGCGATCACATCATTGTCACCTGGCAAGGCACGGGGGGTAAAGCGGACCAAAACACCAGGCGAACGTTGGCGAACGCTCGATACGGTATGGATCGTAAATATATACTCCTGACCATTTTGTAATTCGCGAATGCGAATGCGTGGATCATTGGGGGCTGCTGATTCGACTATATTATCTCCATCCAGTACATCGATACGGATAATATCAGCCGCTAACACCGGATCCCATTCAAGACGAACGGAGCGATTGAGTGGAGTAACCACTACATTTTGAACATCGGGTGGGGGGATAGATGCCGCCGTTTGGAACATGGTGGCCGATGACCAATCGCTCCAGACACCATCTTCACTTTGATAGCGCATACGCCAGGCGTGGGTTTCGTCCGCTGCCAATATCCCTGTCGGGACATCAATTGAATCCAGTGAATCCGAATTCATTCCACCAGTCCAGACTGGATTATGAAAATCGTTTCCACCTATTTGAATTTCCCATTGTGTCACACCTGGTGCTGATGTTTGCCGATCGATGGAGGTAGCTTGTAACGTCAGAGAACGAGTTGAAATCAATTCATTTTGAGCCGGGAACATGTTTTCTGGCTGCGATGGGCGAATATCAGGGCGGATATCGTTGTTTGACAAGATAAATTCACGCCGTTCTTCGACATAGTCTTTTAATTCCGCCATCATTCGGTTTAGTTCACCGGGAGAATTCCATCGCTGCGCATCCTCTTCAATGGCGTCTTGCAAATAATTCCAATATAAATCAAGCAACGGATCAAGATGCTCGGGGGTGAAGAGGTGTTCGACCATATCACGTAAACGATCGTAATATCGTTCCCGAAATTCCGGCACCTCGAGGAATTTCTGGCGCAGGATGTTCATGCCAAACACACCACCTTCCGCGCCGTCCAACACGTTGTAATCCGCAATGAGGGGGAAATCACTATTGGTATGAATCTCACCCCATGAGTGAATCATGTTGTCGGGAAGAATTAACCATCGGCCATCGGGGCTTTTGGCAAGCATGTAATTCTTTTCTGTACTATCAACATGTGAAACAACCGCGATTAACGCGAGATAATCAATGTACTGATCGATATGCAGATTGGATTCACAAAATGCTTTCATATCCTCAGTGGAGTTTAAGGATTCGATAAAATCAATCAGGTCTTGAATATCCTCTTCGCGTCCGGTTTCGTTTTCATATTTGTCCGCATAGGTATCAAAGTTGGGTTCAGGCGCTAAATAGCTGCGGCGTGAAGCCACTCCCGCCTGATAGATTTTCGTAGCCTCAGGCAAGCCATGATTTTCGAGGAAGTCCTCGTTATAGGGTTCGACATTCAAAAACAAGCCATAGAAGGCATCGTTGATGACCAGGCGCCTATGGTCTGTTTCTGCTGCGGGATATCCCTTCTGACGGAACATTTCAAAGGCCAGATGTTCAAGAAATCCGGATTCACCACGCAAGAGGGGTGAAGTTTGATAGTTGGCGTTCAAATTGATTATCCGGCGGTTTTGCCAGCGGTTTCCTTTGGCGAATTGAATTCGCCAACTCTTTTTGGGTTTGTTGCGTTCCGCTTCCCCGCGATAACGGATTCCACCAGCGTGAAAGAGATCAAACACTTCACCATCGATTACCACCACACAGGGTTGTTCCTCATTCGATGAGACATTCTGATTCAGCCAGTTCAGCACTGAGCGTTCCATTAATACATAAATGGTGGGGTAGTCTGGTTGATTCGTCCGATCTTCGACGAACAAGGCATAGTTACGGGTTAAATCATCCTGCAAGGGTGTGATAGCCTGATTCCCCAAGGAATCTGTTGCGGATACTCTATAACGCCATACCTCACGTGGATTAATGGTTTCCGCATCGTTCAAGGTGTAGGTATATACATCGTCCCCTGCGACGAGATCACCGTGGGTGCCGTCATTGACCATGCGGATGGTTTTCCAATCACCAAGGATCAATCCTATTCCAAAGGGGGATGATAAGCGTTGATAATGGAGGGTTACTTCACCCACACCGTCTGAATCCCGCACACGGGCAGAGATGATTATTTTATCCGTGCCTTCATCCTGAGCGGGAATCACTCGTTCAAGGTCCAATGCAGGTTTAAGGGTAAAGTCCGAACTGTTGGTATTGACGTTATGGCCTTGTAAAGCCAAAACATTTGTCCCTTGCCTTAAATTGTTAATAAACGCAGTGGTGTCAAAGAACTCCATGCTTCCTGCTTCGTGGTTACCGTCAGCAAAAGTATCATGCTGTGGTGGATTTCCACTAATATTAGCCCGGGCGATCTCAACACCATTTAAATAGGCCACAAAGGAGTCGTCATAATCGACTCCCAATTGCATACGATCAAATCCTTCTATTTCATCCAGGTTGAATTCCTTGCGAATGTAAACACTGAAATAGTTACTGCGCATATCATTCAATTCAGTTGCGTCATCGTTGTCACTATATCCGAATCCCGAGGGGCCGCTATCCCATGAGGAATCATTGAACGCGAGCCTGTTCCAATTTTCAGGAGGCTCTTCGCGGCCTTTGAAGTATTTCCACGTATCGCCAACTTCAATAATATTGATAGTCTCCAACTGGTCTTCACTGGATGCGGCGGTCGGCAATTTTGGGGTATGCTGTATGCGGGTGATGCGTGGGCCGGCGTTATCAACCACCAAGGTATTTTGTTCGCCTGGACTGCTGGGCTGGCCAATACGCCAATGTTGAGCTATGGAATTATCCGCATGGGGGCTTATCAATTCCATTGAGTTCCCTTCCCCATCCGGTTTCACTGGCCAGGGTGGATTATCGTTATATTCCACATAATCGATTACAATCCCTCTGGGGTTGGTCAAAGCAACATCTTCCCCGCCATTGGATAGTTGGAGCATGTAGTTTCCAATTTTGTTGGGAATTTCAGGATATTGATCGGTATTTTTACAAACCAACAGATAATTGTTGCCACCGATGGTTGTACCTTGGGGAAAGCGAAAATCGATTCCATCCGAAAAGAACCAGCCACTAAGATCAACAGGCTGGTTTCCCCGGTTATAAAGTTCAACATATTCCTTTTGGAGATTTCCATCGTATTCTTCATCTTCGGGGTGATAAAATAGTTCGTTGATCACGATATCAAAATCTTGGTAATGGGTATCTTGAATCGCCTTGGCATTAGGGCGACCCGGTGTTCCTCCCAAAGGAGAGACTGCCCAATTGTTGGGTTCGTGGCTGGGGCGTGAGGTTTGCACCAATTCAAGAGTTCCACCCTCACCATCTGCGCCCCAGGGCCATTCGGTGTTGTCGTTGTATTCGACTCCTGAAATTAAACGGCCATTCGTATCCATCAAGCGAACCTCATCACCACCATTGCTGAAGGAAAAAGGAATTCCTTCCAAGGCGGGCTGGGTCCAACGAGGATCACGCTCATTGGCGATTAACAAGTACCCCTGGGCAGGGATTTGAGTACCTGGTGTGATTCGATATTCGTGTTGATCGTTTTGATCCTTTAAAATCCAATGGGAAAGATCGATAGAATTGGAGGTGGGATTGAATAATTCAATCCATTCAATATCTTCGTACACTCCATCGGGATTGTTGTACATGATTTCGTTGATTAACACTGTTCCCGGCGCGATGGGATGATCATTTACATAATATAAATAATAGTTCCCCAATCCAGCGGGACTCGATAAGGTATAGCCATTGGCGCCTGTAGCGGTTATGGCATATTTCACCAATGTACCATTTGGTTGTTGGGGAATGGTGGCTTCAAATAAAGAGCCAGACCGGTTCATGGAGAGGCTTTTGTTGGTTTGATTATTAACGGAGTACACCAGGATGGCTGATTGGATTTCGTCTGCTTTCACAAACTGAACACGAATTTTTACCTCATCCCCACTCGTGGGTGACTTTGGTTGGTGGTTTATCGATAAAAAGCGTGGTGGCACATTTTGGCTTAAGCGGCTGTTGACACGTCCTGGAGTGGGAATTTGACTGGGAGCCCAATAAAGGACATTGTTATTATCCGCCAAAGGATGGATTAAATCCAGTGAGGCGCCTTCTCCATCGGCCTCGAAGGGCCAGGGCGGATTATCATTATAATCGACACGGTCCACTTCGTTGCCATTGGCATCCACCAATTGTATCAATTCACCGGCGTTGGATAAATTGGATGGCGCATAATTGCCGACCGTTTTGATGGAATTATTCAGGCTATAAAAATCCCGAATAAACAATTCGTTCCGACAAATAACCAAATAATCCTGGGCCTCTATAACGGTATGGTTTGGGAAACGGTAATCTATTGCATCCTGAATTGACCAACCGGATAGATCAATATCTTTTTCTCCCATGTTAAATAATTCAATATACTCTCCATTGGCCTCATTCCCTTGAGGATTATACATAATCTCATTAATCATCACCTGGCTATGAGCCATGGATACACATAACCATAAAAAACAAAATGTTAGCGGCACAATTTTTTTCACCTTTTCCTCCTGAAAGTTAGGTCAGTTGTTGATATAGGAATAGTGTAAGAACGCCAAGTGATGACGTTAGTTGTGTCAATGCTTGCCATCCAGTTTCAATTCCTAAAAGTCCTTGTCAAACCTTAACATAATTCTAATAAATATTTAATTTCTATTAAGATATACAAAACAAATCACTTTGTCACATAATTGAGTCGTGATCAGCGAATATTTGATCTAACGCATTCATTTAAATAGGTTTAGATAAATAAAAAAAGTCATGGATTTATATTGGAGGGTGGACATAAAAGACCTGATTGAATTTTTGGTGGTTCGGGGAATGATAAATCAAGCAATGTTGATTCTTTCTTTCGGGGATTTTTTCTTTTTTTTGGTGAGGTATATTTGGTGTGGATTGGTTTTCAAACTTATGGGTGTAGATTTGTGCAAAATCTGCGCCAAAAGTAACATACGTTCAAATAGTTAAATATAAAGAACGTAGGGGCTTCATATAAATTTATGATTTTTCTGTCCACTCGAAGAATTGATAATGGGAGCGATTCATTCCCAGCGATTCGTAGGTTTTTTGAGCGTTGTTATTATGTTGATCCACGTATAAACGGATACCGGCTGTATTTCCAGCATGCTTCGCCTCGTTCTTCACGTGGTTGTATAATTGTTTGAATACACCTTTGCGGCGCCATTCAGGTTTGATGTAAACGCTTTGAATCCACCACCAGTAGCCGTTTCGCCATTCGCTCCATTCCAGGGTAATCAGTGTTTGCCCCACCGGCACACTGTTTTCATCGGCGATATAATACCATCCTTTTGAAGAATCAGACAAAAGGGCATGTACTCCCGCTTTTACGGTTTCCTTATCCAATTCAATCCCTTCGGTTTCATAGGCCAATCGGCGGTTAAAATCGACAATAAGCGGGGCATCCTCAAATGTTCCATTTCGAATCTGAACCATGTGACCTCCTGGAGTAATGAACAAAATATGAACATAGAGTAACCTTTTCACGTTTGTTGTTTAAGGTAGATAGTTTGCGTTGATGGATCAAACAACGTGACCCATCCTTAAGGAGATATCATTCAGCCCTGTATTTCATCAGATCAATAATCATTGGCGCGCTGGGCGACTTGATTGGATTTCGTGATTTTCAACTTAGAGGTTGCTGAAACATTGCGATTGGGCAAGGGTGAACGGGTTTCGACGATGGCAATTGAGAAAATATCCCGTTCGACTTCGTCCACCCAAGGTTCAGCATAAATAACATAGGTACGTTCACGTTGATCCTCCGTAACCAGGATGCCATTCAATCCGGTATCCATTACATACACACCGTGGGGAAGGTTGCGCACATCAATGGGGACACGACCGGTAAAACCGTTGTGCCGTTCTATTTCAACGGTGACGGATACGGTGCTGCCTGGATTTAATAGCAGTTCTTTGGGCTTTTGGGTAATCGTAACATCCGGCTGTGCAGTAATGGTGATCATAGCGAATGAGGATTTACGTTCAACGGTTTCACCTTCGATTGTGGCATGACCCAATACTTCAAAGCGAGCATCCTCCGCGGTTGTTTGAGCATTCTCTAAAGCATGAATGGTGAGTGATACGGTCTCTTCACCTGGAAGAATTACACCTTTGCTTGCTTCAAACCCTTCCGGTAAATCCTCTATCTTCACAGCGATGGGGCCATCAAAGCCGTCGAAGCGGTCCGCCATGATACGCAGTGGAAAGCGTCCATTTTCAGGGATATTGGGGCTACCGTTATCGACATAGATTTTGAAGTCCTCTTGGGGTGGGCGAATGTGCAAGCGATAGGCATGCTTTGGACTGCCTTCACCAAAGGTGTCGGTTATTTTAACCAGGTAATCACCATCGGCGGGTGGTTCAAACATGAAGTAAGAATCGGTTCTGTATAGAGGCGGCCCGCCATCGTCATTCTCCGCGTAGAGATGATGAACGGGCATTCCATTTGGCGGAAAGTCAGTATGGGGTGGATGGATTTCAACCTTATAGGCAGGTGTATAAACCGCATGGTGGCCGGGGGTGGTGCCAAACAAAGCATAGCGCCAGCCAAAACGGCTGTTACGTTTAAACAACACATCTTCGTCGGGGTAATCGGGTAATTTGGTGATTTGTAAAATCTCAGTCCCGATCATCATATAGTCATTGATATTTAAATCAGCCCATGAATCAAGGCGAATGCCCGCCGATCGTGAATCACGGTCAGCCAGGGTCACAAAGGTCTCCGCCACGCTGCGCACAGTGGCGATTTCAATGGGAGAGCCATCCCCGTGAAGAATTTCGATTTTGGAATCCAATGGTGAATCAAGTTGCTGCGCCATGACATCGACGACCCAACGTTCTCCTTTTTTGGCGGAGAAGCGGTAAAAATCCACATCCCTTTCTGAATCATCCTCCGCATGGATTTGTCCATTGATTGATACGGGAGCGGTAACGTCAATCGCATTCTCTGGACTATTGTTAGTTTCTGTTTCCAGGATTTCAGACCCATCACCCACACCGAGTTTAATCCCTCTAATTAATCCACCATGTTCATTGGAAAACGGCAAGCCGATGGTGTTGGAGGAATGTTCAGCGGGAATATCCAATTCAACCGTCTCCTGGCCTTTGAGGTTAAAGCCCTTTACGTTGAAGGTGGCTTTGGTTTCTTTTTGGCCACCGAGGGGAAACACATCGGTAATAAATGGCCGCTGGGTGACATGCAGCCGGTAAAACCCACCACTGCGTAATTCGTGATCCGTTATTTTTAAGATATAGGTGCCATCCTGTTCGACGTGAAAACCCATTTGAGCATCCAGATTATCGCCAAATTGATCACTGCTGGCGAGGGTTTTGCCATCCGGGGTTTGGATTTCCAGCACAGAATGCAGACCTGAGCCCAAGCCGCGGGCCATTACATCCATCACCCATTCCTCTCCTGCTTTGGCCTCGAAGGTATAAAGATCCTGATCTCCGAATTGATTCATGGTTCCGGCGAGGATGGCGGGGAATTCAACCTGCTGAGCATCTTCAGGATTATTATTGGGTTCTTTTTCGTTCACGGCGGGACGATCTTCAACGGCGAAGGCCAATCCATTGGTGGTTGCCAAGGGAGTTTGAACTCGCAAGCGGTGAATACCAGGGCGGGCATTTTCAGCGATATCGAATTCAACTTTTAAGGTATGGGGACGGCCGGTATCCACGATTTCCGCGGCGGTGTTGCCTTTACGGCGCTTGAATTCCGGCATGGGATGTTTTTTATTCTCTAACATTTTAGCTGTGATGTGCGGTGAGTCAATCAAGAGTTTCACATCATCCAAATTCTTGCCACTGATGGTCACAACCGTTGTTGCCCCTCGTACAAATGCTTTTGGGTTAAGCCACGACAAGGCGGAAGGATAGGTGCCATTGCCTTCCAGGATCGACACCAGGAATTGGTTTTCTTCTGTGTCTTTTGATTCCGTTTTATCCTGTTCCTCTTTATTTTTGTGTTTGCTATCCACTTTCTCTGCTTCATCAGTTTTTTTGTTCAACACGATAGTTTCTTTTGTTTTTTCCATTTCCAGGTTGGTTTTACTGTCGTAAATCACGGTTCCATCTTGAGCATGATATAGACTCAATGAACCATCGTATCGTCCCAGTGCTAACTGATTTCCTTCTGTGTTCAAGGCCAGGGCTTGCACCCAATCGGATTGATCTTCGATGGCATAGGCTTCCAGGAATTTTTGGGTATCCCAAGCTTTGGTGATTTGATCCTCTGCGGTTGTGTATAACAATTTTCCACTGGGATCATATTTTACTTCAAGCACGGATTCCTGGTGGGACAATTTGGAAACGATCATCTTTCCACCATTAGTTTTTAACTGCCAAATCCGAATCATCTGATCCTCGCCAGCGGCTGCCAGTTTATCGCCAGATGGATTAAAGGCCAGCGCGTGAACGCCATCCGTAGGTTCGGATAGTGTAAATAAACGCTTGCCGGTTTTTACATCCCACATTTTGACAGTTCCATCGGCGGATGCGGAAGCCAATCGGCTGTTATCGGGACTGAATTCGATATCAAATACCGCGTCGGTGTGTTCTTTTAACGCTGCCTTTTCTTTCCAAGTGCTGGTATCCCAAAGGATGATTTGGCGGTCGTAACTGCAGCTGGCCAGCATGCTGCCATCTGAGGAAAAATCGATATCATACACACAATCGGCATGGCCATTGATAATGGTTTCTATTTCACGCTTTTCCACATTCCATACCACCAGTTCACCTTCAATGGCGGGGCGTCCGCCAGCGGCGATCAGGTGTTTCCCATCCGGGCTGAATTGCAAGGCACGAACGGTGTGGGCATGGCCATTTAATACGGCCATACGATTCAGTGATTTTGAATTCTTTTGGATAACATACAATTCCACGCTCTTCCAGCGGCCCACCGCCAAAAACGGGGCGCTGGGATGAAAAGCGATGGACCCGATTGCGCTTGATTTCATTAAGGTGTCATTGATTGGTTCAACGTTCTGTTCAATTGTTTTGGGGGAATGATCCTGCTCGGTATCGCTCTTTGTTTTTGTATCTTCATCCTGAGGGGGTGAGGGATCGGAATCTGTTTGGGCTTTTGGTTTGGATTGTGACGATTGGGCGCCCTGGTCGATCCAGTTCTTTATTTTTACCACTTCTTCGTCACTTAGGGGGAGTAAGGGCTTGGGGGGCATCACCACGTTTTTATCCACCTGCGCCACCAGCTGGTACAACTTGCTCTTGCCGCTATCTCCCGGTATGACAACCTTGCCAGAGAGGGCGCCTTTCATAACATCGTTATGATCAAGCAAACTCAAACCCGCCTGGGGGTCGTTCACGCTATGGCAACCGATGCAGTTCATTTCAAAAATGGGCTGAATATCGCGTTCGAAAATGAGTGATTCATCAGCGTAAGCGAATGATGATGTAAACATGATGGTCAGTAATAAGAATAAACATCCTGGCATTATTAAAAGTCTCCACACTTTGGGATTGTTATGTAAAGTTGTGTTGTGTTCCTTATCAGCCACATCGGCTCCGCGGAAGCGTCGCCCTCCCTGGATTGTAAGCGTATTGATGGGTCAAAAAAACGTGACCCATCCTATGAATTGAGTTAATGGTTAAATAGAAATTCCTTTCCCGATAACAAAGCCCAGAGAATATCCTGAAGAAGGGTGTTTTTGCTTTCTTTATCCATAGAGGACCATCCTCCCATTTCATCGGTAACATTCTTGATTTCATTAATGGTTTTATCTGAGGGGAATCGGGTTAAGGCTTTCATGTAAAAATCGTGAATGATTTCTTCCAATTTCATATTGGCATCGAGGTATTGATCGATAACATTACCTTCTTTACGCAGTTTATCATTTAATGTATCACCATTGCTGATATGCAATGTTTGCGTCAAGGTGGGAACGGATTCACGTTCACAGGCACAGGTCAATTGCCGGGGCGGACGGCCAAAGGTGGTGAGAAAATAGGAGGAGACTTGTGAATCCGGCAATTGCAAGGCACGCCAACCGGCGGGATAACCTGGGAATGGCGTATGGACATCGGTCACCTGCGAATAGATATCCAAAATCACTTCAGCAGGCAAGCGCCGCATATAATAACGAGAGAACAGTTTATTTTCCTTTTCGTTACCCAGGTGCGGTTTCGAGGAGCGTTGATACGCCGCCGAGTTCATGATGGTGCGGATTAGATATTTAATATTGTAATCGTGTTCGATGAAATCCTTTTCCAGCGCAGCAAACAGTGGCTCATTCAAGGGGGGATTGGTCAAGCGCAGATCGTCCACCGGTTCAACAATGCCGCGTCCCATGAAATTTTTCCACACCCGGTTGATGATGGCTCGCGCAAAATAGGGATTATCGGTATCCGTCAGCCATTCTGCCAAATACTCACGCCGGTTGGGATTATCCAGGGAGATCGGTTCACTGTCGAGCGGTTTGGGCTTCATCGGTTTCTTGCGAATGGGATGAAGAATATTGCTGTAATCATCATTTAAAACATATGTTTCACCAGGGCGGTTTCCATTTTTTAGTTTGACCTGCGAGACCAAATTGGCCATGCCGTAATATTCATCCTGAGTCCATTTTTCCAGGGGGTGATTATGGCAGCGAGCACAGGTGATAGACATGCCTAAAAAGGCCTGGGAAACCGTCTCCGTCAAGTCAGTGGTTTCTTTATGCAATAAGAAAAAAGCACCAGCGCCATTTTCAAGCGTACTGCCTTTGGCCATCACAATTTCGCGTGCAAAGTCATCCCAGCCCTTGTTCTCTTCAACCGCATTGCGAATAAAACGGTAATAGGATAACAACGTCTCACGTGGAAGGTTTCGGCTGGAGACCAAAAGCAGATCGCTCCATTTATACGACCAATAATCGATGAATTCATCACGCTGCAGTAAGCGGTCGACCAATTTGGCCCGTTTATCTTCGCTGTTGTCGAGTAGAAACTGCAATATATCTTTTTGGGTGGGAAGCAACCCGATGGTATCCAAAAAAGCACGGCGCAAAAATTCCGCATCTCCGGCCAGTTTGGATGGGGCGACATTCAAGGCTTTCAGCTGGGCCAGTATGGCATCATCGATAAAATTGAAGCGTTCCGCCTGGGCAAAAACCTTTTCCTCCACTGGTTCAGGAAACGGTACATTAATGCGTGCAAAAGCCACTTTGGCATCATACCAGACCGTCAACGCCGCTGCGCCACTTCCCTTTACCGTGACTTCGCCTGAATTGGAAATCACCGCGACATTTTCATCGGTGGTTCCAAATTTCACAAAGCGGGTGACATCTTTATACGATCCATCGTTATAATGTGCCCGTACCATTATTTGTTGTGTATCCTTTAAATTAAGGCGCAGGACTTCAGGATAAACCTGTAATCGTTCAATTTTCTTATCCGTCGGTTTGGGGGGTGGTGCACCCTGTTCAAGCCATCGCTTGATGGTTTGATATTCGAGGGAATCCTTGCCAATCAACCGGCCTCCACCGTGGGGAACCTGACCGCTGGGCTTCAAGAGCATAAGGCTTTGTTCCGGTTCCGCCAATGAAACACGCCGCCCATTGGCCTGCCGTGTCAACACATTGTAATCGGTGGGATGGTCATAGCCACGCAGGGAAAGTTTAAAACCATTCTTGCCTGCTGCCGCTCCGTGGCAAGCCCCGGCGTTACAGCCAATCTTGGTGAGCATGGGTTGGATTTCATTAGCGAAGCTGATGATATGCTCTTCGTCACATCCCTCGACCAACACATAGGCTTCGTAAATCACACCATTATGTTTCACTTGGATAACGGTTTCCCCATTGCCAACCGCCTGGATATGCCCTGATTCATTAATTACGGCAATACTCTCATCCATGGAACGCAATTCAACATCCTCTGTTAAATCCGCAACGGCCAGTGAGGATTGAAACGCCTCAAAGCGCAACGGCTGTGTCTGCCCTTTGTATGTCAAGTTAGAGATATTTGGGATCAATTTGTATTGCAGATCATCCGGCTGTGAAATGGTTGGATAGATTGAAAATACGAATAATAACGCGATTATAAATCGCATGCACTGCATAACGGCCTCCCCTTTGTGGATAGACTGATTCATATAAAATAAAATTAACTAAATAACTCGTAAATAGGTTTTACATCGTAATCAACGACCGGTAATGGCCGTCCACCAGGACCCGGCAGTTCTGTTTCCAAATCAATCCCTAAACTGTGATAAACAGATGCCACCAATTCAGAGGGACGAGTGGGACGTTCGATCGGCCCGGAGCCAATCTCATCCGTAGCCCCGATGATTTGCCCACCCTTCACACCACCGCCAGCGCATAAAATTGACCAGCATTGCGGCCAATGGTCGCGGCCACCGGCAGGATTTATCCTGGGTGTGCGCCCGAATTCACCCATTGCCACCACCATGGTGTTTTCCAGCAAACCACGGTTATCCAAATCGGTGATCAATGAGCTGTAAGCATGGTCAAACATGGGGCCGACCAGGTCTTTATAACACTCGATAGGGCTAAATGGCGCGGAACCGTGGATATCCCAGGTGATCTCGTTAAACACTGTCTCAAACATATTCACGGTTGTAAAACGCACTCCACGTTCAATCAAACGGCGTGCCAGTAAACATCCCTGACCGAATTTGTTTCGGCCATAAGCATCACGCAATGCCTCCGGCTCTTGATCAAGATTGAATGCCTCACGGGCTTCAGGTGAGGTTACCAGGCGATAGGCTTTATCAAAATTGGTATCCAGAAGTTTGGCATCTTCACTTGTTTCAAATTGCTTTACGGCATGATCAACGGACTGGCGCAGTTTACGGCGGCGTTCCAAACGTACGTTGGATACATAGTCTGGCGGCAGTAAATCCGGCACTTCAAAGTTGGGATCAGATGGATCCGACATAATGGTGAAGGGATCGTATTCCTTGCCGAGGTACCCGGCATTCTGCCCGTGGGGCATATTCCCCCCAGTGTTGCCAATAGGGGTGGGAATCATTACATGAGGTGGAAGATCGCTTTTGGGGCCGCGCAGATAACTGAGAACACAACCCGTGTGAGGATGTTCCATACCGTTTTGAAATAACCGTCCGGTTTGCATCATCTGATGGCCGGTGTCATGCACACCTGCGGCAGTATGATACATGGTACGCACAATGGCGAATTTATCGGCAATTTTGGCGGTGTTGGGAAATATTTCCGATATTTGTATCCCAGGAACATTGGTTTTAATCGGTTTATACGGCCCCCGAACTTCCCGTGGTGCATCGGGTTTCATGTCAAAGGTATCGAGCTGGCTGGGACCACCAACAAGAAAGAGAAAAATACAATTTTTGTCAGTATCATTCTTTACCGCCCCGTGTTCTTTGGCGGCTAGATAATCGGGTAAAAACAATCCCATCATGGATAATGCGCCGATGTGGAGAAAATCACGCCGCTTCATTCCATCACAAAATTCAACCGGCTTTTCGGCATCAATCTGAAACATATAACAACCTCCCCGAACACTCATTCCGTGGTTATGAATGAATTATCAAGTTCAATAGAATCGATTGCGTTTAATGAGGCTGAATCAAGCAATGGTGGGATAAATAATTAAAAAGGCGCAATCATTTGCATGTTCTTCATGTTTTACATGGGAATCAAGTTCATACCATCTCATAAAGCCGGTTGGATTGAATGGGGGATTTGTCCGGATGGCATCAATTCTGAAAGAATCAACAGACAGGGTATCGAGCGCTTAAAGCAACCATTATGCGTGATACCTTTTACATTCCATCTTTTTCAGTTTGAATATAATAATTAACTTAGTTACAGTTGAACATATATATAAATGGTTAATCAAGTGGTTGAACACCCTCGTATAATGGAACAAGTGGCTCCCTTAAAGGCTATCCAGCCGGAAATGCTGCACTTGCAGATTACCGAACGCTGTAATCTGGCTTGTCCAAAATGCTATATTCCCGAGTTGAACACCACTCCGGCGCATCTCGAATTATCACCTGATAGCCTGCGCACTCAGTGTTTCGAACCCGCTGCTCGTTTGGGATATAGTAAACTGGTGATTACGGGTGGAGAACCATACTTATCCAAGCAATTTTATGACATCATCTCTGCTGCCCGTCCATTTTTCGGTGAAATATTTGTGGGGACCAGCGGTTATTTTTTGAATGATGAGCATTGCCATAGAACCATTGATGTGGGGATCGATTATGTTCAGGTCTCCCTGGATGCCGTGGAACGTGAATTGCTCCGAAAATTAACAGGCATACGAAGAGTGGATAAATTATGGGATAATTGTGAACGCTTTTTGAGAATACGAGACGAACGGCAGTCCAGTTCCAAATTGGTGGTGGCAGTCGTCATCGGGCCAGAAAATGCCCACGAAGTGATCAATGTGTTACAACATTGTGAAGCAATTGGTGTGGATTCCATTACTGTGCAGGCTTACCATGAGTATGATGTGATTTATCGAAAAACCCGAATTGACTGGCCGGAACCTATGCAATTTGATGATGCGTTTCTTCAACATGTTCATCAAATCATAGACTATGTTTTAACCTCAAAACAACACCATCCCACCCTCTATCCCCACAGCGAAATCTATTTCAGAAATTTGATACGGTTTTTTGAAGATCGAGGTGGTCTTGATATCCCTTGTTCATCTGACAACTTTCTGTTTGTTGATTCACGAGGGTATATTCGGGGTTGCCTATTTTCAGAGCCGCTGGGGCACATCTCCGATGGGTTGGATAGTTATTTGAAGTCCAAGGAATTTCAAGCATTCAGAACATTTCTATCCAATTGCCATTTGTGTACTCATGGTTGTGCTTACCGCCCCCCCATGGATGCTTGAAAATCACACATTCAATTAACAAAAATATTTTTTCTTTTATTGTTTAAATTAACTGCAATTCATGTTAAAGTTGCAGGAAAACATTATTGCGCTAAAATAAGTTTGCAATAAGCAAACGATACCAAACAACAGGATTAATCCTCGTGTCGGAATGGCTCTATTGTTACGAAGAAGAACTGGTTGAGAATCTGGAAGATTTGCTTGATGATTTTTTTAATGAATTGGTGGAGAGCGGGTTAAAAATCACGACCGCGGAAAAGCATACCACGAATGCGGCCCTGTTTTTGATCCAATATCATGTTGTCTATTTTCTTGAAGGCATCTCTTCCATACGGGCAGAGAAAATTTACGATTTTCTCGGGCTATGGTATTTTCAATGCATAAATAACCCCAATCCCACTGATATCAATGCAATTATCACATCTCTTAAAAAATTGTTTACCTTCCTTTATCAACGAGGAAAACTGTCACGCGAACAACTGAATGAATTGAAAGATGTTTGCAAGGACAAAAAGTATTTTCAATCCCGCTACCATGAATTTATGGAAGGCAAAATGGGTGAATTTATTGATGACAACGACGAAGATGTTCTGTGGGATGATTGGGTAAAAGCGGTCAGCCATCAAAACCCTCTGCCGCTTGATGAGGGTCAACATATGGAAAATCTGGTCGAAGAAATGTCATTCAAGGAATTGATCCAATTGTTGAACCATCAATTCCAACCTCAACATCGTGAAGATAATATCATCCAGTTACAACCATTCCTTGATCAACAAAAGGGAAAGAAAACCTCATCTCCCAAACCCAAGCGGAGGCAGGAATATTCAAAGAAAGCCTTACTGGACTACACCATTGCTGTTCATCGCTCAAATTTGGTATTTCTTCGATGGTTGGATCGCTTTAACTGTTCACCCACCGATCTGCCCCCCGATCCATGTTGTACTTTTGTTCTATGTGATTCTCTATTAACCTGCTTTATTGATACATTGGATGAGCTCAATTTATCCACCGAGGAATGCAAGCAAGGTCATGAATTAATCGATCTTATCGATCGAATTTTATGGGATACGCGGCATGAAATCACCACCAAAATCGGTTTGGACCTTCGCTTGCTCGCTTTATAGAACCTCACAGTCATTTCTTTTTCATAAGCCACTTGGATTCTATTCCAAATCAGTGTTATTTATCATCGGATTTGCCATGCTATTTTGGTGGTATTCCGACGCAGTGCGGCGTCAATGGGATTTTGCAGTGTATTATGTTGCATCCATCGCCCTTTGGAATGGAGAAAATCCCTACGATCCAGAGACACTAAAACAAATCGCAAAATCTATCGATGGAGTTGGGTATGAAGGCTTACCCTACCTATACTCTCCTCTGTTTGCCCGAGTTTTATGGCCGCTTACCCATCTTTCCTATTTTGAGGCTTCATTTTGCTGGCTGTTGATCAAATGCGTGCTGCTTGAAATTAGCCTTTTTGTTATGCTCTATTTATTAAGAATCGAAATACAATCGATTATTTTTATCGCAATACACATCGCGGTCTTTTTTTTCCGCCCCTTTGCATTGGATTTCAATGCAGGGAATATCGCCATATTCGAATATTCACTGATTGTATGTTCATTGGCTTTATGGCGCACCAATCGATGGAGGAGCTGTGCTTTTTTGATGCTTTTTGCCGGTCTTATTAAAGGAACTCTAATGTTCTTTGTACTTTACGTTGTGCATACACGAAACTGGAAGTTATTAAAAGCCCTTGCTTTGAGTACCATGGTTTTTGGAGTGATTTTGCTTGTTGATTACAGGCCGGTTATAAATTATCTCCAATTTTTTCAAACACCTACATGGACATTAATGTGGGATGAACAGGTACAAAGTATATATAATTGCTCCGCTACCACAGTGATATTACGGACCTTTTGTGAAACATACTTTGCCCAACCGATCATCCATTTTCCACTTTTGGGTAAAATCCTGATCCCTATATTTCCCATTATAATCTTCATTCTGACAGCCAATGCGGTGAATTTTCATCAAAAACGTCAGGGAACGAGCGAAACAGACAATAACATATTGACAATACTTATTTTATGTATTTTGTTGTTAACTCCCCGCCTGGCAGGATACAGCTTGAGCCTGACATTTTATCCTGCGATCTATTTGATTTATAAATCATTTAAAGAAAAAAGATATATATCTATATTTATGAGTATGTTAGGATCAACTCTTCTTTTAATGGAACCGTTGCAAATCGGTTTCCATCCAGGCCATTTTGAACCAGGTGGATTTGAACAACTTATGGTGGATAAAGACTTTTTCGCATCACTGATTCTTTATTTTACCTCCTTTACAACCTGCCGTTTTTATGGAAAATGAATTATTAAGGTTGAGATAATGAAAGAAAATTTTAAGGTCGAATTTTTACTGCCGATAATGAAATTAGATCGAAGTTCATGATATGAATTCTTCCAAATCTTTCATGAAACAATTAAAGTTTTATGGAAGAGTGGACGATAACAATGAAGAGTTCTAATTGGACACGATTGTAAAACATGTTATAATGCAAGAATGTATTATCAGGAGCAGAACGTACTATAAAGGGTAACTACGGGGGCAATAGAAGGAGATGAGGGATCATGGTTGATATTGTTGGACTGAACACAACCACCCAGAATGCCGCACGAATTGCTGATCGTGCCAATGCACGAGCGAGTTCGTCAAAGGGCAAGGAAAATTCATCCGCGGTTGCGGGTGACCGAATCGAGATATCAGCAGGAGCGAAAGAAGCCCAATCGATCAAACGTCTGGTTGCATCAGCGCAAGCCGAACCAGATTTTCGACCGGAAGCTGTAAGCAAAGCACGAGAAAAAGTTGAGAATGGTGAGTTGGACGGTATCGAAGTTTCCCGTCAAACTGCACGCAAGATTTTAGGAATTTCATAATAGTGGTGAGATGAGGTTCTCCTAACCCCCATCTTATACCCTGGATTTTCGCCCCTCAAAACGCTGTTTTGAGGGGCATTTATATTTTAAGTTCCCTTGACAATTATCTCTATATGTTGGAGTGTGTTAGGAAATGTTCAGCATAGTAAAATTGTACCGCCAGTAAAAGTTTAAAAGAGGGATATCATGAAACAATTAAAGGGATTTACCTTGATCGAACTTCTTATTGTGGTGGCGATTATTGGGGTGTTGGCCGCTATTGCCGTTCCGAATTTCCTTAATGCTCAAACCCGAGCCAAAATAGCACGTGTTCAAAGTGATCAAAAAGCCATCGCCCTGGCAACCGAGAATTACAAAATCGACAATAATGCTTACCCTTTTCCAAAATCCAACCAACGATATGTAGGCAGTATATATGAACTCACCACACCCGTTGCCTATCTAAGCAGTTTGGGATTGGAAGATCCTTTCAATACTGAACAAATGGGGGATCAGGGTATTTTAAACATAGGTACGCAATATTCCACTTATGTATGGGGAAACTATCGCGGTGAATGGGGAAAATGGTGGTCTGGCGCCAACAGCGTGCCATTTTCCAGCATGCCGGTCAGTTTTTCTGTTAATTCCGCCGGACCGGATCATTCTTTCTCAGCTGCCATGCATATTCGTCTGCAAAGAAGATTCAACAAACCTATAACCGGTGTCATCTACCATCCCTCCAATGGGCTTAATAGTGGAGGTGATATCATCCGCTATGGAGGGGAACTGGCAGGGATTGAGTAATCAAACACTATATAGCCCAAAATAGAACATTATCATAATGGGGAGTTACTAATGAGAAATTCTCATAAACCTTCACGCCGTCAGGTATTACGCAATGGTTTGTTGGCCGCATCGGCGCTTTTGCAACCTTTTGCACTGAATTCCCTTGCTTCGACTCAGGATCAAAAGATGAATGTTGTTCTCATCCTGGTTGATGATTTGGGGTGGAGCGACTTGGGGTGTTATGGAGCTGATTTGCATGAGACGCCCCACATCGACCGTTTGGCCGCGCAGAGCGAACGCTTCGATAATGCATATGCCGCCAGCCCGGTATGCACACCCACACGCGCCTCCATCATGACTGGTAAAAATCCTGCAAGATTGAATATGACTATCTGGCGTGAAGGCGCTTTGGGCAGGCGTGAGGATCCCGGCTCACGTCCCTTGGCTTCGCCTATTACTGAGCCTGACCTGCTTCATTCAGAAACCACTATCGCTGAAGTGTTACAACAGGCGGGCTATCGCACAGCCCATTTAGGTAAATGGCATTTGGGAGGTGCGGCACATTACCCCCAAACGCATGGTTTTGATATCAACATTGGCGGCACCTTGTGGGGTGCGCCTAATACCTATTGGTATCCCTATCGTGGAGACTGGCACTATGGCGACTATCGCTATGTCCCTCATCTTGAGTTCGGCGAGGAGGGTGAATACCTTACTGATCGGCTCACGTCTGAAGCCATCAAGGTGATGCGCACTTATCGGGATGAACCATTTTTTATCCAAATGGCCTACTATAGTGTCCATACTCCCATTGAGGGCAAACCAAAGTTAGTTGAATACTATAATAAAAAACGAAAAGAAGGGTTAAACCATCAAAACGCCGCCTATGCTGCCATGGTATATAGTGTGGATGAAAATGTGGGACGCATTTTGCGTGAGATTGATGATTTAGGGATCGCAGATCACACTGCGGTGATTTTCTATTCCGATAATGGCGGTTATATCAATGTTCATAAAGGGCAGCCGGTTACGAATAATTCCCCTCTGCGTTCTGGGAAAGGTTCATTGTATGAAGGCGGCATTCGCGTGCCTTTGATGGTGCGATGGCCTTATGTAACCAAGGCGGGTGAAGTTTGCCATGAGCCGGTGACCTCGTGTGATCTCTACCCTACCCTGCTTGATATGCTTTCGTTAAAGGGTGATGAAAAACACAACCAGGCGATGGATGGAGTCAGTTTAAAACCTGTGCTGCGTGATTCCAACGCCACCTTGCTACGTGAAGCGTTACATTGGCATTACCCCCATTACTACCCCACAACCACACCGGTTAGTGCTATCCGGAAAGGCGATTGGAAGTTGCTGGAATATTACGAAAACGGGCAGATTGAACTCTATAACCTTAAAGACGACATTGGAGAAAGTACTGATTTAAGCGAAAAAAGACCGCAAAAAGCATCAGAACTCAAAAAAGCGCTTGACGATTGGAAGAAGCGAGTCGATGCAAAACTGCCTACAGAAAATAAATAGAAATATTGGAAGGTTTTTTTACTTAATATTTTCCTTGCAAGAAATAACAAATGTTATGCAATTGTTATCAAAGGAGAATTAAATATGGCAACTGAACCAACCAATTTAAGATTAGATATTGACGCAAAGAAGAAGGCATTTGCGATTTTTGAGCAGGTCGGGATAAAACCTGCCCAAGCAGTAAACCTATTCCTTTATCAAGTTGTCCTGCAGGGCGGTTTGCCATTTGAGGTTAAGGTCCCAAACGCTGAAACAAAGGAAGCAATGGAAGAACTGGGTAATAGTGGGAGAAAACATTATCAAACATCTCAAGAGATGTTTGATGATCTTGAGAACGAATGGGTGATTTAATAATTCCTATCCGATTCTTTAACCAAACGTATTTCCAGGCGGCAACCCAAAGCATGTGCATATTTTCGAAGGGTTGCCAATGAAGGTGAATGTTTCCCGCTGCCCGATTCCAGACGGGCAATAGCAGACTGGGTAGTTCCAAGGCGTTTCGCAATTTCTGTTTGAGTCACACCAGCATCCAGACGTGCTTTTAGTAATTCTTCGAAGATTGAAAATTCTTCTGCCATGCTTTCATATTCCGCCTTAACATCATCACGCTTTAATGCTCTTGATTTGAGTTCTTTATGTGAAATCATTTTTTACCTCTTTCATTCGTCTTCTAGCTATATCAAACTCTTTTTGCGGTGTTTTGTGAGTTTTTTTGATAAAACTATGCAAGATAATAATTGTTTGTTCTGATATCATACAAAAAAATACTCTTGATATCCCTTCGGCAGACTTCAGCCTTAATTCAAATAATCCATCACCCATCGCTCGTGTATATGGCATACCTAAATTAGGTCCATATATTTCCATCATATCAGTAAATCGAAGATATCGTGCAAGCATCCCTGCTGGTAAATCAAGAATCTCCGATTGGACGGAATCACTGAAATATTTTATTTTCCATTTCATTATAGCATAATAGCTATATCCCCTAAAGAATTATTAAAAATTTCTGAAGATTCTCATCATTCTTTTCACCAATAACTCAAAGTCAATATTATTAGCTCATTTGATCCATAATATACTGGCAATTGATTACTTTTTCCATGAGGTCGACAGGGATATAAAAGTAGTGGTTGGAGGCTTCATAGCCGATTCGTGAGTCATTTCGGGTGAGGGTATATAAGCGTTGAGCGACCTTGATTTCATCTTTCACGATTTCCTTCATCTTTTTGATTTGCTCTGCACGATCCTTTTTTGTAAGTTTTAATGAATCATCGAGCAAATCGTTCCTTATTTTTGTAAATCTGATCTGATTGGCCACGGAGGCAAAATGCAGTTGGGCGACTTGAGCAAAACGCAATTGGTCTTCAGCGGTTTTTCGATATTGGGATGGTGACAGGGTAAGGGCTTTTTTAAAGAGTTGAATGCCTTTTCCCCATCCCTCAGCTATTTTTAAAAACTGACTGGCAAAGGTGTCGATTGGATAGGGGCCACGCCAGCCGTCGATATCATCGTAAGGGATTCCGACCATAGTAGCTGAATAACCTGTTGGCGATTGATACAACAAATTGGCAGGGCCATATTGCTGGGGGGCACGGTACAAGACACCGACATTGAAGGGGAATTCCTGAAATGCATCGCTGAATGTTGTCCACGCCTGCCGAGCCATTTGCGCTCCATTTTTTCCAAAATATTTCCGGGCGATAGCGTCCAAGGCATCATCTTTTGTAGGTGGTGGAGTTTGCCGAAACGCTTCAACCAGTTCAAGGTTGGGTGAAGGATACCCACCCAAGGTCCAACTCAACATCAGTCCATCGACATCATGTGACAATAGATTCGAGCAATGCTCCGCCACCAAATCCATCACGGGAAGGTAAGGAACAGCGGATAGTTCCCAGGTATTATTGATCTGCATTTTAGCCATTGTTTTTAAACCAGCATCTTTTGCCAATTGCCAGTGCTTTATGGCGCGAGGGCCGGGGCCAACGGCGGAGAGAGAGTATTCACCTACCCTGCTCTTCACCCCTCCACGCTCGATCGGTTTTGACCACTCGCTGACTGACATCAGATATACTGATTTGGGTAATTGCTCAATGACCTGAGGCGTCCAGGCATCGTTCCACCCCCAATCCCATACAATTACCTTGGCATCAGGGGCACTCCGATGAACCCCTTTCTCAATAGATGCATTGACTTCCGCAACAATATCGGCTGGATTGCGTTTTTTACAACGAGGGCACGCCATATGGCGGCCATGTGAGGCACAATGGGTCAAGTTTTCCGAGCCGGTGATAGTAAATACACCCGCGAGATCAGGCACTTGCTTAAAAACATAAGCCAAAGAATCCGTTAGCCACTTGCGTACTTCAGGTGTTGTTGAACAGAGAGCGTAGTAATCCCCTTCTTGCACTCCTCTGACAGATTCATGATTTTCAAAGAAAGACAAAGGCATGGATCGGGGCTCGTTCATGTATAGATAAATCCCTATACCAAATTGCCTGGCTCGTTCAACCAGCGTTCGAAGGTTTTTTATCCGAGTTTGATGGTTTTCACCCAATTCCGGGAACACACCACCTGGCGCCAACTGGCGAAGGACGGTATGCATCCAGATACCATCCACCCCGAGTTCGGAAAGACGTTGAAGCAAGCCATCAGGATAGGGATCCAATTCAGGATTCATTAATGGATCGCCATAGAGGGCGAAATAGGAATAGATATAGCATGGTGAAAAACGGTGCGATTGATCTTTAATCTCCGATGCGGGAGACGTGTAAGTTTGGCTAAGTTCTTCTATAAATTGAAAGCGTTTTTCTGTTGGTTGGTTTAATTCTTCACTAAAATAAGTTTGAACAATTTGTTTGATATCCTTACAGCGCTGTTGTTCTTCATTGGTTAAGGGAGAATATCGTATAGGCTCGCACTTGGGTTTTAACCTTCCTAATTTGATGAATAAAAAATCGTCTTCACGAAGTGAATGGGCCAATTCTTCAGCGGTGAAATCCAGAAGAGTTAAGATTTGTTTGTAGGGCAGCAGGTGCCAATTTCGGCGTAGAAGCGTGATATAAATCCGGTTTTTGTCACGTTCCGCAATGGGGTGTTGATCGGGCAATCCCATTGATTCGGCGATCATTCGTACGTTCTCCGGAGTGGTATGTAACACTTTCGCCAAGCGTTCTGCTTCGACAAGCGGCCAATTCCGCCAAACAAAGGCAGTCAGCCGGTTAGGAAAATGTTTATACTCCACCGGCTCGGGTGCGTTTCCCATAGGTAATATTTGATCTGTATAACCAAAGAGAGAAGTTAAAACAAAGCAAATAGAAATTGTGAATAATTTCATAAAAAATCCTCTATAAGTTTATTACTTCGTTGTTCCGGTATAAAGCGGAATCACACTGCCCCCAGAGCGACCGGGGACGTCTCCCCGCATGAGCCGGCGCGTTTCTCCTTCTCGGATTTCTTCGACAAGAATTTTGAAGGGATTACCGTTAAAGCACGATTCACGGATAGTTAGTGAGACGCTTGAGTTCTCGTTTATGAACATTGGTTTTACTTTCTCATTGCTGGTCGCGTAACAAAAACCGCCGAGTAATTCTGTTTTGCCGCCGTTCTTGGTATGAATCAACGTTCCTCCGCGTTCGGTTTTCAGCCCCAGAATCCACATGGTACCGCCATCGTTTACGATCTTTGTTGTTGGTGATTCAGCATTCCACTGCCTGGCATATACCGTATGATTCTTAAAATGGAACGGGCCGCCACAAATGTCATCGATAAACATTGTACCTGGTTTGGCATTGCGCACCACACCAAGAATGCTGCTGCTTAGTACAACCTGGCGTTCAGTATTTTGAACAATACTCCATTCGCTACCATAATTAATTTGCAGCCGTTCAACAATAACAGTATCTGATTCGCCATCATCAATCCGCAAGACTCCGTCTCCGCCGATCCTCGCTTCGCATCCAATGAATCGTTTTACCTTTCCGCGAAGAACAAGCGTTCCATCGATTATCCATGTTCCATTGGGGAGATAGACTGTGGTTTTACCGAAATCAATCGCCTTCTGAATGGCTTCTGTGTCATCCTCTTCATCATTGGGCTGAGCACCAAATTGCAGCGGAGAGATCCATTGGGCAACAAAATCGAAGGGGATTTCTGGTTTTTCTTCCATATTCAAATTGAGTGATTTGGAATTATTGTCGAACAAAGCATAACCTTTATGCGAAACGAACTCGTCTACATGATTATCGGTTACCGATTTTCCTTTGTCGTTCCGGTTTTCGATTGTTGTTTCATAACCACGGTTTTCTATATTACGTGCAAACATAAATGCTTCATTAACGATGGCGGGTGTACTTAGATTTTTTCCATGAAGGGTAGCTGAAACAAGTGAAAGCAGTCCAACGCTGCCTTGGTTGTAAATACTCACAGCCGCATTCTGTGAACTGTGTAAACGCTCAATACTTAAACACTGCCCGTTATTCCATAATCCATAGAGATTTTGGTTATAAAGGGAGATATTGTGAATGGTTATACTGTCTACCGCATATGCAGATTTAACGCCAACATCAAAACCATGCACCGTCAGTTTTTCGATCAGGCAAGGTCCAACTTCATCAGTATACGCCATATCAAGCCCAATCGCTCCTTGCCCATCCTCAGATCGAATTAGCACGTTGCGCACACACCCTTGATTGTTAGCAATAAACTGGCATCCAATCGCTCCTGAATTGTTCTGGCCAACGCTAATTGTGAAGTTTCGAATTGCGTTGCGAAATCGTTGTGCCGGTTTACGGCCTGTCCAAATCATGGATTTTGGATTCTGAGGGTCGGTAAAGCCTCGTGCCGAATCCTTCAAGCGAATAATCGTTTGCTCGCGGTTTTGTCCTTGCAAAATTGTTCGTTTTTGCGCTAATCCTCCGTGGCTGCCACCTGGCCAGCGCAACGTATCGCTAATCATGTACGTTCCTTTGGGGAGGTAAATAATTTTATTTCCACTCGGGTGATCAGACAGCGCCTTTTGCAGTGCTTTTGTATCATCGCTCATTCCATCCCCTTTGGCGTGGTACGGTGCCTCTTTGACGTTTACAATGCCAGCATCTTCAGGAAATGTAATTTCTTCGGTGTATGATAAATCGGCTACAAATACCAATCCGCAAAAAGATGTTAACCAAAACATAACAAACGATTTCTTCATTTTTCCCCCTCAAATTAAAAGTTGATTTTTCAATTATGTAACAAGCCCTGGGTTAGAATGTAATCTTTTACCGCACTCATACTTTTGATTAAGCTTCCTTATCGGAGGATCAATGAATAGACCCTGTCACTCTGGAATGGGATCGCTGCGTTCCACCGTTGTTCCTTCCCAGACTGCTTTATCGGTTTCTTTGTCATAAGTGAGTATCCGATGAGCGCTGCCGGGAGCGGGGGGCCTGTCAATTTTGGGCAGCCATTTTCGATGTTCTTCAATGATGGAGGTGAACTTGGGATCATCCGCGAGATTATTCCACTCTTCAGGATCGTTCTGGTGGTCGTATAGTTCTTCACTGCCATCAGCATAGTGGGTATACCGCCATCGTTCGCTGCGGATACTATGATTACCTTGGTTGTGGCTGGTGATGGCGGGACGCTCGCGTTTGGCCGTAACGTCCTGTAGCTGAGGTACGAGGCTGATTCCTTCAAGGTCATTGCGGGATTTCAATTCACACAATTCAACAAGCGATGGATACAAATCAAGTAATTCAGCTGGTTGTGAGCACTCTTCTCCAACACTCACGCCCGGCCCTGCGAATATAAGCGGCACACGCGTGCTTTGTTCCCAGAGGGTATTTTTTCCGGTGATGCTTTTTTCTCCAAGATGGTAACCATGATCCCCATATACAACGACGATGGTGTTGTCGGCCAATCCTGCGGTTTCAAGAGCGTTGAGGACGCGTCCTATCTGCGCATCCACAAAACTGGTGCAAGCCAGATACGATCGAACCAAGTTGCGCCATTGTTGATTTTCCCGCACCCACTTGAGTCGAGGTTCAGGCAGTTTCCAGTGAAGATACCATGAAAACCGTGGTGTGTCATTCCGGTCGTCTTCCTTTATTTCCGGAAGGAGGCTGTCATCATCCGGATACAAATCGAACCATTTTTGGGTGGCATAGCAGGGTACATGAGGCAGGAAAAAGCCGACCGAAAGAAAGAAGGGTTGATCGTTGGGCATTGTTTGGAGTTGTTCCACCGCCCAAGACGCCACTTTATAATCTTGTTTGTCTTCATCGCGATGCGGGAACACGCCCCAATCCATTAAGGGATGATTGCCCATCGGAGTAGGGGGAATGAGTTTCTCATCCGGCTTTACACCCACGCCGCCTGGCGGTCCCCATTCATCGAATTCGACGGCCTTTTTTTCAGGGCCACGCGGGACGCTGTGGTATATCTTTCCCGTGGTATAGGTGCGATAGCCATGTGCTTTAAAATGCTGAGGCAAGGTGACACGATCCTGCCACTCAGGCAAAGAGCGAAACCAGGGTGATAGTCCATAGATTCCGGTTGTGGTGGGACGAAGACCAAGCATGAGGCTTGTCCGGCTGGGATTACAAAGGGGACTCTGCACGTGCGCATTGGTAAAAGTTACGCCACGATTTGCCAAACGGTCCAGGTTGGGTGTTTTTGCCAGAGGATGTCCACCAAGCGGACCGACCCAATCGTTTTGATCGTCTATTGCTATAAAGAGTACGTTTGGCTTACGCTTCGATTGCTGATCACTCGTCCAAGCGGTCTGGCCCAAGAAACTACCAGCTAGAGCCGTTCCTGTTCCCTTTAAAAACGTTCTTCGTTTCATTTTTTTCTCCCCATTCATATTTGCTGTCATGATAAATTATTTTTCACTTTATCTCTTTCACAATGAATCACTTTAAATCTACAAGAAACATTATTTAAAGATTTTATCAGACAATAAGCCACTGAAATAGTGATAACATTTTGCTTGAATCCTATACAATAAAAAAACGTAAATTTTCATATGCAGTAAATAGATAAACATTCTTGATACATTCAAATCACTAGGCTGCTGTTTTAATAGTCACACTTAACCCTGCCCGGGTGGCAAGTGTAATTAGCATTTCAAGGCTGAATTTATCCCATTTTCCTCTTATCAGGTCGGAGACACGTGATTGGCTAATATTGAGTAGTTGGGCTGCCTGAGTTTGAGTGAGATTTTTGGATTGTATGGTTTTTCGCAATTCGGCCATAAGATCGGCTCGCATTTGAAGAATTGCGGCTTCCTCTTTAGAAAATCCAAGATCAAGAAAGATATTTTCAGAGGCAGTAATGATAGTTTCATTCATGATTTAATCTCCAATTTGCTTTAGTCTTTTACGAGCGAATCTGTATATTATCCTGATGGGTCAAACAACGTGACCCATCCTGCTTATTTCATAAATTGATCTGACCAAAAGCGGGTGCGTTTAAGGTAATAATCAGGTGAATGGGGTAAAAAATCGAGATAGGTGAAGTTCTCGATTTGTTTGGGGATAGAGGGTTCGATTTGGGTACCCTCGTGCCATTCATTGAAAGAGGTGATAGATATCATCTCAGATCGTACATCAATGGCTGCTTTAAACATGCGGTCGTAATAATCCCCTTCTTCACGATCGCGGGTATTGCGTTCATTCCAGGGGCGGATACGGGTATCGATATAGCCTGGTCCAACGCTGGGGATGAATAGTTTGTCATTTTCCTCAGCCCATTTCATCATAGCTTGCCAATTTTCCGGGGTTGAGCCGTACGTGAAGCCAGTGGTAGCGAAGTAGGTGTAAAAGCCATCGAAATGGCCGGTTTTCATAAAGGCGCCGTCACCTTCCTTTACCCACAAACCGATCATGACTGCGTCCAAGTTAGTGCCTCGAATGGTGTGCTCACCCTTAGGGGACAACACAGTTGCCCATTCTTTGGCTTCGGTCAGGTAGGAATCATAAACATAAAACAAGGGGCGATTGCCCATGGATTTCACACGGTAAAAAGCGGGAGAATTTCCATAGTTATCCAGAAGATACTTGATTGTATCTCTCACCGATAAGGCTGAGCGTTGGGGATAAGGTTCGATGTGAAAGGTGATCTTGATTCCCACCTCTTCTGCCGCTTTAAGAATAAGAGGAACCGCCTGATCGGAAAAATCTTTCTTCCCCCACCATGAGACAACCGCCACGCCGGTGCCGGCTTGCTTCATCTGCCGCATATGGCTGAGCAGGGTTTCAGGATCATGGCAGCTATAGCAGCCCAATTGGGGATAAAAGTTTGCTCCGATTTCATCGGGTGGGGTAAAGGGGTGTTCATTGGGTTTATCACGGTGAATGACAGTGTGATTCCAATGCGACCAATGCCCATCGGTCTCTACGTTGGCATACCAGGCATAATAAAAGGTATGAACGTTATCGGTAACCGGCGAGAAACTCTCTTGCGCAGCACTATAGATACAAAATTGTATCAAGACACATAGGATCAATAAAAAACGTGAAAACATTGATTAGCTCCTTATGCAATTAATCTTTGATAATTATGTTCATACTTTTTTGATAGATTTATTTTGATTTCCAATAGTGTTCAATTTCTTCCAACGATTTTCCTTTGGTTTCGGGAACCCATATGAGAATAAACAAAAACGCTATCAGGCACATCAAGGCATAGATAAAGAAGACTTTGCCATGCAAGACTTCCAACATGATAGGGAAAAACTGAGCGACAGCAAAACAGGATAACCACAGGCATTCGGTGCAGAGCGACATCGCTCGGCCACGTACATGGGTGGGAAATATTTCAGATAGCAGCACCCACACAACAGGCCCCATCGCGATGGCAAACGAACCCACATAGGTCAGGCAAAACACTAACAACCAATGGCTTTCGATAGCATTCAAGGTGATATCAAGGTTGATAAACCACCAATGTATATTATAGGAAAGCAATCCTTCCTGCTGCTGTAGAATAAAAGCGATTCCCAGAAAAACCAATGAAATTCCCATTCCAAGCGATGCAAGCAAAAGCAGCGGTTTGCGGCCAAGTTTATCCACGACCCAAATGGCCAGGATGGTGAAGATTAGATTAATTAAACCAATGATAACTGTATCGTTGATAGCTTTGGTGGTTAAAATCCCTGCACTGGTAAAGATTTCAGGGGCATAGTAAAGGATAACATTAATCCCTGTGACTTGCTGGAGGATGGCCAAGGCGATTCCAATGATCATGGCGATGCGAAGCCCACCGCGAAACAGTTGAGAAAACGAAACAGGTTCCTGCTCGAGGGTGGCTTGAATTTCCTCCATTTGAGCCTGTGCTTGATGAGAACCAGCAAGGCGAGTTAGAACACCTTGTGCCTTTTGGCTCTCTCCCCGTTTGAGCAACCATCTGGGGCTTTCGGGTATAAACAGTAGAAAAACTAAAAAGAGCACGGAGGGCAGGATTTCTGAGCCAAACATCCAGCGCCATCCCAAGGTCACATTCCAGGTTTCATCACCGATTGCGGCTATTTGCGAATTGACGAAATAAACGACCAGCATACCAAAAACAATGGCGAGTTGGTTAAGGGAAACCAGCCGGCCTCGTATGGCGGGTGGAGCGATTTCAGCAATATACATAGGGGAAAGCATGGAGGCTGTACCCACCCCCATTCCACCCACAAAGCGGGCGGTGATAAACTCGGCGAATGTGCGTGGAAAAGCGGTGCCAATAGCGGAAATCAGGAATAAAACTGCCGAAACCTGCAGGGCGGCTTTGCGGCCCAAGCCATCGCTAAGCACACCTGCAAAAGCCACTCCCACCATGCATCCAATTAAGGCGGACGAGGTCGCCCAGCCTCTCCACATGGCATTTAACTCAAAATAGGTTGATAGGGAACCAATCGCGCCTGATATGACGGCGGTATCGTATCCAAATAACAATCCTCCCAAGGCTGCGACAATCGCCAAGGAATATACATACAGCCCACTTCCCTCGTTCGAATGCAATGGCGGCCGATACTCAGATGTTGCTTCCACATTCGTCTCCTTCAAAGTGTTGAAGAAATTTCTAATCGTCTTAAAACATTATCATAAAAAGGGCATCGAGATGAAGGAGTGAAGTCATTTCAAGAGGATTACCTTACCACCACGTGGGGCGAACAAACAGGTTCACCCTTTCAAGGTGGAAGGGGTCGCGTACAATATCAATTAAGATTTGTTCGTAATTCTGATTTTGAGCGTTTTGCATCGTCATTTTTATACCCTCAGTCTGTTTCCTAAATTAAAGTTGTATCACGAAAAGAGCATGTTCCTGTTTAATTCATCTAATATTTTATATTCGCTTTTCATTTCTCCACAGTGTAATTGAATATTTATTTACTGTTTGAGTTGACCTACCTTCCCTCTTCATTTTGATAAACAATATGTGAAATGTGTGTTGAAAGGTTAATTATATGGATTTCAGGTTGGAACCGATTGAGCGCGCTGATTGTGAGGCGATTGTTGAGATCTTCAATTATTACATCGAGCATAGTTTTGCGGCGTATCCCGATAAGCCGGTGAATAGCCATTTTTTTGATGCTTTGATGCGCCTGACCGACGGCTATCCCACCTATGCCGCGAAAGATTTGGATGGGCTGGTGATTGGATTTGGATTGCTGAAGGCATACAATCCCACCTCCACGTTTTCTCATACCGCTGAGATCACTTATTTTATCAAGCCTGAATATACCGGTTATGGAATTGGCAACCGCATGCTGCACGAAATGATCAAAGAAGCCATAACCAAAGGGATTAGCACGATTCTAGCCAGCATTTCATCAAGGAATGAGGGCAGCCTTCGCTTTCATAAAAAACATGGCTTTGCGGAATGTGGGCGCTTTAAACACGTGGGATACAAGAAGGGTGAGTATTTTGACATTATCTGGATGCAAAAGATGATATAGGTGCATTCGAGATTTCTCGAAAAAATATACGCTTTCCCTCTATCGTCCTGGGTGTCCATTTTATAGAATGGATGAGTTAAATAATCAGTAAAAGGGGAGTAGTTAAATGGTATATGTTAAACAATCACAACGGTATTTCATTCTAATCACAAGTATGGCTGTCATGTTGTGTTTACCGATATGGTCTGCCCAGGGTGCGCAACAAAATGAACTGGCCCAAACCATTCTTGATAAAACGGGAATCAAAGGCGGGTTAGTGGTTCATCTTAATTGTAACGATGGCAAGTTAACTTCCGCCCTGCGGGCGAATGATCGTTATCTCGTACATGGGCTTGATACCAATAAGCACGATGTTGCTCAAGCCAGAAAAACAATTCAATCGCAAGATAGTTATGGCAAGGTTTCTGTGGATTTGTTAAAAGGAAAACGCCTGCCTTATATCGATAACATTGTCAATTTATTGATTGCCGATGACTTGGGTGAGGTACCAATGAGTGAAGTCATGCGGGTACTGACACCTAACGGAGTTGCCTGCATAAAAAAAGATGACAAGTGGACCAAAACAATCAAACCCAAACCGGACACTATCGATGAGTGGACTCATTTTCTATATGATGCATCAAATAACGCTGTTTCGCATGACACAAAGGTTGAACAACCCAATCACTTGCAATGGTTAGGTGAGCCAAAAACCTCACGCAGTCATGATCACATGGCCAGCATTAGCGCTGTGGTGACTACAGCGGGCCGTATCTTTTATATCGCCGATGAAGCCCCACCCGCCGCGTTGGCTTTTCCTGGCGAATGGTATTTATCAGCACGCGATGCCTTTAACGGTACGTTGCTTTGGAAAAAACCGGTTGGTCCGTGGGAAGGGCATCTGCGTGGATTTCGTACTGGTCCGCCCGAACTACCGCGCCGACTGGTCGCTGTGGATGACCGGGTATATGTCACGTTAGGCTATGGCAAACCGGTTACTGCCTTGGATGCGGCTACAGGAGATGTTATCCGCACGTATAAAGAAACAGACGACACACTGGAGATTATATATAACGATGGTGTTTTGTACCTGGTTACCGGCCAGATTGATATCGCCGAAGTGAAACAACGCCGCGGCGAAAGCCCGGCTCCACGCCAGAAGAGCATGATGGCAGTGGATGCGGAATCGGGGAAGGTTTTATGGGACAAAGCTAGCAGTGATACCGATGAATTGCTTCCTGTAACCCTTACGGTGGGTGATGAACGAGTCTTTTTTCAGAATCTGGACCATATCATTTGCCTGGAAGCCAAAACCGGCGATGAATTATGGCGAACCTCGCGTCCTGTTCGTACCCATCGCTGGGCCTGGTCAACTCCTACGTTGGTCGTCTATGAGGATGTCGTTATCTCCGCCGACCGGGCATCCAATGAACCGGAGAAAGGCCAGGAACGGCTCGATAAAGTTGAGTGGATTGTAAGCAGCCGTGGCGGTGAAGCCCCCAAAGGCGAGATGATTGCCTATTCGGCCAAAACCGGTGTTGAATTATGGCGCTCTGAATGCCGGGAAGCCTATAACGCTCCACCTGATGTGCTGGTAATTGATGGACTTGTCTGGTCAGGAGATTTGGTTGGCCGCCGTGATCCTGGCATTACTGCGGCGCGGGATGTGCGAACGGGAGAAATAAAGAAAGAACGTCCAAATGACCAGGATTTCTTTTCGGTTGGTATGGGCCACCATCGCTGTTACCGTAACAAAGCCACTGAAAAATATGTCTTTCTGGGACGCTCTGGTGTGGAATTGCTGGATGTGGATACCGGGGATGCCACTGCCAATCATTGGATTCGTGGCACGTGTCAATATGGGATTATGCCTGGGAATGGTCTTCTATATGTTCCCCCTCATCCATGTGCCTGTTTTATCGAAGCGAAACTCAATGGCATGATTTCGTTAAGTTCAAAACGACAAGGCTGGAATGGACTTTTGCCGAATGAGAATAAATCCAAGTTGGAGAAAGGGCCTGCGTATGGCGAATCGACTCAGGCCTCAGTGGATAAAAATGACTGGCCAACTTACCGTCAAAATAACACCCGAAGTGGTTCAACCGATGTGGACATGCCTTCCAAACTTGAGCAGGGATGGGAACAAACGATTGGGGAAAATCTCACCAGTCTGGTATCAGCGAACGGATTGGTTTTTGTGGCATCCACCGATACTCATACGGTGTATGCGCTAAACGAAGAAGATGGGAGCATTGAGTGGAGTTATACAACCGGAGGACGGATTGACAGCCCACCAACCCTATATAAAGGTTTAGCGCTTGTGGGATCAGCTAATGGGTATGTATATTGTTTACGCGCCAGCGATGGCGCTTTGGTGTGGCGCTTGCAAGCCGCTCCCGATGATCAACGCATGGTGGTTTTTGGTCAGCTTGAATCGGTTTGGCCGGTTCCCGGTAGTGTGCTCGTGATGGAAGAAACAACTGACGATGGCAAGCGTGCAGTCGCTTATGCCGTCGCGGGGCGGTCGACCTATGTCGATGGAGGGATTTACCTGTACAAATTTGATCCGGTATCCGGTGAAATTATCGAGCAGAACCGGCTTGACCATCGTAACCCCGAAACCAAACTCCCCCCCCAATTTGATGCACGGGGTGTGAACATACCAGGCGCCCTGCCCGATGTGTTGACGAGTGATGGTGAATCTATTTATATGCGTAATAATCGATTTGATGCAAATTTGGAATCCCTGCCACCGGATGTGAACCACCTCTTTAGTCCAGCGGGATTCTTGGAGGACAATTGGTGGCACCGAACCTATTGGATTTATGGGACGGACATGAATAGCGGCTGGGGTGGATGGCCCCGAACAGGAAATCAATCACCCGCTGGCCGTATTCTCGCCGTGGATAATAATACCGTATATGGTTTTGGCCGTATGGGCCAATATGCGACTCACGGCACCCATGTGGGTTTACCATCAGAATTATTGCCCTGGCCTCCGCGCAAAGAAAATGATCCCACACATGGAACAGCGCATTATGAACTGTTTTCTTGCCAGGTCAGATCGCAAAGTGTTGAAGATTCAGCTATTGAAATTCGCCGTGGGGAGAGCGACGGCAAGGAACGGGTTGAGATGCAATGGTCCACACCAACCGACTTGGTGGTTCGAGCCATGGTGTTGGCGGACAATGCCCTTTTTGTTGCGGGGCCTCCAGAATATTTAACCACAGGAAAAGGGATATTGGATAATCAGGATATCGAAGCCGCCAAGGCCGCCTATCAAGGTAAAAAAGGAGCCATTCTACGCGCAATTTCCACAGAGGATGGAAACAAGATTGCTGAATATCAACTGGACTCTCCTCCCGTTTTTGATGGCATGATCGCGGCTAACAACAAATGGTTTGTATCGACCATGGATGGTAAAGTGCTGTGTTTAAAGGGTAAAAAATGATTTGGTATCTATTTTCTGAAGATTCTCCAAATCCTCGGTATAAGCATGGGAGTCGATTTTCTGTAATGTTCATATTGTTCACCATGAACACATAACAAATCACGTTCCTCAAACCAAATCCCGAGGAATGTATAACCTGTGGTTAATATTGCAAATAGCAAATGTCCAACTGTCATGGTTGGAATCGCCCAAAATGCAATAATAAAGCCCAACAAGAGCGGGTGTCTCATCCAGTTATAAAACATGGGCTTTTTAAATGGAATAGGGTGATATCTTTTGTTAAACCAGTAATGATACACTTGTCTCAAGCCGAATAAATCCGTATGGCTGGTCAGAAAACTGGACCACAAAACCAATGCCCAGCCCAGAGCGAAAAGAAACCACAGTACGGTAACACCTATTGGATGGTTTACATCCCAAACAATGGTTTGGATGGGCCTCCATTGCCAGAAAATAAACGCCAAAAGCAAACTTGAGACGAACACAAAAGTACTCCGTTCAGCCTCTTCGGGTATCATGCGTGATAGCCACTGCTTGAAACTCTGTCTCGCCATGATGGTGTGTTGCACGGCAAAAAGACCCAGAAGAATGGTATTGATCAAGAAGGCTTGCGTGAATGAAGTTTGCATACCTGTATCCACCGATTTGGGAACCAAAAGATTGCCAACAAAGCCGATCGAATACAAAAATACCACAAAAAAAAGTGCGTATGAAATGATGCCATAAAGCAAAACCAAAGTTCGTGCCATGTTTAAAGACTCTCCCTTTATTTTTTAAATACATATATTTTTCAGTGAGACAGTCCAAACAAGAGATTGAATTCGTTTGCAAAACTCACATTATTTTTTTATTGTACATTGTGTTGATTTGCGTTTTTGCCGGCTGCGTGCGGCTTGTTTTATCGCTTTGGGTGAGCGTTCTACTACGGGGTAATCTTCGTTCAAGATTTTCAGTAACTGACGAACAAGCCGGGGACGCGCCAGATAGTAGCATCGGGTCTTCCCGTCTTCATGGTAGAAAATCAATTGCGCCTGGCGCAACACCGCCAAATGTTGAGATACATTGGCTTGCTTCACTTCTAGAAGGTCCTGAATATCCGTGACGCACAAAGGGCCATCCAACAAGTTGGCCATCAATGCCAAACGTGTTGGATGAGCCACCAAACGAAGCCATTCGGCTTTCTGTCGAAGACTGTTTTTGTTCATAGGGTTGCTTCTCACCATAAATCATATTATCATATTCGAATATGATTAGCAATAGTTTTGCACAAATTTTGTACATGAAAAAAGAGGTTTGATTCTTACAATGTCCAAAACACGCGAAAGCGGGATGCCAGAAGAAGAGATATGGGGGCGCTTCTTTAATCCGGAGTCCATTCTAAAAACCTTGGGGGTCTCATCAACGTGTGTGCATGTAGCAGAGTTTGGTTGTGGATATGGAACTTTTACGATTCCCGCTGCACAACTAGTAAATGGAACGGTGTATGCGTTTGATATCGAGAAGGAGATGGTCAACACAACGAGGGCAAAAGCCTACAAGCATGGATTGAAAAACATCCATGTTGAGCAGCGGGATTTTGTGTCGGCAGGGACCAGTCTCGCCGATGAGACTATCGATTATGCCATGTTATTCAATATTCTTCATGCCGAAGAGTGTGAGGATATGCTTAGAGAAGCCTGGCGCATTTTAAAAACCCACAGAAAATTGGGAATAATTCATTGGAATTATGATCCCACAACGCCGCGTGGCCCTTCGATGGAAATTCGTCCCAAACCGGAACAATGCCGCCATTGGGCGGAAAAGGTTGGTTTTCGATCTCAAACCGAGGAGCCAATTGACCTACCACCTTATCATTATGGTTGGATATTCAACAAATCTTATAACAAAAGTTGAGTGAGCGGGAATGGCGCACCCTGCGTGGCATGTTGGTGCGCCCCTTTCGTACATACCGGTCCTACAATGATAATTTAGAAGGGAGATTTTTTCTATAAATGGATATGAATGATCACCACCCATTGGATGGCTATCCACTCTTGAAGCATTCTTATGAGGCACAATCAGTCTTTACGCCGGAAAATCTGATTGAAGCGGTTAAATCTACCCGGAATATTCAAGAGATCAATATCCCTGAAATCTGTATTCTTGAATTTGACGGCGACCTCACAGATAAACTCAAGCAACAAGGTGAATTGACACATTGCACTTCATGGCCCTGCTTCCATACTGATATGTGGTGTTGGAGCCAGAACGATATTCATTGCGGCATTATCCCCCGCACTATAGGAGGACCTTATACCGTGCTTGTCGCAGAACAATTGGCTGCATGTGGTGTAAAAGTAGTCATTGGTCTCGCCTCAGCGGGAAGGGTGAATCCGGCTCTACCATTACCCAGTGTTGTTATTGCTGACAATGCCATTCGTGATGAAGGGGCTTCTTACCATTATCTCCCACCGGGGAAAACGGTTGAATCGACACAATCCTTAATCCCCTTTTTAAAAAATTCGCTTGATAAATTAGGCGAACCTGTGCGTCGTGGCTTGGTATGGACCACTGACGCGCCTTATCGAGAAACCCATGAGGATCTGACGCGTTATGCGGAGATGGGGGCTTTGGCCGTCGAGATGCAGGCTGCTTCGCTATTTGCTTTTGGAAAGTATAAAAACCTCCCCGTGGCTTTAGTAGCCCATGTCACCAACGCCATTGACCACGATGGAAAACAATTTGAAAAAGGACCGGAGGATTTTGATATCACACTCTTGAGATTCATCTGCACAGGGGCGAGGGATTGGCTCGAACCTCGGTGAATCTCGTTTTACATTGGCATTCAATCAACATAACATGTCAGTCATATGGAGTGAAAAGGGAGAAAAAACTTATAATTGGCCCCACTATTCCTCCCCCAATGAGATGGGAGAGGTTAGGAGGGGGTTATAGGGTTCCACTCCAGGGTTATTTATCAACCCTCCCCTA
>CAZFER010000036.1:0-59149 GCA_964517495.1 uncultured bacterium | reverse complement strand
AGCTTCTAAGTTATTAAAAGATATCCCCAGAGCGGAGGTGTCTGTAGCGGATATTGGCTGTGGTTATCCAATAAAAACATATAATTTTTTAAGGGATTTATCAAAAGATATCCATTTATTTGATCAACCCACGATGGAAAAAGTCATAAATGAAAATTTTCCGGAGTTTATTTTTATTCCTATCGATTTGGAAAATCCGATCTCTATTGATAAAAAATTTGATATGGTTATATTTTCAGATGTTATAGAACATTTACTTGATCCTGATATAACTATCCAATTTATAAAAACAATATCCAAACCGGATACAGTTATAGTCATTTCTACCCCTGAGCGTGATATGGAAAGGGGGATTGACTGTAATTTTAGTTCAAAACCTGAACATGTTAGAGAGTGGAATTCGGATGAATTTAAAAAATATCTTGAAACGCGAGGCTTTCAAATTATAAGCCACAAGTTGTTGCCAAAACGTAAATTATTAATGACTGATCGGCTTGAAAAATTAATATTTATAAATAGAAAAAATAGTTTAAAACTTTATAAATCATGTCAAATGGTTATCGCTAATATTAAGTAAAATTTCTTTTGAATGAGAATATATCCGGTGTCATTTTACTGTAGGCTTGAAACGTGAAAGGTTTTAACCATTCCAGATGTGCGGAATCCTTGGAACGATACATAATGATATTTCTGAAGAATTGTTTCATGCTTCGTTGAAGCGTTTATCTCATCGAGGACCTGATCATACAGGATGGAAATGTATCAAACAGGATCCTTTGGTATGGCTTGGTCACTGCCGATTATCGATTGTTGATTTAAGCGAGGCGGGTAACCAGCCTATGCATAATGAAGACCAATCGTTGTGGCTAGTGTGCAATGGGGAGATTTATAATTATCCCACTTTGAAAGCAGAATTAATAAAAAAAGGGCATCAGTTTTTATCCTCAAGTGATAGTGAAATCATATTGCATGCCTATGAGGAATGGGGAGATGATTTTATCCATCGAATCGAAGGTATGTTTGCATTTGTTTTATATGATATTAAAACAAATACGCTTATTGCCGCCCGGGATCATGTTGGGATTAAACCATTATATTATTGTGAAACAAATCAGGGATTCATTCTTGCTTCCGAAGCGTCAGCTATAATTTCTCTAATTAAAAGAAAACCTGATATCAATCCCTTATCACTTGCGTATATATTATCTTTAGGCTACATTCCGTCACCTTATTGCATTTGGGATAATATATATAAACTGGAAGCCGGAAGCTTATTGGTCTATCGCAACCAATGTTTTCAAATTAAACGATATTGGCTTCCACCCACTGAATGTCAAAACGAGGTTCATGAGGATCATTGGAATGATCTTTTCAGCTCAGTCATTCAGGATCATTTGTTATCGGATGTCCCAATTGGCTTATTTTTATCAGGGGGACTTGATTCCACTTCCATTGCAGTGGGATTGCATCAACAAAATCAAAAGATGGAAGCCCTTACGGTTGGATTTCCTCAATCAAACCAGAATGATGAATCCGTTATTGCATCATTAACCGCCAAACATTTGAATTTTCAGCATACTATTATCCCGATTAAAACCCAGGATATTTCATCATTGTTGGGTGAAACGTTAAAAGCTTTTGATGAACCTCAAGCCCATGGGGCGTTACTAACCATGTATTGTATATGTAACGCTACCGCCAAGAATTTCAAGGTCGTTTTTGCGGGAGATGGAGGGGATGAATGCCTGGCGGGGTATAAATGGTATCAAGGATTGGATTATCCAGTCAATCCGTGGTTGCATTTCATGAAACGGATATCCTGGTCGATGCGCCGTAAATTGAATCACTCAAGCGATCTCTTTAGCAAAAAAGTTGATAAATTTAAAGCGCGTTCCGTTTTACATTATCATGCCTGGCGGGTACATGGACGTTTTTTACCGGATGAGGTTGCTAATATGTTTGCACCGACGGGATTGCAATATAATGATGAAATTATGATTGATCCCTTCCAAAAATATTTCACCCGGTCTCTTCCACTTCGAAGGGCTTTGCAGCGGGTGGATTTGATGACGTTTTGTTGCGATTCCATCCTGCCCAAAGTTGATCGAGCCAGTATGGCGAATTCTATGGAGGTTCGTGTTCCATTTCTGGATCGGAGGATTATCGAATATGGTTTAACTCTTCCGGAGTTCAACGATGAAAATGTTATAAGTAAGCCAATTTTAAGAAATTATTTAAGAAATAATATACCCAAAGAAATTTTGGAGCAGCCAAAACAAGGATTTAGTTTAAGAGCAACTGAAAATCTTGATTGGGAGAATATAGCGTACGAAATTGATACGGGGTATTTAATGCAGAATGGATTATTGAATCCGGATTGGTTGCATATCAATCCGCCAAGTCATAGACAATACATTGAACGTTTGTGGAGTCTATACATGATAACGAAGTGGTTGGATATTCATCTTAACAACTAGGTGTTGACCATGAGAATAATTGTCGCTTCCGCTTTGGAAGCGGGAAGTCATCTGGCGCATGCAATTAATACAATCAAAATGGCGGATGGTTTTTCATTACTCGGTCATAAGGTGACGATTCTCTGTAAGCGAAATCCGGTAAATCCCAATATGACATCAGATGAGTTAAATCAACTTTATAGCATTAATAAGGATGTAGATTGGATATTTCTCTCTTCTCGAATTGGCAGTCATTTTTCTTTTGGATTGATGGGATTAATAAAAACATTGACGTTACAGCCTGATTTTGTTTATTCAAGAAATTATGTATACCCTTCGTTAACGGCGAGGTTTGGGTATGCAACCGCAGCGGAATCTCATGCGCATGAAGATTTTTTATCTCGTCCATTTCTATCAATGATTCATGCCTCAAAGAATAAGAACTTTCGTCAATTGGTAACTATTTCGAGACATTTAAAAGAATACTATGTTTCATTAGGTGTTCGGGATAACAAATGTCTTGTTCTCCCGGATTCCGTCGATCCCCAATTATTCAGACGTCCTGACGTTTTACCACCCTCTCCGTATTTCACGCCCAAAAATAATATAAGTTATATTGGACACTTATACGATTATAAAGGTATTCCTACGATATTGGATTCAGCTAAACTTTTACCCCATGTTTCATTTCATCTGGTGGGAGGAACGGATGAAGATATAAAAAGACAGGATAAGAAAATTAAAGATATGAAACTGGATAATGTTGTTCTCCATGGGATTAAACCATATTATGAGGTTCCAAAATATTTATGGCATTCTGATATTTTATTGCTTCCACCTTCTGGTACGCATCCCAGTGCAAAGTGGACGAGCCCGGTTAAGTTGGCCGAATATTTGATGTCTGGAACTCCGGTTCTCGCGACGGAAATTCCCGCATTAAAGGATTGGGTAAGTGATGAAACAGTTACATATGTGCAACCCGATAATCCTGAAGCGATGGCAGCAGGCATTCAATATATTTTAAATCATCCAGAAGAAATTAGAAGCAAAGTGGATAAAGGGCTAAGTATTTCAGAAAATTGGACATATGAAAATAGAGCGAAAACAATTCTCGAAAAAAGTATGGGATAAATTTTTTTTTAATTGGATTGTGATTTGAGAAATTGGCGATGATAATTTGATATAAGTTTATTTGTCTATCTCTAAAGGTGAACATCCCCGGGACGATCATTGGGTAGGAAAGGAAAAACCGGTGAAAAAAGCATTCATAACAGGTGGTTTAGGTTTTATTGGTTCATATATCGCTCGTGAATTAATCGATAAAAATCATGTCGATCAAGTCATATGCCTGGATCATTTTGGGCGATATACCGAATCAACTCGCCGTGATTTCGTCGATTATCGCAAAATCCGGTTGGAAGGAATTGAAGATAAAATCATCATCGAGCGAGGTGAAGCCAAATATTTTAGTGTGCTCAATCATTTATTGGAGAAATATCGGCCAGATTATATATTCCACCTGGCGGCTTTGCCTCTGGCCAAATTGGATAATTTAAATTCAGAAGAGGCGCGTGAGGGAAGCGTGGATTCCACCAGTACGTTCCTGGAACTTATTGGATTGATGAAAAAACGTGATAACTATTGCCCTCAACGGTTTGTGTATACGTCGTCCAGCATGGTGTATGGTGATTTTCAAACTGATCCCGCCTCTGAAGATCATCCTACTATACCCAAGGAAATATATGGAACCATGAAATTAGCGGGTGAAGTGATAACCAGAGGATTGGGGTTATATTATGATATTCCCTATACTATTATTCGCCCTTCGGCTGTTTATGGGCCCACTGATATGAATCGCCGAGTAAGCCAAATTTTTGTGGAGAAGGCATTAAGCGGAAGCAAGATAAAAGTCCATGGCGAGGATGAGAAACTGGATTTCAGCTATGTTCGTGATGTGGCGCGTGGATTTGTTTTGGCGAGTGTAAAACCCGAAGGAATAAATGAAACGTTTAATATCACCTCCGGCCATGCCCATACATTAGTGGATTATGTGGCATGTCTGCAGAAGCACTTTCCCAATCTTGAATATGAGATCGTGGAACGGGATGCATTTCGTCCAAAACGCGGCACCCTGTCAATTGATAAGGCTCGTCGATTGCTTGGCTTCGCACCTGAAATTAATTTGCAGCAAGGAGTTGATGAATACGTGGAATTCATTTTGAAATATCATCCCTTGGCTCATCACGGAGATAAAATAGAGTAAGATAGAATGATCTTCAAGTCATTAGGGTTTAAACTAACAGCGGGATGGCTCAATATCTTACTCGAAATTATATGAACTTGCCAATAAGTATTTCCGCAAAACAAAATGCTTATATCGTCTTTGAGGAAGGATTTTTAAATGAACGAATATGCCCGATTTAAGGATTTTAAAACTATTTATAAAACTCAAGGGGCGTATCATTACCATTCAAACGGATTCAAATTGTGGTTTTTAAAGGATAACTACCAGGCAATCGCTGATGAATGCAATAAAAGTGACAGCGTGATGGATCTGGCTTGTGGAGAAGGATGTCTTGGTTCTTATCTGGACGTAAGCCATCTTGAAGGCGTCGACTATTCGGAAGAGGCATTGAATCTTAATCGGCAATTATATCCAGGTGTTTATGATAAACTTCACCTGGGAGATTTGAGATATTTGGATAAATTGAGTATCCCGCTCGAAAGCTTTACTGTCGCCGCCTGTTCACTATCATTGATGTATCTTACACCCGAAGACCTGGATAAATGTTTACACGATATATATGGGCTTTTAAAATCAAAGGGTATCTTTGTGTGTACGTATCCTACTGTTGGTCCTAATCGAAAAGGTAGTACAGAAGCCCTAGAAATCGAACCGCATGTTTTGACACAACATATGTCCAAAGCCGGTTTCTCTTTAGAAGAACTAAAACCGTTCTGTCCTCTTGTTCCAAAAGAGGTGGTTGATGCCGGAGAATTAGAGGAAACACGTGATGAGGCTTTCGCTGAATATCAACGTGCTAAGGAAACAATGACACTTGAAACCAGTTATCATTTCATTTGCAAAGTAAGGAAACCCTAAGGATGGTAGAGCGATCCAATGATCAATCCCTGGTTGAACATGTTGAATGCTGTCCCTTTTGTAAATCAGCAGAAAAGAAGACAATTAAAACGAAAAACCTTCTACGAATCGTCAAATGCGGGCAATGTGGACTACTCTATACGGATTGCCGGTGGAATGATAAGGGAATAGCATTGTATTATCAGGATGGGTATTTCACTGGGCAAGTACCTGGTGCATATAAGGATTACAATGCCGAACTTGATGAAAAACTGATTGATTTTAATTATAAATACAAAACTTTAAAACGATTTATTGATAATGGTTCATTGCTTGATATTGGATGTGCCACTGGTGTGTCTTTGATCTCAGCGAATGAATTAGACTTCAAACCGGAAGGATTAGAATTCTCTCAATGGGCGGTGGAACAAAACACCACAGATTTCCCGATTTTCAATCAGGATTTATTATCGTTAAACGAAATCCATCAATATGATGCAGTCTCAATGTGGGATGTAATTGAACATTTTATCGATCCCAACACAGCGTTTAAGAAATTGAATGAGATTATCAAGCCAGGGGGAATGTTGGCATTTACCTATCCTGATGCTTCTTCTTTTATGGCTAAACTATTAGGAAAATATTGGATGGTTCTAATTCCCGAAGAGCATTACTTTTTTTATCCATCACGTCTTCTGGAGGAATGGCTGGGACGTTTTGGATTTGCAAAAGTGAAGGAATATTATGAAAACAGATATTTTAGTTTTGGTAAATTATGTCAGAAAGTGGCTCCACCATTGGAAAAGATGATCAAACCCATTGGTCTGAGCCGTATAAGTGCTTTTATTAGTATCCCTTATAAACGATTGGCTATCTATAAGAAAATAAAGGATTATGGCTAATACTCCTATAAAACTCAGTGTTTGCAGTCCCATTCATAATGAAGAAACGAATGTGGAAGAGCTGGTGCAAAGAGTGCATCAGGCTATCACACCTCGTTTTCAAACCAATTGGGAACAAATCTTGGTTGATGATGGAAGCCAGGATAGTTCTCTTGAAATCATGGAGCGTTTAACGAATGAATATTCGACCTTGAAATTGATCAAACATGAGAAAAATCAAGGTGAACGTGCAGCCTGGTCGACAGCATTTAATGAAGCCAAAGGTGAAGTGGTGGTTCTTCTTGCCGGTGATTTGCAGTCTCAGCCAGAGGATATTCCCAACCTGGTTTCATTAGTGATTGACGAAGGTTTTGATGTTGGCACGGGGCTGCGGGCCAACCGTAAAGATGGTTTTTACTATTGGGCCGCCACCCGTATTCTCAATTCGTACATGTGCCTTGTTTTTGGATTAAAGGTTCGAGACGTCAGCAGTAGTTTTTTCGCTGTTAAAAATCACTTTGTCAAGCAATTAAATATGGTGCAAAACGACCATCGCTATATTTTGGCGATTTTCGGCCGCCGGGGTGCGACCATGAAGGAAATACCCATCACTCACCGGCCGCGAATTGCTGGGCGCTCTCATTATTCAAAATTAAAAGTGCTTTGCGCCATTCCAGAAATGCTTCGTTTCACGTATAGATATTTTAAAGGATTTTATGATTATTCATGAAAAATGGACGTCTAAAGGATTTAATATAAATATATGCTCAATCAAACCAAACGTAATGTCCCCTTATGTCGCCCTTGTATAGGCGATGAAGAAATCAATGCTGTGGCGGACGTTCTCCGCAGTGGTTGGTTGGCGCATGGCGATTACAATCACAAGTTTGAAGAAGCCTTCGCCAAACTGATTGGTGTTCCTCATGCCATTTGCATGAATTCATGCACGTCCGCTTTGGAAGTGGCGCTTAAGGTTCATGGGATTAAAGGTGAAGTGATTATTCCCAGTATGACGTGGGTGGCTACTGCCAATGCGGTTGTGACTTCTGGGGCAACCCCTGTTTTTTGCGAGGTGGATGCCGCCACCCGTAATGTTACAGCGGATACCCTTCGTCCTCACATTAATGACAAGACCGAGGCGATCATGGTGGTTCATTATGGTGGTCAGCCTTGCTCAATGGATGACATCACCGCGTTATGTGAGAAACACGGCCTGTTATTGATCGAAGACAGTGCGGAAACCCTGGGGGCAAAATGGAAAGGCCGACAAGCAGGTTCATATGGCATAGGGTGTTTTTCCTTTTTCCCCACCAAAAACATCACCACTGGTGAGGGAGGGATGTTCACTTGTCAGGATGACGAGATTGCCCGAAAAGCGAGGGCATTGATTTCACATGGAATTGCCAAAACAACCTTTGCGCGTGAAAAAGAGACAAAACCCTGGCTGCGAGCAGCAGAAATGGCTGGCCATAACTTCCGCATGCCCAATCCATTAGCGGCCTTAGGGTATCACCAGTTGCAAAAGATTGACATCATGAATGATAAACGCATTCAACTGGCTAAACGCTATGACCAACTTCTTGCTTCATTGTCACCTGATGTTAGAACACCAACCGTTGCCGAAGGTGCTGAGCATGTTTATCAGATGTATACTATTGAATTGAATAAAGATATACGTGATAAGGTATTGACCCAAATACGCGGCCAAGGTGTGGGAGCGAGCGTGCACTTTGATCCACCCGTGCACCTTCAGCCATTTTATTTGGAAAATGGTTGTTTTCCTGGTATGCTACCTATTTCTGAACGCTTGGTTCAGGAATTAATCACCTTACCCATGTATCCTGATATGACCGAGGATGATCAGGATTGGGTGGTTCTTTGCATTAAAGACGCTCTTCAATCGGTATAATTTTTATGTCATTACCACCCAATGATAAGGCAATAATAAATCCATCAGAGCATAAAGCGACCTCCATCCGACAAGTGTTTTGGATTGGATTAAGTGTCTTTGTATCCCTTGGTTTGGTGGTTTATCTGCTGAGGCGTTTCGATTTGAATTATTTCGTTACTATTGTAACCGAATTGCCTTTGTGGATATTGCCATCAGCTTTTGGACTCTATTTATTCTTGAATATATGCCGGGCCTATCGTTTCCGAACATTATTGAATCAAAACCACTTGCCTATCAACCGTCTTTTACCCGTGGTCATGTACCACAATTTTCTGGTTAGAACTCTGCCCTTCATGACCGGTGAAATATCCTATCCCGCTCTTCTAAGGCGTTACTTGAATCAAAAAGTGAGTGAAGGCTTAAGTAGTCTTTTTGGAGCGAGATTGTTTGAAATGCTGTTGGTGGTATTAGGGGGATTGTTCGGCGTTATCCTATGGGGGGCTCAGGAGTTGGAACGTGCTCCTGGTTTATTAGTTTCGTCAATCTTAGGTTTAGTTTTTATTATCTTGGTTTTGTATTTCGCAGCGCCATTGGTCAGAATTGGTATTTCCTTCTGGCGATACGTCATTGGTTTAACACCTTGGCGCGATTTGGCTTTATTAAATCAAATCGGTGAACGTCTGGATGAAATCCCTGAGCAATTGGGACGCCTACGCCATCCCCGGCTATTTGTCCATACATTTCTTTATTCCATATTAACCTATGGTTCCAGTATCGGGTTTTATCTCTTGCTTTTATCGGCCGTAGGCTTACAGGCCAATTTGGGGATATTACTTCTCGTGATTACACTGGTGATATTTGTCTCGGCGATTCCGTTTTCAATCAGTGGCTTTGGAGTAATTGAAAGCGGATGGGCGGTCGCCTTGGTTACCTTGGCAGGCATTGGGGATGAAAAGGCCATAGCCATTGGCTTTTTTATGCATGGCTGTCAGGTGCTTGTTAATGTGGTAACGGGATTAATTGGTTTGATGATGTTATTGCGTCTGCGTTAAGGTATAGGGGATCAGGAAGAAGTTCACCATCATCAATTCACTTATCCGGCCAGTTGAAGTAAAACAAACATGATTAACCACACCACCATCAAAAAATGCCAATAAATGGTGCAGTAATGAATTCCGGGATAATAGGAATGATTGTATCGATTTTTGAAGGTTTTTCCTAATACGATTGCCATTGGAATTAATCCACCAAGAACGTGTAAAGCATGCAATCCTGTCAACATATAGAATGTAAAGGCATATAAATTGGCCGTTTTTAAAATATCGGCTTGGATAAGCCCATACCAATTGGTAATCTGAGTGACCAGAAAAATGAATCCCAAACAAAATGTGACGACCAGGTAATTAGCCGATTTGCGGATGTGATTTCGTTTAATGGCATTAAAACTACATTGAGTGGTTATACTGCTCAAGATAATCCATAAGGTACTTAACCAAAGCCCTTCCGGAAGGCTTGGCATACCGGCTGGGGGCCATTGCTCCGCTCGAGATCGGATAACCAGGTAGCCCATCATGCTTGCAATGAACAGCATGGAAAGGGAAGCAATAAAAATATACATCCCCAATTTCCCCGCTCCAGGAATTTCTTCCTGAAAATGGGGGTTTGTCTTGTTCTGAGATTCTTGTTGTGTTTGTACTGTATCACTCATCGGTTGATTTTTGGTGCATAGCCTTCGATCATGTGTGGTTTATATTCTGCCGAATCAAGCATGGCCAATACGATAAACAGCCCTACAAAAAACAATGATACGATGAAAATGAAACCATTAAAAGGATGGTCGTATAATAAGTGCATAAAAAACAACACCACCAGCGAGGCTTTCACTGTCGCTATTAAAATAGCGACAATCAAATTGAAAGAACCTAAATCAACCCACGTCGCGGCTACCGTCAGATATGTCAGCGCCATTAACGCAAGCCACACTCCCACAAGGATTTTCATTGAAACCACATGCCCAACTTGTGGATGATGGTGATTTGTATGATTGGATGAATGCTGATCACTCATTGAATTGTCTCCTAAGCATTGATAGATTTCAATGTTATCCGATTAAATAAAGCAAGGGGAATAAGTATATCCAGATCAAGTCAACAAGGTGCCAATATAATCCCACCATATCAACCGGTGTGTAATAGTCACTGCTAAAATGGCCTTTAACCGAACGAACCACCAGCCAGCCAATCGCGAGCATCCCGACAATGACGTGTACCCCGTGCAGACCGGTCATGGCAAAATAAATACCAAAGAAAATGTGCACATTTGAAGGAGCTTTACCGTGAGATGTGGAATCGTCATGCTCACCAGGACTCAATCCTGTTGGTCCAACAGCTGCATCCGGAATTAATGATTTTTCTTCGCCAGGCGTGGCGCCGGATATTTGTGCGTCAGAACTTGATTCACTATCAGGTTGTGTGGCTTGTGAATGATTTTCACCCTGTTCCTGGTTGCCAGAATGTGTTATCTCTTCGCCGTGATGAGTGGGATTATAATTCTCTCCCCAAAGCAGCCCATCCTTCCATTTGTGTTCATATTCAACGTACTTCACGCCTAAAAACACAAAGCCGCAAAATAGGGTAATGGAAAGTAGGGTGATTAATGCTTTGATTTGATTGAGTTGTGAACATCGCACAGCCCATGCCATGGTGAAACTGCTGAAAATTAACACCACTGTATTCAAGGCACCAAGGAGTACATCAAGATATTGATGGGCATAAACAAAAATTTCGGGGTGATTGCTTCGATAAACGGAATAAGCGCAAAACAGACCACCAAACAATAGAATTTCAGTGGCCAAAAAAATCCACATCCCCAACTTGCCGGATTCAAATTGCTGCTCAGGCGTATCGAAATGATGTTGCAACTGGGGCAAATGGCCGTGTTCGTCGTGACCCTCCGTTTTATTTGCCGAATGCGCCATAAACGTTACCTCTTATATATATTCCTTATGTATATTATTTTAAACCCTATGATGTTGCAGGTTCAGGTGGTTTGACCACATACCCTCGGATTGATTCATCATAAACCAGGTTTCGATAATCATATGGATCACCAGCATCGGGTGTGGTCTCAAAGTTGTGATGCGGTGGTGGTGAACTGCAATGCCATTCGAGTGAATTGCTTCCCCAGGGATTTGAGGGCGCTTTTTTACCTCGGAAGAGGGCGTGCAATAAAGTCCAGGCTGCCAATAGAAAACCGATCGCTTGAACATAGGCGCCAATGGATGACATCATATGATATTGCCAGAATTCAGGATCGTAATCGTAATAGCGCCGTGGCATGCCATGACTGCCCATTACAAATTGAGGGAAAAAAGTCATATTGAAACCGATGAATATTAATAAACAGGCCAACCGCCCCCAATTTTCATTATACATAACCCCAAACATCTTGGGCCACCAATAATAAAGACCAGCCAATAGAGCAATTACCGTCCCGAACATCACATAATGGAAATGGGCAACAACAAAGTATGTGTCATGCAAGTGAATATCCGATGCCAGGGCTCCCAGATGGAGACCAGTCAAGCCCCCGAGCCCGAAGAGGAATATAAATGAAATCGCATAACACATTGGTGTTTTTAAATCGATATTTCCCTTATACATCGTAGCCAACCAGTTAAAAACTTTGATGGCCGATGGAATGGAAACACTGAATGTTAATAAACTAAAGATTGCATTCATAAGCGGTGATTGGCCGCTGGTGAACATATGGTGTCCCCAGACCAGAAAACCAAGCAGAGCAATCGCAATACTGCTATAAGCAATGAATTTGTAACCGAATATGTGTTTACGGCTAAAGACGGGAATGACTTCTGAAATAACTCCCATCGCCGGGAGAATCATAATATATACCGCTGGGTGGGAGTAAAACCAGAAGAAGTGCTGATAAAGCACGGGATCCCCACCCAGGTTTGGATCAAAAATTCCAAATCCCAATGTTCGTTCAACGATTAAAAGAAGGAGTGTAATACCCAGCACCGGTGTAGCCAGAATTTGGATGATCGCTGTTCCATAGATTCCCCATAAAAACAAGGGCATTTTAAACCAGGTCATCCCTTTTGGACGCAGTTTATGGATCGTGACGACAAAGTTTAAACCTGTGAATATTGAGCTGAACCCCAGTATAAAAGCACCCATTGTCACAAATACAACCCCGTAATGGCTACTGACTTCTGTGGTTGTACTGTAAGGGGTGTAAAAAGTCCAACCTGTATCAACACCACCGGCTATAATTGAAAAGAGTGCAAATAGGGCGCCAAACACATACAAATAATAACTCGCAAGATTAAGTCGGGGGAAAGCAACATCCTTAGCTCCCAACATAATCGGCAAGGTAAAGTTCCCCAACATGGCGGGGATACCAGGAATGATGAACAGAAAGATCATGATCGCGCCATGAAGGGTAAATAATTTATTATATTGATCGGCATTCACAATGGTTTGGCCCATAGCAAGCAGTTCGGTTCGAACCAGCAGGGCCATTAATCCACCCACAAAGAAAAATAATAGAATGGACACCATGTACATGATGCCAATCCGCTTATGATCGATGGTATATAACCAGGATAAAAAACCACGCTCATGAGTCAGATAGTTATCTTCCTGGTGTGAGTAAGGGGTATGAGTTGACTGATGGTCTAATGTTCCAGCAACGGACATTGTTTTCTCCATTAATCATATTAATCAGTTTTGATCAATGCATTAGTTGGATTCTTCTTGAGTTGTTTCGCCATTACCATTCTCGTCTTCATTGTTTTCATGTTCTGAGCCAATGGATTTGATGAACTCGATAATGGCGTCAATTTCTTCATTGTTGAGCTTACCTTGCGCGGTCGGCATAATGGCATCATAACCGGCAACCACTTTGGCGTTGGGTTCGAGGAGGGACTCACGGATGTAATTTTCATTTACGGTGACACGGGAACCATCACGCAAGGATATTTCTTCTCCCCAAATATCTTTCAATGATGGGCCTTGGCCGGATGTTCCATCGATTGAGTGGCATTGTTTGCAGCCTCGAAGTTGATATAATCGCTCTCCGGCTTCAGCGGGTGGCATTTTCTTGAGAAAATCGGATGCTTCCCGCAACCATTTTTCGAACTCACCCGGAGGATGTACGACCACCATAGCTGTCATATCAGAATGTTGGGTGCCACAATATTCCGCACAATAGAGTGGAAATTCACCTTCTTGGTTTGCTCGAAACCAAGCGTATGTATAACGGCCAGGCACAGCATCCATTTTTAATCGAAACGCCGGGATGAAAAGACTATGTGTAACATCTTCTGAGATGATGGTTAATTTGACTGGGGTATCAACCGGAACATGAAGATCCTGATCAAAATGGCCGGTTTTGGGGTACATGAAGTTCCAATTCCATTTTTGACCGTACACTTTGATTTCATAGGCATTGGCCGGTATAACTGCATTATCCATAAATGCTTGGAAGCCAAAGTAGAAAATAATGATCACAATGATAAGGGGTATGATAGTCCATACCATCTCAAGCGTTGTATTATGAGTCGTGGTTTGTTGTTCCTTATGCCCTTCGCGCCGCCGGTATAAAAAAATGAATAGAACCATCAGGGTGACGATTAAGACAAAGAAGAAAATCGCAATCCCCGTGATAAAGTAAAAAACAAAATCCACCTTGGATGCCGTGGTTGATGCTTGAGGAGGCATCCAAAACGAGCCGGGCGATTGAGCCTGAAAAATGGGCTTCAAAAATTCGACGAAATTTGAAATCATTATGAATTAACCTGTTTTTCCCCGTTTTCTTCCACAATGGCTTTTTTACGTCTTGACTCTCTTACCCAAAAGACAGTGAGGACTGTCCCTAAAATAATCACGGTTAAAATACCACCCGCCCGCATGATGTTCATCGCAACCGGTGCATATCGTCGTGAATCTGGATCGTAGTGATAGCAATACAGCATGATTTGGTCGAGCGTATTACCGATATTGCCATTGGATGCCTCCACCAGTGAGAGGCGAAGGGTTTGGTGATCATATTGGATTCCATACAAATACCGTGAAATGCGTCCATCTGGCGTGCAAACGAAGATTGCTGCTGCATGGGCATATTCATTTCGTTCTTCAACAAAGGTGTATTTAAAACCAATCGTCTCTGTAAGGCGTTTAATATTATTCTCTCGGCCGGTCAAAAAATGCCATCCTTTGTCTGCTCCCGCTCGGCCATATTCTTTGAGCATGCTTTGTTTTTTCCGTTGGGCCAACGCAGGGGTTTCCAATGGATCAAAACTGAGGGTTACAATTTCAAACTCCTCACCCGCGCTCATTTTTAATTCCTTCAGTCCTTCCAACATGCCATTTAAAAGCAGGCCACACAGCATGGGGCAACGGAAGTAGACCAATGTTAAAATGACCGGTTTGTCATTGCCAAAATAATTTTTCAGCTTAACTGTTTGATCTCTTTCATTCTTGAACTCAAGGTTAAGGGGCAATGCGGCATTAAGATGTTCCTCAATTTCGACGTCAATCAATTCCTCTGGAGTTTGCTCGGCTCGTTGAGCGCTTACCGATTGAGCGATAACACCAAAAATGAAAGTAAATGAAAGTAAGGCAGATAAAAAATAATTATATGGTTTTAAATGTTTCATAATAGAACCTTTTTGTATGAGAAGGATTATTGTTGCTTTGCTTCTTTGACTAATAAGTCCATCGCCCGATCGATTGGAATCCCCACCACTTGTTTTTTCTTGTCAATCCATCGATAACCGTTGAGCGTTTCTTGCTGGTCAGCCGTAAGTGCATTCAATTCTTCCGGTTGTTGGGCAACCACTTTCTTTTGATATTCAGCTTCATAATAATTATAAAACCACGCTTGTATCCCAACAATGATAATAAAGAGCAGAAGCGCGGAAACAATTCCAATCAAAACCACTTTCGATGTGTTTAAATCATCTCGGGTCTGCATAGTTCACCTCATGCGTTTTCGAAAGTAAGAGAATCGTGCAGCCGTGGATCTTTAAGAGGAATAAGCGCTTTTCCACGAGCAATATGAGCAATGGTTGCCACGAATAATCCCCCGATACCAAGCAGGCAGCCCAAATCGATAATGTGTACAGGCAATGTATCCGATTTAAATTCTGGCATCACCAACCAATATAAATCTATCCAGTGCATAACCAGCATCCAAACGGCCCAAAATGTAAGAATGATTTTTCGGCGTTTTGCATAACGAGAGATGAGTCCAAGGAAGGGAATTGCAAAATGCCCTAATATGAGTATAACTCCAATTATTGTCCATGGGCCGTGTGTACGGTTAAAAATCCAGCCCGTCTCTTCCGGGATATTGGCGTACCAGATTAACATGTACTGGGAGAATGCTATATAACCCCAAAAGAATACAAAGCCGAATAATAATTTGCCGTAATCATGATAATGTTCAACCGTCACCAATTTTACTAACCGGCCACTTTGTTGTAACAAATAGGTTACCAGCGTAATCAATGCAAAAAAACCGGTGACACTGCCAGCAAAATAATAAACCCCGAATATAGTGCTAAACCAATGAGGATCCAGTGACATCAGCCAATCAAAGGAGGCAAAGGTGATGGTCAACGCAAACAGGATCATAATAGGGGCGCTCCATTTTTCCATTTTTAAGGTCAATTGAGCATCACCCGATTTGTCTTGTTCAACCGAACGGTTAAGCAGGTAATGGGATGTGAACCACCATACGGCAAAATAGAATAGTGTTCGAATCATGAAAAAGGGAATATTCAAATAGGGCCGTTTCCATTGGATGAGATGATCTTGCGCGGCCACCTGTTGATCAGCCCAGGGATAAAGTGCACCTAATCCCAGGAATATGGGTAGAAATAGGATCACGAAAATGGGAATAGTGGCTGCCATTATTTCAGCAAGCCGGCGAACAACCACACTCCAGCCTGACCGAGTCAGGTGTTGCAAAGTTACAAAAAAGAGCGCACCCAAGGCATAACTGATGAAATAACAATAATTGGTCAGATATGAAAACAAAAATCGTTTTAGTCCATCCTCAAACGCAAAGGCAACAACAAAGCTGAAAACCAACGCCGCAATTCCGATGATGCCCGCAATTCGGAAAACGGTTAAGCCTAAACGTTCCAGATAAACGTGGTCACGATCGACTAGGACAGGTTCCACTGAAGATATTCTCCATCTTTTTGGTTTAATGATTAATCGGTAAAAACCGGCTTTTATTCCAAACCGTGTGAATAAACGCTTTACCGCATATCGTCTCGATATTCCTCTGGTACATCCTCAGGACTGGCATTCTGGCTTCGCTGCAAGGCACGAACAAAGGCGATAATCGCCCATCGATCAGCAACAGGAATTTGTTGAGAATAGGATGGCATGTTTCGAATTCCATTGGTGATCGTATTAAAGATATGGCCATCGGGGCGCTGCCGAACCTGGTCTGTATGATAATTCGTGGGTTGTACCCATGTGCCTTCCTGCAACTCCTGAGCTCGTTTGTTAATCATGCCATTGCCATAGCCGTCCAAACCATGACAAACCACACAGTAAATTTCAAATCGCTCTTGTCCCCGTTTGAGTAATTCCTGGTTAATGGGCATTGGAAGGGAATCCGCCCACTCGCCATTGATTTTTCCTTCATAAAAATGAGTGTCCAACTGTAAATCACCCCTGGCTACCGTACCCGGGATGCTGGGGCGCATCGCACGGCGATCCGCGAATATAGGATTGTAACTTTGTGATTTATACTTTGGTTGATTATCCATGTCCAAAATTGGATGAATACGCGTGAGGTCGGATTTAACCGCTCTTGCTTTCGCGATCATTAATAAGGGGATAATCGCGAGAATAATAAGTAAACCTGTAACAACATAAATTGGTCTCGGCATATTAATCCTCCACCGTTTCAACAGCTGTTCCGCCGAGTGTTTTTAGAAATTCCTGAGTCTTGTGAATATCGAATTGAGGATCTTTGGCCTCAATCACTATGAAAAAACGATCTGTCGTTGCACGCAAAAAACGTTTATTACTAAAAAGAGGATGATATAACTGAGGTAATCCATTCAATGCAAACAATGAAGCGACCGCTGTCAATGCACTGAATAGGATGGTGATCTCAAAGGCAATTGGAATATTCGCTGGAAGGCTAAAGAAAGGTTTGCCACTGATGATCAAGGGGTAATCGATCGCATTCATCCACCATTGCATAAGAATAGCGACCGCCAAGCCGGTAACGCCAGCTCCCATCACGATCCAGGGCAGTATTGTTGGTTTGATTCCCATCGCATCATCCATCCCGTGCAAGGGCAGGGGACTGTGGGCATCCCAATGTTTATAACCGGCATCGCGCACTTTCTCACATGCCGATAATAATGATTGCGAATCATCAAATTCAACCAATATGCCGTAAGTTGTTTTTTCTTCCACGATTAACTCCCTTTTCCGGTATGATCAGACGGATAAGGATAACCGGCATTCTTCTCACCCCAATATTCTGGTTCGTGGGCATGGGGGATATCGCCATGATAATCTCCAACACCCTTATGTACACCATGAGCCAGATGGGCTTGGGGCATGACTGTTTTAACCTCCGCCATTGCCACCATGGGTAAAAAGCGAAGGAATAGTAAGAATAAAGTGAAAAATAATCCAAAACTTCCTACAAAGGTTAACACATCAACCCAGGTTGGGGTGTAATAATCCCAACTGGAAGGCAGGAAATCCCGACTTAATGATGAAACCACGATAACAAATCGTTCAAACCACATACCAATATTGATTAATATGGAAGCAATAAACATGATGAGAATATTGGTACGGCATGTTTTAAACCAGAATATTTGGGGAACCAGCACGTTGCATGTTATCATCGTCCAGTATGCCCACGCATAAGGACCAAATGCACGATTGATAAAAGCAAACGCCTCATATGGATTACCCGAATACCAGGCCGTAAAAAACTCAATCATATATGAATAACCGACAATCGAGCCGGTTAAAAGCATAATCTTGTTCATATTTTCCAAATGACGCAGGGTTATGACATCCTTTAGGCCAAAAAACTGTCTGGCAGGTACGGCCAAAGTCATCACCATGGCAAAACCACTGAAAATGGCGCCTGCTACAAAATAGGGAGGAAAAATGGTTGTGTGCCAACCAGGGATTTGAGAAACCGCAAAGTCAAAACTAACAACTGAGTGAACACTTAGCACTAAAGGTGTGGCTAATGCCGCAAGAATCAAATACGCACATTCATGCCGATGCCAATGCCGCTGAGAGCCTCGCCATCCCAATGAAGCAATACCGTAAGCGATTCTTCGAAATTTGGTTTTGGCTCGATCACGTAATGTTGCCAGATCCGGAATCATGCCAACGTACCAAAAGAGCAGGGAGACGGTGGCATAAGTGCCGACTGCAAAAACATCCCATAATAAGGGGCTGCGGAAATTAGGCCACATTTGCATTTGATTAGGATAAGGCGCCAACCAATAAGCAACCCATACACGTCCTACGTGAATGCCTGGAAATATCCCAGCACACACCACAGCAAAAATAGTCATGGCTTCCGCAAAACGGTTAATGCTGGTTCGCCATTGTTGGCGGAAAAGAAAAAGAATGGCCGATATAAGCGTTCCGGCATGACCGATACCAACCCAGAAAACAAAGTTAACAATCGCCCAACCCCAGGCAACCGGTACATTCAACCCCCACACTCCAACACCGGTGGCAATGAGGTAAACCACCATTGCTAACAAAACCAGAGTGAAAAATGAAGAAATGCCAAATAAAATGTACCAAATACGCGGTGGTTTTGGCGCCTCGACAATTTGACTCACCTTTTCCGTCACACTGGTAAAATCATTATCACCCGTGATTAACGGAGCCCGCTTGGTGGGATCATTAAAGGTATTATCGTGTTCAAGAGTGATGCTTCGATTCATTAGCCTTTTGGGTCTCTACCAATTTAGGATTGGGATTTTTGATCCTCGCCAAATAAGCGGTTCGCGGTTTAACATGCAACTCTTCCAGCATGTAATATGTCCGATAATCCGCGTGCCGATTGGCGACCTTGCTATCTTTATCATTCAGGTTTCCAAATGTAATGGCTTGTGTTGGGCATGTTTGTGCGCATGCCGGGATAATCTCGCCATCCTGTATTTCACGGCCTTCATTTTTTGCTTTAATTTTCACAGATTCGATGCGCTGTACACAGTACGTGCATTTTTCCATTACACCACGGCTTCGAACCGTGACTTCCGGGTTAAATGCCATCTTTTCGGTTTCACTCAGATTGCCGTGATAATAGAGGTAATTAAATCGCCGAACTTTATATGGACAGTTGTTGGAACAATACCGGGTACCAATACACCGGTTGTATACCATAACATTCAGCCCTTCATCACTATGAACCGTTGCCGCTACCGGGCATACCTGTTCGCAGGGAGCGTTTTCACAATGCACACACGCCACTGGCTGATGGGCAATTTCCGGTTTACTTGGATCACCTTTGAAATAACGATCCACCCGAATCCAGTGCATTTCCCTCCCATTGATAACCTGTTCTTTTCCTACAATGGGGATATTATTCTCAGCCTGGCAAGCTGTTACACAAGCGTTGCATCCAGTGCATGAATTTAAATCAATGGCCATACCCCATTTTTCATTGTTGTATTCATGTTCATTCCACAAATGAATGGGTTTATGGTGGCTTCCCTTATGGGCAAATTCGGGATTGTCTTTGAATTCATCCAAAGTCGCTTCCCGGATTAATTCCCCTATTCGCCGTTGTCTTTCACGCATTCCAATTAGATCAATAGCATAATGATCCTGAGTTGAAGCAAGGAGATAGGTTTTTCCTGTTTGCTCAATCGTAAGGTTAGGCCGGATATACATTGAATCCGATTTGCGAAACGCATATGTGTTGAACCCGACTTGATTCCCTACACGTCCGGCTGCTGTGCGGCCATATCCAAGGAACAATGCAATGGAGTAATCCGCCTGGCCCGGCATGACATAAACAGGAATCTCTAAAACATCATCCTGCCCATTAATTTGGATCAAATCACCACTCTTTATTCCCAATTCATTTGCCGTGGAATAACTCAACAGGGCCACGTTATCCCAGGCGACTTTGGTGTGGAAATCCGGTAATTCCTGCAGCCAGCCATTATTCGCAAATCGTCCGTCATAAACTTTTGAATCCTGGTAAAAGACAACTTCAAAATTCCCTGAATTATAGTGAGGTGCCTTAAAGGGTATTCGATTAAATACACCTTCAATCGCCTCTGGTTTTACATCTGGTGTGATAAAACCAAAATGGCTTTTGGGTAAAATCCCTTCATGTAAAGTCTTCTTCCAGGAACGCTCAAAGTTGTCATCACCCAACTGCTGCTGGAAAATCTCTTTTGTAATTTCATGATCATCTTGTTGTGGATAATCCAGTATAAATGCAATGAATTCTTGAATACTCTTGCCCTCATAGAAGGGGTAAATAAGGGGTTGGATGGTTGAGATTGTTCCATCAAATGCTCTTGCATCTCCCCAACTTTCCAGAAAATGTTTCCTTGGAATATGCCATTTGCATAAATGGGCGGTTTCATTTTCATAAAGACTCAAGTTGATTGTGTGCTGAATCTTTTTTAACTTATCAGCAAACGCTAAATCACCTGGAGTGTTGTATGCGGGATTACCACCCAAAATTAAAAGTGTATTAACTTGATTATTTTCAATGGCTTTAACTAATTCTTGAATACCTTTTAAATGCGAGGCAGCATGTTGATTTTTGATTTCTGAATAATTGAGCGTTTTCCCCGTATTCCCCAGAAGGGTGTTCAGGAAAAAAGTTATAACATGAACGCTCTCTGGCTGATTTGTTCCAGCCATAATAAGGGAGCTTCCCTGATTGGCTACCAAATCCTCTGCAAGGGTTTGAATGAACTTCTTATGAAAATCATTATCAGATAATGGTTTAAGTGCTTCTTGAATTGGTTTTACCCAAGCTGGAATTTGCATTTTTGAATTGTGAAGAATCTCGGCACATAAACAAGCGCCGAAATATTCAATTTGTCCTGATGGAATAGCTAGCCGATGATCCGCTAATGTTCCGGTTGTTGAATAACGGCTTTCAACCGCATAAAGACGATTCATATCTTGCTCAGGATCACGATTTTTCACAAACTCTTTGGAATGTGCAAGGGCATTTGGATGAGTCCCCATCGGATCTGCATCCAACGATAAGATAATCTTGGCTTTATCAAGATGGGTATGGAGGCGCAATGGCGTGCCCGATGCGATTCGGGTCCCTTCCCGCTCGTTGTCATCTGAAATGGGTTCGTATTCAATCCAGCGGGCTTGGGGAAAAACATTAAAGAAGCGTGAACGCAATGCTTCAACAGTGATAGAGTTTGTTCTTTCACTTAAGATGAATAATCCCTTGCCGTTTTTCTCTTTAAGTTGATTAAAATGAGGACGGGCAAAATCATTGAAATCCTGCAATTGGCGATTCGAAGATTGATTCCCACGACGATCAACAACATGCTGGCTGCGGTCCGGATCGTACAATTCCAAAATCGAAGCTTGGGCAAATGTGGATGCCGCTCCATGGCTGCCTGGGTGCAGTGGATTCCCTTCTGCTTTAACGGGCCGTCCATCATAGCTTGTCATCAAAAGCCCTGTAGCAACACCATTTATTTCCATTGATGTTGCAAATTGAACAGGGGTTCCAGGGTTTCGGTTTTCAGGGCGACGGGCATATGGAACAATTTTCTCTTTTGGCCATCGGCATCCTGTCAGACCGGCCATCGCCAATGAGGCGGCCATCACCTTCAAAAATTGACGCCGAGTCCCTCCATCCAACAATTCAGTTGCATTGTTAGGGAACTCCTTCCGCATGAATTCACGAAATTCTGGGGTATCTGCCAATTCATCCAGACTTCGCCAATAGGCGGAACCACTCAAACTCTCTTTGTTCTTCTTTTTAATATTTATCGATGACATGTGGAACAATCCGTCGAAGGATTAATGTTATATTTATCCTTCAATTTGTTACCTTTAATTAACTGCTCTTCTTTCGTTAATTGCAAATCCATTACCGTGATTTCACTCACATCACGTAAATGTTTTTCTGGTTCACGATGGCAATCCAAGCACCAACCCATACTTAAGGTTTCAGCCTGGTAAACGACTTCCATCTTGTCAACACGTCCATGACATGAAACACAACCAATCCCACGTTGCACATGGGCACTGTGATTAAAGTACACATAATCCGGAAGATCATGGACTCGAATCCATTCAACTGGCATACCCGTGGCAAAACTTTCTTTCACTGGAATTAACTTGTTACTATCCGCCCGAACACTATTGTGGCAGTTCATGCAAACTTGAGTTGGAGGGACTGAAGCTTGGGCGGTTTGTTCAACCGTATTATGGCAATAGCGGCAATCGATCCCCAGTTCCCCAGCATGGAGGGTATGGGAATATTCAATCGGCTGTTTCGGCATGTAACCAACATCGGTTGTACGCGGTGAACCACCATAATAAGCGACAAACACTAAATAAAGTGGCACAATAATCAACACGGCTCCGATTGCCGGTTTTAAATCATTCGTCCATTTTGGAAAAGTATATGGTTTCATTGAATAAAGTGCTCTTTCGAGTTCTTTACCTATTTAATGCGGGAATTACTCCATCCCGCCGAACCATTCGATTGTTTGATTAATCTGAGAACCATCAACTTGGGAAAAGATGGTTAAAAGGCTATCTTTTCAAATCTATTTAATCAACCCCTGTATTTATATTTTTATTATAAATTTTATTGAGTTAGTCAATAATATAACTTAAGAAATGTATTTTTCGAGATGCGATTGGATAATTATTCTATTCTTTTTCTTGAATTTATGCCATAATACCTAAGCCACAACATAATAGTCTATATTTTTTGGAGTAAAACCATGAAAAGATTGATTTTAGTAATTTGTTTGCTCATTTTTTCGTTGATGAACGAAGCGATTTTTGCAGGATTTGCAATTGAAAATCTCTCAAGAGGGATGATCGGTACAGTAAATGACGATGGTTCTGTATTTATTGGTTGGCGAATATTGGACAAAGGTGCAAAAGAAACAGAATTTCTTGTTAAACGTTTCGTGAATAATGACCAAAAAGCTGATAAAACTTTCAAAATTAACAACAACAATATTGTTGATGATACGGCTAAAAAAGATAAAAAATATACTTATAAACTATTCAAGAATAGCCAAAAAAATGGTCAGCTGCTCGATCAGGTAAAAGTAAATACCTCCAAATCTTCTGAAGATTTCTTGAAAATCCCCTTTCAGGGAGATTACACCGCTCAAAAAGTGGGAATCGGTGACTTGGATGGTGACGGTGATTATGAATATGTCATTAAACAACCTAATTTTAACACTGATCCCTATCAGCGGCCCGGCTATTGGAAACCCAGCACAACCACCTACAAAATCGAAGCTTACGAACAAGATGGAACCTTTCTATGGCGTTATGACATGGGTTGGGCCATTGAGGCGGGAATCTGGTACTCTCCCTGGATAGTCTACGATGTTGATGGTGATGGAAAAGCAGAAGTTTATTGCAAAGCGGGTGAAGGCGATCCTCGTGAACCGGAAGGCCATGTAAAAACTGGGCCCGAATATTTAGTCAAACTTGATCCTGAAACTGGGAAAATCATTCAGAAAACCGATTGGATTACTCGTAAAGGTTATGTGGATTATAACCGCTCATGCCGCAATTTCCTGACTGTCGCATACCTGGATGGCAAAACACCTTCTCTGATCATGCAACGCGGGACCTATAAATTGATACGAACCAAGGCTTTGGATAAAGACTTCAACGAGATTTGGTCATGGGAAGCGGCGGAAAAGAATGCCGATTACCGTGGACAAGGTTCACATGGTCTCATTACGGCTGATGTTGATGAAGATGGACGCGATGAGTTGGTTATTGGTGCTGCAGTAATCGATGATAATGGAAAAGGGCTTTGGACCATGGGCATGGGGCATCCTGATGTGTGTTATGTCGCAGATATTGTACCTGATAATCCAGGACTTGAGGTCTACTATGGATTTGAAACCCGGCAAAAAACAGATGGGATATGTGTTGTCGATGCAAAAACGGGCAAAAAACTTTGGGCTTTGAAAGAACAAACTTACCATGTTCACGGACAGGGGATGATCGGTGATTTACTGGCAGAATATCCGGGAATTGAAGTCTATAGCGGTGAACGTGATTATGAGAAGCGATGGTTTTTCAGTGCCAAAGGAAAATTAATAGAATTTTTCAAAAATACACCTCTCACCCCGCGTCCTTTATGGTGGGATGCTGATCCTCAAAAAGAGATTGTGTGGGATGGCGCCATCCGTGATTGGCAGGGAAAAGCCCACCAACCGGTTAGAGGCCGAATTATTGGGATTGCAGACTGCCTTGGTGATCATCGTGAAGAACTGATTACCTCACGCGACGGGGAATTGCGTATTTACACAACATCAATTCCAAGTCCATCCAGCCACACTTGCCTTATGTTGAATCGGCAGTATCGTCTAGGCGTGACTGCCCAGACCATGGGCTATTATTATCCCGCTCAACTCGGATTGGAATAGTAATCCTTATTTAGGTGATGTTTATTAAGTTTATAAAAATCAATGAGTTATTTTGAAAAATTTTCTGAATCCCTTAAATCGTATTTTGGTGCCCATTCGGTTTTTTTATTCTCAAAAGGACGAGTTGGGCTTTATGCGGTTTTAAAGTCGATGGATATAGGGCCGGGTGACGAGGTATTGTTACCCGGCTATACATGTATGGTGGTGCCTAATGCTATTTTGGCGGTAGGGGCTACCCCTATATTTAGTGATATTGATCCTCGTACGTTTAATATACCGCTGGATAAGGTTAAGGATTGGTAAATCCTCGAAGCGTTTCGTATATCACAAAATTGTATCGAATGGCTTCTGCTGTTGGATTGACGGTTGGTAGTTCAACAAATTGTGAATTTTCGGCTCAACTTCCTCCACACTATTTTATGGGTATGTCCGAAACTCAAGCCAAAATGGGATTTAATGCAATGAAGAATTTAAACAATAATATCGAGCATCGCCGTCAAATATCTCATATTTATGATAATGAATTAAGCAGGTATGGATATGCTCCCATGAAACTTCGGCCAGAAGAGGATTGTGTGTTTTTGCGTTATCCCGTTCGAGTGAAAAATAAAAAAGAGGTCTTATCCTTATCATACAAGAAAGGTATGGAAATTGGTTCGTGGTTTGAATCCCCCTTGCATCCCGAAAATATAACGCTTGAGCCTTATGCCTATTCTCCTGGCGAGTGTCCTGTAGCTGAAAAAGCCGCTCAGGAGGTCGTAAATCTTCCCACCCACTCCAAAATTAGGCCAACTGAAGCAGAACGGCTGCTGCACTTCTTGAAAGAAGTGGGAGAACCGGTTTAATCATTATTAAGAATCGAACCAATTCTAGCGATAATTAAGTTGACCATCGCTAACTATAAAACTATGAACCTGTTACTTTCAAATGCCATCGATCGATTCTTGCTTAATCTGGCCACCCAGGACAGACGTTCACCCTCAACCATCGAAAATTATCAGCGGGATTTGAACTTATTGAAGCGATATCTGCTTGAATCAGGTTATCAATCTGTTTCCACATCGGAGGGTGATCCTGATTTCGAATTGGAATTGATTGATTTTCTTGCTTTGCGGGGTTTTTTATCATATCTCTTGGACCGTGGAAATTCTCCCCGCTCCATCAATCGGCGTATTTCCGCCATACGCGCCTTTTTTGATTATCTTTTTCGCCATGGACTTGTCGAATCGGATCCTTCATCAGGTTTGCGTTCCATGAAGCAATCGAAAAACCTCCCTGTTTTTCTTGACCAGGATAAAGCCCTTCAATTAATGTCGCATCCCACAGATGCAAAAGCGTTTAAAAAGGAATTGGCGATTCGTGATGTTGCCATCCTGGAAGTTTTATACGCCACCGGGATGCGGGTTTCGTCCATCGTTGCGATTAATTTAACCGATGTTGATTTGCATCAAGGAACCGTTTGGATAAAGAGCAAGGGTCAAAAAGAACAACATCTTCCCCTTGGTGATGCCGCCATCAAGTGCTTACAAGCTTATTTAAATGTCCGCAAAGTATTGCTTAATTCACCTCCAAACAATAAACATAAGAAAGATCCACATGCCTTGTTTCTTGGACGATTCGGTGAACGGCTGACGACCCGTGCCATTCAATTACGCTTAAAGAAATATTCACTTTCATTAGGATTAGGCAAAACCACCCCCCATACTCTACGTCATTCGTGTGCCACTCATCTTTTGGAAAATGGAGCGGATTTGCGTTTTGTGCAGGAGTTACTTGGCCACAGCCACTTATCCACCACCCAACAATATACCCATGTTACCATGAGCCGAATTCAAGATGTCTATCAACATTCACATCCCCGGGCCGATCAATTGGATGCATCATTATCTCCTAAACCTGATGACACTCTGGAGTAACAATTAATGGATAACCAATTAACTGAACAAAAGAATCGTTCTCTCAAACGAAAACAAGCGGGATTTGTATTCGTCATTGTTCTTATGGCTTTTTTGTTACGATTTTGGGAATTAGGAGAAAGTGGCCTGCAAAACGATGAACAAATCTGGCATGAGCGTTCCGCACGTTTTATTCAATCCATCCTGGGCCCATTTGTCCCTGAGGATTTGAAGATACCCGAAGTGTTTTGGGCGCGTGAGCATGTCGATATGACGGATGGAATGCCATATCCATTCACCATCAAAATGCCTACCATCCACCCCGGCACTCCCGCATCGTTCGCAATGGGATTGTGTTACTTGTTTTTTGCTGAAGATTCGTCTTCCTGGAGCTTGAATTGGGGATCCATTATTGAAGTAACTCGCTATCCTGGTGTCATATTTGGAACCTTACTGGTTCTATTGCTTTATTGGGGAGGAAAGCAAATTGTCGGCCATGAAGCCGCTCTGTTTGCCATGCTAATTGCAGCCATCGAACCTTTGCTGGTTGGATATAGCCGTCTGGCTCGAATCGACTTATCTGGAGCCCTATGGGTTTTTGCTTCATTTATTTGTTTCATTAAGGCATATCGTAGCCGTTCGTGGGGATTTTCCATTTTATCCGGCATATTTGCTGCCTTGGCTTTAGCCACCAACACGTATGGTGCTTTTTTGATCCCCTCCTTTTTTATCATTCGAAACATCTACACCTCTGATGAGGATAAACGTTACTCCCATCGTTGTATCCCTATTCTTTTTCTTATCTTTATGGTTGGTTGTCTCGTGGCGGCCTTCATCTTTTCACCCTTTATCATCGAATTGTTTGATGATAATCCACCCCTTTCTGAGGAAGCCATTCAAAAAATTCAACTCATGCAAAAACTCTTTCTGCTTGCAGGAGGAGCATGTTTTTGTATGGCAGCCGTCATTTTTTTGATGTTGAAGTGGATACCCTCCTTACAAAGGCCAGCCTCCATTCCTAAATTGGGTAAAATCGATCTCGCATGGTTTATAGCATGGGTTGTGATGTATATTTTGGCCTATCCCAATCTTTGGCCTAATCCAATCAAGGGTATTGGCTGGATTATTAATTATCACCTTGAATTACCCCATGTTGTCGGGGAAAAATCCGAAAATGCCGCAATCTCTCACCTTTTTTATGTTATGAGAAGCCCCCTGCATTTGCTGCCCTGGACACTTGGTCTGACATTGATTGGTATGATCCGATCCTTACGTCCTAAATATCTTAGCCGTGAAATGGTCACCCTTTTGGTATGGGCTGGCATTACCCTGCTTCTTTTTAGTATCCCTCCAGGACGAAAAAGCACGAAAAATTTTCTTCAGTTATTACCCTTTATTTTTTTAATGGCTGGAGTGGGATGCCACGTCTTGATTAATGGGATAAACACCTTCTTTCAAAAAGGCCCCCGCATCTTTTACTCGATTGGTTTAGCTTCAGTATTATTGATATTGGGATTAATTGTGACATTCTCGTGGATGCCTTATCCCGCTTTATATACATGGTCGTGGTGTACGGATCCACAAATCCTCGAACAGCGTGAATTGGTGGCGGTTGGAGAAGGGATAAAGGAAGCTGCAGAATATGTGAAGGAACATGGCGATGAAGATGATGTGATGGGTGTGTTTGCGGGTAAAAATGTTATGGATTATTATTATCCTCCCTCAAAAGTCATCGGGCCCTATCTCGTGGAGGATCTGAAAAAAATGGATTGGCTGGTGGTTGTACCGAAGTATACGTTTGTCACATCAGATAAAAATTCGTTAGTTCGGTGGATACGCAATCATGAACCGAATGTGATTCTTCGCCACCATCAAATCGAGCTGGTTAGAATTTATCATTTAAACGGTGAATCGAAAGAGAAAACCATAAAGTAAAAATGATCGGTTTTATCGGTCCAATACTTCACGCACCGTTTTAGCCAATTCCTCAGCGGTAAAAGGCTTCTGTAAAAAGGCCACGTCGTTTTCGAGTATACCATGCCTGGCAATGGTATCATCTGTGTAGCCTGAAATGTAAACTACCCGCAAGGGGGGGTATTGAGCAAGAAACTGTTGGGCGATTTTTCTTCCACTGATGCCTGGCATAACGACATCAGTCAGTAAAAGGTGAATATGATTTTTATGCTCATTAAAATAGTCCTCAGCTTCTTCGCTATTTTTTGCGCTATAAATATAATACCCATAGGATTCAAGAATTTGATGTATGAGTGTTCGTACGGATTCATCATCTTCCACCAATAGAATACTTTCTTTTCCAATGAGCGATGTTTCCCGCTCTTGCACGGATTTTTTTTCCTCGATCTTCTCTTCCACGCGGGGAAAATAGATATAAAACGTCGTCCCCACATTCAATTCGCTATCGATGTGGATAAAACCCTCGCTTTGTTTTACTATCCCATAGACTATTGAAAGGCCCAAACCAGTTCCTTTGCCGACTTCCTTGGTGGTAAAGAATGGTTCAAATATGCGTTCTTTCACGTCGGAACTCATTCCACATCCTGAATCCTGTATTTTTAACAAAACATAGGTGCCGGGTTTGGCCCCATGATAATGAGATGCCTGAGCTCTGTTCAGATAGATATTGGCCGTTTGAATGGTTAAATATCCACCATGAACCATCGCATCCCGTGCATTGACTACTAAATTCATGATAATTTGTTCGAGTTGACTGTTATCGGATTTGACCAAGCCCACATTGTCGGATTTTATGATCTTCAATTGTATATCCTCGCCAATCAGCCGTTGAATCATCTTTGCCATGCCGTCGATAAGATGATTCAAATTTAAATGCTTGGGCTGTAAAACTTGTTTTCGGCTGAATGTTAAGAGCTGGCGCGTTAATTCAACCGCCCGATCACCGGCCATGCGTATCTCCTTTAACCTGTTATAAAGACGGCTGTTCTCATCCCTCTGTTCCATCAGAACATCACAATAACCGTTTATGACCATCAGAATATTATTAAAATCATGGGCAACCCCACCTGCCAATCGGCCTATGGCTTCCATCTTTTGCGAATGTTGAAGTTGAATTTCCAACTTTTTTCGCTCTGTCAAATCACGGTCTATTCGAATATAACCACATGGTTCTTTTTGCTCATTTAAAACCAGTGATATCATTGTATCGGCCCAAAATGTTTTATCTTCTTTGTTTTTTTGGAGATGTTGACCTTGCCAACGTCCCTCGCGATTTATTTCCTCCAGTTGCTCAGTATGATGAGAAAGGCTTTGATTTTCAATTAATTGTGAAAAAGCGTGCCCTAATACTTCATTTGGTGAATAACCATATAGTGCTTGGGCACCTTGCCCCCAATAAATGATGGTGTCATTCAAATCAGTGGCCACCACGGATTCACGTACATTATCCAAGAGTTGAGCTTGGAAGCGCAATTGCTCTTCAGTTCGCTTTTGTTCCGTTACATCTGTGATAAATCCTTCCAGAAATAATTCGGAGCCATTCTTATCGTAAATTCCACGGCCTTTTTCCCATACCCATTTTTGATTTCCATCCGAGGTGAAAATACGGTAGGTAATTTGAAAGGGTTTTTTCCTTTTAACTGAATTTTGTATTTCATTCCAAACAAATTCACGATCCTCCGGGTGAATAATATTGGAATAGGCTATCCGATTATTCTGAACGAGTTCTTGCGCTGAATAACCTGTCAGCTCCAGACATGCGTTACTAATAAATTCCATGGTCCAGTTTTGATCATAACGGCAGCGGTAGGCAATTCCAGGCAAATTGCTGATTAATGTTTCAAGTGTTCGCTCACTTTCTCTGGTTTTCGCTTCGGATTTTTCAATTCGTGTAAAAAGCGGAGCGATGAACGCAACTCCCAGAAGCATAAAAATGGAAAAAAGTAATTTCATCACCTCAAACGTAATATCAGCCTGAATCCCTTTAACCCCATTTACATAATAATATAACACGAGGCCACGGCGTAAAAGCATCAAACTAAACGCGATAGAAAGGATAATCCATGCCACTTTATTTTTTGTTTTCCAAATAAGGCGAATGGATAAATAAAGCGTGGCAAAGTGAATGAGCAACGAGAAAATCAAAATGGATAACATATGCATAACCAACTTAATTATTCTATTAGAAGCGTAGTCTACTTTGATTGATAGTGTATGCAACATCAAGCCACGCTGAATACAATATACATTGTTGTTAAGTCAGCCTTGATTTCTGTACAACGATTGAACAAATATACAGTAATTTTGGCCACCGTATGTTTACCTATATATTTAGTCATAAGTTGAAATATTGTCAAAGACATTCGAATAATTGGCACATAACTTCCACAATCATTACGTTTCCCTGAAGGTTGCCGTGAAATTCAGATTCTATACAATGAGACACATGAAATGATGAATATTGATTGAGTAAACGAGGAGTAAATGATGGCAACAAAACCTCAACCAGGAACCTATCGAGAAATTACCCTTTCTTCAATTATCCTGGGGATTCTTATTGGGATTATGTTAAGTGCCTGTTTTACCTATGCAGGCTTATTAATTGGTTTTACGATCGGTGGCTCTGCCGTGGCGGCCATCCTGGGATTCGGTGTTTTACGCGGAATTCTTCGCAAAGGCACTATTGTTGAAACCAATATTACCCAAACGATTGCCTCTGCCATTAACACCACCACCCCCGGCATAATCTTCACTATCCCGGCGTTCTATTTGATGGGGATCGATTTCAATCCCTATTTGGTCGGATTAGCATCCATCGCCGGTGCTATTTTGGGAGTAACATTTATCGTTCCTATTCGAAAGCAAATGATCGATCTTGACCGTTTGCGCTTCCCAACAGGAACCGCGGTGGCCACCGTGCTTAAATCTCCTGGTGCTGGTGTGGCGAAATCGCGCATTTTAGTGGTTGGTATATTCATTAGTGCGATTGTTTACTTTCTTAGTCAATTTCCCATTCAATTTGCGAACGGTTCTTATCTGTTCGGTATCACATCGAGTGCCATACCTGCCACGGTCGATATAGGCTATTGGATGGGCCTACCATCTTATATTGATAATGTCTGGGCGATCAGCCTGTTTTGTCTGGGTGCAGGCTTCATATCAGGCCGTCCAGGCCTTGTGGTTTTAGCGGGTGGAATTCTGGCCTATTGGATGATCGCTCCCTTTGCGATGAAACAAGGCTGGGTTCCGGAAAATCTGGTCCAAACCTTTCAAAGTCAAAGCGGCAGTGAAAAGATTTCGGCTGGTCATGAAATCAGTGGTTGGATTCACGAAATGATCAATCGGCCGATTGGAATTGGTATGCTGATCGGAGGTGCATTAATCGGAATTATCCTTTCCGCCCCATCCATCAAAGCATCCTTATCCAGCTTAAAACGCATCGATTTAAAAGGCGGTGGATCGGATGAACTTCCTATTAAAGTACTCTATGTTGGTGTAACAGTTGCCTTTATCATTTTGTTTCTTGCAACATATTTTATTGCCCCGATTGGCCTTCTTCGATCCTTCTTGGTTGCCATATTTGGTACGTTATGGCTTGCCTTCTCTGGTATAGTGGTTGCCCAGGCGACTGGTATGACGGATTGGTCTCCCATCAGTGGCATGGCACTAATCTCTGTCATCGTGGTTTTATTGCTTTCTGGAAACTCAGTGGGAGCTGCTATCCTGATCGGTGCCGCTGTTTGTGTCGCTGTCAGTGAATGCGCCGACATGATGCAAGACCTCAAAACCGGCCATCTGGTAGGTGCAATCCCCTTTCGCCAACAGGTTGTCGAATTGGCCTTCACCGGGATTGGTCCTATCATCAGCCTGGTGGTAATCGCCATGCTTTGGAATAGTTTCGGTTTTGGCCCCGGACATGATCTCCGTGCTCCCCAGGGACAAGCCTTGCAGGCAGCCATCGAAGGCATACAGGGTGGTAACGTACCTTGGCCCAAGTACATTGGCGGAGCCATCATCGGAGCCATGCTCGGATTTACCGGTGTTGCGGGAATGGGAGTATTGGTTGGGCTTTCCATGTATCTCCCCATTAACTATATTCTTCCTTTTGGTTTGGGCTGCCTTATTCAAATGACACTAAGCAAAACCAAAGGTGAACATTGGACCGAACATAAAGGCGTCCCCTTCGCGGCGGGATTGCTGGTGGGTGAACCTCTTGTTGTGGTTGTTCAGTCGTTTCTTATCATTTCCGGAATCATTTTACCACCAGGAGCATAAAGGAGCTAATCATGAAGTATCTCTCTTATTTCCTCATGACTATTGGAACCATTGGCGCCGCATGCGCCGTGGCAAAATCTGATCCAACCCTTAAAGGATGGGAAAGCACCTGGCAAGTACAAACAGCATGGTTTCTGATTTCTTTAGGAATCATGCTGGCTGGAATTTTCCTGAAGCGATTTGCAAATAAGCAAAAATCAGCGTCATCTCAAAGCCAGGATGAGAGTGTTTCAAATCTGGTTAACTATGTGCAAACACTGGTTCATGACGTGACAATATTAAAAAACAACTTGATGGATATGGATTTGGAATCCATTTATAAACGCCTGGATGAAACCCTAACCGAACCCTTGCAGTCTTTTATCGATCACCGCACTATATTGATCGACCGCTATGGGATGGGAACATACGGCGTTATCATGACCCCGTTTTCACAAGGCGAACGCTATCTAAATCGTGCCTGGTCCGCTTCTGTCGATGGCTACACTGAAGAAACCGTATTATACATCGAAAAAGCTTTACCCTTCCTGCAGGAAACCCAAACGTTGCTTGAACAAAAAACTCAAAAGGAATAGTCATTTGTACGCAGGCTTAATATGGAAAAAAACGTCTTCGATATAATCCCAACCTGGTTTTCATCTGAAGTCGATGAATCCATGGTTACTCAACTCTTATCAAATACATTGGCCTATGCTGATTTAATCACATCGCATAATCACCATTATCTCTATCTGGATGGCATAGAAAATTTCTCCAAACCCATCCAAGCCGTGGTTGATCGTCTTTGTCCTGGCGCTCAAATTGAATTGAGTGAAGAGAATAAAGGGAAGGGAGCCGGTGTGTTCCATGGTTTGAATTATGGTTTGCAATCAACAAACTGCCAGTGGTTTCTTATCCGTGATGCTGATGGCGATCATCGCGCTGTTGATTTCCCCCTTATGCTTGAGTTGGGAACCCAAATTCAAAATGAATGGCCGGATAATGAAAAGCCCATTCTCATCATAGGAGGCCGTAACCGTCTTGAGCCACCCTTGTCCCTATACCGCGCTGCCTATGAAAATATGCTCAATCCCATGATTCAGTCCGCCCTCCATTTTGCCCTGGCACGCCGCAACTACATTCAGGAGTGTACTTACTTTCGCCAATACGGTCACATTCCTGATATTCAATCCGGATATAAACTTTACAATCGTAAAGCGGCAGAGTTAGTGGTGGATCAATTTCAAAATGACCCAAAAGCCTCCCAGTTTTTATCTCGTTGGGGAGCGGAAATCGCTCCCTACGTTTGGAATGTCCTAAAAGGAGGTATTATTGGCGAAACCCGGCGTTCAACCTGCCGTGAACAACCGGTGACCGCTTACGGTTCAATCAAACGGGCGGAATTTTACGCACGCAAAATCGCCTGGGTATTTCAAACCTGTGAGATAACCCTTTGGAATGCCGCGCGCATCATTGATAACGAATTAACATGGCAACCCCTCATTTTTGATGCGATGGGGAAAATGGAATTTTCCGCTTTCCGCAAAACCGTCCTTACATCTCTTAAAAAACGCGATGCCGACCAAATCCCACCCTTGCGCGGTGGAGCCGATTTCTTGTAATTGAATAAAAAAGGCGCTTGAACCCTACAGATTCAAGCGCCTTATAAACTCAAAAGTGATTATTATTGAAATTAGATTTTTTCAACCAATGGAGCAGACAACTTGTTGGCAACCGGTGCCGGTCCCATCAAGGGCAGAACATATTGACGAAAGGCTTCAGTCACATTGTTCTTTTCCGGAGTGAAGTATTCCTCTGTCATCACTTTGGTTTTTGCGGCGATGTCGGTTAACTTAACCAGATCATATTCCACCGCATAGTTTCCAACTCGTTTAATCACCACCGAGCCATCAATATTATGCCACAATGCATATTGCACGGCTTTTTCACCCACTTCACGCGCTTCATGGGCGTCCACTTCAGAAACACAACCAAGGAAGCATCGCTGGGGATAACCTAACGTATCGGCTCGTACCCGCTTAATGCTCAATTTGTCCTTGATCAATTTCGACATTACATCACCAAGGGCACCCGTTCCCGATAGTTGCACATTACCATGAGCGTCTTTTTCTGATGATCCAGTAATGCTGACGACCAATGGCACTTCTTTGCCATTTGAATCTTTCTCGCTCCAAATCCCCTCTGAAGCGGCAATAATACATCGCCCATATTTTTTGAAGGTTGCATCAACATCTTTCAAAAACTGCTCTTCATTGAACTGATTTTCAGGTGTATAAACCAAATGGGGGCCATCATCGGGATAACATCGGTAGGCCGCAGAAGCACCCGTAAGGAATCCTGCATGCCGTCCCATAACCACTCCGATATATACACCCGGCAATGCTTTGTTATCCAAATTAACACCCGCAAAAGCTTGGGCAACATATTTTGCTGCCGAACCAAAACCGGGGCAATGATCAGTAACCACCAAATCGTTATCGATCGTCTTGGGAATATGCACGCATCGGCATTCATAACCATCTTCTTCAGCAAACTCATTCACCAATCGGCAGGTGTCTGATGAATCATTTCCACCGATATAGAAGAAATAACGAACATCATACTTTTTGAACACTTCAAAAATCTTGTGGCAATAATCCTTATCCGGTTTATCACGTGTTGAACCTAATGCAGCGCCAGGGGTTTGGCCAACTTGCTCAAGGTTATGTGAAGTGGCCTGGCTCAGGTCAATAAATTCTTCATTAATAATACCTCTTACTCCGTGTCGGGCGCCGTATACATACGTCACTTGCGAAAATTTTCGGCATTCCAATGCCGCACCCACCAGACTTTGGTTGATGACCGCTGTCGGTCCGCCTCCCTGGGCGATGATTGCTTTTCCTTTCAATTCAGCCATTGAGTTTTCTCCTCTGTTGCCTTTTTATCATATCGGTAATACCGATTTTTGATCAAGTTAGTCGATATAAGATTAGGATCATGATCCAATTCGATCAAGATTTAGGCTCAATTGATATGAAATTGTTTTGTTAAATTTCAATAAAATCGCCCATAGAACCGGTTCTCGATCAATCCCTTAATTCAATGAAATGTATAAATGATCCTAAAATTTTTCATAAATGCCTTTAGAATAGAAACTCAGGAACATAAATACATAATCTAAAAAATCGATTAGAACAACATTCATGTATCACATAGCACCATCGGAATTAAATCAAACATTAACAACCGTCCTGGCAGGAGGGCAAGGTGAACGCTTATATCCACTTACCAAAGACCGCTCCAAACCATCTGTCCCTTTTGCGGGAAATTATCGCATTATTGATTTCTCGCTTTCCAACTGCCTGAATTCAGGATTAAGACACATCTATTTGCTGACTCAATACAAGTCACAATCCCTGGATCGTCATATTCGTGACGGCTGGAACATCCTAAACCGTGAATTGACTGAATTTATTGAAACCGTGCCGCCTCAGCATCGTACTCACACCCGCTGGTACGAAGGTACGGCTGATGCCATTTATCAAAACATATATCTGCTTGAACAAATCAAACCTGACCGTGTCCTGGTATTATCCGGTGATCATATCTATCGCATGGATTACAATGCCATGATCAAGTTTCATCTTGAAAAAGATGCGGATGTTACAATCGCCAGTTTTGAATTTCCTCGACAAGATGCGACTCCATTTGGGGTAATGCAAGTTGACAATGAAGACCGTGTGGTGAATTTTTTGGAAAAACCTTCTGATCCACCCCCTCTTCCAGATAATCCCGATCGCTCTCTTATTAATATGGGCGTCTATGTGTTTAAAACACCTGTCTTGGTCCGAGCCGTAATCGAAGACAGCAAATGTGAGAATTCCGTCCATGATTTAGGCAAAAACATATTCCCCACCTTGATCGAAAAAGGCAATGTGAACATTTTCTCTTATTCCTTTTCGCGTCAGTCCAGCGATCCTTATTGGCGCGATGTGGGGAGTATCGCCAGTTACTTTGAATCCAATATGGCGTTGCTTAAACCATCTCCTTCAGTCAATCTTTTCGCCAAAGAATGGCCGTTTCGAACGTTGTCCTATCAATTCCCTCCCTCTTGTTTCAATCTGATTTCTGATTCAGTGGCATCAGTTGAACGTTCTCTTGTTGGTGCTGGTTGCAAGATTGAAGGTGACATCAATCAATGTGTAATCTCTCCAGGTGTGGTAGTCGGGGAGGGGAGTTCGCTTGAGAACTGCATAGTTTTTAATGGTGCTAGCATAGGAAAACGGTGCACTCTAAAAAACACCATAATCGACAAATCCGCCGTCATCCCGGATGATTGCACCATCGGTATCTATGCGGATAAAGATAAAAAGCAATTTTATGTAACTGACGAGCAATTGGTCGTTATCCCTAAAGGGATGATTGTTGAAAAACATTGTTAATATCAGTTTGGCGCTTTTTATCCTAAACCCGCCTACATCATGGAAAGAGATATCCCCTATTTCCTTATTAAGGTTTCAAATTTGTTCTTTCGGCAAGCTTTCATTTTTTCGACAAATTCATAAGACAGATAGGGGAGCCCTGAGACTTCGCCCAGGTTGTTGTGCTTGGTGTCACCGTGGAAATCTGAACCACCCGTGACGAACAAGCCCAGTTCGTTGGCGATGGCGGCATAAGATTCACAGTGATCGGTTTTGCAGGTGCCATGATAGGCTTCGACACCGTCAATGCCCATTTGGGCGAAGCGGCGGATTTCGTTGATGGTGGCGTCTATGCTTCCTGCTTTCAACTGATCAGGGTGGGCAAGCACCGCCAGGCCGCCAGCCTGATGGATGATAGAAATGGATTCTTCAGGAGTGAACACTTCCTTGGGCATGTAGGCAGGGCCACCCTGGGCCAAAAAGCGGTCAAAGGCCTCCTGGATGCTATCAACATAACCGCGTTTTAACATGGCGCGAGCGATATGGGGTCGGTTGATGACATTGCCTCCCGCAAAGGTTTTGACTTCGTCAATATCCAATTTATACCCCAGAGCGGTGAGTTTTTCGAGAATTTGAGGATTGCGTTTATTCCGGGCATCGATGAATTCCTGTAATTTTGATTGCAGAATTTCATCGTTGTGATTGACAAAATAACCGAGGATGTGAAGCGTCCCTTTTTCGTAAAGGGCGCTTATTTCCACGCCCGGGATAACTTCCACACCCAGCTCCTGACCAGCCTGTAAACCCTGTGGGATACCTTTGGTGGTATCATGGTCGGTGATTGCCAGGGCCATGAGGCCAAGTTCTTTGGCTTTACTTACTAGATCCCCGGGAGAGAGTGTCCCATCAGAAAAATGAGTATGAGAATGTAAATCAACACGTAATGATTGCAAGAGATTCTTTATCCTTTACCACTCAATATAACCAAGTTCACGTAATTTATGCAGAATTTTTTCCGTGCTTTCTTCGGGGGTTTCCTTGTGGGTATAGCATACAACTTCGGGATTTTCAGGTGGTTCATATGGATCAGAAATTCCAGTAAATTCTTTGATTTCACCGGCACGCGCTTTTTTGTATAATCCCTTTACATCACGTTCTTCGCATACAGCAAGTGGTGTATCAACATACACTTCAACAAAATTGCCTATCTTTTCTCGTATTTCGTCCCGAATGGCACGATAGGGTGAAATTGCAGCAGCAATGGCCACGACATCATTTCGAGTTAGGATATGACATACAAATCCGATACGGCGAATGTTGATATCGCGGTCTTCTTTCGAGAAACCCAAGCCCTTGCTCAAGTTGGTGCGGACGACATCGCCATCAAGGATTTCATGCTTGATGCCTCGTTTAAGAAATTCTTCTGTTAATACATTTGTGATTGTGCTTTTGCCTGAACCGGATAGACCGGTGAACCAGACTGTAAACCCTTTATAACTGCATGGTTTTGTTGTGTTCAGGGTTGCTTGTTGATTTTCTGTGGCAGTGGCATTCATCGATACATACTGTCCTTTCACTCATCATATGAATTGGCTTTTGTACTTCTATTTTTAGGGGCAAATGAGAAGCCGGATAGAATTAAAAGGTATATTCTATCTTTTGGGTAGACATTGTCAAGTTGCGTTAAGAATTTAACTTGAAACTGCCGATATACGAATTAGATATGATACATTGGTGAATTAAGGTTCTCTTTACGCTTGGCCAATTCTTCGAACGAAATGTTCTCAATCACACCTTCAATGGCTTGCCTGACATGGTTCCAAACGGAGGTTAATACGCAGTTGCCGCGGTGAGCACAGTCTTTGTCATCCAGCGAAGGTGTGCTGCACTTGAAGGGAAGGATTGGGCCATCAATCAATCGAATGACTTCGCCCAGGCTAACATCGCGGGGGTGACGAGCCAATCGATAGCCACCACCTGCTCCTCGCCGGCTTTCCACTAAACCCGCGCGTTTAAGTTCCAATAAGATTTGTACAAGGAACGGATGTGGGATAAATTGATCGGCGGATATTTCTTCGAGCGTTCTTACATGATCTGTATCATACGATATGGCGAGGTCCAGGATGGCGAGTATGGCATATTCGCCCTTAGCCGAAATTCTCATATTTACCCCCTATTGCTCCTTGCAAAGCTGTGATGGTTTTGTCGGGTTTCGGTCAAAAAATGAAATTTTTTTTTCGACGTCCACATCGTTACTTAGAATAGCATAAAAAAAAATGATTACAAGATAGCCTAATTCAGTAGTATTAATTTGTTGAAAGATAATTCTTTAATTATGTTGGGGAGAGAAGGGAACTCTCTAAACTAAAAGCAAGAACGCTTCAGAAGTCAAATTATTGTACAAGTCAAATGAAATGAGTATGTTATTTTGATTATTGGAGCGAAGGAATGAGTTAAAATTAGATGGATATTTTTATACCTTAAAGTGATTGATAGGGGTGTTACGGTTTGTGTTAATTTATTACTGTCCCCACAAATTTAATTTATTTGGTAAAGAAGATTCTTCAATCTTTTCCCAGGGTCCATTGTATGATTTGGATCGAAACCAATTTCCTCGATGGTGAACAAACCATATCGAATCATTGAAAAAGATATCATATTTGGAACTGGGTGAATAGTACATTTCATATTGATCGGAATAAATGAGGGTTGGAAGCCGGTTACCCAAGTCGGGAATGGTGTTGGTTTTTGACTGTTCAAGTTTTTCGCGAATTGAAATCTGGGTTGAACTCGACTCGGTGCTTTCTGACTTTGCGAGCCTCTTCTCGGAATTTTTGGATTCTTCGGCATTTCCGGCATCCGATCTTCTTTCTTGGCGTTGTTGGGAAGATCTTTCCGGTTTGATGCGTTGCGGTTTCTGTTCTCGAAACGTTGGTGGTGCAACGGATGGAGATAGAGTATGATCTGGGGTTGATTGACAGCCGATTAGCATAAAGGCCATCATAGCACTTGTTAATAGGGTGGAAACAATGGATTTGGTTCTTATCATTTTTATTCAACGCCTTAAAATTTAATTTGATGTTAATATACGATCAAATAAGCCAGTCAATATTATGAAGTGTTTTTATGTTCCAATTACGAATGCTACTTTAGATTATAACTCATATTTCCGCTAAAAAAACAATAGATTATGAAAAAAATATTTAAGTTCTTAAGATATTCAAAAGATTCAAGTTCGACTTCCAAACCTCAATCCAATCGCCGTAAATGGTGGATATGGGGCGGTTTATTCTTTGTCTTGGGATTCTTTCTGGCGTGTATTATTTCTGTTTATGTTGGGATCCTCGGTTTGCAAACTTTGGTGCAAATGGAGGAGCTGCTTCAGGATCAGCCTTGGGATTTACCATCACGAGTTTATGCTCGTCCATTCGAAATTAAGGTTGGAGCCCAGTTTGAGCGTGCGGAACTAAAGGAACGTTTTACGCGGTTGGGATATTATCCAGCTATTAATGTCCAGGCTTCGGGTGAATATGCCTGGGATGAAAACGGTTTGGACTTATATCTAAGGGATGCTTCCAGTCCTGATGGTATGCGTCGGGGATTCCCTGTACGAGTTGAACAGGTGGATGATGTTGTGGCGGGGGTTTGGAATTTAGAGACGGGCAAGCGATTATCAAAACTGACCTTGGAGCCGGAATTGCTTGGTTCGATATATGATCCCTCATTGGAGGACCGACGGCCTATACCCCTGGAAGATGTCCCACAACAGTTTTTGGATTGTTTGTTGGTTTCTGAGGATGAAAGTTTTTTTGAACATCATGGTGTCGATTTTTTGGGGATTATGCGGGCGGTTTGGGTCAATTTAAAGCGGGGACGCTATGCGCAAGGGGGAAGCACAATCACTCAACAATTGGTGCGAAATCTATTCTTGACCCGTAAGCGAACGTTGAAGCGAAAGGCCGATGAGGCCTTTATGGCCATTTTATTGGAATTGACACGAACCAAGGAGCAGATTTTAGAACTGTATATCAACGAATGTTATTTTGGGCAGGCCGGTTCAGTTAGTATTTCCGGCTTAAGGCAGGGAGCGCGCTATTATTTTGGAACAGAACCACGCCATCTTAACCTGGCACAGTCTGCCATGTTAGTGGCGTTGCTTCGTGGACCTAATTATTACAATCCTTTTAAATATCCAGAGCGTTTAAAGAAACGCCGTGATTTTATCCTGGCTCGATTAGCGCAAGAAGGAACAATCAATGATGATCAACGTGATGAGGCGATGGCTCAGCCATTGCCAGATATTCCTTCGTCCTTAATGGGTACTGCACCATATGTGGTGGATGCCGTGCGAAGAAAACTGGCAGATACACTCACATTTTCTGAATTACAATCTGAAGGTTATTCCATTTTCACTACCATTGATGCGCATTACCAACAGATAGCCCAGGATGCTCTTCGAAAGGGATTAGAAAACTTGGAGGAAAATTATCCAAGGTTAAAGCGATCTGAGAAGCCCTTGGAAGGGGCCTTGGTATCGATCGATCCCCAATCCGGCGCGGTACTGGCGATGGCGAGTGGAAGGGATTTCAAAACCAGCCCTTATAACCGGGTTTTGTTGGCACAACGCCCGATTGGTTCTGTTATCAAACCGTTTTTGTATCTCTATGCGTTGGATGGAACAAAACAAGATCAATTCAATTGGCGGCCAAATTCACTACTTACCGATTACCCCATCACCATTCAAACACCTTCCGGTCCCTGGACACCCCAAAATTATGATCGCACCTATCATGGTGAAGTGACCTTACGTTATGCACTGGAAGAGAGTTTGAATGTACCTGCTGTACGTTTAGCTCAGCAGTTGGGGATTGAACGAGTTGCTCAGTTTTTTGAGAAGGTGGGGATTTCCAATCCACCTCGAGTGCCATCACTGGTTCTGGGTACAGTGGAAATGTCGCCCATTCAAGTTGCCAAACTTTACACTATCTTTTTAAATGAGGGGAACCGTATCACGCCTCAATATATCCAATCCGTTTTATTGACCGATCAAACCCGATTGCCTATCTCTCCACCTGAATCCGTGTCGGTTGCTTCCAGGATTTCTTCATTCCAAATATTATCGATTTTGCAGGGAGTGTTTGAACGGGGAACGGCCCATCGGGCGCATTCGCTTGGTTGGACAGGGATTGCAGCGGGGAAAACGGGTACCACGGATGAAAAGAAAGACGCCTGGTTTGTGGGGATGACACCTGATTTGATTACCGTGGTGTGGGTGGGTTTTGATCAACCGGAGTCAACAGGTTTGACAGGCAGTACAGGCGCATTACCAATTTGGGTGGATTATATGTCTGACATTAAACCGAATGGTAATCAGGTGATGTTTGAAATTCCTCCGGGTGTTAAGCAAATTCCCGTTTCTTATGAGAATGGATCACTTAATCCTGCGGAAGATGAACTTGTTGTGAATGAGTATTTTCCAGTGGATCACTTCGGGGCAGACAGGCCCCATGAAGAGACCAGATCGCAAGATGAGCATCAGCAATCGAATGAGACGGGAGTCCGTGCTTTACCTGATGTTGATATCACGGGTCAACCTTTGGAAAGTGAGAATCGCTGAAGTCTTGCCCGATTAAACGATACCAGTATCAGTTGCTTTTCAATGTAACAAGTGCCTCAACCAATTCGGGAAGATCGTTACATATGACGGTTGGATGAGCATCTTCCAAGCGCCGGCGTGAGGCAGGGCTAATCGCCCCTGATAACAGGGCCGCGCAAGGGCAGTGAATTTTATGAGCCGCCCATATATCGGCCAATGCATCACCTACAATGAGTATTTTGTGGGCTTCTGGAATCGATTGGTCGGTGTGTTGGGCTAATTGCAGCTTGGGTTGGTCTGGAAAGATGGCCTGTAAAAAAGCATAGGGATGGGGTTTCCCCAAATGGTGATGAATTCCTTGGGATCGGCATTCTGTCTCTGCTTTTACCACTTCATCATGGGTTATAATCCGTGCGGAGTCAAAATAGTCCAGCATATCCCATTCCTGCAAAGGAGTTAGAATTTCCATGCGAGGCCGGCCGGTTGCTACACCAATTTGAAAACCGGCATCACGCAGTTTGGTTAAAAGCGCGTGGGTTTTTTGACGTCCATGCAGCGGTTCTTCCTTATGGATTAAACCAGGTTTCGGTCTGTAAATGATAGGGCGATTATAGGTTTTTTGGTAAAGTTCCTCTCCCAAGTACCATTCCTGAAATAAATCCTGGCAGTCATGCCAGAATCGGGTGTTTCGCCCAAATAGGGGGTAACGGGTTTTAGATGCTGTATCCACCATTAAGGCATTCAATTCATCCAAAAGGGCTAATCCCTTAATATCTGGATGAAAATCATCCATGATTCTTAATCCAATATTTTTTATGGGAACCACGGAGCGTTTTTGATTTCGAAAGTACTCGCCCCATAGGTGGAAATCACTTTTTCTAAGAAAGTCCGTCCAGTTGGATGAGTCTATACTGCTTTGCAAACGGTCCCATATGGGCGATAGTATTTCCTGCAATTCAGATAAATCAATTGAATTGGAATCATCTGATGTTCCAGTTTCAGTCAGTTCATGAATGACCGGTGCAAAAATTTGTACTAAGTAAAGCCCTAAATTTAAAAAAGCGAGATCCCAATTGCTGTTAATCCCTCTTGATTTGCAATTAACAATCGTTTGGATGGAAAGATATTTACGCCAATCCGTGCGTGTTCCATTAGCCAAACGGCGATAAAAAACATCGAGAATAGGAGTATATTCAGGAGGACTTAAACCGAGATAGGCGGAACTTTCCAATATATCACGCGTGACTAAACCGGCTGCGTCCCAATAGGCTTCTTCACTGGTAAGTACACCATCCATATCGAGAATGATGAGTTCAATGTTTTTTAAATGAGTGGGTAGTTCAACCATTGATGTTTATTCTATCTAAAAATATTACATTATATGCTATTCATGTTCATTATGCCACTTCCACCGGTAAGGGCGTAGCACGTTGAATCGGATTAAACAAGGTATCCCGCTCAACCGGTTCACGACCAGCTTCTTCGATTAGCCGTTTGATTGTTGTAACAGTTAAAACCTTAGGGGATTTTGAACCGGCCATATGGACGATTTTCTCATCCATAACGGTACCGTCAAAGTCATCCGCCCCATAATATAACATAACCTGCGCGCATTTAACACCAATCATGGTCCAGTATGCTTTTATATGGGGAAAGTTATCCAAAAAAATTCGTGATATTGCATGTACTCTCAGATCCTTCAAACCGGTACACATTACCCCATCAAGGCGAGTGTTGCGGGATTGAAAATGAAGCGGTATGAAGGTTAAAAAGCCGCCTGTTTCATCTTGCAAAGTGCGTAGATGGCCGAGGTGATCAATGATCTCTTCCGGTTTTTCGATATGGCCATAGAGCATAGTGGCGTTGCTGCGTAGACCAAGGCGGTGGGCGATGCGGTGTACATCTTTCCATTCGTCCACATATAATTTATCCGGACACATTTGCCCTCGCACCCGCTCGGAAAACATTTCCGCCCCTCCACCTGGTAGTGATCCCAAACCGGCTTCGATTAAATTTAGCAGAACTTGTTCGATCGATTGATTGGACAATCGAGCCAGATGTGAGATTTCAACTGCGGTAAAACACTTAAGATGGATCGCCGGAAAGCGAGATTTTAAGCTTGAAAGAAGGTTAAGATAATAATCATAGGGTAAATCAGGATGCAGACCACCCACAATATGAAACTCAGTGGCTCCTTCAGATACACCTTGCTCGGCACGTTCCAGCATTTCATCAATGGAATAGGAAAATGAACCTTGCTCACCTGATTTTCTCGCAAATGCGCAGAATTTGCATGAATCGATACACACATTGCTGTAATTGATATGGCGATTCACGATGTAGTAGGCATTGTTTCCATTCCAGCGCTGCCGGAGGGCTTCTGTCATACGGCCCAAAGCATGGATGTTGGGTGTATGAAAGAGAAAGAGGGCTTCCTCTTCGTTGATTCGTTCACCTGCTTTTACTTTATTTTCAATAGACTGTATATCCATCATAAAAAATCCGTTTAGGAGTCTCGGTTTATATATATGGCTTATAAACCGGTTGTGAAGAGACCGGTTGCAATGATGAAATTTTTTAGTTCACCAAATATTGGTTGTCGAGCCTTGAAGCGGAATAATTCAAATATTCTTATATAATGGCATTAATCATATCAGATAAGAAGTGCTAAGTGAGATGCAAACCCCGTTCGATTTGAATGAGCATGACGTGAGGACAAAGATGTTCCGCTCTTATTCTGACCAAGGGGTTGCAACCCCTTATCAAAATCAAGTATATCTTGGGTGTCTAAAAAAGGTTAACCACCAGCTGGACTTCACCACGAGTGATGCGAAGTTCTTCGGCGATTTGGTCAAGTGTCCAGCCTTTTTTGAATAATTCAAGAATACGGTCTTTTTCGTTGTGATTGGCGATCCCTTGTTTAGTGGATAGTGGGACAACTCGCGTCGTGGTGGATGGATTGTAAAGAGGAGGATCTTCCAGTTCTTTTACTTTTTCTTGGAGTGATTGGCAGAGATTGTTTAACTGCTTCGTCTGGGTTTTCATCTTTTTCAGTTGGGATTCAGTATAGGATTCAACATCCTCGACCAGCTGGGCCATGGCGGTTTGAAAATTGCGCAGATCATTGACGGATAAACTGGGAAGGTCTGGCGGTTTTGAGGCGTTTTCCCGTTCCAGATCACGAACCTTGGATTTGAGATTGATTAGCCATAAAGACAGGCCGCATACTGCGACTATGAGAAGAATATCAATCATTGTTGACATTCATTGAACCCTCAACCTGATAAAATTGCACTATCCAACATCCATCAAATGAGCCTGATTGTCTCAGGCTTGAATATCCAAAAAATTACCATGAATCCCGTCGCTCAGGCGCTGTGGAGGTCCCTCTTTGTCCTCTTCGGACTCTTCCTCATTTTGAGACGCACGCCGTCGCACCTGGCGGCGGCTAATATCACCGCGGGGATTATCCTCTTCCTTGATGCTATTTTTTTCTTCCTGTTCCTCGGTTTCTTTGACAGTAGTTAATTCTTCTGTGACCTCGTCATCAAAGGTTTTGTTAAAAACCGAGGGAGCGAATTGAGCCTGGGTATTTTGACTTTGTTGCATTTGTTGCAACAACGGCATATTCGCTAACGGATTTTGAAAGTCGGCGAGATTCATATGAAAATTAACTCTTGTTTCGAGAGCCGTTTCAAGTATATGGCATCAATACGGCATAATATTGAATCATTTACGCCGAAACGATCCGATATAACAAACGCTCAGAATATCGACTTCCCTGCCAGCAAAAAGTCCCACGTTCCTTCCTTAGCTACAATATATACCGACTGTAATCACTTGGCAAGTAGAAATTTAAATAAAGTTGTTTCAAGTGGTTTCAAGTTGGTGAGTGTTTTATCTCGTTTCAGTCGGAAATGGAATTCTTTAAGGCATAAATCGACGTATGGATCCAAACGACCTTAATCCATTGGAGGCGTCAAAATCTTCATGCCAACATCCCCGGTTGTAGCCCTCTCCAGGATAATAGCGAGTCATGGATGGACCAATTGAAAACACCATGGCGAGCCGATTGCGAAAATCGTGTTTGCCATTCAGTGTGCCTGGTCCTGCAAACGGTGTCCAAAAGGTGCCAGCTCCTCCTTGTTTAGTTTGATATTCGGATGACAGAAAATCCTCAGGATCAGGCACCCAGGATGCTCCAGACGTATCGGCCCCTTTATTAAAAGGGTCTCGTGGGTAACTCGTGACGTAAGGAACAGGTGTGGTCAAAACTGGGATATGGGCGATCATATAAGAAGACCATGGACCAGTATTATAATCCGCTGGAACATCATTATGATCGATGTAATAGGCTTGTATTGCGGCATCCAATGTTTTTAAATCCGCTTGCACACGGGCGATTTTTGATCGTATTTGCGCATTCATGAAGTTAGGAACAGCGATCGCCGCAAGAATGCCGATAATCGCCACAACAATAAGCAGTTCGATCAGCGTAAAGGCTTCTCCTGTTTTCATGGTTTCTATTCTCTTCCATAAGTGACAGTAACCCATTTAAGTGGATGTGATAATCAAATATGATTAATTCGCATGGAAAATCGCTTGACGGATTGTATATTATAATGAAAAATAAATTTTACGCTATTCGCAAATATGTAAATATGGAATTATCCTGGATTAAATTAGAGAAAGTGAACGTTTTTCCAAATTCTGTTGAAATGTATTGGATTGCCCATAATAGAGTCTATTTCAATTAACTTTTGGGGAAAGAATGGAGTTCATCATGAAAAAAGGATTCACACTAATAGAATTGCTGATCGTCGTAGCCATAATTGGTATTTTGGCGGCGATTGCAGTGCCAAACTTTTTGAATGCGATGATTCGAGCAAAAGTATCCAGAGTCTCATCGGAAATGAACGGCCTTGCTCAAAGCTATGTTATGTACCGTATGGATAACAACGCCTATGCACCACACATTGATGGAGATCCAGCCCAGCATAAGTATATCACAACCCCAGTTGCATATTACTCGGCTTCCCTGCTGGATATTTTTGCTGATCCAAACGGCCCTCATGGAGAACATGTGAGTTGGCCCTGGCAATGTTGCACTCAAGGACAATATCACGCGGAACCTGCCTTTTTTGCTTATAATGCCAATTCCAATTCACCTGTACGCAGCAACCGCCAATATGCTTATTTTGTTATAAGTTATGGGCCTGACAACATGTTTGATGGTGAAACGTATGATCCTTCAAACGGTTTAATAAGCACAGGAAATATGCTTGTAGGGGTGGAAGGTGAATTTAAGCCTGGGTATCCCTATACCGAACGCCAGTGAGTATTGGTCAGTGCGAGTGATTAAAGCAAATCAAGAAAAAATGTCAATTATCAAGAAACTTTAAGAAATCCTACTTGGGTGGTTCCCACGGCCCATAGGTTTCTCTAACCCAATTTAACCACCATCTGATTCCAGCATCGTCCTGAATGGTTTTGACATGTTCATTAATGTTATTATTCTTGGCTAAACCACCAGGATTCATAAAGGGGCCGCCGATCCCTTCTTTTTGTCCACACTGCAACCAGGTGGAGGCAAATAGATAACCGTTCTGTTCTTCGATGTTCTTTTTTGATATTTTGATCTGGTTTTCTTTCATCGCTTCAGTATAGCGGCCAATGCGGATGTAGTTGTAATAACCATCTTCTTTACTATATTTTCCCCAATAACCTTGCGGAGCATTTGTTGGAGTCCCTTCACTTTCGACAAAAGGTCGCTTGCCATCTTTGGGCGAGAAATGCAGTAATACATCCGCGCTCTCAGGCGGTTCTGGTTTGTTGTTGTAGCCGATCATTATGGATGAATCAACCGCATGACCCGCTTCAATCATTTTGCCCGTATCCCAATCTTTTTGCCGCGAGGCCATGCCTTCGTTATCCGGATCGACAATGACATTACGGTAATCGTGTTCGCTCAACCAGCGCACGGTATTGGCCACCGCCTGGTTGGCGTCCTTTTGATTCCAATCCTGCAAATCTTCTTTCGCTTTGGATGTGCTCCAGTACAGGCACCCCACCAGAACGATCATACCTTCTTGATCCGCCGCTTCGATAATGCGAGCCATCCGTTTGGTGTATTTCGGATTGAGTGAACAATCCGGATTATAACCTTTGATATCCCCAAATCGTGAACCCATAAAAAACACGCTGACGGTATTCACGCCATAGGTTTTAAAAACCTTTAAATTCTTGATTAATTCCGATGTGTCTTGATCTGTGATCAATCCATTGGAACAGCGCAAACCAATGATTTTTATTTCTTTCCCATTTAATAAAATTTGATCATCCTCAATGGATACCTTGTACTGGGTAGCATGGGCAGTGGAATAAAGAACGCAAAATGAAACGATAAAAAATATTGATAGCAATATGCGAAAGCGCATTATAAAATCTCCTTATGTTTTTCTCTCTTTGTTGAAATCTTATTTTGATTTTCTCAATCTTTCCATAATAATAGTCCAAGTCAAGTATGTTCCGCAATTCCTGTTATTGAACCAATTGGTGGAAAATATTAGAAATAGGCATGAATTAACTATGAATATATTTCAAGAGGCATTAAAATATATATGATAAGATTCAATTCATGGAATTGGAAAATAATGTGAAAGCTATTGAGATGGAAACAATTATTGATTCTGATGGCAAATTGCCTGAAACTTTTCAAGAAGTCTTTGGCCGAAAAGCCCGTGTTATTGTTTTATATCAGGAGGAAAATCAACTCAGCACATTTGAGAATAATTCCGCGAGACTTATGGAACTTGCAGGTAAAATTAATTCATTCAAAGAGATTGACGATCCCGTTGGTGCCTATTACCGGGGGACATTTGAAGCGGCGATGGCTTCCAATCCCGACTGGCTGCATATTTCCACATTCAATGAATTGTACGAATTCAGCCACATTGAAGCCACATTTGAGCATGGTTACACATATATTGATTTGACAGCGGAATTTGTCCGTGAATTCAAATCCCCGTGACATAATAGGAGTCATTCAACAGCATGGTTGAAATTATGACTCTCTACTCATTGGAAAATCCCCCACATTCTTGTAAAGTAGAGTGTACAAGCATACCACGAAGGAGATGAAATATGAATTCTCACACCGTTAATCGCCGTAATTTTATCCGTCAGGGGATGGCTGCTGGGAGTGGTTTGGTGATTCTCAACAGTAGCGCTTTTGGAGCAAACAACAAATTAAATGTGGCCTTGATCGGCGCCTACGGACGCGCCAGAGCTCACTACTCCACCCTCCAACATGAAAATGTCACCGCCGTTTGCGATGTCAACAAAAAAAGCATCGAGCATGCACTTGAGCGATTCCCGAAAGCCAAAGTTTATGAAGATTGGCGCAAGTGCCTTGATCACCCTGGCCTTGACGCCATTTTGTGTTGTACCACTGACTTCACCCATGCCTTTATTTCGAATTGGGCACTAAACCGGAACCTCCATATCTATATGGAAAAACCCTTGGCCATTAGCGTAGAGGAAGCTCGCATTGTACGTGAAAATTATATGGGCCGCAGGAATAAGCTGGCCACCCAAGTTGGTATGCAGCGTCACGCCTACCCCAATTTCAACCGCTTGCGTGAAAGTGTCCGTGATGGTGCAATCGGTAAACTTCAAGAAGCCAGCGCATGGGGTAACCGCCAGATTCGAAAAGATGGTTACTATGCGAAAGAAAGTCCCATTCCTCCTCACATAAACTGGGATCTCTGGCTTGGACCGTCACCTCATCACCCCTACAGTTCAAAATATTTCGATGCAGGTCCTGGAGCAGGATGTTTGCAATGGAATATGTTCTGGGATTTCGGAATCGGCCAGATGGGTGATATGGGCAGCCATACCATGGATATACTCTGGAACGTTGTTGACGCTGAACTACCTTTAAGCGTTATATCCAGTACACCTGAAAAGTTCAATCCTGAAGTCACGCCTGTCGAACTGACCAGTCATTTCCAATTCCCCGCCAATAATTGGCGTGACGAAATTAAAGTGAGCTGGTATCAGGGGGGCGCCATGCCGAAATCACCTTCCAATTGGATTGACCTGAACAAGATCAGCCACGGTGCCATGTTTAAAGGTGACAAGGGTATTATTATTACTGACTTTAGGAAACATCTCCTCATTCCCAATGAAAATATCGATAACATGTCACACTTTGATCCACGTTCTGCAAATGAAGCGCTACCCGATTTAGGGCATTTCCAAACCCAATGGATAGAGGCCTGCAAAAACGGGAATCCGGCTGATACAGCCTGTAACTTTAAATATAGCGCTGACATGATTGAAACTATGTGCCTTGGTCTGGTGGCCTTCCGAGCCGACAAACAACTCAATTTCGATAAAGCACTCCAATATGATGGTAAAAAAGGTGAGGTGACCAACCTGGCCAGTGCCAACCAACATCTTACCAAACCTTATCGTGAAGGTTGGACTTTGAATGGATAAAATGATCCATTCGATGGGGGAATAATCATACGGCTCGTGTTCACTTTTAAGTGGTAGCGAATCCTAAAGTTGATAAGCCCCATATCATCGTTTTTCCTGTCGATGATATGGGGCTTTTTCTGCTATACACTGATCTTCCATAAGAATCTTGGATTTTCACTTATGCTGTCTGATTGTGTCCACTGGATAGTATTTTGATGATTGAGGAAGGATAGACTCTTGTTAGATGGAGATAGATTTAAGTCATGATATCCTGCTGCCAGGATTGCAATTTCCCGCGCAATCGCAACATGGCTTTGGTATGTAACTGGCATACCCTGGACTCTGTTACACCCATCACTTCGCCTATTTCACGCAAGGTGAGTTCTTCGTTGTAATAAAGAACCACGACCAGACGTTCTTTTTGAGGCAGGTTTTCAATCGCTTCGGTCAGCAGTTCAACTATCTCTTCTTGCTGGATGGAGTTCCGTGGATCATCATTTTTCCTCGCTGGTGTTACATCCGCCCGAGTCGTTGTCCCATCATCTGAAACTCGCAAAACCTCGTCCAAAGATAAAAGCGTTGAACGGCTGGCATGATGTAAAAGAGATTGGAGATCCTTCACATCAAGTTCGAGTTTATTCGCCAGTTCTGTTTCTCGGGCTGGCCTTAAAAGTTCCCCTTCAAGTTCAACAAATGCACTTTGCAATTTATTCACTTGCTGGCGCAGAGAACGAGGGATCCAATCAACTGAACGAAGCTCATCAATGATCGAACCTTTTATTCGGGGAATCGCATAAGTTATAAATTTCACATCCCGGTTTGGATCAAAATTATCGATCGCTGTTAACAATCCCATTACCCCACAGGAATAAAGGTCGTCATAGTCGAGAACCTCACTCTCGATATGGGAGACGGCCAGCATTCGATTGATAACATATTTTACAAGATGAATGTATTTATCAGCCAGTTTTTCACGGGCATCCATTGAGCCGGTTTTTTTGTATTCAATCCATAATTTGGACTCTTCTTCTGTTGAGATTTTTTCTTTGACAACGTTATAGTAGCGCATTAATTTTATACCCGATTAAACAGCTGTGAATCAACCGGCATCATGTTGAACACATGCCAATATGGCATTATTCACTTTCCGATTCCGACGGCAACGTTCTCTGGGCTTCCACTTTAATTTGTTGAATATTGTTTTCTTTAAGCACTTTGATCATACGATCAGTTAAATTCGCACCACCGCGAACAAGTAAGGCACCTTCTTTGCTATAGATCGGATCGATAACTCGCATTCCCGGCGATAATTCCGATACATTGATCTTCATCGCCATTTTTTGATTCCCCATACTCTTGAGTTCTTCGATCCGTTTTTTTGCCTCCTCTCGATAAGAATCGATCAAGGGGCGTTCAACCATTTTTTCATACAACAATCCGATAAGATAGGCTATACCACCAAAACCTATTATGGCAAGGATTGAATTTCGGAATAAAACAACGAAATTAAATCCATGCCCAATAAACGTTGCCACACTTACGCAGACAAAACCCGCTAGACTTATTAGAGCAAAGAGTTGTTTTTTTATACGCGCAATATCTCGATATAACTTTACTTTATCCATAATCTGAAACCGGGAACTTTAGTCGGTATTCAAACTTTTATCAAGTATTCTCAACAATTAAAAATCGATTGATTCTCTCCTCCATCAATTGCAAACGGTGGTAAAATATATCATAAAATTCATCCTTAAGTATATCACCTCAAGTAACTTGAAACAATGGACCAACTTAGTATAAATTTTTGCAAAACCATTAAATAACGTAAAAACCTCTAATCTTAAACTATATTGAAATATTAAATCGAAGGAAATGGTTTAAGCCAAATTTTCGCTATTGAGGCAAAAAATGTTATTCAAAGTTCAAATACAAAAAGATCCCTCTGGCGGTTTCGTCGCTCAATGTACTGGCGATCAGACATGCTATGCCCAAGGCCAAACTCAAGACGAAACGCTTGAAAAGATTAGGGATGAAATACGGTATCGTAATGAATTTTGTCCATGCACGTGGGTGACGGATGATTTCGTTCAATTGGATGTTGAGTATTTGGAATAATTCTGGCCCTATTTTTCCGTATATTTCTGCAATAGGAATTCAAACGCTTCTCGTTTATCTTTCGGAAATTCCTCTGGTTTAGTTAAGACTGCATTTTTTAAGGCACTGGCGATTTCACATGATTCTTCACGCTGATCAGGAATTTTCGGAATGGTTTGCAGTATTATACGTTTTAAATTTTCAGCATTTTGCGTAAGATTTTGAATGACCATCGCCACATCAACATCTTCCTCATGCCAACAATCATAATCCGTAACGGCCGCCACGATAGCGTAGCAAATTTCCGCTTCACGAGCCAGTTTGGCTTCTGGAAGGGCCGTCATGCCGATTAAGTGAGCCCCCCAGCTGCGATACATCTCGGATTCCGCTCGCGTTGAAAACGCAGGACCTTCCATGCATACATAAGTCCCTTTGGGATGGGTGGTAATATTGCACTCCTTAATGGATTCAATTAAAAGTGCCCTCAGGTCGTTACAGAATGGTTCAGCAAACGCGACATGAACCGCAATAGGATCGAAAAAAGTCCCTTTGCGAAAACGTGTTCGATCAATCAGCTGGTCAGGTACCACAAAATCCAGGGGTTTCATCTCTAATGCCAAACTCCCCACTGCATTGACCGCAATAATCCATTCTACTCCTAGCTTTTTCATGGCATATATATTGGCATGATATGGAACATTGGATGGATTGAATTTATGTGATTTACCGTGGCGGGGCAGGAAAGCCAATTCTTTCCCTTTATAACGGCCCAAGCGAATGTGGTCAGAAGGTGAACCATAAGGTGTCCAGAGATCGACCTCATCATGATATTCTACGCCATCCAAATTATAAACTCCCGAACCACCTATAATACCTATACGCGCTTGTGACATAATGTACTCCCACTTTTTCATTAAGTGTGACTCTGATAAATATATTGGAAATAGGCTAACATATTACCAACCGTATTATTGGTCAAGCGTTCCCCATTGGTTATCGCACATCTTCTAAAGATATTGGGAGCAATCCATGATTCGAAGTATGACAGGTTATAGCAGCGTTCGAGAATCCATTGCCGATTCAGTGGTGACATTAGAGATAAAAACCCTTAATAACAAGGGATATGATTTGCATTTCCACGCATCGCGTTCCCTTTCCATGTTGGAAATTCCGTTCCGGGAACGAATCCAACAAATTATGCGTCGTGGCCGAGTGGAAGTTTATTTACGCAGTAACGGTGCTCTTTTGCCGAAAAATAAGATTAAAGTTAATCTTGATATGGCCAAAGAATACATGAAATCAGCGGAAATACTTTCCCAAGCGATGAATATCGAATTCAAACCCTCGGCTGAACTTTTCTTCAATTTGGAAGGAATTATCGAGGTGGAAGAGGCCGCTCAATTGACCGAAGAAGCGAGTGCCTTGATTGATAATCTTTTGAACCGGGCATTGGATGATATTGTTCTCATGAAATGCAGCGAGGGAGAGCGCCTATATCAGGAATTATTCTCTATTCTGGATCGGATTGCACTACTGATTGATGAAATCGGAGACCTCCGAGCGACTGTTATGGATGAATTTCGCGAAAAAATGATGGCTCGTATTGATGAATGGAAACAGCAACTTGAACTCGATCCCAATCGAATCATTCAAGAGGTCGCATTTTATACTGATCGTTCTGATATTCAGGAAGAAGCGGTGCGTATGCAAAGCCATATTCAGCAATTCAGGGATATTCTGAACGAAAACAAGCCGGATCAACCCTACAAACCCGTCGGCAGGCGTTTGGATTTCTTATGCCAGGAAATGTTTCGGGAAGTGAACACCATTGGCTCTAAAAGCTCTGCTATGGATATTGTCAGGCATGTACTGGATTTAAAAAGTGCGATTGAGCAATTGCGCGAACAGGTTCAGAACGTGGAATAAATCGGCATGATTACTTGTTTCGGGGGGATAATTTTAAGTGATGAAACGTTCTATAGATCCAAAGGTTGATTGTGAGAATCCTCCTGAGATATTAATCACCAAACTCTCGAACAAGTCGAAATCCCACATATTGGCTTTTCTGATCAGGCATGTTTCCTCCACGAAATCCAGGACGGGCATAATGAGGGTCAAGGGCCCAACATCCACCCCGAAAAACACGCTCTGTAACTCTCGAGTTGTTTATAGGATCAACGTTGGGCAATCGTTCATACGCTTTGCACTCATACCAATCCTGGCACCATTCCCATACATTACCCAGCATATCATGTAATCCCCATGAATTTGGCTTTTTCTGCCCAATGGGATGGGTTTTACGATCGCTGTTTTTGTTGCTCCAAGCATAGGTCTCATGATTTTCCCATGTAATCATTTCATTATCCACTCCAGCGCCGAAAATCCCTTCATCATTTCCTGCACGAGCGCAATATTCCCATTCCGCCTCCGTGGGTAAACGAAAAGTGGCCCGGCTTCGATTATTAAGACGCCGAATAAAAAATCTACATTACAGGATCAGTTAAATAGAGAAAGAAGTTAAAGGGATTGGGAAATTACTTTTTCATATTCCGGGAAATAGGTGGATATAACTCGAATATTAAACTTCTTGAGAATGGCTTCTTTAGGTTCACGTTCCAGAAGAAACTCAAATGAACGCTTGACTAATTCATTTGGCTGAATCGTTTTGTTGGTTATTCGTTCATAATCCTTTGAGTCGACTGTCACGGTAAATTGACTGCTTCCTCCCACTTGCACTTCAAAATTCCAGCCCTGCCCGGTCTCTTTTTGATTTAGAATTTCAATAGATTCACTCATAGTTTACTCCACTCCTCTCGCCAGTTCATAATTCCTGATTCTATCGCAGGAAAATGGCTTCTAATTCACTTGTCTAATTTCCCATACACTTTCAATTTAAAACATGTATTTATCAGAATAAAGGGTATCATGAAAATAAACCGTATTTATCTAATTCCACTTATCTTATTCAATATTTGCATCACTAATCAGTGTAGCTGAACCAAATAAACCGTGGAAGGAAATTCTAAAACCACCGTCAGCAAACCTTCCCCAGCCTCAGGAGAAAATAGTATGGCGATCAGATTTAGAACAGGCGATTGATGAAGCAAATCAGGAAAACCGCCCATTGTTTATTACCCTCCGTTGCGAACGATGCGAGCAATGTTCCTTTTTCGATGAAAAAGTCTTGGAGGCAGGACCACAGCTAGCACCCTGGCTGAAGCAATTTATCACCGTCCGCATGACCGATGCCTCCAAATTGGATTTCAATCGGTTGCCAGTTCAAGGATTTCAGGATATGGATTTATCCTGGTGGGGTTGGTTTTTATCTGCCCAAGGCCATGTCTACAGCGTGTTTGGTGGAAGGGATCATATATCCGACAAAACCCGTATTTCCGAAGCGGCCTTGATAGCCACAATGAAGCGTATTCTAAACCATCATTACCATCCAAACCGTCTGGAATGGAATATCGATGGCCTATCCTATACACCTCAGCCTGAGTTAAAACCTATGAAACTTCCAGGTTACCAATCATGGCTGTCAAAACGTCACGATACCAGCGAACCGGAATGTCTCCACTGTCATCAGGTAATTGAAATCTTGCGTCAACCCGCTATTGATGCAGGAACTTTTGACAAAGACCAAGATTTACGCATCTGGCCGTTACCAGAAAATGTAGGCATCACAGTCGACCGTAAGGGTGAAATTGTCTGGCAAAAACCGCTCGGTGAATTCAAAAAACTAACCGAACGCGGCATCCCTCCCACCGGCCAGGAAAATTTCGGTGGAGCTACTGTAACCGATAGCGGATTAATCATTATTGCATCCACCATGGATGAATACATCCGCGTTTTCAACGAGCAAACCGGCGAAGTTCTATACAAATCCAAACTGGAAGCAGGTGGCTATGCCGCTCCTGTCACCTATTTAGGTGAGGATGGAAAACAATGACATTGTCATCTGCGCTGGCGGTGGAGGCAAACTGGGTACCAAACACGGCGATTATGTAATCGCATTTAGCTTCCCCGAGTAATTGTAGGAATTTTATTATAGGGCTGTAATGAAATGGTTTAAAAGTATAACATTTCATGTAAATGTATAAATAAGGAAATCCATGAAAAACTTTTATTCATATGTTCTCATATCCATCTTTACGCTGATCTGTTTTGTCGCTTATGCCGATAAAATCCACCTCCAAAACGGTGATCAAATCAGCGGTGATATTCAATACATGGCCGAAGGCAAACTGGTCTTAAAGAGCCAGTACGCCGGTGAAATAACCATTCCTTTCGAAAATGTGAAATCCATTGAATCTTCTGAATCAATTCCCGTGGTTTTGGAAAATGGTGATCGCATAACTGCCCAAGTGGTAGCCAAGCGGGGAGAAAATCTGACGTTGAGATCCGACCTGCTAGGAACAATCAATCTCTCCACCCGTGACATTGCCGCCATCAATGTAATGTCCGCTTCAGAAGTGGGAAAGCATTTGCAGGCTGCTGAAGCCACAATCCAATCCCTGACAACCGAACTTTCACAGACCAAAGAACAAATTTCCGTTTTAAAGGATACCACGGATTTGGGCAAATTATGGAACGGAAACATATCGCTGCTTGGTGGATTAAAAGTCGGAAACCGGGAAGCCTATGATTTCTATCTGAAAAGTCAAATCAAACGAATCACCGATCGCGAAGAATTAACCATCCGCGGCTCAATCGGGTATGGAGAAACGGAAGGCGTTGTCGACACCACAGAAGGCAGCCTGCAACCCAACTTGCGTATTTTTTATGCCGAAAATTCATATGTATTTGGCGATCTGCTCTTGGAACATGATCGTTTTGAAGATTTGGATTTGCGTGTCGATGGAACCGTTGGTGCTGGTTACCGTTTTTGGAAAACCGAAAACTCCGAATTCCTGGGCGACATCGGTGCCGGTCTAACCGAAGAAATTTACAAGAGCGGCGATAACACCACTGAAGTAACCATGCGTGCCAGTTTTGAATATATTCAGACATTGTTCGAAAAAACTAAACTCAGCCAGCTGTTAACCATCTATCCCAGCGTGGGTAATTTTGGTGATGTGCGGCTAATTTCTGAAACCTCCCTCATTACTCCTATTTCTAATTCACTATCCTGGACCCTTAACATACTCGATGAATATGATAGTAATCCCAACCGCCCCGGTATCAAAAGCAACGACCTCTCCGTCCGCACCGGTTTGCAATATTCATTTTGATTCGTATTACTTATCAGATTTATCCTTTTCCCTATAATCCGTCGGGTGGCCGCGTGCCGGATGGCGGGGTGCCAAGGGTATAAACGTCGTTCTTTACCCTTGAAAACCACGCTCGATATATCACCCGGGTGGCAAGGTACAAATCCGGGGAGCATCGGCTGGAAGCCCGCGCTCCGAATATCACGGGGAGCGGGCATCCCTGCCCGCTCGGCATA
>CAZFER010000035.1:0-61024 GCA_964517495.1 uncultured bacterium | reverse complement strand
TTAAAGTTAATGAGGTAGACCTATTTGATTACCTCGTTTTAAAACAATTATTCAGTGCTTATCCCTATGAAATATTACAACTAATAATACCAATTCTCGTCTATTCTTCCTTCTTTTCTGGTATGTCTTTGAGCGCTTTTTCAACCGCTGAGACGATCTCTTTGCTGAGTGGTTCCACCTTACTGCGGAAGCGGCGGATTAGCTCACCCTTGTGGTTGATGAGGAATTTTTCGAAATTCCATTTGATCAGCCCTTCTTTTTCACCGTAGAAATCAGGATTTTTGGCGTGGGTAAGGTATTGGAATAAGGGAGTTATTTCTTCTCCCTTCACAACACTTTTGCTGAGCAAGGGGAACTTGACGTCATAATTGCTTTGGCAAAATTCAAGGATCTGTTTATCGGATCCTGGTTCCTGTCCACCAAATTGATTGGCTGGGGCACCGATAACCACCAGGCCTTTTTCTTTGTATTTTTCATACAAATCCATTAACGGTGCATATTGTTTTGTGTAGCCACATTTCGAGGCGGTATTGACAATAACCAATACTTTTCCTTTGTACTTCTTTAGTTCCAATTCCTTGCCTTTGATGTCTTCAACGGTGAATCCGTAGACATTCTTGGCTTTTTTGGGATCCTTTTCCTTTTTCTCTGATGCGATTGTTGCCGAGGCAAGCAAAACCACCATACATAAACAGGCTATCAACTTTCTCATTTTTTCGATCTCCTTAAGCTTGATAATTGTTTGGATTGAATTTAATGATTGAATTATAATTTGATATGGACAAGATGCAATGAAAAATTACATGCAAAAAATTGTCTAATGTGTATGAGATGAAGGGATTAATGTCTTGTGATTTATCGTTCCAATTTATTTAAAGTCTCAATCATGTGTTGGGCTCGATCTTTATAATTGTGATCACATACGATCCGGTTTTTTGCCTTGTCTGTTATGGATTGTCGCTGCCGAGGGTGTGACAGGTAAAAAGCGACTTTTTGCCGAAGGTCTTCCGAATCATTAAATAAAGCAATTTCATCATCAGGTTGGAAAAATTCCTTTGTTCGGTCAGCCGTAAAAATATGCATATCGGATAATAAAAAACCATCGCACATGGGGACATCGAGGTCTCGGGTTGCTGGTCCGGAGTGGGGGAAAAGAGGATGAATATTTAATGAGATTGTGGCGGACCGATAAAAATCACAACATTCCTGTGATCTCAGCCCTCGCCCTTGATAAGCACCCTCTATGGGGGTTCCTGCCAAAAAAGATTCCCAATCCGGATTACCGTAGATTTTTAACTCATATTCATGCAAGTGTGCAAGCAGTGTCAAACGCCGTTCGCGAATTGATTCCACCAACAGATAAAAGCTTAGCAATTGCTCATCAGACATACCCGGTTGACGTAAAAGAGGCTGAATAATTTCAATCACTTGCCTTTTTTCTTCTTCACTCCACTGCAATTTTTGTAATAGAGATGGAATATCACTAGTCAAATTCTGCATTTTCAAATTGACAAGTTCATCCACACGAACGTTAAGTTCATTGGGGAGTTGTTCTCTGATATTGGATGTATCCATTACACTTCCCACAAATCCAACTTCGCATTGAAACTCATCTCGCACCGAGGCTGTCATGGGATAACCGCCGATAGGGATTTCACCCGCCAGTATTCCTCCACGATCTTTCAGTCCCTCGGCAAATTCTTTCCATGAATAAAACAAGTAATCATAGGGACCATGTTTATTCAGGGCGAGGTTGGCAGGTTCATCCACATACCATATAAGCCGCTTGATTGGGATTTTGGAAATTCCATTGACAAACAAATCAGATGGGTGGCTTAAGGTGACAATATATTCCGGCTTGAGTTTGATGAGATTGAGCCAAAGTTTAAGGGATTCATAGATGGACATTTTTGAAGCTGGATAAGAAACTCGATGTTCAAGTACTTCAAAACCAAGATCTTGAAATCCCTGGCCCAGCCCATGTCCCAATATAAGCCAGCAATTAACGGAAGGTTCAACAATCAACACCGTTTTGGATTTGCTGAGGTTTGGATTATTGTAAAAACGTAAAAATTGATTAGCCAATTGCAATGTGGTGTTGGAGTTATGCTTGAATTGTATAAAAAAATCGGCCATGAAGGATTGAATTTGACTTTGGTATTCATCGATATGAGATGATTTGACCAAATGAAGAGTACCACCTGTTAAAAAATAAGGTTCCAATTCTTCTGATAAGGCGTTAATAGCGTTGCTTAATCCTCTTTCACCGATAAACCAATACACACGATCTTTGGAAATGAAAGGTTGGAGGTTATAGATTGCTGCATGAGCCGTAAACCGCTTGAAATCCGGTTCGATAACCAGAAGGGGATGTTTGCCGGTGGTTATTGAAGGTTCAAAGTTTGAACCTACTAGGGCATCGATTCCTAAAAAAACCAACCAATGGCGGGAGGCGATATACGTTTGGTATTGTCTCTGGAGGTAATTTGCTTGTTTGAGAGGATTTTCAAGCGTCCATTCATTTTTTAAGCCGCTTGAATGACTGATGAATGTGCATACAAAATCCCCGTCTTCTTTTGTTTGGATATCGATTTGATGATTATGATAAAAAGCCTCCAAGTCAGAGGCAAGCTGGGGGGCATGATTACGAAAAGCATTCACATTTTGGCTTTGCATTGCTGATCCTGAGTGTATCAATTCTCATGGGTTGGGATCCATGAATCGTTTTTCAATCTGAGAATAGGCATCAATTCGCCTGTCCCGCAGGAAAGGCCAATTTCGACGCACCTCTTCTATCCTTTGTTGATCAATATCGGCCAAAAGGATTTCTTCTTGATCAACAGAGGCTTCGGCCATGATCACTCCAAAGGGATCACACAGAAACGATGATCCCCAAAATTCAATACCACGTCCCTCGTCATCCGAGGGCTCGTAACCGATACGGTTCACCGATGCCACATATACGCCATTAGCGATCGCATGGCTGCGTTGAATGATGCGCCATGCATCACGCTGGGCATGGCCGAATTGCTCTTTTTCGCTGGGATGCCAACCAATGGCGGTGGGATAGAACAAAACATCCGCCCCTTGCAGGGCGGTAAGCCGGGCGGCTTCAGGGTACCATTGATCCCAACAGATCAAGGTTCCCAGGCAGCCTTTTTCGGTTTGAAAAGCACGAAATCCCAAATCACCAGGGGTGAAATAATATTTTTCATAATACCCTGGGTCATCCGGTATATGCATCTTGCGATAGAGTCCCTTGACCCCATTCCTATCAATGACCGCAATGCTGTTGTGATACACACCTGCCGCCCTTCGTTCAAAAAGAGGGGCGACGATTATGATTTGCTTATCATTGGCCACTTCAGTTAATACAGTGGTGGAGGGACCAGGGATGGATTCTGCCAGATTAAACGCCTCAGAATCTTCCGACTGACAGAGATAGCGGGTTCGAAACAATTCAGGAAGGCAAACCAACTCTGCTCCATCACTCGCGGCTTTTTCAATATATTTAATGGCTTTGTTCAGATTCTCATCGGGTTGATCACCACAGGCCATCTGGATCAACCCGATTTTGAAACAACGGTTCATGTTCATATAGGAGACCTTATTATGGGCAATTCGTTACAATGTGTAATCAACTCATGATTGGCTGAAAATTTTGTGGTGCAAGGCTTCCAACCTGCCCTATATTATGGGGATTGTCTCAAAAAACTTTACTGGATCATTTATTATCAAAGGTTATAATCACCTCTTAATCAGGGATCATCGAGCGATATTCATCCTCGATCAGGCCGATTTTCTCAACCGGTATAGGTTTAAAACCAAGATCAAAAGCCGGAGAATGAGATCGAAGCCGAAAATCCTGGTTTTCCAAATCGACAAAATGGGGATCTTCATCAACAAGATTATCTTCAAAATGCACCCATTCTTTTTCGACACGTTGTAAATTCAGCCATTTTCCTTTGACTGAGATATTGCGAATGACTTTGTTTCCCATTGGATGATGAGGTTTTTCCTCAAGAATGGGGACTAATTCAGGATATTTTTTGCTATAGGGAGGCTGATCATAATTAACAGATTTTAACTTTTCGTACATACGCCATCCACCACCCTTTTTGATGTACTTCGCCGCCCAGTTTAAACCTCGCGCATCAAAATGTACGGATGGATCGCATTCCACAAAGATATTGTTTTCAATCAGGTTATCCCGTCCACCACCAACAAAAGCGGCTTTGCTGGCTTTATAAAAGATATTGCCAAAGATCGTGTTTCCACTGGCGGCATCATCCAAATAAACCGACATGGCGCCATGAGTATAGGGGCCTTCGATATGGTGAAAATAATTATGCTTCACCACGCTTCCCCGCTCGGTCCAGTCACGCCCAATATAAAAAGCCCCTACATCCCCGGTTTCATAGCATACATGGTGGATTTCATTAAATTCCAGCATATGCTCATTTCCTGAAAACAACACGCCACAGTGAGGGCCATGGTGGATATGGTTATGGGCCAGGCGGTTGCCCACCCCATGAAGCCGGACAGCAGGCCGATAGGTAATTACCGACCGGCTATAACGATGAATATCGTTATTAACGGCAAAATGACCAGCCGGTGTTAATGAATTTCGATCACCACCATTTATTCGAATCCCCCCGTCACCCGTGTTATGGATATCACATCCTTGAACACCGTTCTTTTCACCGCCATTTATGGTGACGGCGATATTTCCTATATTGCGAAGCAGGCAGCCTGCGATCAGATTATTTGAACCACCATCCATCTCAATGGCATTTCCCCGCGTGTATTCAAAAGCCATTCCTTTGAATTGGGTATGTTGTACATCCTTGAGTTGAATCAATGGCTCTGTAGTTAGGGAGACATACGCATCATTTTTATCAATTGATTCAGGCGGCCAGAAATACAAATTACCTGCGTTACGATCCAAATACCATTCACCGGGTGAATCGAGTTCTTCCATGACATTCAAGAAGTAAAATCGCTGGCCTTTTGTATAACCATACACGCCGTGGGGCGGGTAAGTTTGAATAAGATGATTTTCCACATCAAGTGTCTTGATCCGTTCATATGAATCCGCCCAGTCCCGGGTCCAAAATCCATGCACCCAAATATTATTCGAGTCTTGCCAGTTTTTTGGACGCTTTTCTTCATAGGTGAATTGCCCCCCATCCTGGCCTTTGGGAACATCCTTAATTTTCAGCCATCCATCATTTGGCCAGCGTGCCAAGGTCATTGGTTCTCCTTTGAAAAAGAGTTCCAATGCCGATTTATAGACAGGACGGCCAAAACCGCGGTTTTTTAACTCTCCAAAATCATTGATCCCCTGTTCTTTAAGATTGGTATACACGATGTGCCCGCGTGCTGACGGACGAAATCGCTTTCTTGCTTCAGAATTTTTAAGCGATTTGAATTGATCAATGGAAATCCCTCCGGTAATCCGAACCCTTTCATTCTTATACGGTTGATACACAATGGGAGCGTTCGTTGAGCCATTATCCTCTGCGGATAGTGTGAAGGTATCTTCAATGAAATACTCTCCCTTTCGAAGATAAACTGTAACTCCATCCTCCAAAGCTCCCCCCTTTTTCTTTAAAGCCCGTATGGTATCGCGAGCCTTCTCCAATGTGGCAAATGGGCCATCGCTGCCATCCGTGTTGGGATCGGCTAATTTTCCGGACCACTGATCATTACCATCATGGGATACGAATAGTGAAATGCTTTTTTCACTCGAAAAGGCACTAACACAGATACTCAACATAAACAATATGCTGAAATATAATGTTTTGTTCATGATGCACTCCTGCTTAATGATTTTGTCCTTTATCTTATCATCAATTTGCGTACAAATAAAAACCCCCTGGACGAATACCTCTTTTCGTCTGGAAATAAGTTCAAAATTAAGGTAAATCTATTAAAAGTGAATTATCCCAATAAAATAAAGGACGAAGAGCAACTTTCACCGGGATTAATGATTGCTTCCAGGAAGTCATCAATAGAATGAGTTGAGCTTTAAGGCAAAGAAAAGGACGTTAAAAATGAATTTGATTTTTATCGCTTGTTTTATCAGTTTGCTAATGCCGGCCCAGCCAATCGACACGCCGGATTTGAAGGCGGAAGCACTTAGTCAAAATTTGACTTTGCTTCAAGGTTTTGTGAATGGCGCCATCATAGAAAATAACCAACATGTTATCGCTGTGTATGGTGATCCCAGTCCCAATCCAATGCAGGTTGACCATGTGTTATTTACCCATGCCCGGCGGGATGTAGCCTGTATTGGCCGGGAATTGGTCGAAAACGGAGCTAAAGCGATTGTTCCTCATGGAGAGGCCCATTTTTTCACGGATGTCAATCCATTCTGGCAGGGATTCGCTAAAAAAAGATTCCATGATTATGACCAACAAACCACTAAAATCCTGACGAAGCCCATGCCAGTTACGCAAAAAGTGACGGGTGGGATGAGTTTGGATTTGGAGGGATTGAAAATCCAAGTTGTAAACACACCTGGTTACACACGTAACGCGGTATCGTATATTGCTAAAATCGATGGAAAGAAGGTTGCCTTTACCGGTGACTTAATATACGGTGATGGTCAGTTGATCGATCTATACAGTCTTCAGGATGCCATTCCTGAAACAAAATTGCGTGGTTACCACGGTTACGCCGCCCGTATCGCTCCCTTGATCGATAGTCTGAGGTTAATAGAGCATGAAAAACCAGATTTAATTATCCCCGCCCGCGGTCCCATCATCACCAATCCATCTCAAGCAGTCAATACGTTAATCAAACGATTACAAAACGTGTATCGAAATTACCTGGAGATCAACGCATTACGCTGGTATTTTGGTGATGATCATATTAACACCTGTGCCCAACGGGTATTGGGGGAAGAGGCGAAGATAAACTGGATGGAAATGGCGGAAACTGTCAATGAACACCCTCCGGAGTGGATTGAACCGATGGGGAATTCCAGGTTGATCATTGCAGAAGATGGATCGGCGTTTATGATTGATTGCGGCAGCCCACGATTCATTGAGAATCTAAAGAAATTCCTTGATGAGGGCAAGATTAAATCTGTCGATGGAATTTACGTTACGCACTATCACGATGATCATACCGATAAGGTTCATGCCTTTGTTGAAGAATTCAATTGTCCCGTGTATGCCTGTGCTGAATTGGAGCATATCCTTGAACATCCCGAAGCCTACCGGCTTCCCGCCATGACCGCCAATCCAATCCACGAGGTGCGAGCCATGAAAGAAGGAAGCACGTTGGATTGGAAAGAATTTCAAATGACCTTTAGCTATTTTCCAGGGCAGACCATTCTCCACGGCGGATTACTGGTGGAAAAAAAGAATGAAGAGCGAATCTTTTTCATCGGTGATTCATTTACACCATCAGGGATTGATGATTATTGCCTGCTTAATCGAAACCTGCTTCACCCCAATACCGGTTACTTTTATGGCTTGAATGTTTTGAAGAAAATGAAGCCGGATTATCTGCTGATCAATCAACATGTAGTGCCCACCTTTCGATACTCAAGGGCGAAAATCAACCGAATGATCAGCACACTTGGAAAACGTGTCGAAATGCTAAGAGAATTGTTTCCCTGGCAAGATCCAAATTTCGGTATCGATGAGCGCTGGGCACAACTCCAACCGTATTCCATTAAAGGCAGACCCGGCGAAATGGTAGAGAGTTATCTAAAGGTATATAATCACTATAATGAACCACTATCTGTCGAATTCTACATTGAACACGACAACTCTGTGGTAAGTACAATCGGTTATGGCCTTGGCCAGGATACAACCATACCACCACGTACGGAAAGGAAATTTAAAATCACCTATAAACTAGCTTCGCAAGCCGAGCCAGGATGGCATGTCCTTGCCGGTGATATAAAATTCGGAGAACTCCAAATGAAACAATGGTGTGAAATTATGATCCTGGTCGAGGATGATTAATATACGATTTAATGGTTTAAAAACATACCTTCAGCATGGGTTCTAATATATTTCTAACCTTAATAGTATGAAATGAGGAAAACATGAAGAGTCTTATACAATTATCTGTAATAATAATGGCGGGATTATTGTTATTCCCGGTTCAGGCCCTATCTCAGAATGAAAAATCCCCAACCATGAGAGAACTGGTTTCAAACCTGGATATCGATATCGGTGCTGCTGTGGGGGACAGGCAAATTCAGATGGATACGGACTATCAAAACATACTGGCCAATGAATTCAGTATGTTAACCGCTGAAAATGCGATGAAATTCTCGAGAATCCATCCCAGCCGTGACCGCTATACTTTTCAAAATGCGGATACCATTGTTGATTTCGCGGTAAAGCATGATATGAAAATCCGGGGACATACGTTGGTTTGGCATAGTCAGGTTCCAAATTGGATTGAGGACGGAGATTGGACCCGTGATACCTTGGAAACCGTGTTACACGATCATATCAAAACAGTTGTCGAACGTTATAAAGATACGGTAAAAATCTGGGATGTTGTCAACGAAGCGTTTGAAAATGATGGTGATTATCGCGAAACCATCTGGTACAAAATCCTTGGACCGGACTATATTGACCTGGCTTTTCAATGGGCACACGAAGCCAATCCCGATGCCTTATTATTTTATAATGATTATGGGGCAGAAGGATTGAACATTAAATCTGAACGAATCTATCGCATGGTAAAGCGGATGAAAGAGCAAGGTATTCCTATTCATGGTGTTGGCCTTCAGTTTCACATCCCATTAAGTGGCATGCCCAGCCCTGATGATTTACTTGGCAATATGGAGCGCTTAGGGGAACTGGGTGTAGAAGTTCATATTACTGAATTGGATGTACGTTTAAGAACTCCAGTCAATGAACGTAAACTGGCTGCCCAGGCTCATACTTACCAGCGCCTGTTACAAACCTGCTTGGAAACTTCTCATTGCACGGCCTTTGTCATGTGGGGATTTACAGATAAATATTCATGGATTCCATCGTTTTACGATGGATACGGCAAGGCTCTTATTTTTGATGAAAACTACCAGCCCAAACCCGCCTATCATGCCATTCATGACTTGTTAATGCAAAGAAACAATGTTTCTACAATTAAGAACAATACACTTAATTTGAATAATGAGGTGCCTGATGCGAAGAATCATTGAACATTCCATCCTTGTTACGCTCTTAATTCTTTTAGTCAATGTCACACCGATGACCGCAGATCAAGTGAATACCAATTCTTTAACTGATGAACCTATCGATTATGCCTTAATCGTTACGGGAGGTGAATTACTGCGCGGTGTTTATGCGGATGGGCATACTCATTTTATTACTCGAACACTTGAGCCACTGGGCTGCCGTTGTGTGGCATCCATGTGTATCGGTGACACCCGCAAGGATCTTTTGGATGCCCTGAGATTTGCTGATGATCATGCAGACTTGATTATCGTCACAGGTGGTTTGGGGCCGACTAAAGATGATGTTACCCGTGAAGTTCTATCCGAATATACCGGCATTCCCATCAAAGAACATCCAGAGGTGGTCGAAAAAATCCGTAAACGATTTGCAGGCCGTGAGATAAAAGAAAATTTACTTCGCCAAACCCGAACGCCGGTAAAAGGCGATTATTTTCTCAATCCGAATGGGACGGCTGTGGGATTGGTGTTTGATGACAAAAAACAGGTGGTGGTTGCATTGCCAGGACCACCCAGTGAATTGCAGCCCATGGTCAAAGATGAACTCATCCCTTTCCTCTCGGAACGATTTGGCATCCACTCCATTGGATGTTCATTAACCATGCGGTTCGTGGGGATTGGCGAATCCAGTATTGATCAGGTCATGCGTGACCATATGACCTTACCCAAAGATCTGATGATTTCCTCCCTGTTTGAACAAGGCCGAGTCGATCTCACGTTTTCATTGCCAGGAGACACAGACGAAGATAAAAAGCGGCTCAAAGCCCTGGAAGCGGATCTGCTGAAACATATCAAGGAGTATATGTATTCTGATACGGGAAAGACGTTGGAAGAACACATTATTGATTTGTTGGGCGAGGGAGGCCATTCACTCGTCACATCCGAAGTAGGCAGTGGGGGTGCCATTGCCGCTAGCCTGAATCATGCGGAAGGGGCATCCAATCATTTCAAGGGCGGTTACATCGCGCCCAGTAACCAAATCATGATGGCCATGCTCGATATTCCAGCTCAACAAGACGGCCAGAACACCCGATCGCCAGAAACAACTGCGTTACTTCATGCTGAACGTGCCAGCAAACAATCCGATAGTGAATGGGCGATCGCTGTATCGGAAATCATCACGGAAGGTAACCAATCTCCCCATGTTTGGGTTGCGGTTGGTTCTCACAACACAGGATTCAAAGCCAAAAGAATCAACTTGCGTGGGCGAGGGGAATCCGCCCAAAAACGGCTTGTAACCAATGCGCTCGATTTTTTCCGGCGTTCGTTGAATCAATAACTGAATCGGATAAATCGATCAACCAACCAGTGTATCAAACTGCCAATCCTCGCGCGGGATATAGCGGCTGGTATCTAAATCAAATGCCAGCCCATATGGTTTTTGTAGTAAAGAATCAATTTTGATCTCCCCTTGTTGAATGTTCAACGCTGCGAAGCCATTTGCATGGGGAGCATACAGATCAGCATGATGAGATAACACCTGTTGCTGCACGCTTTTCTCAAACATGCTCAAACCAGCGAAATAATGATGTCCATTTCGTTCGGCATGGGTGATGCCCAAATTGGCCAGCGTGGTCAAATCCTGCAATAGAGCGACAGGCCCCACATTTGCCAAATCCTCGCCACTAAGAATATATTTACCCCCCTTTTCCTGCTGCATTTTTTGGATTAAACACGCATTGGCGATCCCTTTAAAAATACCTTTGCAATTCTTATGGCTGGTTCCATGATAACCCAGCGTAAGTGCCTCTTGGGCGGTGCCCAATGCACCATCTGATTCATCAATAATAAACGGGGGCCGATCCGGCCAGTGTTCAAAACCTGCTTTTACCTCGCCATTCAATGCCACGTTTCGGTGTAAAGGTTGCTCTATAAACAACACATGCTGGAAGAATTGCTCTAATTCAGGATTGGATGTAATGGTGTTGTATTCATTTTTAAATTGCTCGATACTTTCAAACTGTTCATTGCCGTCCAGGGTAAAATAAAAATTCGATAAATCATAATTTCGTACAATCTCAGCGATCTTCTTTAAACGTTCAATATCCGTCTCCGGATCGGCGCAAATCTTGATTTTAAAAAAACGAAGTCCATAGGTTTTGATACAATGTTCCAAAGATTGTGGAAGACCATCGTTTAACCGTTCATTTTCGGGAATATCACTATCGTGGAGAGGATCAGACAGTCCTACCGTATGCCTGACCTGAATTGCGTTGAGTGGTTGGGGAGGTAAACAATCACCAGGTTGTGTCTTGCTCAATTCATCATGAAGAGCATCGAGGCGTATCCCTAACGAATTATCACGTAATACATCCCCAATGGGCTGGTTATGCAACCGGCAATAGGCATCGATAAGGGCACGTTCGATTAAACTGACTCCAAATCCCCATAATAAAGGTGGGTGGTTTGAATCCCTATAACGTTGTTTTTGCGATGTGTAAATCTCATTCCATAAATCAAAGACCGTTGAGGCAGGTTCACAGTGCTGGGCAATCTCGCCTGCACTCTCAACAACATTCATCATATCCTCAACTTCATCTCTGAAATCGGCTTCGGGATCTTTGGTAAACCATTTCGGCGGAAGGCCATCCGCGGCTATTCCTTTTTGGCTTTTCCCATTTTCCTCTAACAGAAGCGTCACAAACAAATGGGGTAGCGCTGTCAGCGTCGCTATACCATAACGAAACGGCATACGAGTTCGCATATTTAAAATCGTCAAACGAACATCTTTAACTTTTAATGCCATATTATTCCTTTCAATAATCATCCAAGTTTAACTACCATTAAATTACACGCACTTCACAATCCAGGGAGTGCAATGCAGCGGAGATTTTACATGTCTTATTTTATGCTTGGTTAATATTCACTTCGTTTTATTGGATGCATCATACAATAATGCAGGAATCCACCGAGAGATAACATCCATATACCCTGAAAAAATAGATAGGTTTTCCAATCATAATCCAGGTATTGTGTACTGCCATTGTCAAAACTAAATAGGACAAAAAAGGGTGAAATTGAGCTCATAAGCGGGAAAGTGAGGTGCCTGAAGTAGTCACGAGAGGGAAAATAATTGATTTCCAGAATTATTTGATTGATCAGGGGTATCCCTATAAAAATCATGAGAGCCAATCCAAAGGCTTGGATATACGCGTTCACGGTTTTTCGAGAGCGATAGGCGAAAAACATGCCGCTTGATAGAAAGAAGTAGGCGATGACAAGAGAAAGAATTATGTACACCGTTAGATGTTCCAGGAATACATACGAGGCGTTCGAAAAAGACATGATCAACATGATGGGAAAAACAAATAACACAAATCGATAAAGATACCAGACAATTAGAGGATACATTTTTCCTTTAACAATAGACTGACTCTTTAACGTGGTATTGGTTAGTAATGTCCAGGTATCACGGTCAAACTCATGGCGAAAAGCAGCGACAGCGGAGGGAAGGATTATAAAAGGGAATGCTAAAATAAAAGCAATGGCGATTTCGATGTTGATATTGTCTTGATTTAAACAAAACAATATGACGATATAACCGGCCATGTGGTAAAAAAGTACTCTGATATTAACGTATTTCCATTTTATGATTTGCCGGCGTAAATCTTTTATAAAAACAGGATTCCAGCGATCGGAAATCCAATGCACGGATGGTGGATTTGTGAATTTTGGGAAAAGAGGTTTCCACCACTGCCGCCAGCGTTCCTCCCAGGACAGTTTGGGGCCTTTTTGGGAATACCGTTTTAATTCGTAATAGCATAAAAAAATCAATATGCTTACGAAGATCAAGACCGCGATGGTGTGAGAAGTGTAAGGATGATTGCGTATCCATGTTCCCACATCACTAGGTAACCCCTCATTAGCGAAATAACAAATCACCACGACTGCCGGGCTCAATACCAGTTCCGGTCCGAAATTTTCTCTACGCCCCCAGTTGAATATTTCAGTAATAAGAACACGGGCAAAGGAAAAACCAAGGGCATACATAAAACCGATAATATAGGTCATGGTGATGGCTTTAATGAGGGAATCCCAACGCAATGAGCAAAAGAGGCCAATCAGGCCAATCATAAAAATGACTTCGGTAAAGATGATGAAAATGACTGCTATGTCCGTTGGTGACACACCCCCAATAGGCATAAACAGGCTGTAGATGGGAATCAACGAGAGGAGCATGATCCACACAAAAAAGATGGCCGAGAGTAATTTTCCCACCAGGATGGCGGTTTTGCTTATGGGGGTGGTGGCCAGGAGTTCCCAGGTATCGCGTTCGCGTTCCAGATTAACCAGCGTGGCACTGAAGAGGGGGATGACGAACGCGACGGTGCTGCCAACAAAAAAGTTGAACATGATGAACATGTCACGGGTTTGCCGGTTACCCGAATCTCCTCGGCTGTAGGCTTCCATTAATTGATTCCAAAATCCGCCCATTACCACACAACCACATAAAACAATAAGTGAGAGGTAAAAAAATGAACTCTTGGACCGAAGCCGGGTTAGCAATTCCCGCATGATGATGGGATTATTAAATACTCTTGGAATGCCAATCACGTTTTTTCTCTAATTTCGTAGGATGGGTCACGTTTTTCGACCCTTCAAAGCGCTATCTGGCATGTAGAAAACTCGATGGGTTAAACAACGCAACCCATCCTACTTGCCGAGCTTAAAAGGGAGGGCGAGGTTCCCGCCGAGCCGTTATACGTGGAAACGGCCCGGTGGGAGCCTCGACCTCCTTATTTTGGTTTAATCTTTAAATTCCAATTGCATTATTTATGAAAGCCGGAAACTTGCAACACACCGGACATTTCATTCAATTCTGTAATCACTTTATCGATGTTCAAGACATTATCCACCACCAAGGTTTCATGCTGGTCCGGGAATATTAGAACTAACCGGCCGGATCGAATAAAGGGCAAATAATATTCAAAAACATCCTGAATATCTTTGACATATTGCATGCGGGTGGTGGGGAAACGCTGTTGGCGTTCAAGCAGGCCACCAACGACAATGACCTCATTCGATTCAATTTCAACATAATGGAATCGAACAATAGCAAACGAAATGACCATTAAAACAAGCCAAATAACAAATATGGCAAGATAAAATTGAGGACTTGCAGTTGGCGTTAAAGTCGCGAGTTGTTTCAAAAAGTTGGGCATGAAATCATAACGTTCATTTAAAATATAAATAACCAACAAAACCACAATGGTTGACGTAAAGGCGAACAACGCCCAGCGAATCTCAATATCAACACACAGGGTAAAGAGGCAAAACGCAAATACGATCAAGAAGATGATGCCCATCACCTGGTCAACCCAACGGCCCGTAATCAGTTTTTTGGCCGTTTCTTCATAATTGATATGAGTGACTTGGGGGGTTACATCTGAAACGGTTTGATTCGCAACACCACTGGGATTATCACTTTCAGGACTGGAATGCTCTGATTGGGCTTGAGATGACTGAGCTTGCATCGCCGCTTTTTCCGCTCGAGCCAAAGCTCGCAAGTGAGGAGCCGAACCAAATAACGATCCAATGATGCAGAAGATTAAAGCAAGCAAGGCAAGTGGATAAACCACCGGGGTTTTGGGCCACATTCGGATGACGATTTTTTTCTCTTTCGCCTCTTCCACTTTCTCTTGAGGCGTTTGAGTTTGAGATACATTTTGTTCTTCCATGAGGTTCACCTTTCTAAGCAATTTTTGTCATTACTATTACGTTTCAATATCAAAAATGTTTCGCTTTAAATCGCATTCATTATATAACAGTCTCCCAGGGAAGATATAGGCGAAAAAGAAATCAAACTCATGAGATTATAGTCTCTATTTTTTAGGGTGTTCATCGGTGAATATAATTTTAATAATCAACCCCATCCCCCCTATCGCGGCAATTAAAAAGAAGACAATAGCAAGAACAGGGTAACCAAATATTTTGAATGGTGTATCGACTCGCATTAACAGAGCGGCCCCAATGATCAAGGCAGCCAGGATTAGCCCAATGGTAATACGATTGGCTATTTTTTGTATACCGGTAATCAGCACTTTTTCATCAATCGATTCAACACGAAGCACCAGTTCATTATTGGCAAAGGCGCTTAGGATGCGATTGAGCCGTTGAGGGAATTTGGATATTATTTCCTTGATTTCCATGACCGAATTAAAGAGGTTGCCTGGTGAAAAGCTTTTCCACATACGTTGTTGAACCAATTCAGAAGCGTATCGTTGAATGGCTTGATTCGGATCAAATTGAGGAGCCAAATCGCTGCCAACCTGATCAAGGTTAAGCAGCGTTTTGCCTAAAACAGAGAGAACGGTGGGGATGGAGACACTATTTTTTCGTGAAATGCGGGAAACATCGAGCACCACTTTCCCCATATTAAAGCTTTGAGCATCTTTATGTTGTTGTTGGGATACCAATGTGGTGATATCGTGGGTAAATTCATTTTCTTTGAAATCTGAATGCGTTTCAGCGATCTTCAGCACTTCGTGAACCACTTTTTCACCATCGCCTTCCGAAATACCAATCAGTATTTTAAGCAGGGCATCCTGCAATTCATCACCCACATGAGCAACCATTCCGATATCCAGCAAAGCCAATTTTCCATTATGTGTCAACAAAACATTGCCTGGATGTGGATCGGCATGGAAGAAGCCATCAAGCAGAATTTGCTTAAGATAGGCACGGAACAGTTCTTCAGCCAGCCGGCTTCGATTGATTTTGCTTTGAGGTAATGGCCGAACCACTTCAATCTTGGTTCCTGAGATGTAATCCATGGTCAGGACACGATTCCCCGTGTAATCTTCAACTGGTTGAGGCACCACTATAGAAGGGAACTCGGTGAGATTTTGCCCCAGTATTTTTTGATTATGGGATTCGAGGCGAAAATCCAACTCACGCATAATGGTGGTGCGAAATTCCGAAGCCATTTGCTCGAAGTGATAATATGTACCCAAATCGGAATAGTTGTCCAACAAATTAGCAATATAATCAATAGTGGTAAGATCAGATAGAATGATTTGGCGAATATTGGGGCGTTGGACTTTTACCGCCACCTCCCGCCCATTACGAAGCACAGCCTTATGAACTTGGGAAAGCGATGCGGCGGAAAAAGGTTTGGGATCAAACGCCGAGAAGGCCTTGGAAATTTTAACGCCGAGGTCAGAGGAGACAATTTTCTCTACTTCTTCGTAAGGAAACGGTTCAACCTGATCGTATAATCGGGTTAAAGATTGGATATAAGCTGGGGGGAGAAGGTCTGAAAAGGAAGAAAGAAACTGGCCAAGTTTAATGAAGGTGGGACCTAATTTTTCGAGGTCTCTTGGAAATTCTTCTGACTTGGGACTTTTCTCTTCCACGTCAAGTTCATCAACATCCAGTGATTCATTCATCTTCGACTGAAAAACCAGGTCAGAAAATCCGTATTTTAAGAGTAATTTAATAAAATCCTTGTAACGAGAAATATTAAAATTCATAAGTTCGCCCTTTTTATCCGCTTTTTTACCCACCACTAATAGAAAACCTACCCTATTTATAATAACTTAAAAGGAGGGTAGGTTTAAATTGTATTGATTATATTAAATAGATGACCCTTTATCGAGCGTTATCTGCATGTATACAGCAGTGGATTCCTGGTATCACCCACGGTTACGATAAATTTCTTACCATCTGGGGCGACCTTGGCCCACACGCCTTCGCCAGATTGTTCCGGATTAAGGTTAGCAATAAAGTCACCCCTAATCCCTCCCACTCCTGGTAGGAGAATGGAACTGCAAAAGGCTGAGCTGTTCGATGAATAAATCTATTGTATCTTACTCGCAAGTTAATCTTACGTCATGTTCCACTTCCATTTTTTGAATGTAAAAATCATACTTCCTTTTGAATTCGAAATGGGGTAACGAACGTGGTTGATACAATTTTAATGTGCCGAGTGGATGGTTTTTACGGCGGCGTGGAACGGCATATCCTGCAAGTGGCGCGCCGGTTGGATTCATCGAAGTTTAAACCTGTGATTGTTGCAATTTCCAATGAAGGCGAATTGTTGCGTCAAGCGAAAGAATTGGGGCTTGATGCGGAATTTCTGCCCATGGCAAGCCGTTTTTATTTAAAAGAAGCTTCTGATCGATTGCTGGAAATTGCCCAAAAATGGACTGCTTCTTTAATTCATACCTTTGGCTTGCGCTCCAACGCCCTTGCCCGGCAGAGCAGTGAGCGGTTGGCTATCCCTTGGATTATTCGACTGCCCAACATCAATTCGACAGATTATACCAATCGCTTTCGGGGATGGATTTCCCATTGGTATAACAATCGTTTGATTCGTGAAGCCAGTGTCTTGCAAGTCATCTCACCCATGTTAAAGCAATACGTTGAAGGTTGGGCTGATCCACCACGAAAGGTTTATCTCATTCCCAACGGTTTGGATCTTGATTATTTTAATCGTGAGAAAATTTCGTCCTCTATTAGAAAAACACTTAACATCTCCAAATCGACACCTCTTATAGGAAGCACGGGGCGGTTGGTGCCCATCAAAGGGTATGATATCTTGATCCGGGCGTTTAAACGCATTCGAGAGCACTTGCCCGATGCAATGTTAATGCTGGTTGGAGAAGGACCTATAGAAGGACGATTAAAAAGGCATGCAAGGCGATTAGGATTGGAGGAAAGCGTGCATTTTACCGGTTATCAGGCGGATATTCGGCCATACCTGGCTGCTTTTGACCTTTTTGTGTGTTCATCCCATTCGGAGGGAATGCCTCATTCCGTGTTGGAAGCTATGGCAATGAAAGTGCCGGTGGTAAGTACACGGGTTGGAGCGGTGGATAGCATTATTCAGCATAACCGTGATGGGATGCTGGTGCCCGGCAATCATATTGAAGCCCTGGCAGGCGCGATCGAAACAATGTTATACGAAAAGAAACGAACCGAAGGTATTATCCAGGCGGCTTATCAACGTATGCAAGAGACCTTTTCCCTGGATGTGATGATGCAAAAGATTCATTCCATGTACGAATGTGAGATGGAGCGTTATTCATAAGATGACAAGCACTATGAACCAATCCTCCGAAAATGGAACGACTCAAAATGCAAAGCAATTTTCGATTATCATCCCTGTGTATAACGGTGAACGCACTTTGCCGGATACGTTGCGCAGCGTGAAGCAATTGACCGATGAGGCGTTTGAACTCATCGTGGTGGATGATGCTTCGACAGATGGAACTGCCACCTTGGCTCAGCGGGAAGGTGCAACGGTTGTTCAACATGATACCAATCAGGGGCCGGCTTCGGCGCGTAACCAGGGGGCGGAAGCGGCACAGAATGAAATCCTTGTATTTACGGATAGTGATGTATTGGTACCAAAACGGATGCTACAGCGATTATCCCAGCATTTCCGCAAACCAGCGGTATCGGCGGTACAAGGGGTGTTTTCTGATGTGTGTCCCTACGCCAATTTTTTCTCTCAGTATAAAAACTTGTATAACCGTTTTGTCCTTTTGCGTTTACCCGATTGGATTGATACCACGTTTACCTCCATCACGGCAGTAAGGCGGGAGGCTTTTTTGGCCAGTGGCGGGTTTGATCAGAATATTCGAACCGCCTCAGTGGAAGACCGTACATTGGGACGTAATTTAAAGAAAAAAGGCTTTAAAATTTACCTCGATCGTTCACTGGAAGTGATCCATAATAAAAAGCTGACATGCTGGGGATTTCTAAAAAACCAGTTCCGGCGTTCGCGTGATTTGATTAAATTGATGCTGCGAAACCGAAGTGAGAATTCACTTCCAAAGGATGACGACGTGGATTCACTCGCTCAAAAGGGGCGGTTTGGAACCAATTCATTACACACCATGTTACGCATCCCGTTGGCGTATCTAATGCTTTTGTTTGCCGGATTATCCTTTATCGATTTGGTATTTCTGTTTGTCGTGGGCCTTTTGGGATTGCTGTTCTTTTATTTTATCACTTCGTTCGAGTGGTTTTTAATTCGCTATCGGGGGTTGGCGTTTGCCGCCAAAGGGTTTGTGGTTAATTTTGTGGACGCCCTGGTGAGCGGATTGGGGATTGGAGTTGGGTTGTTGGATTATTATATGTTGGGGAAAAGGTATTAAGCCTTTTCATGCTTATATTCCATTCCATCAAGCCGGTAAAGATATTTGGATAATGAATCAATAAAAAGACCAGTCTGATATATCCGATTTTGGGTCAATTTCAATGACGACTTCCTTGAATCTAATGCAATTGGGTTCATCGATCTGAATGTCGATAATCGTGTCAAATGGCTCGAAAGTAATATTAGTGTTATCTGTTGGTTCCAAATGGACCAGGGCCTTAACATCGGCAATTTGATGGCATTCCATTGCCGGCGGTTCTTGTTCCGATAAAAGACCAACATCCGGATCATAAAAAAACTGAGCGTGTCCATTTTCATCCGTGATCGATGTGCCACCTTCGATACCGGGGCCACCGATGAGTTCAACCATGCGGACTTTGGCTAATGATACAGGCTGTTTATTGCTCGATTGGATTATGGTAACCGGTATATGAAGAACAAAATCAGCAATTATTTGCCATGAGCCGGGAATAATTTTTAGTTTGGAGATGGGATGGTCATCAAAAGCGACGATTTCAACGTCCGTAAAAACAAACATCCCAAATCCCGGGACATAATCCATAAACTCCAAGCCGTTTATACTCACGACGATTCCAACCAGTCCTTGTTTAGGCTTTCCTGTTTGCTCAAGGGCTGGCTTGGTTAAGCGGTTCGACAGAAAAAGAGTAACAAAATGATCATGAATCCAATAATCCAATTCATAGTCCTGATTTAGGAGAGTGACAGATTTTATGGGAAATGGACTCATATTAATGGTAAAAGTCGCTTCCTTAACAGATTCAAAATCAGATACAGAAAGAATGATCGTTCCAATCTGTTTGTCCGGTTCCACCTGGTTAAATCCGAATGCGCTAAATCCTTGAGGGAGGGAGAGTTCAGTAGACTCAGCCATATTGGATATCACAAAAAGTATGATAGCAAAATAAGCAGCACTTATATTGCATTGAAAAAAATTGGTATATTTGTTTATCGACCATTTCATTAACTTAACTCCTTGATTTATATCTCATTCGTTCATTCATTAATGAAAACCAAAACACTACATTATTATTATAAATACCATAATGAATTTAGTTTGATACACAATAGTAAGACAAAAAGGTACGCATCGAGATTATAAACAATTATTCAAGAGTAAAATAAGTTGAATTACGAAGAGAACGTACACATTGAGGTCCAAATCTTTTTGTGATTTGACCATTGGTATTAAGGGATGGTGGATCTAAATAATCCTGGGTCATTATACAATCATGTCCTGATTGACCTGCAACATCATCGTCACCATGGTTATTGTGGTGACTCCGGCCAAGAGTATGTCCAATTTCATGTGCAATTGCCCAAAGATCATTTCTATATCCATCATCTACATCCGATACTAAATATTGATTTAGATCCCAATACATATAGAAACAATCAGACGGTGTACCACATGCTCTACCACCTACTAATCTAACAGTGGGAGAACTATGAAGATGAGCAACAATCATGTGCAATTTTTCATTATAAGGCGAACCATCTCTGGTTTGATTAGTTGAATGATACGTATACATAGTAGGTGATGACGATGGGCTAAGGTATTCTTCAAAAGAAGTTTTGTTCTCGGGTGGACTACTAGCAACAATAGGAGTAATAAATGTACAGCGATTGGATTGATACGAACCATCTGCAAAAATGGTATTCAAACCATGATAAAGACCATTTAAATAATTATTATGTATAGTATGGTTACGTAGAGGATTACCCTGTGGACCCCAATCTATGTATCCAATGGGGGTATCTTCCATAGAATCATATTCGATGCGTAATTTCCTCCATACAACCATTGTTGGTGAATCTGCAGACGTTTCGCTAACTGAAGCACGTACAATATAGTTATCTCCTCCAACTTTTGAGTTGGTAGAGAAAGTTATGCTGGCTTGACCATTTGAATTAGTAATTGCGTTGGATGAAGAAATGCTTCCAGCTGGTCCAATGTTGTCATTGCCATTTGATGAGGCATCAATCGTTGTGTGATCCGCTGGATCATCAGGATCAATGATTTCAAAATTCACTGTTACCCCTGCCACAGGTGGATTTATCGTCGCGGTGATGGTCCGTTGACGGGGAGAATAAAGCTTGGTATCAGACGGTGAAATGGTAACACTCTGTACTTGAGCCCATTCCACCTCCAGGCGGGGGAGTTTGTTGACATCTTCCAATTCTTTCGCTGTAAAGGTGACGGTATTTCCTGGGTCGTTTACAAAACGAATCAGGAATCCCTTGTCAATAAAATCACTTATGAAATTTGGATAGCGCGCTTTAAAAGCATCCGTTACATTAAAATCCAGATAGAAATCTTCTTGATTGCCGGGGATGGTTGCAATCGGACTCTGATTTGTGGTGGTATAATCCCCTCCATCGTTATTCCAAGGATCAAACCAATCAACCCACGCTTCACTCCATGAAGCCATAACATTATAGGCCCTCATCTGGGCATCCGATGTGTTTTCATTTTCATCAACATAAGTCCTTAATTTTGCATTGGTTATAACTCGATTGTTCCCCATTGAAGAGATATTGAATGCAAATATCGCCCGATCATCATAATCCAAGGGCATCAATTGGTAACCCCCTCGATCGGTTCCTGAATCCTGGTGCAACTCAGAATCTTTGGTTATATGCCAATAGGCCATAAACACCGTAGTAGGATCGATAACAACATCGCCTTTTGGAGCATCCATTAAATCTCCGATATGAGCTGACATTTCTGCAATCCCTGGAGCATTTTCCTTTAATTGCCATAATTGCCCTGTTCGAATAAGTCCCATATCTTCGTCTGCCGGTTTTCCATTTTTGTCCACGATCTCCACATTGACAGGTCTTAATTTATGAATGGTTTTTCCTTCTTTTACGAACCGAAGCGTTTGATGAACTGAAACAGGTTCATCGAAAAGATTATGAACCTCTTCCCCTTGATAGGCTTCGCTTTGAACCAGAAAATGAGGTATTACGAAACGAGCGGTCAGAAAATCATTCACTAAAATAGGGCTATTGTTAACCTTTGAACGTATTTGCTGTATGAGTTCTTCCCGAACAATTACTTCAACTTTTAAAATATGATGGATATAACGTACCTTTAAATCAACATTAGGATAAAGATTCTCCCACTGAATGGTGTTTCCTGTTATCGCAACATTGTCCCAATTCGCTTCCCCTAAATTAAGAGACCGGAATGACTTACCTTGCCCAAAGCCTATATCATCCAACCGATACGTAAATACATCATCTTCATGCTGAGCTTGAAAAGTACCATCATTTCGAACAAATAATTGCCAAATTCCCGTTTTTACTTCATAATCCCAATTCTCATCCAGCGAACGAACAAAAATTGTATCAACATTACGTAATGTTCCCAATGCATCACGAAAAAACTTGGGATACGTATAAAATATTGTGCATCCAGGACGTATATTTTCACTATATTCGTTGAGCGGTCCAACCAATTCCTCTGCTGTAGGAAGGTCAACCCATCCCTCTGGAGGTGAAGATGAGCGAGCTGGTTCGGGTGGTGGCTTAATCACATCGGCATCCGGTGTAGCGCAAAATTGATGGAGTGTATTCAAATCCAGTTTTTTATGTGGGGGATTTTGGGCTTTTAAGTTTGATCCTATTACTAGAATGAGCATGGACATTGCTAGAAAAACGTATTGTTTTTGCTTACCAATGTTTTTCATAATCCTAACTCCTTGGATTTATTTGAGCTAAAACGTTTAACCATCACAAAGTCTTTATAGGGAAACGACACTAAAGAAACCAAAATACCCTCTTTAAACAGTAGAACATTCGAATGAATGTATAAATATTAATCACTTACGAGTGTGATTTACACTTATCCCTTGAAATAACATTACTTACAAAAATGAAATCATGTAAGAAAGAGAAAACTCAGTCATCTTATAAAAGAAATGAATTTAAATTTGATTATATATTAGAATAAAAATTATATGCTGTCAATAAAAAAAACAAAAAAAGTTTATAAATACAGCTATTTAATTATATGTAATATAAATAATCAACTAAATATAATGATCATGTATATTATTTGGTCAGTCATTAAACGCCATCAGGTTATTGAAAGGAGAAAGGGAAGGGAAATTAAAACTTCGTGATGTATCAAGTTTATGAAGGTTCTTTACCAAACTAAAATCATCCCTAAAACCGCAAGGGTGCGTCGCGGCCTTGTCGGCCTCCGATACCCCAGAATCGGATACTGAAGTTGAAGGATAAATCCTCGCCCAAGGTGGGGTGCTCTTCATGTTCGACTTCGATTAAAACAAAGAAATCATACATATCCCGCATCAAGCCAATTCGGTTGACGCGGAAGGTTGATTGATCCAAATCAAAGCGGGAGGCGTAATAAAGTTGCCATTTTTTGGAAACATCAAACAGCAGCCGCAGGGTGGCATCCTGTTGTTCTTCCACATCAATAAATGGATAGCGGTAGGTATAGTATCCCAAACTGAGTTGGAGGCGATCGATTGGATTGATGTTGGAGTAGTAGAATGCCGAGCGAATCACCCCATCATCCACATCATAGCGAAGCGTATTCCCCAGGGACAGCCAGGTTGTGGGATTGATGCTGAATTCCTCAATCAAATCGGAAAAACGATAGTCGTTATGATCGGCGGGATCATCGAAAAATTCAAAGTTATCAAACCGAAGATTATCTTCAGTGATTTGATCGTAGGAAACTCCTGCCGCGAAATAGGCAAAATCGCTGGATATACCCGCCGCATTTTTACCCTGAATCCGGCTTTTGAGCAAAGCGGAAACTCGGTGCATTTTAAAGCGGATTTCATCAGTCGGATCTATGTATGGGAAGCGAATCCCTGGGCCAGAACTAATATCCTCCAGTGAGTTATCCGGATGGAAATAACTATATTCAATCACCGGCTCGAGCACGGTGCGCATTCGCTGGTATCGATCAAGAAACGGATCAAATTCGTAGGTGCGCCGTGTTGAAAGTTCCAATCCACCTTCCAGCATGGCACGGGTTTCTGAATCAAAACTGTATTCCTGCAATTGATAGCCCGGCAAGGTGGGATCATCCACCCACCGCGAGGGATCCTGATAATGGGTACCGCGAATACCAACCCACGGTTTCATAAATACCCATGAGGGGATGGAATACGGATAGGCGAATCTTAATTCAGCGTCATAACGATCCACTTCATCCACATAATTGGTGCGATCGAAGAGCGTGGTTTCGTTCAGGGGAAAGGTATTGCCTTCTTCGCGGCGATAACGCCCATAATCAAGCCGGGCATCGGCATAAAAGCCTGAATCGAAGAGTTGCATGGGGTATTGCTCAAAATGAATTTGCGGTTCCCGCTCTACATAGGGCAAGCCGTTGTAATAAAATGGATCAAAACGCGAAGCATAGGTAATACGCGCAGATTGATCCTCCCACCGTTTGGAGAGATTGAAAAACGAAACCGAATCCACTTCGCTCTGTCGTACATCACTCTCCCGAATTTTTTCGGGATGGCGAAAATCCCAGCGATATTCTGAATCGGAAAGTTTATGTCCACGCGCTGTGAACCGCATGTCATAAGGGATATCCTGTTCGTACTGACCTGAAATGTGGTAACGGTCATCACCATCAAAGATACGGTCATTATCCGGCGCTTCCTGATCCAAATGATAACCATACAAGTAGCCTTTGGGGCTGTAATCTCCTTCAACATCAAAACGAAAACGAGCACCCTTTCCGATACCGATTTTGGTTGAATAATCCCCCATGAGATCAAATTGATATTCATCAGAAACTTTGTAATTAATACGGTTGAAGGCAATGGTCCCAAGATTGTTATAGTAGCCAACGTCAAAGTAGTAGGTTAAGCGGCTTTCTGCCAGTGATCGCGAAAAAAAGGGAAAATATCCCATCGGGATATTATTGGCCACGAAGAGCATGTTATACACCCAAAAGCGGGTGTTGGGTTGAATCCTCAGTTTATCATATTCAACATGGTAATAGGGGTAAGGTTTATCATTGGTGGTGACGGTTCCATCAAAAAGGGTAAATTCACGTTCCTGGGTGCCATGTTTTACTTTGTCTGCGGGTAATTCATAATAGGTTAATTTTTCACCCGCAAAAAACACACCATCGGCAATTTCAGAGTTTTTAACCTTATATAAGGTGGCTGATTGAATACGAAAGTTGAATTTCAATCGTTCACCTTGCAAAATGGCGCCTTGATCCCACAATCGGACATTGCCTGTAGCGTCGAGGATTTCGGTGTTTACATCATAGGTGAGATGGTTGGCGGTAATGGATTTTTGTTTGTAATTCAAGGTGGCGGCGTCATCGGTCCCTGGGGTGACAGTCAGGATCATATGATCAAAATCATAATCCACATCACCACGGATAATTTCAATAGGTGATTCTCCCTGTTTCGGTGGAACGGTGGGGGCCATATCTTGAGACAGGCTGAGTTGTCCCTCCCCAATACTAAAGATACATAGAATTAGAAAACCGATTGTTTTGATACCCATATTGAAAACACACCATAAAAGAAAGTTTTAGAGATAGTTGGTTTTTTACCATGACCACCCTATGGTGGTCAATTGTTAACTCACGTTTTAACATTTATTTGTGAATTCAGAGACATTTGATTCCCTGCGAATTTGTCCCAAATCCATTCGGGAATACGGGTGATTTTAATGATTTTGTTCTCCACCCGGCATGCCACCATCTTGGTAATTCCGCTGGCTATTTTAATTTTATTATCATGATTGGGTGATCGGTTTGAGCAGGTTATCTCATAATTAAAGGTCAAAAAGGTGCCACCTGTTTCAGCAATCCAAATTTCAACATCGAGTTGATCATCCAAAATGGCGGGGGAATGGTAATCAATTTCCGCTCGTTTGCATACAAAAACGCAATTACGATCGTGCATTTCTTTCAAACTCAGGTCAAATTCTTCCGCGTAGTAGGCTCGCATCTGTTCAAAGATTCTGAGATACTGCCCATAATAAACCACACCACCTGCATCGGTGTCTGCGTAAAACACCCGATAGGGATAACATTTGACCGGAAAAGTGATGTTTAAACGTTTTTGGCTCATATTTACCTCAAAAAAAATCTATCAAATTCTGTTGATTGGTATTTTACTACGCATTCCTTTTATCCCATTCATCGGTTTTGAGCAGGATTTCCTATTTTTTACCTCATGGGCCAATTACATCGATAAGCATGGAATTATCACAATTTATGATGACCCTACGGTATTTGAGCATGATTTGATCAATTATCCACCTGTCTATTTATACTTTTTGGGATTATTCGCCAAATTATACCGGTTGTTTTTTGCCGGCGCTTTTGAATCACGTCTATTTTTAGCCTTGATCAAGTGTACAACAGTGATTTTTGAAATCCTGATCAGTTTATTGTTTTTTAAATGGCTTGAAAGTCGTGGGGATGCACGATCCGTTAATTGGGGCACCGCCCTGTTTTTCTTAAATCCTGCGGTTTTTTATGTGAGTGTCTATTACGGGCAGGTAGATGCTATTTTTTCCGCCTTTTTATTAACAGCGCTATTCTTTCTTTTCATCCAACGAGCCATTTGGAGCGGATTTTTTCTGGCCCTGGCTATTTTTATCAAAGTCCAAACAATTCCGTATGTTCCGTTGTTTTTTTTAATAATTTTTCTGCTATTCGATAGGAAAAAAATCATCCTGTTTATAACTAGCCTTTTGGTTACCTCGCTGCTGATTCTTTTTCCCTTCATCATAACTGACCGGTTGAATTTACTATGGTTACGTTGCGTGCAGGAAAATATCGAATGGGGGCAAATGCTAACCGTAGGAGCCTTCAATCCCTGGTATTTGCATGTCGATCCCAGCACGTTGGATAAACGGATATGGGGATTTTTATTTGGTGATGATAACCAACTGCGTTTAAATTTTGTTGTCCAATGGTTAACGTACAAAAATCTGGGAATGGGCCTATTTGGTGGTGCATTCTTGGGGAGTTTATATTGGATTTTTCGATACCGGGACAGTGAAAATATCTTATTGGCGTTTTCCCATCTGGCGCTGGCGTTTTATATACTGCCCACGAAGGTACATGAACGTTATTTATTTCCTTTTTTGGTGTTTTATGTGCCCTTGGTGACTCAGAAAAGAACGCGATTGATCTTTCTAATCCTCTTAAGCGCGACTTATCTGGTCAATCTATATACCATTTGCCCCTTATTTGGCTCGATTCGAGACGTAACCGAGATCGACTCCGTGGTTGGAGTATGGGCCGCTTCATTAAATTTGATGCTTTACATCCTATTCGTCAGTTATGAATTCATCACACCATTCTTTCCGAAGCAAAAATTAGCAAAAATGTTGAACGCGTTTTGTTTATCACTCTTCTTGTTGGTTGGAATTCATTATTGGCGATATGAGATTAAAAATAATGAACCGAATTTTGTTTACCTGAGTGATTTAACGCCGGTATACTCGAAACAGGACTGGCCCATTATTCCTGCCGAATTTGGAGGAAATCCTCCCCCAGGCTATGGAATCGGCATGGATTTATCGACCGATGGCAATCAGTTGCGAATTAAGGATGTTATCTATCGATATGGGTTGGGTGCCCATGCCCATTCACGGATTGAGTATGAAATTTCAGGTGAATATGACCTGTTTATGAGTAAAATTGGCGTGGATGCCGAAGCCTTTCCATTATACGAAGAGCATCCCGGCTGGGGGACGGTGGAATTTGAAGTCCTGGTGAATGGCCAAAGCAAATACAAAAGTCCATTGATGATCCCGCATGCAGAGGCAAGCGAGGTGGTCGTGCGTTTACCCAAAAAGGAAGACGGGAAGAACAACTTGGTGCTCATTGTGCATAATTACGATAATGATTCCAAAGGTGATCACGCCAATTGGGCCTTGGCACGGGTGATTCGGACCATGAAGTAGGTGTTTTTTGGCCAATCACTTTCCAGTTGAGGATATAATTTTATATTAATAAGCAAATTCCACCATGATTATGGTAAAGGATTTGGATATTATAATGTTTAAAAGTATTTTATTGCATAGCAAAGGATGGGAAATTAATGGGTACTACCTTAAATGAACAACCTTTTCTTTTTGAGATGGAGGCTTCTTCAGATGTTCAAGATGATAGAAAAGCAAACAGAACGGGAACGTTCACAGATAATATGAAATTGCCTATACACCGTTGGTTTCGCTATTCAGCAGGTTTTTCGGCAGAATGGGTTGAGAAAGTATTGAAAGAATTGAATCTTGATAAAAATAGTTTATTATTGGATCCCTTTGCAGGATCTGCGACTGCAATGATATCAGCTGCAAAAGTCGGAATTCGATCATATGGCTTGGAAACTCATCCTTTTGTTCGGCGAATTGGTCAAGCTAAATTAAATTGGAATATTGATGAAAAAACTTTTTTAAAGCATGTGAATGAAACAATATCTCGAGCAAAAGGCTTAGAACCAAAGACGATATTTAGAGAAAATTCATTACTTAAAAAATGTTATACTGATGAAATCCTCAAATGTTTAGAGAGTTTACGACTGGCTTATTTAAGTTTATCTTCTACAGAAAGTTCTGAATGGAAATTGGTTTGGTTAGCGATCACAAGCATTCTTAGAGAATGCAGTGGTGTGGGGACGGCTCAATGGCAATATGTTTTGCCTAATAAAGAAAAAAAACGTGTTATGGAACCCTATTTTGCCTTATTGAATAAAGCAATGACGATGGCCAGTGATATAAACTATGCAAAACGTTCTGGATTTTCCAATGAACATGAACTTTTAGACGATGATGCCAGAGAAATTAAATCAATAAAAGAAAAATCTATTGACTGCGTGATTACATCTCCACCTTATCCTAATAATTATGACTATGCAGATGCAACAAGGCTTGAAATGACATTTTGGCATGAAATTGATTCATGGGGTGATTTACATGGTGCTGTAAGAAAACATTTGGTGCGTTCTTGTTCCCAACATACCTCCAAAGATAAATTGGAACTCGATAAAATACTGAAAGAGCCAATACTGGATCCAATACGAGAAGAAATAACGGAAGTATGCCAGGAATTATCAAACATTCGTTTAGAGAAAGGCGGTCGTAAAACATATCACACCATGATTGCCGCTTACTTTGTAGACATGGGTAAAACATGGAAGATTTTAAGAAAAGTATGTAAAGAAGAGGCCAAGATTTGTTTCGTGATTGGAGATTCTGCTCCATATGGGGTGTATACCCCTGTTGAAAAATGGTTTGAGATACTGGCCTTATCTGCTGGTTTTCGCAATTGTACGTTCGAGAAAATCCGTGATCGGAATATAAAGTGGAAAAACAGAAAACATAGAGTTCCACTTAAAGAAGGAAACTTATGGGTGGAAGGGTAAATCATGGCAGAGTCACCATCGCATAAATTCGGTCAATTTATAGGCAACATGATTGAAGAGTTAATTTATCCCACATTAAAGAATTTTTGCGATTCTCGAGGATTTTTTCTAGATATTCAAGGTGAGAGACAAGGCGTTAGATCAGGAAAAAAAGTGACATGGGAGGATAAGTATGGAAACACTCATGATCTTGATTTTGTAATTGAAAAAGGTGGTTCAGAAACCCAACGAGGTCGCCCAGTTGCCTTTATTGAATCCGCTTGGAGAAGATATACAAAACATTCTCGTAATAAAGTTCAAGAAATACAAGGAGCAGTTTTGCCAGTAGCCGAGAAATACTCATGGGATAATCCATTTCTCGGGGCAGTGTTAGCGGGAATTTTTACAGATGGCTCATTGAATCAACTAAATAGTGTAGGTTTTAAGGTGGTCTATCTACCTTATGATACGATTATAGAAGCATTTAAATCAGTCGGTATTAATGCGCGATTTGATGAAGCTACTTCAGATAGAGAATTCAAAAAGTGTGTAAAACAAATAAAAGCGATATCTCATAAAGTGCGTGATGATATTAAGTCTCATCTTCTAAACTCTAACAAAAAATCTTTTGACTTTTTTTTTGAAAGTTTACGGCGCAAATTAGATAGGCTTGTTGATAAGATAATTCTTACACCGTTATTTGGCGATGAAAATATGTTTTTTTCCATGAGTGAATTAAAAACCTTCTTGGATTGTTTTGATGAGGAACTTGGGAATGGAAATGATTTTAAAAAATATGATATGCGTGTAGAATTTTCTAACGGAGATAAAATAAATGCTGAATTTCAATCGAAAGAGCGTGTATTTGATTTTCTCAAATACGTTGCTCAATAAATAATTCAACGAAATTTCCTGCTTAATACCCCTTATTGAATTCTGGTCCAATCTACAACAGGATTATGACCTGAAAATAGCAAAAAAAGTGAAGATATCAATCAACGTGTGATACCCATCGATGAAAAATCCTGTTTCAACTTTTTATAACAACAACCCCGAAAACGAATGGAACCGCTTGTTTCTCACCCCCTACCGGCGGATTGAATATGAGGTGATCCAGTACTTCCTAAGCCGTTATTTGCCAACACAGGGGAACATTCTCGATTTAGGAGGGGGGCCAGGGCGGTATACCATTTCGTTGTGCCAAAAAGGATATCAATGCACCCTAGTGGATATTTCAGAGGCTAATATCAAACTGGCAAAACAAAAAATTGAGAACTATGGTGTTCAATCATTCGTGGATATGGCGGTCGTTGGTGATGCGTTGAATTTGGATTTTTTGCCGGATAAGCATTTCGACGCCGTGTTATGTATGGGGCCGTTCTATCATTTGATCCGGTTGGAAGAGCGCATGCAGTGCCTTAAAGAATGTGCACGGATCATAAAGCCCCATGCCCCACTCTTTATTACCTGCCTGCCCCGCGAAACCTATATCCGGGATGCCCTTCGAGCAGGACAATTTATTGACCTGGTGCAACATAATAAACAAGCTGTGGAAGAAATCCTTGAGTATGGCTATTCGAAATCCGCCCAAGTCCCCAACAGTTATTTTTGCCATCCCTCTGAAATTGATCACTGCTTTGATGAAAGCGGGTTTGAATGTATCTTAAAAGCCTCATGCTATGGATTTGCCTCATTTATGGATGCGCAAGTTAATGAAATCGGGAAACATCCTGAGGTCTGGCAGCAATTGATCCAATGGATCATTGAAACGTGTACAGAACCTTCTGCTTTAGCAGGAGCGGAACACTTGTTTGCTATTGGGAAAAAATCCAATTAAAAGTCGTATCCGTTGTTATCAACATACGATTCAATCGTTTACATGTTAACTCACATTTCAAGAAACATTCCCAAACGCCGATCACTCAATATAATCCTATATGAGCATCGAATCTCAGGAATTGGAAACTTATATGCTTTCACTTAAAGATGTTGAAGCGGCTTATGGCCAAGTAAAAGACTATATATATCATTCACCATGCGTTTTTACCCAATCGCTGAGTGATCAAACGGGCAGCCGGGTTTATCTCAAACTGGAAAATTTACAAATGACAGGTTCATTCAAGGAACGAGGCGCCCTGAATAAACTGCTTCAATTAAGCGACGATGAACGAAAACGAGGCGTGATCGCTGCCAGTGCGGGAAATCACGCCCAAGGGGTGGCATATCATGCCAATCGCTTGGGAGGTAAAGCAACTATCGTCATGCCAGAAAGCACCCCTTTGAATAAAGTCTCAGCAACAAGAAAGTATGGCGCTGAGGTTTTTTTAAGCGGGCGAAACTACGATGAAGCTTATGATGAAGCGATTTATAAACAACAACAAGAAGGACTAAATTTAATTCATGCGTTTGATGACGAAAAGGTCATGGCCGGGCAGGGAACCATTGGCTTGGAGATTCTTGAAGATGGCATTGAGCCGGATGCTGTGATTGTTCCCATTGGTGGTGGAGGATTAATTTCAGGTATGGCAACCGCTATCAAAGAGAAAACTCCTTCATGCAAAATATATGGCGTACAAGCCAAAGTCGCGCCCTCGATGAAAATCTCAACCGATGCTGGACGCATTATGCCTCACAAAACCGCCCCAACCTTAGCCGATGGGATTGCGGTTAAAAGTGTGGGACACCTAACCTTCCCTGTGGTTCAACGTTATGTCGATGATATCATTCTTGTGGATGAAGAAGAAATTGCCGCGTCGGTATTAACACTTTTAGAAACCGAAAAAACCATGGTCGAAGGCGCCGGAGCTGCTCCGTTATCAGCATTGGCCTTTCATGACCTGCCCTTAAAAGGCAAACGTGTAGTGTTGGTTTTATCTGGTGGGAATATCGATATCAACATTTTATCACGAATCATCGAAAGAGGCTTGATCAAAGATGGACGCATGGCAAAATTACGCATTGAACTGGAAGACCGCCCGGGACAATTGGGGATCATTTCCATGTCAGTGGGGCGTAACAATGCCAACGTGTTGGAAGTCTATCATAACCGCTCATTCATGAATGCCCCTATGGGAAAAACTTTTCTCGATATTACCCTTGAAACACGAGGAAAGGAACATGTGGAAAAAATCGTTTATGATTTATCCAACGAGGGATTTTCCGTTCAACGGCTTTGAATCAATTCGAACATAAAACCGGCTCGGCGGGAACCTCGCCCTCCCGAATCAACGAGCCAATATGTTCTCAACTTAATGACATAAGTAATATACACAAATCTATTGACAATTTATAAAATATGACTAAAACTGAAAAATTCTTTTTCCTGTTATCCATCCTTTATTTTTTATTCTGCTTATATGGTGTTACCACAGTTAGCCAGTGGATTTCGGATTTCATTCGAGAGAATGGATGGTCTGCGTTCAACGAACATTTGTTTCCTATCCTCTATTTTACGGGAGGAAGTGTTTGCGGAATGCTTATACTTCGTGCACGGCTTTTTATGCCAACATGGCGTGAATGGCTGTTTATGGGATTCGGCCTGCTGGCATCCATCGTCATTTTAAATAGCATTGTGCTTCTCACGACTGAGCTGATCCATATTCCCCAATTCGCCATCATTACTATTTTATTGTTAAATGCTTTCCCCAGGTGGCGCGTGATTGCGTTTGGGTGGAGCGCAACCGCCTGCATCGCTGATGAATGGTCCCAATCGTTCTTACCCAACCGTGTGTTGGATATCAATGATATTTTGTTGAATCTGATCGGTATGTACATTGGGATATTGATCTATTGGGCATTCTCTCTTCCCCCGAAAACGGAAGAATTGAATACAACTACTTAAGGGCACCGGGTAAATAGACCATCTCGGGAAAGGGGGCCGGTTTATACTGGTCAGGTGCTTTGCCGGACACATCGAAAAGATAGGCGCACCACCATTGTTCTTTCGTTACACCGGTTACAGTTTCACGAGCGATTAAATATCGGGGCTGAAATCCTTGAATATCTTTCTCTTGTTTGGGTAACGCATTCCACTTGACATCTTTCACAACACCGATGTACTTTCCATATTCTCCCAATTGACGCAAGGCATAGCTGGACGCATAAGCGTTCTTCCCTATATGGCTGCGCATGCTCCAATATTCCACAACCTGCTGTAAACCTATAATGATGAGCACCGCAGCAATTCCCCATCGCAAAAACTTCTGTACAATCGATTTGTATTTATCATTAAGAGACATAGCTTGTAAATAATTGGAATTCTATCATGAAAAAATACATAGTTTTTTTGTTTATCATTATACAACTCGTTCAGTGTACTCCTGTTTTGGCGGAATCAAGGAAAGAACCAATCATTACCCCGCAAATTCGTGAAAATATTGCAGATAAAACGGGTTATCCCTTCAATGAAACCGAATTGGATGAATTATACATTCAACTGTCTTCCGATGTGAATCTGTTGCCATTACAGAAGATAGTATTCAAAAACCCATTGGATTCAATCGATGTGATGCATCGCACCGCTTCACTACTCAACCAGTATGGTGAAAACATTCTTTTCTCCTTGATTAATGGTTCGGTTTTAATACAACAACATGTAGGACAGATAAGAGGAGATTCATGGGAATTTGAATCTATTTCGGATGAAGAACTAACCACTCAACTCAAGCGTTTAAATAACATGGTGATTCCAGAAAACGAAAATGAATGGGACAATGATATAAGTGGTTTACCTGAAATATTAAAAATTGTTATATACGAGTTCATGCAAACTCTAATTCAAGTTTATCCAATCATGAACTATGCTCAGAATCGACTTGTCAGTATCATTTCCAACACATCCCTTGAGAAGATAAGTTCCACATTTCCAAATCTCGATGGCATGGAGACCCACCAATTAAGCGAACTGGTTTCTTCCAAACTTTTACACTACATAGGTCAGGCGGCTGTACCGCTTCATCTTTTCTTGTCGAATTTGATGGATAATCAACATGGATTCACCAGGCTTTTCCTGGAAAAACCAATACAGATAAAAACAGCTTTGGGTGACATTTTTGTCTATGGAAAACAGAACAACAACCATACCTTTGAGCATTCTCCTTTATTGATAATTGATTTAGGAGGTGACGATACCTATGTGGGCACCTATGCTCAGGCTAGCCAGTCTCATCCTTTTTCCCTCTTAATTGACATGGAGGGAAATGATCGATATGAAACTAACTCAAAAACCATCAGCCCTGGTTCATCCATTTTTGGTTATTCCTCAATCATGGATTTGGGGGCAGGGAATGATCATTTCGAAGGATCAGAACGATGCCTGGGGTATTCAATGGCTGGCGTTTCGCTCATTTTCAACGCCTCCGGCAACACCCATTATAAAGCAAAATCCCATTGTTTAGGCGCTTCTGATTATGGAATAGCTCAATTAATCGATACGGGGGGTGATGACGTTTATGATGCATTCCATTCATCGATGGGTTATGCAGGAAATGGAGGTTTTAGCCTTCTGTTGGATACCGCTGGGAATGATGCCTATATCACCCACGCCACTCCAGCCATTTATCCATCAGCCCAGCTGCCTGAACAGAATTTTTCCGGTAGCCAGGGATTTGGCCGAGGCTATTTCGGCCCTTATTCGGATGGCACATCGATCGTGGGAGGGATCGGGATGCTGATCGACCGGCAAGGCAATGATGTTTACCGGTCCAGCGTTCTGGCCCAAGGGAGTGGGTATGCTCATGGTTTAGGACTGTTGGCAGACTTTGAAGGTTCGGATGAATATCTTTCTTCATGGTATGCAATGGGATCAGCAGCCCATCAAGCGTGCGGCTTTTTAATTGATGCCAGCGGGAATGATCGCTATCACGCTTCCCATTACATGACAGCTGGAGCCGCGGTCGATCTGGCGCTGGGTTTTTTCGCCGATCTTGGTGGCGATGACCGCTACCAGGCCAAAAACGTTTCGTTCGGTTATGGCATTGATAATGCAATCGGCTGTTTTTTTGAAGGGAAGGGCAGGGATGAATACACCCTGTCAAATGGAGTGGGATTGGGATCATCCCGAAATGACCGGGCCGCCAGTTTACGGGGAATATGGCCAACTTTTGGGATTTTTATTGATCAGTTTGGACAGGATATCTATCATTCACAAGAATTTAATAATAACACTCATTGGCCAGAAACATCCTTTTCTGAAGAATTCCCTCCGCTATTGCAGATTGGAATAGATATGCAATAAGTCATATGCCAATATTAAAAATTCCCGAAATAATCATTTCTATCAATCCAAGATCATCATTTGCTGATTCTAACCAATCTCTAGCCTGTTTTTTCATAGATCAATTTCCCCGTATCTATAATCTCATTATAAAAAGAGGTTTGTTGTTTCCTTAATTGTTCAAACTCTCCATTCGTATATACTATTAAATCGATCGGCATTTGCCGGGAGAGTTCATAGATACTATCTCGTACTTTGATTTTTAAATCTAGTTTCTTGTCGTATGATTCTGGAATCCGATCTATATCGAGGATAACAACAAGATCGATATCACTATCATCGTCAAAATCACCTCTGGCATGTGAACCCAATAAGATGATTTTGTTTGGATTTACTATTTTTAAATTATGTATGAGTTTTTTGATCAAAGCATCCATAGTTCGAATCGTGTAACGTTCTAATCTCTATTTTTTTATATTTTAGCATCAATTTCCCAACAATGAAATCAATATAGTTTAACCCAGCTGCTTTTTTTCGCGCTTTCAAAGAGAGCTTCGATGATTTGCATGTTGGCTACTGCATCTTCAATAGGGGTGGGGACGGGTGAATCATCGATAATAGCTTTGGAAAAGAGATCGCCCTGGATGGTGTATTGGTCGCATATATCAAAGGTAATCTCTTGAATGCCGGAATCGGTTTGATACCACAAGCGGCAGGGACGGTCAGGCGGGGCGTTAAAGGGGATTTCAATCTCCACACGTCCTTGATCACCAATAAGGTTGACACGTTGATGTGGGCATAACTGGGTTGAACAGATAAACGATGATACCCCTTGCTCGAATTCCATGATCCCGCTGGCCAGGCGGTCGATTTTGAAGTTGGGATCAAAGTCGATTAGAGCACATACACGGATAGGCTCGCTATCGAATATAAAGCGTGAGAGCGAAATGTTATAACATCCAATGTCCATTAATCCTCCACCGCCGATATCGGGCATGTTACGAATGTTGTTGGGATCGACATTGTGGTAAGAGAAAAAGGATTGAATGGCATTCAGTTTCCCTACGCACCCGTCTTGAACAAGGGCTTTCGCCTTTTGCCACTGAGGATGGTGACGGTACATAAACGCTTCCATCACCTTTAAATGAGGATAAGCACGGGCGGTCTCGACCAGCCGCATGCCATCCTGAGAAGAGAGACCAATTGGTTTTTCGCACAGGATGTGCTTACCCGCTTCAAGTGTTTTAATCGACCAGTCAACATGGAGATGATTGGGGAGGGGATTGTAAACCGCATCAATGTCTGGATCGGCGAGCAGTTCATCATAACTGCTATAGTATTTAGGGATGTAAAGTTTTTGCGCAGCCTGTTTGGCTTTTTCCCCATCCCGAGAGGCGATGGCAACAACTTCACTGTAGCTTCCCCGCTGCATGGCAGGGATGACTTTTTCCACGCCTATTTTGGCGGTGCTTATGATTCCCCAGCGGATTTTCGGCATAAATCACCCCTTCAGTTTAGAAAGATATTCCGTGATCGCTCGGTCATACTCCGCGGTGTGTTGAAAAGCTTTGGATGCCAGATCTTTCCGGGTTTGCATGCTGACTCCGCCGTTGGTTTTGATTTCTTTTATGACCATCTCATAATCCGCAGGATCAGTGATAACAACGACGGATTTGAAATTTTTGGCTGCCGAGCGAATCATGGTGGGGCCGCCAATGTCGATATTTTCCACCGCTTCATCGACGGTAACGCCCGGTTTGTCGATGGTGGCTTGAAACGGGTATAGATTGACCGCTACCAGGTCGATGGGGTGTATACCGTAGTCTTCGGCTTCACGTACTTGTGTCTCATCATCTCGTTTGAATAGCAGACCACCGTGAATGATGGGATGCAGGGTTTTTACGCGCCCACCCAACATTTCGGGGGAGCCGGTATAGTCGCTCACTTCCTGAAATGGAACACCTGCCGCGGCTAATGCGCGGCTGGTCCCACCGGTGGTGAGGATATGGATATCGCGTTCGGCTAATACCTTGCCGAATCTATCAATACCAGTTTTATCGTATACACTCAAAATGGCTCTTTGGATGGTAATGGTTGGCATCAAATCTTCCTTTCCTTATCCAGTTGATTAATAAAATGAAGTATTTTGGCACAGACTTAGTTCCAAGGGAAGATTTGCCGTTTATTTTTCCCATCCCAATGCATAGTCCATAAGGTGTGATCGAGAAACATGAGAAACGTTTGGCCATCCTCGATAGGGAATTGTCTTATGGTTTTAATCCCTTTCGGCCACTTGATGGATTGAAGCGCTGGATTGATTGAACCCAGGGAACCATCTCTATTTTTTGAACGAGTTCGATAGTGCATGGTTTCTTGATCAATGGGTAAAAGATCTACATGGGGATTGTGGTCATGAAAAAGAATGGCTTGGTTTTCATTAACTGCTGCCAGGGGCCGTTTTTTATAGCGATAACCAAATTAGTAAAGGGGAATGGTTTAATGAGTACAGGCTCGGGATTATCCATGCAGGAAGGCCATTGCAATTCTTTGAATTGGCCCACTGACATGGAAATACGATCCGGCTCAGAGAAAAAGACGATACCAAAGTAAAACAAAATAAGGATAATAAAAGCGACTGACAGGATGAGTAGAAGCATTTTTTTCATAATGATTGCTTTCATTACGAATGTGAGTGGCTAATCATGTTCATCAAAATTAATCTTTTTATCAATCACATAGGTTCGTCTGTTTTGGTTTTCGTGGTAGATCCGGCTGATCAATTCAGCGAGCAGCCCGATCATGATGATCTGCACACCCACCAAAGCAAAGAAGACGGTTAATAACAAAAACGGATTGGCACTGACATCGTCACCCTGATAAAATTTTTCATAGGCTACATCCAATCCACACAAAAGAGCAATGAAATTGAGAATTAATCCTATGGAGCCAAAAAAGTGCATCGGCCGAGTGATGTAACTTCCCAATAACACCAAAAGCGGCAAATCAAGCAGCACTTTGAATGTTTTCGAGATGGAATACTTTGATTGGCCCTGTGTTCTGGGGCGGTGCTGCACTTCAACCTCTCCAACCCGAGCCCCCAACCAATGGCCGTAGATGGTGATGAAGCGGTGCATTTCACCATAGAGGGCAACCTGGCTGAGGATTTCACGCCGGTAGGCTTTGAGAGTGCAGCCGTGATCGTGAATTCGTACACCAGAAATGAGTGATATGATCCAATTGGCAATTTTGGAAGGTAATACCTTGGTTAACCAGGGATCTTTGCGTTGTTTGCGCCATCCACTGACGATGTCGAATCCTTCATCAAGGCGGGATAGCATTTTGGGGATATCTTCAGGATCATTTTGCTGGTCGGCGTCCATGAGGATTATTATATTCCCTTTTGCGGCATCGATACCCGCGGATATGGCGGCGGTTTGGCCAAAATTGCGTTTTAGAAAAAGCCCTTTAGTGTTTGGATGGCTTTGGATTATTTCTTCGATGATTTGCCGTGAACCATCCGTACTTCCATCATCACATAAAATAATTTCATAGCCTTGCTTTAGTTTACCCAATACTTCTACAAGAGATTGATGAAGCGGTTTGATATTGTCTGCTTCGTTATAAATGGGGAGTATGATGGAGATGGATGGATGGTTCACCGTGCTTCCTGAATTTGCATTATTTGCTTACTATTTTTATGAAGAATCCCTAAAAGGTCAATAACTAACCAATGGATTTGGAATTAATTCCTCGCTCCAATTTACTGTCATAAAACCGAACGAGAAGATTGAATCTCTTGTTTTTACAGTGCTTCCAGTTAATATAATTGATCAAATTGACAATATCTTATCAAAATATGCCGTTTGGGAGTATGTTATGGTGGAAAAAGAGACCAAAGAATCGATGTATGAATTTGAAATTGGCCGTTTTCAGGATTTGTTGAAAGAAAATCAAGCCTACGCTTTTCAACGATATGGTTTATCACTCTTTTACAGTCTTCCAACTGAGGAGACCTTCCGGTTGATGAGCGAATTTGGTTTCAAGAATAAAGAACCCTTGGATTATTACAACTTAGGCACGGTAGAGTGTCAGGAGGGGAAATTAAAAGAAGCGATGAAGCATTTTGAAAAAGCTGAATCCATGGGTTGTGATCAGCCAGAGTTGTTTTTCAATATCGCCGTTCTTTATGAAGAAAAAGAAGATATGAAAAAGGCCAAGGAATATTATCAGAAATATGTGGATGCAATTGAAAAATACGACGATATCCCCAAACGGATGCAAGAAGATTTAGATGAAGTGCGCCAACGCTTAAAAACTTTATAAACCTTGTATGGGCAGGTTTTTATCCTGCCCGATATTCCTTTATTGCTCCTGAGAATTTAATGCTTAGGGAGTGCTGAATGATATATTTTATAAATCCATCCAACTTAACCGCTTATTTTTAGATCATTTACTATTGTTTTATTCAGAAAATATGCTAAGGTACCGATATTAGTGTTGGAGATTGGGAATTTGGATATTTATTGACGTTAAATTTTTTACTTCTAGCTCTATTTTACAACAAGAACAATTGTGAGTTACCTTTATCTGCGAGGAATGAAGATGTTGGGATTGAAAAAGTATTTAAAAAAAGGCGGGTTGTTCTTATTTATTAACCTATTCATATTATTAGGTTTAAGTGCAAATGGATGGTGTGCCGCTCATTTGGAGGCCGTGCGTGTAAGTGATTATGTGACCTATACCCACATTAATTTTGAGTTTTCCTCCAAATATGTTAGAGGAGAGGTGTTCCGTCTGACTGATGAACACTTGATTATCAAAGTTAAAGGCTTTACCGCTGGAAGCTATCCCGATGATTATTCAGTTGATAGTTTTGCCCTCGATAAAATCGCTTTTTCGCGTGACAGCCGCCGTGATCAACTCACGATTACCATTCCCCTTAATTCAAAAGTAAATACCGAAAATATCCATTACAACTTTTGGGATTACATGCTCACCATTGATCTTCCACTCATCCACCCCAATAACACTCGAATCCCCCAGTTGGAAGCTATCCGGCGTTTTAAACAAAGCGGTGGCAAAGTGGTTGTCATTGATCCCGGCCACGGAGGCCATGATCCTGGCGCTCAAGCGGGTTATGCCATTGCACGTGGGATCCCGCGTATGAATGAGAAGACCTTGGCATTGGATATGGCAAACCGGTTAAAAACATTGTTTGATAATGATCCAACGGTCAATGCTTTTTTAACCCGAGTGGATGACTATCTTCCTGTTCCATTTGGACTTAAGGGGAAAAGAAGAGATGATTATAGGAGAGAATCCCTACGATACCGGGTTCAGCTGGCAAAAGAATATTTGGGAGATGTTTATATTTCGTTGCATTTAAACGCACCCCCTCGATATGTTTCCCATTATCAACCCCGAGGTTTTGAAATCTATTATTTAAGTGATGAGCGAGTGGATGATGTCTTCAACCAGGATTTGGAAGATTTGAAAGCATTACAGGATGAGGCAGAACAAAAGCAGAAAACTACCCAGAATGATGAACTGTTATCCATTATCAGCACCTTGAAACGGGATAAGGTTCCGGCGGATAGTAAATTCCTGGCGGGTTATATATTAGAAAAAGTTGATAGCCTGCCTGGGGTTGTCATGCGTCAGCCGGCAATGAAACCCAACCGGTTTATTGTCTTGCAGCAGCCCAATATGCCTTCGGTTTTGGTTGAATTGGGGTTTATTACCCATCCGAAGGATCATGCCTATTTTCGATCTGTGAATAATCGAAATGCCATGGCGATGGCTTTATATAAGGCAATTGTCCGTAAACCAACTGGACAGTTGCCGGAATCAGTAATCGCTATGATGAAAGAACAAGAAGCTCTAAAAACAACCCCAACCGTAAGCAGCAATCCACGCTATCACACCGTTCTGCGGAATGAAACACTTTCAACAATTGCACAAAAATATGGTGTATCGACGAGTTCATTGAGAAATTTGAATCACAACATGATTGGAAGGCGTAGTTTGATTCACGTGGGTGATAAATTAAGAATTCCATCGGATGCCCGCTCTTCATCCGGTTCGTCTACCCAGACAGTCAGTTATAAAGTGAAATCAGGGGATACACTGGCTGAAATTGCCAAGAAATATAATACGGATATTTCAACGATTATGCGTTTGAACAACAAACGAAGCAGCCGCATTTATCCCAACGATGTATTAACCATCAAACCCGGCAATAGAACCGCGACCTATGCCTCGGCCAGACCGATTCGCATTAAAGTCCGGTCTGGTGATACATTGGGTAAGATCGCCCATCGCTATAACACCACGGTCCGGCGGCTTCAGCAAGCCAACAACATTAGAGGTACTCTGATCCATCCGGGGCAATCCTTATTGATACCCTAGCGAATTACCTGGCAGATATTCAAGCCGTTATCACTTTTTATACAGCGAATTGACGCGCTCGCTAAAACATGGCGGGCGCGTTATAATTTAAAGGTCTTTTTTTTATTTTGATTCTTAATCAGGGAATATACATGTCCATTGAAAATAAACCTCGGCTGCGTTATTTGATTTTTTATGTGACTTCACGGTGCAATATGCGTTGTGAGCATTGCTTTTATATCGATGAATTAAACAAGCATGACGAAATGAGCCTCGGAGAGTTGGAACGGGTGGCGCGCAGCGTAAATCCATTAACCTTTATGCGGGTAACCGGCGGTGAACCGTTTTTGAGAAAAGACCTGCCGGAAGCCTTATCCATGTTCTACCAGCATGCGGGCACTCGGCGCATGGGAATCATCACCAATGGCTCGCGGGCGGCGTGGGTGGAAAAAGCAGTGGCGCGTATTTATGAGTTATGCCCTGAGTTGGATTTGGATATCGGGGTATCCATCGATGGTTTGCAAAAAACACATGATGCCATTCGTAAATTGCCGGGCGCCTTTGAGCGCGCCAAAGAAACCGTCCAGGCCTTGTTCGCGTGCAAGAAACGCTTTCCCCTCTTGAGAACCTCTTTAGTGATGACGGTGACCGCCCGCAATGTGGATGAGCTGGATGCGCTTTACGACGAAGTTTCGCAGTGGGGCGTTGACAGGCTTTCGGTGAATCATGTGCGGGGAAAATTGCATGATCCCTCGTTGTTAGAAGTCCCTTACGAAATATACCAGGCTTTTACCCAGCGCTGTGAACAGTACCACCTTGCCCATGAGCGGGGCTGGAAAGCCAGTGTGCAGCGCGCCAAGAACCGAATGACCCGGGAGGCCATTTCAGAGGTGGTGCGTGGCGATTCGTCACGGGTGGCCTGTTTGGCAGGCTCGGCCATCGGAGTGCTTTATTCCGACGGTGAGGTCAACCTGTGTGAAATGCTGGAAGAACCTAATCCCCCAGTGAATGGCACACCAGCCAGCAAACCCCAGCTGGGTAACGTGCGCAATGTGGATTACGATTTTTACCGGGTGTGGCATTCAGAAAACACCCAGCATTGCCGCGAGTGGATACAGCACACCAACTGCTCATGCTCGCATGAATGCTTTTTGACGGCGAGTATCCTGTTCGGCAAGCGGAATTATCCCAAACTGGCGCGCGAGTGGCTGAAATTGACGATGACGCGGGATTGATATCAATTTCCACTCTCTTTCCACTTTATATGGCTGACAGGTTATAATCCCCGCTTTGCATACTGTCCTGTATAGTTGTTAATTATCCCTATTGCATTAATAAATGAATCATGGAAGATATAAAGGAATTGGTTGATGCAGCTCCATAAAGCAAATCATTGATCAAATTTGGTACGACGGTGAAAACAAATTTTTCAAATATAATTGCTTTAAAAACATTTGTAATCCTCTTATTTCTTGCATTGCATAGTGTCTCCATAGTGCATTCAGAGGTTTGGACAGCCAGGAATGAGTGGAACTTATCGTGGGAGGAAAAATATTCGGATTGGATTATCCGCGATGTGACCACTGATTTTCTTGTGCCGATTCAGCTAAAGGTCGATTGTGCTGATCTTTGTTATGTTGTACGTGCCATATTTTCACGTATCAATCACCTCCCCTTTATAGCGCATGATTATCAAGGCAATGCTATCGATCATGAATATTCGTCATGGGATAAACATTCAACTCATCAATCATGGCAAAATGACAAACGCTTTCGTGCTTTTTTGCAAAAACTCAATTTCCATGTCACCACAGATTCATTTAAATATGACACATACCCGGTTGAATTGAGTGCAAACACAGTTAAACCCGGCCTGCTTATCTATGAGGATATCGTGGCCAGCCATGCGTGTTTTATTGGCCGCATCAAACCCAACGAGATTATTCCCGTCAAGTTTTTTGAATCGACAGTGCCACCCCGAATGAAATTTCATCAAACAACATCGATCAATATATACATTTATTCCCCCAATGTTGATGAACACCATAGTGGAATTGTTCGATGGAAATGGCCAGTGAAAAAAGACGGGAAGTGGGAGTACCTCCCCAATGAAAAAATGCCCTGCTTCTCACGAGAAATCTACCAAACGGATTTTTCCTATCGCAAGTCATTAAGCAAACCGCTTAACCGGATTGCTAAAAAAAGCCATGATCCCAATGCTTTGCTTCCTGAAAATGCCATTCAGGATCTTGTTGATTTATTTCACGATCAAGTGGAATATCGAAACAAAATCATCCAGGAGGGGTGGAAAAAACTGAAGAATAAACCTGACCTTAAAAACGATGAATCATTTGAATTTAACTACAGCACGCATTCACGAGACCAGCGGCTAAATGATGTGGTATCTCAAATTTGGTTTGCTTTGGAGGAGTATGATTTGCCTCGAAATGGCTTTTATCAAGCATTGGATGAGGTATCCATTACCCTTTCAAAATCTCATGCACCTGTGACCTTATTGGATCTGTTTATTGCAACCAATCAGCGCTGGATATCTTCTGAGGCTTATTACAACCCACCAAAACGATGGGGCTTGGCATGGGATGCTGAAAATCAAATATGGCTTTTTAATGGAAAGCAACCGTCCAATGAAGTGAAAAGCCGGTATCTTGACTAATCCTTGATATTTCTGACATTTTTCATGTTACTCAATTTAAAGAAGGGAGCGCGAATCTCCTGATGAGCCGTAGTACCGACAATCAGCGGGCCTCTTGTAATCCAACTTTCTGCAAAGTTCGGAAATACGGTGCTTGTAAGTGTGATGGGCTAGAACGGTTTTGTGTCCATGTTGGGCGATGTGTGCACGAAGTGCTTGTCGTGAGAGGTAATATTCAATTTTCCCTTTTAATTCGGAAGGGGAACGAAACACATCAAAATCCTCACCAATTGTAAACTGTTCCTCCAATATGGGCCTATACTCCGCAAGTAAAAAACCACCGCAGGCCAACACATCATAAACACGAACGGGAACACCCTCGGTTACTTGAGGATGACAAATGTGAAGATTAATGGCAGAGGCGGCATAAACTTCCGGTGTTTCAGTGGCGTAATCCAACGAGCGTCCAGCATAGGCATTTATCAATCCCCCAACCAATGGTTGGTTTGACCAGTATGAATCACCAAAGACCGACAGGCCATATGGCATGGCAGCGTTTAAAAAGGCGATACGAATTTCAGCAGTCGCCACCTGAAGCACCAGCCAGGGGAAAAGCTTATCATTGGCATGAAAAAAGTGAGAGGTTTCTTTTAACAACTGTTCTTGAATGCGTTCAATTGGTTCACCCAACCGTTGTTGAACGACACGCCGGATCGTCCCACATAATTGATTTGAGAGGGCAGGATTTTGCTGCAAATAAGGTAATGACAAGCGATAACCGGTTGCGCCTATATATGTAATAGGCTTCAGCGCTGACAGGGATTGTTTTGGCGTGAATTGATCAAAAGTGGTTGCCGGGGAAAGCATAATGCATCGATCACCAAAATGCGGCTTGATCAAAGGAAGATGACCCCGGTCAAACACACACGCGATATCATAATCCAAAGCTATATCCTGTTGTTTTATATGTGGAGTATCATAAAACCACACCACTCGATTTACCCCTGCCTGGCCCATGGATTGTAATTCGTCCGAAGAGAACAAACTACCATAAAACGCAAGCGCCAGCGTGGGGATACCTCCACACGTTTCTTTCCAGGCATTCAAACCACGAAGAAAATGACTAAGCATAACTGTACGATTTACAGCCGCTGCCTTTTCAAAATTATTGGACAAGGCACCCCGCATTACGGCGGGATAAATTTCCCGCATAGTACGTGACATGATCAGGAATGATTTTTCATGACCAATCAATTGATCTGTTTGATTATCCGGATTTCTGTTTATTCGTTCAAACGTATCCTGTAGCCGCTTTAACCTGACCGTTTCATCCTGCTCCAAAACACTTCCCGCTATAAATGCAGGGTTTTGAAAAAAACGCGAATAGTTCCTCATTAATTTTATAAGCGTATTCTCAGGTTCATCATCAATAACAAAAAAGCAAGGATGGTGTTGCAATAAAAGGCGGCAATCCCATCGGCACAACCATTCCCAAAACAGTTCGAGACGGGTTTCACAAATAACCATTCGTTGCTTAAAATGTCGGTCAAGAATCAAGCGTGGAACATAACCAAGCCCGGCTTGCCATACGACAAGCACATCATGGGAATCACCGATTAAATTCAACTGTTCCTGAGCAAATTCTATGGGATGATTCGGGCCGTGTATCCAACGTCGATTTCCTTCCACTTCGCGGCATACAATAGTATCATCAGCAAAAGGTGAATATCTATAGCACGGTTTGTCCCCTTCTTTTCGCTGTTCAGCCAGAAAACCTTGAAGGCGTTGAGCCAGGCCGGAATCCAGCTGCATTAACCGTTGAATATTTTGTTCGGCAAGAGAAGGATTCATCGAAATAAATGGATAATCCATCGTTTGGTTTTGATGTAACATGTCAACCATATGAAGTGGAAAGCTAGAAAAACCTATATTGGCCCCCCTATTCCTCCCCCAATGAGGGAGGTTCGGAGGGGGTAAAGGGTTCTACTCCAGAGTTTTTTATCAACCCTCCCCTAGCCCCTCCCATTCCTGAGGGGAATGGAACTTCACATGGCTGACCATTTACGTTTTGATAAAAGTATCATAGATCAGCTCTTTAAAGCAGTGTAGCCTATTATTTGTGAACATTTTTTAGGAGTCGTCAACATGCTGAATTTGTATAAACCGATTGTCCTGACCCTCATGCTAATGGTTATCCTCACACCCGGCGGGATGACATCGTGGGCGGCAGATAATGCTTTTGATATTCGAGGTACACTTCCCTGGCATAATTTTTTGTCAGGACCAACAACATGGGATTTTGAAGAATATAAAGACTATCTCGATTGGATGTCTGCAATGGGCATGAATTTCGTCGGCTTCCATTGTTACACGGGAGGAGCAGAACGCTATGTAAATTATGTTGAACCGCTTATTCGAGTGGAATATAAAGGGATATTACCACCGGCATTCTTGGATACCTCTGTGACGGCCCGCTGGGGATATCGTCCCTTGGAAACCGATGATTTCTTTTTTGGAACCCGGCGTCCGTTTCGCAGAGATGTGTTTGGGGCGGAATGTGCTGTACGTGCCCGTGATCAAGAAGACCGTTACCGCCGTGCGCAGGATTTAATGAATCGGGTGATGGATTATGCTCATCGAAAGGAGATGAAATTTTGCATTGGATTCGAATTCGGCATTTATCCTCCGGAATTTTTTTCGGTATTGCCACCGGGTTCCATGATCTACAATCCCTATCTGCCTGATCCACTTCATCCCGCTAATATTGAATTATTGGATTTATACATCAGTGATATATTGGAAAAATATCCAGATATCGATTACATGTGGTTCTGGCTGCAGGAACTCTATAATCCTTCGGATCAATTTCGCGCCCCACCCCAATTCAGTGAATTTTACAAGAAAAATGAACATTACTTTTCCGATATCGAAGATGTTATGACTCGTTTCTATGGGGTATGGTCTATGGCCTACATTCAAAAAGCCCACAGCATTCTCAAGAAAAAAGCCCCCACTGTGCGAATGGCCATTAGCGGGTGGGGTGGAGATCATCAACTGCCACCCTTGTTGCCAGGATTGGATAAAGCCGTACCCAAAGACATCATTTTCGCCTGCCTTAATAAAAACCAGGGATGGGATCCACAACCCGCTGTGATGGGAGAACTGAAAGAACGGGATGTATGGGTAATCCCCTGGCTGGAGGGAGACCGCCGTCTTTGGCATCCCCAACCCCGCGTCTCATTGTTGGCTGAGCAAATTGGCCTGGCCCATAACCAGGGAGTTGATGGCGTTATTGGTATCCATTGGCGCACCGAGGATATCCGAGCCAATTTTGAAGCAATGGCATTGATGACCAAAAATCCCCCTGCCGTTGATGGGATTCGATTGATGACAGATGAGGAGAAAGAAACCATCACCTCGGCATTTTACCAGGCGTGGTGTGAACGGCGGTTTGGCCGTCGGGTAGGACCAGCCCTGACCCCCTTTTTCACCCGCTTTGATTGTGAACAAATCTGGGCGCCACGCCGGGGAGGGGTGGAATCTCCGGAATATTATCCCTACACTCCCAATTGGGGATTCATGACCGAGGAAATCAAAAATGAAACGGAAACCTTTTTGGAAAAAGCGAGTGAATGGCGTAAACTGGAATTAGATAAAGAACATCTCGAGAACTTGGATTATCTTGTAAATACTCTAAAATTTATCTTGTTATTACATGAAACCGGTGTTAAATTACAACCGGCCTATAATTGGAGATGGGATGTTTTATTAGATGATCCTTCCTTGCATGGACAGATCATCTCACAACGGAATGATTGTTTAAAAGGCCTGCAAGAAGCACCGGTGGAAGATTTATTTGAAACCTATGCGTTACGCATTCGTTCACAGGGTGAACGTGGTGTCTTAAGCTCCATGAATCAGAAATTGGGATTACTCTATCGGGATTTGAATCAATTTTTTGAAAAGCATCCTTTTTGAAAAAAAATGATAAAAATCCCTTGTTTTATTGAAGAAGGGATTGTACAATCTAGAAAGATTACAAACGACACACCTATATTCCTGGGTAATTCCCCTGATTAATGGCGTCAATACAATTTATATATATTGGTTGAATTGCTATTCTTTATGTTATCTTTCAGTTCATAATAGGATCTCTTTGGTGTGAATGAGCCATATCGTCGGGAAAAGGGGATTTGTATATTTGCATAAGGTTCGCTCAACAAAATTATTTAAAAAATTGCATCATATACATGCTGAATCTCTTTGTGGGTAGTCTAAACCGCACAATATAAACCAGAATAAACACTAATTCGATATGATTTACAATATAAACTCATTATTCACATTGATGGTTGGTTATTAATCACATAGCCCGGATGGGGTTATTATAAGTTCGTGAATGAATGAGAATGAGGGTATGAATTTAAACCATGTACTAACATTGATTTTAAATGAGATACGATAGTTGAATTCGTAACACATTTTATTGAAACTTACCCCTCAATGTTCTCCATCCATGAGCGATAACAAATGGACAAAATTTTTTTAGTTGACGGCAGTTCAGTTTTTTTTAGGTCATTTCATGCCATTCGTGATTTGCGGCGTTCGGATGGAATGATGACCAATGCGATTTATGGCTACTTTCTGACTATTCGAAGTCTACTCAACGATTATCAGCCTAAAGAAATGCTGGTAGCCTTTGACCGGCCGGAAAGAACCTTTCGCAAAGAACTGTACGAAGCATACAAAGCTAACCGGGTTGAACCACCAGAAGAATTAGTCGCGCAAATCCCATTTATTAAACAAGGCACCGATTTGCTGGGAATTCCTCAATTCGAAGAGCCTGGCTTTGAGGCGGATGATATTATCGGAACATTAGCTTATTATCTCTCTCAACAAGGCAAAGAAGTGGTGATGGTCTCCTCGGATAAGGATTTGCTTCAATTGGTGAACCATTCCATTGTCGCGCTGAGGCTCACACCAAAAGGAAATGTTTTTTTTAAAGCCGCTGATGTGGAAGAACGTTTTGGTGTAAAGCCCGAACAGTTTATCGATTTTTTAGCCCTGATGGGGGATAGCAGCGATAACATCCCAGGGGTACCCGGCATAGGTGAAAAAACGGCCAGAGATTTAATCCAACAGTTTGGCTCACTGGAAGCCCTTTATGATCAGCTCGATTTGGTCAAGGGCAAAAAACGCAAAGAAAACCTTGCGGCAAAGAAAGAACAAGCTTTTCTTTCGAAAAAATTAGTCACCATTAAATTGGATATGCCCATTGATTTTGATTCATTGCCGCTCGAGATTAAATCACCAAACAAGGATGACCTGTATGCGTTCTACAGCGATATGGAATTTCGCTCTTTTGCTGAGGTATTAGGCTCACATAAAGAAGATGGCAGACCATGCGATTACCAATCGATCAAGACGATTGACGACTTGAAAACCATGCTGAAAGCGATCGAAAAAAAGGGGGGCTGTGCCGTGGATACGGAAACCACGTCATTGGATCAAATTTCAGCAAAATTGGTCGGGCTCTCTTTTTCCATTGATGAAAGACAAGGGTGGTATGTTCCCCTTGGCCATCGTGAAGCCGGGAATCTCGATCGGGACGAGGCGTTTCCATTGTTGAACAAAGTCCTGAGTTCCGAAACGATCAAAAAAGTGGGGCATCATATAAAATACGATCGGCACATTTTGCAAAATGAAGGCTATTGCTTGAAAGGGATTGAAGACGACACTCTGATCGCGTCTTACCTGGTTCAACCGGAAAGGCAGACTCACAAACTGGATGACCTGGCGTTCTCACAATTAAATATGAAGTTAACGCCAATTTCTGATTTAATAGGTTCAGGTAAAGCTCAAAAATGTATGGCCGATATTGCCATTGAAACGGTCTCCAGTTATGCTTGTGAGGACACCGACGCCACGTGGCGATTAAAAAATAAACTTATTCCCTTGATTGACAAATACCAATTGACACGATTGTATCGAGAGGTGGAAATCCCACTCATTGATGTGCTGGTGGATATGGAGCGGCGCGGCGTCAAAGTGGATCCTGAGATTCTGATGGAACAATCTCAGGCTTTGGGTGAAGAGATGAATCAACTGGCTGACGAAATTTATACATCAGTCGGTCGTGAATTTAATCTCAATTCCCCTTTGCAATTGGCGAAAATCCTGTATGATGATTTACAACTTCTTTCAGGGCGTAAACGTTCTACCCGGGCTGATATTTTGGAAAAGCTGGCGAATGACGGTGTCGTGATCGCCAAGCAAATCCTCGACTATCGGCATCGCCAAAAAATTAAATCCACGTATTTGGATGCGCTTCAATCATTAATACGACCACAAACAGGGCGAGTACATACAACTTACAACCAGACTGTGGCTACTACGGGGAGATTATCGAGTAGTGATCCAAATTTGCAAAACATTCCTATTCGGACCGAATTGGGGCGCCGGGTAAGACAAGCGTTTATTGCAGAGAAAGGCTTCCTGCTGTTATCGTTGGATTACTCACAAATTGAATTACGCGTTCTTGCACATATATCAAACGATCCGGGGTTATTGGCTGCATTTAAAGCCAACGAGGATATCCATCGGCGCACTGCGGCTGAAATATTCAACGCCGCTATGGATGAAGTAACACCGGATATGCGCCGAAAAGCCAAAGAGATTAATTTTGGATTGAATTATGGGATGTCACCCTATGGTTTGGCCCGGCGGTTGGCCATATCGGATAAAGAGGCGTCACGATACATCGAGACCTATTTTACCCGCTACCCACTGGTTCAAGCGTATATGGATGAAACCGTTGCATTGGCCCAAGAACACCTTTTTGTAAAAACGCTTTTAGGACGGCGAATTCCAACCGTGGGGATTCGGGATCAGAATCGAACGCGGCAGGAAAACGCCCGGCGGGCTGCCATCAATGCACCGATTCAAGGTTCCTCGGCGGATCTGCTGAAAACGGCGATGGTCAATATTCATCGAAAGCTGGACAGAGAAAAAGCCTCCGTTTTATTGACCGTTCATGATGAATTGATTTTGGAAGTAAAGGAAGATCATGTTGATGAGGTCACCACACAATGCAAATCACTTATGGAGAATGCATTGGAACTGTCTGTCCCCACCCCGGTGGAGGTCGCGGTTGGTTCAAGCTGGGCTGATTTAAAGTAAGAAAACAGCATGAAGGAGGAAACCAATCGTTTGAAGCCATCCTGGTTCGGTAAAGTGGTAGGGTTGACCGGAAATCCAGGGGCGGGTAAATCCACCGTCGCGGATTGGTTGAATCAGTGGGGTGCCAAAATCGTCAGCGGTGACAAACTCGGTCATGAAATGCTGTTAAAGGGCTCACCGGTATTTGACATAGTGGTTGAAACCTTTGGAGGTGAGCGAAATCTATTGGATGAAAATGGCGATATTATTCGCCGGGTATTGGGTGAGATCGTCTTTGCCTCTCAAGAACGGCTCGAAGCATTGAATGCGATTGTTCATCCCCCCATGCTGGCACGGCTACAGCATGAACTCAAACAATTTCGCGCCGGTGAATTCCGGACGCTTTTGGTGGTGGATGCCGCCCTTATATATGAATGGAGAATCGAAGAATGGTTTGACACCGTTGTGTTGATTACGGCTTCAGCCGAGCTGAGACGGCAACGGTTTTTAAGCAGCCGGGGAGGATCACGCCAGAACTTCGATCAACGGGAAACGGTGTTGATCCCCCAAACCGAAAAGGAACAACGAGCGGATATTGTGATAAACAATGACAACGGTTTATCCAACTTGCGCCGATCGGTCGAATCGATCTTTAGTCTTTGAAAGGAACGAAAAAAGAAAGAATCATGGAAGCAAAAACAACGAATAGACGTTCAAGATCTAACAATAGAAATGAGAAGAACTCAAATAATACCCAACATTGGAAAAGCCACTCCAACGACAAACGCAATCACGACAAAAACACAAGTCAAAACAAGCAGGATATCGTCGCATCGCCTGCCAGTGTGAATGCTGCTGAACGCGTGCGTGAATTGGAGATGGAAGGGCTTAAAAAGAAGACGGTAAGCGAACTGCTTAAGCTGGCCCATGAAATGGAACTGGAGGGTTTAAGCGGTATTCGCAAACAGGAACTGATCTATCGCATTCTTGAACATGCCTCAAAAATCCAGAGTGATAAAGGCAATCAATTGGAAGGCAGTGGTGTTCTGGAAGCGCTTCCGGAAGGATTCGGTTTTTTACGCAGCGCGGATTATTGCTATCTGCCCGGCCCGGATGATATATACGTATCCCCCTCACAGATACGCCGATTTGGGTTGCGTAAAGGAGACACTGTTGGTGGCGTGATTCGTCCTCCGAAAGACGGTGAACGTTATTTCGCGTTACTGAAGGTCAAAAAAATCAACGGTGAAGCGCCGGAATCCACCAAAGATAAAATCCTATACGATAACCTTACTCCCCTTTTCCCCACCGAACGTTTGAAAATGGAATCTCGAAGTGATCGGATTTCATCACGGATCATTGATCTGATTACTCCCATGGGCAAAGGGCAACGCGCGTTAATTGTGGCTCCCCCCAATTCCGGAAAAACGATATTACTGCAGGAGATCGCCAATAGCATTACCAGCAATCATCCTGAAGTGTTTTTGATTGTATTGTTGATCGACGAACGTCCGGAAGAAGTGACGGATATGGAACGAACGGTGGATGGTGAAGTGATTGCCTCGACCTTTGACGAGCCACCCGAACGCCATGTGCAGGTTGCAGAAATGGTCATCGAAAAAGCCAAACGGATGGTTGAATACCGCCATGATGTCGTTATTCTGCTTGACAGTATTACCCGTTTGGCACGTGCTTACAACCAGGTCGCTCCCCACAGTGGCAAAATCCTGTCAGGCGGTATTGATTCCAGCGCCTTGATCCCACCCAAACGATTTTACGGGGCGGCCCGTAATATTGAAGAAGGGGGCAGTTTATCCATTATGGCCACCGCGCTGATTGATACGGGCAGCCGCATGGATGATGTGATTTACGAGGAATTTAAAGGAACCGGCAACCTGGAACTGCATTTGGACCGCAAGCTCGCCGAACGCCGTATTTATCCCTCGATAGACATTAATCGTTCCAAAACCCGTAAAGAGGAGCTGTTGCTCGAAAAAGACGAACTGGAACGTGTGTGGCTTTTACGCAAGGTTTTGAATGAAATGAATGCCAGTGAAGCGGTCGAATTGTTAATTGAACGTATGCGAAAAACCAAAACCAATAAAGACTTCCTTGATACGCTCCATCAAGCCGAGCTGTAATTGATGCTTATCAATCGGCCTTAATTCAAACACCATGGATTATAATGTCCTGCGCCGGGAACTGAATACGTTCTCGCATCTTTTCCAATATGTGTTGCGTTACAAAGGCCGCTTGCTGTTGGCAGTGGTATGCAGTGCGGTGGTATCGGTACTGGGCATCTTATTGATATCGTTGTTAAAACCAACGATGGCCGTTATTTTTGAACCGGAAGGCACCCTGGAACCAACCGGCCGCCTTGGAACTCTGCTTACTCCCTTATACCTCTTATTTGAATATTATGCTGGAGCCAATCCCTTGCATACCCTGGTGGTGGTATGCTGTTGCATTCTCTCAATTGTCGCCTTGAATGGTATTTTCCGTTACCTTCAGGAATACATGGTCAAATGGATTGGCAACCGGGTTATCCTCGATCTTCAGCGTGATCTTTATTTGAAGATGACGCGATTTAATGCCGCGTATTTTGCCAGTAGGCGTGTGGGTTCATTGATATCCTATTTCACCGTTGACATCCGCGTGATTGGGATGACAATTTTTTATGTTTTTGGACGTTTGCTGCTTGATCCCCTGCAATTGCTTGCCACGATTATCTTTTTGTTGTTTCTTCAATGGAAACTGACTTTGATCTATGCGGCCATTTTCCCCTTGATCTTTTATATTATGCGTTACTATGCCGGCAAAAACCGCCGGGCAGGCCGTAAAGCACAGCATATCCTGGCTCGGTTGGGAGCGTTTTTGCAGGAGCATTTCACCCATATCCGGCTGGTGCAAGTTTATCATATGTACGATCACCAGCGAAAACGTTTTTGGGATGAATCCCGTGGGGTATTCAGCGCGATAATGAGTATGGCCAAGGCCACCGCGGCGTCTTCACCTATCAACGAATTTCTGGGTTTGTTTGCCTTATGCTGTATCTTGATGCTGGGGGGTTACATGATCTTTTCACCGGGAAATGCCGGTTTCAAGGCCGAGGATTTTGTTGTTTACATCGCCACCCTGGCTGCGGTTTATCAACCGGTGAAAAGATTAGAACGCACTCTGCAAGAAATTCAGGTTGGCTTTGCAGCAGCAGAACGGGTGTTTGAAGTGTTAAACACTGATGCTGAAGTACCGGAACTGCCCAATGCTCAGGAAGTGCATGACCTGAATCAATCCATACGTTTTGAGAACGTTTCCTTTTCGTATGATGATAAAACCCGGGTTCTTGATTCAATATCATTTGATGTTCGCAAGGGAGAACAAATCGCACTAGTTGGTCCCAGCGGGGGAGGGAAAACCACTCTGGTGCATTTAATCCCCCGTTTTTATGATCCCACCGAAGGGCGCCTCTTGATGGATGGAGTGGATTTCCGTTCAATCCAGTTGGAGTCACTGCGGCGTTTGATCAGCTTTGTTTCTCAGGATATTATGATTTTTGGCGATACCGTGTGGATGAATTTAACCTGTGGTGACGAATCGTATCAGCCTGAAGATGTTTATAAAGCTGCCCATGCCGCCTATGCCGATCAATTCATCGAATCACTGCCGGAAGGCTATCAAACAGTAGTGGGGGAACGGGGATTGTCTCTATCCGGCGGCCAATGCCAGCGGTTGGCCATTGCCCGGGCCTTTTTGCGGGATACACCAATCATCATCTTCGATGAAGCCACTTCCTCGCTGGATAGTGAATCCGAGCAACACATCAAGCGCTCCATGCATCGGCTGATGGAAGGACGCACAACGTTTATTATCGCACATCGTCTTTCAACGATTTTACAAGCCGATAAGATTATCGTGTTGGATCATGGGCGAAAATTGGATATGGGTACTCATCATGAGTTGCTGGAACGCTGCGAACTTTATCAGCGTCTGTATCGTTTGCAATTTCATGAGGGGGAACCGGATTCCTTAACTCCTTCAACCCAAACAATGGATACTCCATGAGTAAGAAATGGCTGCTTGTCCTTTTCTTATTGGCCCTTCATGTTTTTCTTCTGTGGCACAGCGCCAAACAAAAATCCGCTACCGTGGATGAAATGAGTCATCTATCGGCGGGATTGTATTCATTGACGACGTTCGATTTTCGCATGAACCGGGTGGCGGCTCCCCTGCAAAATCTCGTTTGTGCTCTTCCTGTCCTGATTATTCATGATATCGAAATGCCGTATGATGACTACTGTTGGAAAATGGGAATATGGAATGGGTGCGGTGATATTATTCATGAACACTATCCAGGCAGGTTTCAGTCCATTCTAATGACCGGGCGTATGGGAACGATGTTCCTGTCGGTTTTATTATGTTTTGTTTGCTTTTATTGGGCAAAAGAACTTTGGGGCTATTGGCCGGGGTTAGGCGTGTTGGTACTGGCGGTTTTTGAACCCAATATTCTTGCGCATGGGCGCCTGATTACCACTGATATTGCTTCCGCTTTGTTTTTCACGCTGAGCGGTTTTTGCTTTTGGCGATATGTTCAAAAACCACGTATTCGCCGATTATTGTTACTTGGGGTTATTTTGGGCCTGGCTTGGTATGCCAAGCATTCCGGGGTGATTTTATTCCCAGCCCTGTTTATTTGCTTTCTAGTCTATTCGTATGTCCATCGTAATCACCCTGATTTGTTGTTGCTTTCACGAATCAAAGAATACAGGACGGGGTTGAGGATATTAATCAATGCATTCGTCCTGATATCTATCGTGTTTGTAATGGGTATATTCACTTTGTGGGTGGGGTATGGATTTGAGATGGGTGATTCCATTCCGGGACCTCGAAAGCCCATTCACAGCCATCTGTGGCATGATTTGCAGTTTCCTATCAATTTGCTCTATATTCTGTGGGATGAAGATAGCCAAATTCGTTTTGATGCGAACAATCCTGATGAACCCTTATGGACCTTCATTCGTACCTACACACCACTATACAGCCATATCGAAGGATTCCTGGCAAACCGTGCTCATCTGCGTTCAGGCCATTTAAGTTATTTTATGGGGGAACGGTCGATGAAGGGTTGGATGATGTATTATCCCGTTCTCTTTTTGATTAAAACCCCACTGCCAGTTCTCATGATATTCATGGTAGGGATTGGATGCGTAGCCACTAAAGATGTCCGGCTTAACCTTTTGAATTATACGGCCTGCCTGGTTATTCCCACTTTATATGCGTATGTGTTAATCGTTGAAGATACGGCCAATATCGGGTTCCGACACGCTTTGCCCGTCATTCCCTTTTTAATGATTTTGCTGGGAGGGGCTTTCTTTGATGGTGTTCATAACAAGATCCAATCCTTATCTGGTTCATTTTATAGACGATTAAACTGGTTGATTCCTGTTGGCTTGATAACCGGTCTGTATGTTTTCGCTGTCCTCTCTGTTCAATCCCATTATCTCGCTTATTTCAATTCGTTGATTGGAGGGCCGCGAAATGGGCATTATTACGCTGTTGATTCGAATCTGGATTGGGGGCAGGATTTGTTGATTTTGAAACGTTATTTGGATAAGCATCCTTCAAAGAATCTGTCGTTGATTTATTTTGGTCCAGAGCCATATCCTGATCTGTATGGCATTCCTCACACGATTAAAGTGGATCGTTCGACCCCCCTGGAACCCGGTTGGTATGTGATCAGCGCGACAGCGTTTCGGGGGATTGGGGTAGGCAAATTGTTTGAATATCTCGTTCCCTTTCACCAACGGCCACCGGACGGTTATATCACACCAGCACTGTTAGTATACAAAATTGAATAATGTAGTTTCATCCATGATTAACTTCAGGATGGAGGGGAGGTATTTAATTTGACTAAGAAGCGGAAATTAATGCTGTCTAACAAATACTTGGCGCATTGATTCTGTAGATTAAGTGTTCCTTCTGTTTCACGGGTTAAATTAAGGGTATCGCGGTATTGGTTCATGTAGATGCGAAAGAGAAGATCCGCTTTATGATATTGTGAGAAGGCATCTGTTTTTTCAACCACTGCCACATTTTTATCCCATTCCCTGGCATAGGCTGCTTGTAATAGTGCTTTTTTGTATTCCTCCGTAGCAGCGGGATCATCGTTGGAGAGAAGGTCTTTGGAAAGGCCAAGTAATTTAAAGCGTCGTATTTTACGTTTTTCTTCAGTAAGAATAGTTCGAATATCTGACTTACATTTATTATAGGGGATCAGCCCTTCCTCTTGTTCATCGAGCAACTGAATAAAATGGAGAGTATCATCCGCTCTAATTGGGCCGGTGACTTCCCCAATTTCCAACGACCAAAGTACCCGGTCGAAATTCTCATGGAACGTACCGCGTGTATGCCAGCCCAAGAGGCCATTATTGGAAGAGCTCATGGAGCGTGATTCCTGGTGGATGAGATGTAAAAAATCCTCTCCATTTTTTAACCGTTTAATAATCATATCGGGTGTGGTTAAAAAAGGATCTTTGGGATCAGAAGATCGAACATTTTCGATCATGAGGTGACGTGCCAAACGTTTGCCTTCTCGGTGAAACGATTCTGGATGTTTGATGTAATAATCCAGCATTTCTTCCTGGGTTATTTCAGGGGTGATTTGAGCAAGATCTTTCTCCATATAAGTTCTCATCAGCTGTTCACGATAAGCGGTTATTTCCGCCTGATCGTTATCCATATCATAGGCAGACCATCGGCTGTTTAAGTATTGAATCATGGCGAGGTGTTGAATGATGCGGTTGATCAGCAATTGTCCGGATTGAGATTGCAACCAAGCGGGATCTTCGTGATTAAGTCCGCTGACATCTTCAGGGGTCAGTTCAAGGGCGCGCAAAAGTGGGCTGTCCTTGATGGGAGGATTTTCGAAATACCATTGTAAATCCTCTTGGGTAACCATCCCACCGTCATAAAGCGCGACCACTCCTGATTCCGCCAGCCGTTGCATGACGTTGTGCCGGTTGGCCTGATAATATGTGGTGTAAATTAAACCAAAAAAAATAGGCGTTAAAAAAATCAAAAGCGCCCATCGTGTTTGTAATGTCATCGGGGTCACCTCACGAAGGTATTGTATCCAGACTATGTCCAGAAAAATAGACTTGAAGTGGTTAAAGCGGGTTTATATATGGGCGGGTTATAAACCCACCCATACAGAGATGAAAACTGTGTCAGGTTGTTAATGTGGTTAAGGATGGGGTGGTCTCCATTAATACGTCCGTGAATTCGTGGGGTGTAATGACTTTTCGCAGTGATGAAAGGATCGATTGTGTTTTGGCGATTTTGGACATTGTGCTGAGAAGTTTCAAGTGAAGCCGATTTCGAGGGGCACAGAGAAGGAAAAGCAAATCCACTGGCATTTTGTCAAAAGAGTTTAAATCCAAAGGGTGTTCAAGGCGTGTACAGACGGTAAGTGGCATGCGAAAGAGATCATTGAGAGGATGCCAGGCATGAGGTAAAGCCACACCATGGCCTATGGCGGTCGATGCCATTGCTTCACGCTCTAACAAAGCGGTGAGATAAAGTTCCGGTTGGAGAAGATGTCCTTCATCGGCAAGGCAGTCAGTCATATTTTGAAGTGCCTCTTCATATGTATTCACCTTTAGATCGAGTAATACACGAGAGGGAGAAAAGATCTGGAATTCTTCTTCTAATTCCCAGTTCCTTTCCAAAGCACCATTTGAGTGATTGGCACCGTTCAAAATCCAATTTTCCAAATGAATCGGATGAAAACGCCATTGATTTCCAATTTTGGTGGCGGGGATTTTTTGGTTTTGAATCATACGCATGATGGTACGTTGATTCACTTGCAACAAATCACTGACTTCTTTTATCGTTAACAATTTTTGCATGGTATTAATCCAATGTCCCTAAAAACAGGAAAGCCGAAAGTCAAAATAACTTTCGGATTGCAATTTCTACTATTGACTTTTAGGAATTAATATCTAATATTGTACATAGATGTCATGTCTTGTCAATATATTTTCGCAAGGAGAATGAATGGAAACTAAAACAAATCAAAAACATTTGACAAGAGGAGACAAAAAATATGCTTGATTTTAACCAGGAGATCAGTTTCAAGGTCGGAGATACGGTAGCATTGGACGGAGATGATATTGAGGGGTCAATCGAATCAATCCGAGTTATTTCTGATGCAACACTGGTGGAAGAGTTTCAAGGCTTTCCCAACAAAGTGGTGATAACCGTCAAATTCAAGGATTCCGTCGTCAACAAACGCGGGGTAGATATCGTACCGATCAAGAAAAACGCCTATTCATTTTAGGGTTATAATTCAGAAGTTTTGAATTAGTTCAACTCAAATCTTTTTAGTTCTCCTATTTGAGGATTATTTCTATTTTATTATCTAATCCGGAGGTGAATAGTTCCCTCCTTTTTTTATTTTACCTTTCAAATATAAAACATTCCATTATACGCAGACCTATTCCATGCCCTTTTAGGAGTTTTAAAAGGGTGATTTGGGTCGCAGACCGGGTAGACACGCACGTCTACCCCTATGATTGCTGTTTTCGGGGAAAGACAGAGGCCTGCCCTCAATGTCATTAAGTTAAAGCAGAGGGGGAGGTTCCCGCCGATCCGTTTCCACGTATAACGGCTCGGCGGGAGCCTCGTCCTCCCTATTTTACGATCCAATTTGATCTTAACTTAATTACATTGGGTCTGCCCTTACATATGGTATTCAACATCGTTGTTTATTGCATTTTTTTCGGGGCGCCCCGGTTTTTAATTCGGGGGGTGCCGTCGATTTATCCTATTCTTGGTTATCTCAGCACTTTCGTGCTGACGAAGATAAATTTAATAGGCCTTTGTTCTTCGCTAAATGGTCCTCAACGCT